>JAZRSU010000001.1:0-10149 GCA_045651645.1 Acutalibacteraceae bacterium
CTCCATGATCTGAGCCTGGATTTCATCGTTGATCTTCTTGCCGTCCTCATAGTACTTTGTACAAGCTTCTGTTGAGATTGTGAAGCCCTGGGGAACAGGAAGACCGATCTTTGTCATTTCTGCAAGGTTTGCACCTTTACCACCGAGAGTGTTACGCATGGAAGCGTCGCCTTCGGAGAAAAGGTATACGTACTTGTAAGCCATTCTATTTTACCTCCATATAAAAATAATCGTGTTTTATATGTGCAACGCAAAATTACGCTACACACCATTGGCTATTATAACATATATAAAAAGTAAATGTAAATACATTTTTGCTATAAATTCCCTATACAACCCCCGATATATTTTGGTTATATTCATTAAACTCAGGGCGAAATATTCGTTAAAAGCATACAAGGGCAAATCTTATCAGAAATTGTAGCCAAGTGTGACATAGCGATAGATATTGCCGAAATCGTCATAAAGCACACGCACATACCGTACAATAATAAACGAGGCAGCTTTGCCGTTTACACTGTCACGTGCCGAAAGATATATTCTGCTTTGAAAAACGAGCGTGATTTCTCCGTCATCATCAACCAGGGTTTCGAGCAGTTCTTCTTCAAGCTCGGGCAGTTCAAAGGTTTTGATAAATTCGTCACCGAGTTCGTTGCCCTCGCAACAGATATAGTGTTTATCGTGGGTGAGCAGCCATTTTGCCGCAGCCCGGCGGAGGCTCTCCCGTGTCTTTAATCTGTGTTTCAAACTTTCGCACCCCAAAAATGAATAGTTTGTTTGTCCCTCTTGCATAAATTTATCGGACAGCTACCATAAAAATACCACAAAAGCCCCAAACTTGCAATAAAAGTGAAGGAAAACAAAAATAAACTTGCAAAAACAAGAGTAATATAGTAGAATAATTAACCGATATGTTAAATTGATATAAATATATAATAATATATATAGGTGATGAAATGGTTTTATACAGCAAACTTTCTTCTGAACAGCTTCGTTCAAAATTCGAAGAAACGAAGCAGATATACGAAGAGTTCAAAGCAAAGGGTCTTAACCTCAACATGGCAAGAGGTAAGCCCAGCCCCACACAGCTTGATATGTCGATGGATATTTTCGACAGCGTTAATGCTCTCAACGGTTACAGCGCAGAAGACGGCACAGACTGCCGTAACTACGGCAACCTGACAGGTCTTGAAGAGTGCAAGACAATATTCGCTCAGGCTCTCGGTGTACAGAATGACAACATTATTGTCTGCGGTAACTCCAGCCTTAACATTATGTTTGACTACATCTCACAGTGCATGACACACGGCACAGGTAACGGTGCAACACCCTGGATGCTTCAGGGCAAAATCAAGTTTGCCTGCCCCGTTCCCGGTTACGACAGACATTTCTCAATTCTCGAATACTTCGGCATTGAGATGGTAAACGTACCCATGCTTGAGACAGGCCCTGATATGAACGTGCTCGAAGAGCTTGTTATGGACCCGTCTGTAAAGGGTATGTTCTGCGTACCGAAGTACTCCAACCCTCAGGGTTACACATTCTCTGACGAGACTGTAAAGCGTATTGCGGCACTCAAGCCCGCTGCTGAGGATTTCAGAATCATCTGGGACAACGCATACTTCGTACACGATATTTACGAAGACGGCGACTCTCTGCTCAACATCTTCCCCGAAGCTGCTAAAAGAGGCAGTGAAGATATGATTATCGAGGTTGCTTCCACATCAAAGGTAAGCTTCCCCGGTGCAGGTGTTGCAGTTGTTTCTGCAAGTGAAAACAACGTGCGTATGATTAAAGAGCGTATGAACAACCAGATTATCGGTCACGATAAAATAAACCAGCTCCGTCACGCACGAGTACTCAAGGATGCAAACGGACTTCGTGAATATATGAAGCGTCACGCAGTTATTCTCAAGCCGAAGTTCGACATCGTACTTCAGACTCTTGAGAGAGACCTCGGTGAATGCGGTATTGCAACCTGGACAAATCCGAAGGGTGGTTACTTTGTAAGCCTTGACGTTATGGAAGGCTGTGCAAAGCGTGTTGTTGAGCTTTGCCGCCGTGCCGGTGTTGTACTCACAAACGCAGGTGCAACCTACCCTTACGGCAAAGACCCCAAGGACACAAACATCCGTATTGCTCCTTCATTCCCCTCTCTTGACGAGCTTCGTGAGGCAATGGTAATACTTTGCGTATCAGTAAAGCTTGCTGCACTCGAAAAGCTTCTTGATGAAGAATAAATTCAAGAGAATAAAAAAACGAAGCCCGTTACAGTTAAATCTGTAACGGGCTTATTTTATTCGATATTCATCTTTGCGAAAAACTCTGCTGAGCTGATTCCGTGAGGTCGGTTGAATCTGCCTATACGGTACATCCAGTCTGTATTTTCGGTATTGATATAGTTAATCCGCTCTTCGCACACAAGTGCCGCCTCGAAGCCCATACTTCTGAGGATATCTTTAGATTCCTTTGAATAACATCCGTAAGGATAGGTAAAGGCTCTCGGCTTATAGCCTGTCTTTTCTTCGGTAAGGGTCTGCATTTTGCCGAGGTCATAATTAAGAAAGGCTGAATATTCGTGCACGCTTTCGCCGCTCACCTTTTTTGCTCCGTTACGGCCTGAATTATTAAGCTTATGCAAATCATAACTGTGGTTCTGGATTTCAATTCTGTTACCGCCGGCAAGCTCGCTTATCTCCTGCCAGTTCATATAGGAATAGCTGAGCGTATGGTCATCGAGCTGAGTAAAAAGGTCGGCATAGGCACCCACAACGGAAGCAACGGCACACATATCGTATTTTTCAAGCAGAGGCAGAAGATAGCTGTAAACCGTTTCGTAGCCGTCATCAAACGTGATAATTATTGGTTTTTCCGGCAGAGGCTGAGAATCGTAAACACAGTCAATAAGCTGACCGATGGTTATGGTGTTATATCCTTTCTCTTTCAGATAGATAAGGTCATCTTCAAGCTCCGACAGCGTTACACAGTATTTTCCTGCACGTGCGGGATTTTTGGTAATCTGATGATACATCACAACCGGAAGTGCAATATTTTCAGGCTCTGCTGAAGTTTTTACTGCAGCTGCTCCGAGCTTTGCAACACCTGTAACAGCAACAACCGCACACAGTGCAAGATATAAAAAACCGTATTTCAACTTTACAACCATAAAAAAACACCTCACCGCATTTGTATGCAGTGAGGCGAATTTTTATTTGTTACTTGTTGCCTTTAAGGGCAAGCTCAAGCCAGATAGAGCCGATATCCATAGCCTGATAAAGGCCTTTTTTCTCGCTCTTTTTGATGATTCTGTCCTTGGGACGTGCATCAGGATCAGTAGTAAGAAGCTGAACTGTAACCTTATCTGCAACATCAAGGTCATTAACCTTTTTAGAGCTTACTATCTGGAGAAGAACTACGTACGGGTCACTCATATTGCCGTAGTAGATTGTATTGCCGCAACGTACAAGGGGCTTGCCTTTGTAGCTGAGGAACTTTGCTTTTTTCTTTTCTGCCATTGCCGTTCCCCCTCCTTATTTAGTGATGTAGTTCTGAACAAGCGACTGAAGCAAATCGTATCTGTCGACCCTGCTGAGCATACTGCGGGCATTCTTATGGGTCGTGATATACGTCGGGTCTTCGGAAAGGATATAGCCGACAATCTGGCTTACAGGGTTATAACCCTTCTCCTTAAGGGCGTCATATACGGCCTGTAATGTGCGGCGCATCTCCGCATCGTGGTCGTCGACGAAATCGAATGTTATGGTCTTATCTGTCATTTATGACACCTCCGAATTGAGTAGTACAGTTTATTATATACTAATTTTAAAAATAATACAACCCTTTTTTCTTTATTTATAAGCCAAAACTGATTTTCGGTTTATTGTTAACTAAACTTTGCATTCAAATTTTATAATGTAAAGTCAAGTTGATAGACAAAACACTGCATCGGTAGTATAATAACCTCACAAAACAAAGGAGGTTTATTTTATGGGCACTTCTGTATTATTGATCTTTTTAGTTCCGTTTATTGCAATATCGCTCGGTTTTGATATGATTGGCACAGCAATCAACGGCCCTGAAAAAAGCGAAATCCGATTACCTTATGATCCCGACAAATCACTTGTGTGGACTTATGACGACGTTAACGACCCCGATATCGAGCTTGTTGAAACAACGGTAGAACGTGATGAACAGGTTTTCAGCTTTACCTATGAGAGTGATAAAGGTTTTATTGAAAAACTCATTGACATTATAACTTCCAAATCCGGTGAAGGCACTTATGCCGGCACAATTATGGACGTTGTATTCACAGACCAAAACGGTAACAAGAAAACATACTATGTTGAAAGAGGTATGTCACTGAATAAGCCGAAATTCTATCCTGCTGAGGAGTGCTTAACCACTACGTATACATGCGTTGCCAAAGAACCTATTGATGGTGCTGTATGGAACACAACATCTAACAGTGGCAGCAGCGGAAACGTTCTTTATCAGCCATTGACCGATAACAGTACGCAGACCTTTACGGTGGTTGCTCTGCCATCGGATATAAAGGACGGGCACTGCGATGCAATTTTTGCCTATGAAGATTATACCTATTTTGAAAAATGTTATGTTTACTACAAAATTATTGACGGAAAATTAACCGTTTCGAAAATCAGTCATAATTTCGCATAAATCTTATCGTTTAATATTTGCGGCACGCTTCATAAAGAAGTGTGCCGCTGTTAATTTATAGACTTGTTTTAATATCAGTTACTGAATCTTGATTTCAGCGTGTGCTTCAGATGAATCGTAGATAGCCTGAAGGATTTTTGATGTGCCTACGGCATACTTGATATCGTTACGGTTTCTCTCACCCTTTGCAACACACTCGACAAAATCAAGCACTTCACTGCGGTGCATATCGTTTGCACGGTAGGTCGGTGTAGTTTCGGTAAGCATACCGTTTTTAGTAGTCCAGAAGCGGAAATTACCGCAGTAATCAAGTCTGACGCCGCCCTTATCACCCATAAAGTCGATAAAGGTTTCTCTCTCGCCTATATTCTGTGCCCAGGCACCGTTGAAGCTGACTACAGCGCTGTCTGTACGGACAAGACCTACAACAGAGTCATCAACATCATAAGTACCTGTTTCGGTATTCTTTGTATCCTCAGCCCACATACTTTCGTAAACGTAGTTTTTCATATCCTTACCAAGCTTACAGAAAGCCTCACCGCTTGCGGTAAGTACCTGCGGATCACCGAGGCAATAAAGAATAAGGTCGATATAATGTACACCCCAGTCGATAAGTGCACCGCCGCCTGAGCAGGCTTTTGTTGTGAAATCACCACCGAGACCGGGAATTGAACGGTGGGCACGGAAGCTTGCATAGACGTGATAAACATCGCCAAGCTCACCGTCAGCAATCAGCTTTCTGATATGATTGACGGAATTGGCATAGCGGTTACAAACACCGATTGAAAGAATTCTGCCAGTTTCGTAAGAAACCTTTTCCATTTCGAGTGCTTCGGAAAGAATTCTTGCGGCAGGCTTCTCCCAGAGAACATCCTTACCGTGACGCATAAAGTCGATTGAGATAACCGAATGCATATCGTTATGAGTGCAGACGGAAACAGCAGCAACCTCAGCATCATCAAGAATTTCGTGATAATCGTAAACAGCTTTACCGCAGCCGTACTTTTCTACGGCTGCATCAGCTCTTTCGGGAATGATGTCGCAGAAATACTTGATTTCTGCGATATCAGAAGCCATATAAGCAGGAATGTGTGCAGAGTTTGCAATATTACCGCAGCCGATAACGGCTACCTTGATTTTTTCTTTCATAACAGCACCTCCGTTAAATTCAAGTCGGATTATGCTCTGAGTGAAACACCGAGCTTGTCGAGAGCCTTGATTGCACGCTTCATAGCTGCATCAGCCTCTTCATCAGTCATTGTGCGGTCTGCCGCACGGAGCTTAAGGCTGAAAGCAACGCTCTTCATACCCTCGGGAATCTGTGAGCCTTCGTAGACGTCAAACAGTTCGATTGTTTCAAGTGTATTACCTACAGCACCCGAAATTGCACGCTCAAGCTTGAGAACAGGCATAGCCTTTTCGCAGACACAAGCAAGGTCACGTGTAAGTGCAGGGAACTTCGGAAGCTGCTTATAAGTACGCTTGAGGTTACTGAGCTTGAAGCAAGCACCAAAGCTGATTTCAGCAGCATAAGCCTTGACACCGATTGAGTAATTGGTGAGCACCTGAGGATGGACCTCACCGACAACACCAATCTTAACACCGTCTTTACTGATAACAGCAGTTCTGCCGGGATGGTAAGAGGGATTGTCATTTACAGCCTCAACATCGTAGTCTGCAATACCCATCTTCTCAAGAAGCTCTTCAACAACACCCTTGATTGTGAAGAAGTTGCAGTCTGCACCGTACATACCCACACAGAGAACCTGAGGCTCATCGGGAAGCTTATCTGTGCCGTTATAGATGTATTCTTTACCGATTTCGTAAAGGTAAGCCTTTGCGTTACGGTTGTTATAGTTACGTGAAAGTGTTTCGAGCATTGAAGGAAGGAGAGTTGTACGCATTACGCTTGTATCCTCACCAAGGGGATTGGTGATAACAACGCAGTTACGCTTCTCACTGTCTGCAGGAAGGCAGATTTTATCGTAGCTCTTGGGGCTGATGAATGAGAATGTGCAAAGTTCGGAAAGACCGCAAGCAAGCATTGTTTCATTCATAAGACGCTCAAACTTCTGCTCGGGTGTGTACTGAGCTGTAGCGACACCTGCAAGCTGTCTGTCAGGGATATTGTCGTAGCCGTAGAAGCGTGCGATTTCCTCAGAAATATCAGCCTTATGACGAAGGTCATTACGGAAAGAGGGTACAGTGATAACACCGTCTTCAACCTTACAGCCAAGACGCTCAAGAATCTTCTTCTGCTCATCAGCACTGACATCAATACCGATAAAATCGTTAACCCAATCAGGCTCAAAAGCAAGTGTGAAATCGGACTTATCGGAGCAGTCACAATCGACAACACCATTTACAACCTCACCTGCACCGAGCTGCTGAACAAGCTGAAGTGCTCTTTCAAGAATCTTGCGGCAACCCTTGGGGTCAAGCTGCTTATCGAAACGGGATGAAGCCTCTGTACGCATACCGAGAGCCTTTGCAGTCATTCTGACACTGGGACCGTTGAAGCAAGCAGACTCAAAAACGATAGTATTTGTATCGTCCATAATACCACTGTACTCGCCACCCATAACACCTGCAACAGCTACGGGCTTATTAGCATCGGCAATAACGAGCATATCGGACTTGAGTTCACGCTCGATACCGTCGAGTGTTGTAATCTTTTCGCCATCCTTTGCGTTACGTACGATAACCTCGTTGCCCTCAAGGTAACGAAGGTCGAAAGCGTGCATAGGCTGACCGTACTCGAGCATTACAAAGTTTGTAATGTCGACAATATTGTTAATCGGGCGCACACCGCTTGCACGAAGTCTCTCACGCATCCAACGGGGTGACGGCTCAATCTTTACATTCTTTACAACGCCGCCTACATAGCGGTAGCAAAGCTCGGGAGCTTCGATAGAAACCTTGAGAAGGTCGTTTACATCGCCTTCACCGGGCTCAACTGAAGGTACGGGCTCTTCAAAATCCATACCGTAAGTAACTGCGGCCTCACGAGCAAGACCGAGCACGCTGAGGCAATCGGGACGGTTGGAAGTGATTTCAAACTCAGTTACGACGTCATTAAGACCGATTGCTTCGCAGATATCCTTACCGAGAGTAAGGTCGCAATCGTCGCCGAGGACAAAGATACCATCCTCAATAGCATAAGGAAAATCGTGAGCAGTAAGACCAAGCTCGCCGAGTGAACAGAGCATACCAGCGCTCTCAACACCGCGGAGCTTACCCTTCTTGATTTTCTTGCCACCTGCGACAACAGAGTTGTCGAGAGCTGCAGGCACATAGTCGCCAACTTTAAGATTCTGTGCACCTGTAACAATCTGAAGGTCAGCATCTGCACCGACATTCACCTGGCAAATCCAGAGGTGATCGGAATCGGGGTGCTTTTCGAGTGACTCAATTCTTGCGACAACGATATTTGAAAGCTCTTCGCCCTCTGTCTCGTAGCCCTCAACCTTGGAGCCTGAGAGTGTGAGCGCAGCAGCAAAATCTTTATCGGAAACATCGAGCTTCAGATAATCCTGAAGCCATCTTTTAGATAATACCATAGTTATTTTCCTCCCTTAGAATTGTCCCAAGAAACGCATATCGTTTTCAAACAGCAGACGCATATCGTCGATATTGAAGCGGAAGAGTGTCAGACGCTCAAGACCTACACCGAAAGCAAAACCGCTGTAAACTTCGGGATCAACGCCGCCGTTCTTGAGAACCTGCGGATGAACCATACCGCCACCGAGGATTTCAACAAAGCCTTCGCCCTTACAGAAAGGACAGCCCTTACCGCCGCAACGGAAGCAGGTAACGTCGATTTCACATGAGGGCTCTGTGAACGGGAAGTGGTGAGGACGAAGACGGATTTTTGTATCTTCGCCGTAAAGTCTCTTTGCAAAATCAAAGAGGCAACCTTTAAGGTCAGCCATTGTGATGCCCTTATCAACTACAAGACCTTCTATCTGATGGAAGAAGGGAGAGTGAGTTGAGTCAACAGCATCTGAACGATAAACACTGCCGGGTGCGATAATGCGGATAGGAGGCTTAGAGTTTTCCATAACACGAATCTGTACGGGAGAAGTCTGGGTACGAAGAAGCATATTCTCTGTGATATAGAAGGTATCCTGTGTATCACGGGCAGGATGCTCCTTAGGAATGTTGAGTGCCTCGAAATTGTAGTAATCCCACTCAACTTCAGGACCTGTAGCAACCTCAAAACCCATACCGAGGAAGATTTCCTTAACCTCGTCAAGTACTATTGAGAGAGGATGCTTATGACCGAGAGCTACTTTCTCACCGGGCATTGTTACGTCGAGAGTTTCGCTTACAAGTCTTGCCTGAAGCTCTGCAGCCTTAATCTGGCTGACCTTTTCTTCAAGCTGTGCCTCGATAGCCTGTCTTACTTCGTTAGCAAGCTGACCGACAACGGGTCTTTCTTCTGCAGAGAGCTTACCCATCTGCTTGAGAATTGCTGTTACCTCACCTTTTTTGCCGAGGTACTTAACACGCAAAGCTTCAAGGTCTGCATTGGAAGATGCAGCCTCGACAGCAGCCTTAGCTTCAAGAGCAATTGCATTTAACTGTTCTTTCAAATCTATCATCCTTTCGGTTAATATATAAAAATAAAAGCCTTCGCCCCTAAAACAGGGACGAAAGCTGATTACTTCCGCGGTACCACCCGTATTTCCGTTTGAATAAAACGGACACTTTTATGCCTTTAACGCCGGCAAACCGTCACAGCCTACACAGAATGAAATCGTTCAACTGCACCGCTCCAAAGTGAAATTCGGCAATCTGTCAATACCGTCCGTGCTTCCAGCCTGTGACACGGGCTCTCTGTCTGTACTGTGATACAGTGCTTACTTATCTTTATCATAGCGTTTAATATTAAATTCAAGTTATTGTATCATATAAAAATATGTTTTGCAAGCGATTTTACAAAAAAGAAGAGCTGTATCGATTGATACAGCTCATTGGGATTGTACCCTAAAAACCGAACAAAGCTGGTAATGTGAAGTGGTTAGAAAAACCTGAATACCAAAGTGAGAAAAATGGTTCAAGCCCTCGACCTATTAGTACTGCCTAGCTGAACGTATCACTACGCTTACACATGCAGCCTATCAACCTCATAGTCCATGAGGGGTCTTACTAGCTTATGCTATGGGATATCTAATCTTGGAGATGGCTTCACGCTTAGATGCTTTCAGCGTTTATCCAAACCGCACATAGCTGCCCAGCTGTGCCACTGGCGTGACAACTGGTGCACCAGCGGTGCGTCCATCCCGGTCCTCTCGTACTAAGGACAGCGCTCCTCAAATATCCTGCGCCCACGACAGATAGGGACCGAACTGTCTCACGACGTTCTGAACCCAGCTCGCGTACCACTTTAATCGGCGAACAGCCGAACCCTTGGGACCGAATTCAGCCCCAGGATGTGATGAGCCGACATCGAGGTGCCAAACCTCCCCG
>JAZRSU010000002.1:0-53223 GCA_045651645.1 Acutalibacteraceae bacterium
TGACAGTCGGGACAGGTTTCGGGGCTTGTGCCCGCTGCAGCACCACTGCCGTGGCACTCGGGACAAAGCTCAATACGGCTGAAATCAACCTTTTTCTTGCAGCCCTTTGCAGCTTCTTCAAATGAAAGCGTAACACGAGCCTGAGTGTCACTACCTCTGCGCGGAGCATTGGGGTTAGCCTGTCTGCCGCCCCCGAAGCCGCCGCCAAAGAAACTGCCGAAAATATCGCCGAGGTCAAAATCCATTCCGCCGAAGCCGCCGCCAAAGCCGCCACCGGGACCGCCTGCACCGTAATTCGGGTCTACACCTGCGTGACCGAAACGGTCATATTTGGATTTCTTGTCGGGGTCTGAAAGCACCTCGTAAGCCTCATTGGCTTCTTTAAACTTATCCTCAGCCTCTTTGTCGCCGGGGTGAAGGTCAGGATGATATTCCTTCGCTTTTTTACGGTATGCTTTTTTTATTTCATCATCGCTCGCCGTCTTTTCTACGCCGAGCACTTCATAATAATCACGTTTATCTGCCAAGGTATTTCCTCTTTCATAAACCGCTCAATGAGGGACGGAAAAGCCGCCCCTCATTGCTGTTTGATTAATAAATTAGTTTTCGTCTGTTACGTCTGTGAAGGGTGCATCATAGTAACCGTTAGCATCTGCACCGGGTGCTGCCTGACCTGCATCAGCGCCGCCCTGAGCTGCCTGCTGTGCTGCTGCAGCCTCCTGATAAAGACGTACTGAAACGTCGTTGAGAACCTTTGTAAGCTCTTCCTGACGGGACTTGATGAGGTTGATATCCTCACCCTTGAGAGCTTCCTTGAGAGCATCAATCTTACCGTTGATGTCTGTCTTTTCCTGCTCTGACATCTTGTCGCCGTTTTCGTTAACAAGCTTCTCACTCTGGTAAACCATCTGGTCTGCGTTGTTGCGTGTGTCGATTTCCTCACGGCGCTTCTTGTCTTCCTCAGCGAAGCGTGCAGCTTCGTTGACAGCCTTCTCAATGTCTTCCTTGGACATATTGGAGGAAGCTGTGATGGAAATTGACTGCTCCTTATTTGTGCCAAGATCCTTTGCAGAAACGTGAACGATACCGTTAGCATCGATATCGAATGTTACTTCGATCTGGGGTACACCGCGGGGAGCGGGCATAATACCGTCAAGGTGGAATACGCCGAGAGTCTTGTTATCTCTTGCGAACTCTCTTTCACCCTGAAGAACGTGAACCTCAACTGAAGGCTGATTGTCAGCAGCTGTTGAGAAGATCTGGCTCTTCTTTACGGGGATAGTTGTGTTACGCTCGATAATCTTTGTATTGATACCGCCCATTGTCTCGATACCGAGTGAAAGGGGTGTAACGTCGAGAAGAAGCATACCCTTGACTTCGCCGCCAAGAACACCTGCCTGAAGTGCTGCACCGATAGCAACGCACTCATCGGGGTTGATGCCCTTGAAGGGCTCTTTGCCGAGGTACTTCTGAACAGCTTCCTGAACAGCGGGAATTCTTGAAGAACCGCCAACCATAAGAACCTTGTCAATCTCGCTTACATTGAGACCGGAGTCAGAAATAGCCTGACGAACGGGGTTCATTGTAGCCTCAACAAGGTCTGCTGTCATCTCGTTGAACTTTGCACGTGTGAGAGTTGCCTCAAGGTGCTTGGGGCCTGTTGCATCAGCAGTGATGAAGGGAAGGCTGATAGCGGAAGATGTAACACCGGAAAGCTCAATCTTTGCCTTCTCTGCTGCTTCCTTAAGACGCTGCATAGCCATCTTGTCACCGCGAAGGTCGATGCCCTGCTCTGCCTTGAATGTGTCTGCAAGCCAGTGGATGATTCTCTGGTCGAAATCGTCACCGCCAAGACGGTTGTTACCTGCTGTAGCAAGTACCTCCTGAACCCCGTCGCCCACCTCGATGATAGAAACGTCGAATGTACCGCCGCCAAGGTCATAAACCATAACCTTCTGCTCGTTCTCCTTGTCAATACCGTATGCAAGAGCTGCAGCTGTAGGCTCATTGATAATTCTCTTTACCTCAAGACCTGCGATGCGGCCTGCATCCTTTGTAGCCTGACGCTGTGCGTCTGTGAAGTATGCGGGTACTGTGATAACAGCCTCTGTTACCTTGTCGCCAAGGTAAGCTTCAGCGTCAGCCTTGAGCTTCTGGAGTACCATTGCGGAAATCTCCTGGGGTGTGAAGCGCTTGTCGTCAATCTTGACGCCGAAGTCTGTACCCATCTGTCTCTTGATTGATGCGATTGTGCGGTCAGGGTTAGTGATAGCCTGACGCTTTGCAACCTGACCTACCATTCTCTCGCCATCCTTGCTGAATGCAACAACAGAGGGAGTTGTACGAGCGCCTTCTGCGTTAGCAATAACTACGGGCTCGCCGCCTTCGATAACTGCTACGCATGAGTTTGTTGTACCAAGGTCAATACCTATTACTTTTGCCATGATTAATTACTCCTTTTATTATAAAGTGAAATTTTTTACTTTGTTAATTAGCCACCTGAACAGTAGCACAGCGGATAATCTTGTCGCCGATTTTGTAGCCCTTTGCAAATACCTGAGCAACTACGCTCTCGCCGAAATCTTCGCTGTCGATATGCATTACTGCGTTGTGCATCATCGGGTCAAATGCTTCACCGGATTCGCCGAAAGCTTCAACACCGAGTTTCTTGAAAATATCAGCAAACTGAGTGAAAATCATTTCCATACCCTTTTTGTATGTTTCATAGTCTGCCGATGTGTTTGCCGTTGCACGCTCGAAGTTGTCGATAACGGGAAGAATCTCACCTATGATATAGGCTTTGATATCACCGTTGAGTGCATCCTTCTCACGCTGTGTGCGTTTGCGGTAGTTGTCATACTCAGCTGCAAGGCGAAGATACTGGTTTTTCTGCTCCTCAAGCTCTGCCTGAAGCTCAGTTACTTTCTCATCAGCTTTGTCAGCTTTTTTTCTGGACTTCTTTTCTTTTTTCTCTTCCTTTTCTTCTGCTGTTACGTTTTCTTTCTCTGCCATTTTTAAACCTCCTTTTATTCGTCAAGTGTTTCGGTAAGTATCTTGCCTACAAGACCCGAAACAAACTGCATATACGGAATAAGCTTTGCATAGTTAAGACGTGTCGGACCAATTATTCCCAAAGCACCCGACCTCTCACCGTTGATATCGTAATGCGAAATGATTACGCTCGAGTTAGCAAGCTGTTTGTATTCGTTTTCCGTGCCGATTTTTATGTCAACATCGTCTGTACCGCCTGCGATAAGCTTTGCTATCGGGTCACCCTTTCGCAGGAATTCCATAAGCTCAAGCACGTTACCGCCAAGCTCTCTGTGATTGAACAGGTTTGACTGACCTTCAAGAAGCACGTCAGAGCTGAGTGCATCGTTTGCAAGGTCTGCCAGTGCAACGAAAAACGGTGACATTTCAAGTGCGTGTTCACCAAGTGATGCAACCAACGTCTGAAGCATTACTGTGCCGATTTCCTCAAGCGGTCTGCCGACAAAGTGCGAAGCACACACGTTGTAAAAACGCTCAACCGTCTGTGGAGTGATAGGCATATCGCTGCGGCAAGCCTTACTCTTGAGCGTGCCTGCCGAAGTGAGGAGCACAATCATCGCCGTGCGGTTACTGACGGGCACAATCTCTGCCCTGCGGACAGTTGCCCTGTCGCCTGCCGGCATTGTAGTTATTGCCGCACAGTTTGTGAGGTTTGCAATTACCTCGCCTGCTTTTTCGAGAAGCTGCTCAGGGTCGCCGCTACCGGATGAAACCGTTTTGGCAATGCTCTTACAATCTGCCTCGTTAAGCTCCATTTTATTCATCAGCTTATCGATATAGTATCGGTAGCCGAGAGTAGTCGGCACACGGCCTGCTGATGTATGAGGCTGCTCAAGGTAACCCATTTCGGCAAGGTCAGCCATCTCGTTACGGATGGTAGCAGAGGAAACGGAAAAATCGAGCTCGCCCATCAGGTTTTTTGAGCCGACAGGCTCGCCTGTGCGGATGTAACTTTCGACCACGGCGGCAAGTATTTTCTGCTTACGCTCGGTCATATTCAGCACCCGATTCATCCCCTTTCTGCTTTGTGCTAACTTTAGCACTCTGTTATTTCGAGTGCTAAACTACTCATATAATATATCGAAAGTCAAAGAATGTCAATAGCTTTTACCATTATTTTTATGAATACATTATTAAATCATCCGTAACATAAAAAGAGGATGCACCGTTCAGTGCATCCTCTTTAAAGTTATATTACATTAGAATACGTCGTACTTGATTACGGAGTAAAGAAGTTCGGGAACAAGTGAGAGGAACTCAGGAAGCCACTCGCCGAGTGCATATGCGGCAAGGCCGAGGAATGAGGGAACGACACCGAGAATGTATTCAAACTCTGATGTTGTGTTGTCACCTGTAAATGTAGCCTTGTTCTCGCCGAGCTTCTTTGTTACAGAGTACTCGTCAACAAGAATTGTTTCGCCTGTTGCATCGTTTACGATGTATGTCTTGAGTGTAAGAGTATCACCGTTAATTTCAACAGCCTCAAAGCAACCGCCGATATACTCTTCCTTCTCAAAGCCTACGCCTTCACGCTGGATAACAATTCTGTCGATAAAGTCTTCATCGAGGAAATGATTCTTGAGGAAGGGACGGACTTCGTATCTCTTACCGCCTGCTGTGCCGGAGAGAACGTATGTTGTGCCGTTCTCGTCAAGCTTGTTGTCTGTAAGGGGCTTTGTACGGATGTACTGATGATCGTGACCGTAGAAAGCGAAGTCAACGTTTGTTGCATCAAGAACGTCTGTAAGAGACTTCTGAAGGTAGAGAGCATCCGGCCACTTAGCATCCTTACCGAGTGAGTACGGTGCCTTGTGGAAGAAAACAATCTTCCAATCCTTATCGGTTGAATTCATATCGTTCTCAAGCCACTTGAGCTGTGCCTGTGAGATTGAAAGAATGTCGTTTGTGTTGAGAACTGCAAAGTGAGCGTTGCCGTAATCGAAGGAGTAGTTAACGCCATCCTTGACCTGAACGCTCTCTGATGTATCAAGGTTGAACATATTGTTGAACCAGTACTCAACGCCAAGACCGTCGTGGTTACCTGCTACGGGAGCAATTGTGAATGTTCTGTTGAGAGCTGCAAAAGCCTGATCGTAAGCATCCCACTCTTCGTTTGTGCTGTCATTTGTGAAGTCACCGCAGTTGGAAACGAAGTCAGCGCCGGGAAGTGTTGCGAAAGCAGCAGAAAGTGTCTCTGCACCTCTGAGGAAGCCTTCGTAGTCGCTTGCCTGAACGTCAGCGATGTTGATGAAGCTGACCTTATCGTCGCCGTTGTCTGTTGTGAATGAGCCCCACTCACTCCAGTTTTCGCCGTCACCTACACGGTATGTGTATGTAACGCCTGCCTCAAGACCTGTAACTGTGAGCTTGTGCATGAAGTTACCTTCCCACTCTTCGCAGATTACGTCTTCGACAGTGTAAGCGGAAGCGTCAACGCCCTCAAACTCGATTTTTGTTTCAGCTTCTGTTGCTGTGTACCAGCAGAAACCGCGTGATGAAGAAGTGTCACCGTTAACTGCAACGGAAACTCTTGTGGGTGCAGATGTTGAAACAGCTGCATCCTCTGCATTTGCAAAACCCACAGTCATTGAAGCAAGCATACAAACACAGACAAGAACACTGAGAATACGCTTAAAATTTTCCATTGTCTTTTTCTCCTTTTTATTTTTTATCCACAGCTTTAAGATGTATTACGAAGCTTGAGCCGTCTGAACGAGGCAGATTCTTGAGGTTAAGGCCTGCATTCATAAGCAGAGCGCCTGAATGAACCTCACAGGTTTCGTCATCGTAATAATACTTATCAGGGTCAAGACCCTTGAGCCTTACATAGAAGGTAGGATTCTCACACCTGAGCATGGTAACAAAGGTAAATATCGCCTCATTCTTATCCTGAGAAACATAGCCCCACGCACAGCGGTGTCTGTCCTCAGTCGGGTGAATGAGTCTGTAAAGGTCGCCAAAGTGTATTGTGTTGTAATACTTATGGTAATCCTTTACCTGCTGCTTGATTATACGAATGTCAGCATCGCTGAGCTTAATCGGGTCAAGCTCGTAGCCGAATGTGCCGCTCATCGCAACGTTGCCCTTGGTTTCGTAATCTGTACGGCTGCAAGCGGAAACGTGAGCACCGACGGTTGAAACAGGGTAGCAGATTGATGTGCCGAACTGGATTGTAAGGCGCTCAATCGGGTCAGTATTGTCACTGCACCAGATCTGCGGTGAGAAGTAGAGCATACCGGGGTCGAAGCGTCCGCCGCCGCCCGAGCAGTTTTCAAGCAGGATATGCGGAAACTCGTCGACAATTCTGCCCATAAGCTCATATGTGCCGAGCACAAAGCGATGGAAAAACTCCTGCTGACGCTCTACAGGAAGAAGTGCAGAGCCTGCCTCGGAAATATTGCGGTTGAAATCCCACTTAACGTAGTCAATATTGTTGTTGCGGAGTATCGCACACATCTGCTCGTAGATGTTGTCACGTACGTCCTTGCGTGTCATATCGAGTATGTACTGATTTCTGCCTATTGAATTTACACGCTCAGGCACGTGGATACACCAATCTGGATGTGCACGGTAAAGGTCGGAATCAGGGGAAATCATCTCAGGCTCAAACCAGATACCGAACTTAAGACCGAGTGCGTTTACACGCTCGATAAGGCTTGAAAGACCGCCCTTGAGCTTCTCCTCGTTAACGTACCAGTCACCGAGTGAGCTTCTGTCGTCATTACGCTTGCCAAACCAGCCGTCATCCATAACAAGCATTTCGATGCCTATTTCTTTTGCACGTTCTGCAAAGGCAACAAGCTTATCATCATCAAAATCGAAGAATGCAGCCTCCCAGCTGTTGATAAGCAGAGGACGCTTTTTATCCTTCCACTCACCTCTTATAAGGTGATTGTTGTAGAGTCTGTGGAAGATACGGCTCATTTCGCCTGTACCGCCGTTAGTGTAAACCATAACAAGCTCGGGTGTTGTAAAGCACTCGCCTGACTCAAGACGCCAACAGAAATCTGTCGGGTTAATACCCATTATAAGACGCGGAGCAGAGTTGAAATCAACCTCAATATCAGCAGCAAAGTTACCGCTGTAAACAAGGTTGAAACCGTAAGCATCGCCAAAGTCTTCTGTTGCCTTATCGTCTGCAAGAGCAACGAAGGGATTGTATGTATGGCTTGAAGAGCCGCGCTTACTTGCAATAGACTGAATGCCGTGCTCAAGATGGCGTGAAACAAGCGTACGCTCCTTACCCCACATACCGTAGTGATGAATCATATTGTAATTCATCGTCGGGAAATCGATACAAGCACTGTATGCACGCTGAATATCCATAGGCTTGTCGGATGTGTTTTCAACCTTTACCCAACGTGTCATCGCACCGTAATTCTCGAAAACAGTATAGTAAAGATAAACCTTTGCACCCGTTACCTTGTCGAGTGTTTCAACCTCGAGAGTAGTTGCATCGTCATCACTCATAGTATAAAGTGACGGCAGACCCTCAAGTGCAGGCTTACCATTTATAATTCTGTGTGAAACGTAACGGATATCGGTTGAAGCGTTGCCGTGGTGGTTACGGATTGCAAGTGCCGATATACGCATATCACCTGTACCGTTGCAGGAATACTCCATCGGCCAAGTGTCACAGCTGAAGCCGTGCTCACCTATCGTAGCGTTTGCAGGGCTGAAGGATGCATTACAGCAACGCATCGCAAGGTCCTCTACACCGTTGTCGGGAATATAAGCACCGTAGTAGAGGTGGATAAGATAATCCTCCTCAAAAACCTGAAAGATATAGCTTGAAGTCTTTGTATCAAGCTTGAAAATTTTATTTTCACTGTCAAAATAAATAGGCATTTTTGCACCTCTTTCTTGATTTGATAAATTTACAAAATATCAGTCAACCGAAAATCTTATCAAACAGCCGTTCAAGAGATTTTCCGTCAACCATATTCAGATTGCTGAATTTAAATTTCTCTGCTTTATCACATACAGCTGATTTCTTTATGCACTCAATAAGCTCAGGCGTATCGCTTGCAACCTCGCCCGGCACATACTCACGGTAGCTGAAATAAAACGGCCTGCGTGAAGCATATTCATCAAGGTCGGGTGCAAAGAAAACACAGGGCTTGTCAAGCAGAACAAAATCCATACAAACAGACGAATAATCCGTAATGAGCATATCGCTGATAAGTGTCAGGTCGTTTATGCTCTTGAAATCCGTAACGTCAACTGCACCGTCAATACGAGTATTGCCGTGAATCTGCGGATGAAGCCTTACGAGCAGGCAGTGTGTATCGCCAAGCTCTTTTTCAAAAAGTGAATAATCAAAATGAGATAAAAACACTTTATCAAGTTCGGGTTCATCACGGAAAGTAGGAGCGTAAAGCACGATTTTTTTACCCTTACACTGAGGATACTTTTCCTCAAACTCTTCACGGAGCTTTGCGGCGTTGTCCGCCCTCAGAAGCACGTCTGCCCTGAGTGAGCCTAGGGGAATTACCTTTGACCTGTCAACTCCGAAAGCGCTTGCATATATATCTGCAACCTCTGTTGATGAACAGGCAACATATGTAAGCTTGCTGTTTGCGGCAATTTCTCTTGCTCGGATGTCAGCAGGCTGATCAATATCAAGACCGAATTTCTTGAAAGCACCCTCAGCGTGCCAGAGCTGTACAATAACAGCTTCCTTGTGGAAATTCAGATAGCCGAGCGGCATAAAATTATCGTTCATAAAAACGTACTTTGCCGTTGCAAGAAGATATGCTTTTTTTGTAAAAAAGACTATCGCCCTCGGCACAGAAGCAAAATCAGCGTGCGATATATATACAATATCGTAACCGCCTCGTTTTTCAAGCTCTGCCCTGACTTCACCGAGGCTGTCGTTGAACGAAGCATTGTGAGGCGAAAGCAACACAACCCTGTTCGGTTTCAAACCAAACAGGGTGCGTGAAATATTGAAAAACAGAGCAAACAAACGATAAAATAAACTTTTCATTATTTAGCCCAATCGATAACAGTTTTGCCGAAGCTACGGTGATAATCAAGGTCAAACGCACGGTGAATATCGGGAATGCTCTCAACTCTGACAACGTCACCGACAAGATTGTCGAGATAGCTGACAAGCTTCGGATACTTTGAATAAAGCTCTACCGACTTTGCAAAATCCTCAACACCGCTGCGTGAAGAACCAAACAGACGCAGACCTTTTTCAAGCACCATACGGGTATTAATACCCACGTTGTTTTCGCTTACACCCATAAGGGAAATTGCACCCTCAGGGTTTATAAGGTCGATAATCTGGTTGATTGCAGGCTGACAGCCACCGCCGCCTACGCACTCAAATGCATGGTCAACCGAAACACCTTCGGGCACGTGGTCAACGTGATAAGCAGCCTTTGCAAATGAGAAGTATGATAGCTTCTCTTCTACAGTACCGAAAATATAAAGCTCGGTTTCGGGGTAGAGATAGTGCAGAACAAGTGCAGTTATATAGCCGACGTTACCGTCACCCCATATACCGATTTTGTTGCGGCGTGAGTGAGCAATTTTGTCAAAGCGTGATATTGCGTGCACGCTTACGCTGACAAGCTCAGTAAATGACGCAACGTTCATATTCATATCCTTGGGCAGCTTTACAACACGCTCAGGTGCGGCAGTGATGAAATCCTGCAGGAATCCGTCATAACCGCTTGAACGGAAGTAGCTTGAACGAAGATAATTCTCCGCAACAACGCTGTCCGTTTCTGTCGGTGTGTTAGGCACCGGCACAACGAAATCGCCCACCGAATAAGTGCCTGTCGGGTCATAGACAACCTGAGCCACACACTCGTGAGTGAGTGCCATAGGAAGCTTTGCCTTGAGAGCTTCGGGGGAACGCATACCCTGATAATAACGCTGGTCTGCCTTGCAGACAGAAACCTTGTAAGGGCGCATTATAACCTCACCTGCGGTAAGGTCAATCTCCTTATAAGCGACTTCTATCATTCTCGGGGAAACCAACTGATATACAGCATTAATCATTTTTTATCCCTCTAAATCTTCGGTTGCGCCGATAAGTGACTGTGCAACCTTCATATCAAACGGATAGGTGATTTTGATATTGAAAACCTCACCCTTGAGCACGTGCACGTGTTCACCCTTGAGTACGTACATCTTACATGCATCTGTGAGGATATTCTTTTCTTCATCGCTGAGTGATTCGAAAATCTCCTTGAGTCTCTTTGCTTTGAAGGACTGCGGAGTCTGACCCTGATACATATGGTCACGAATCGGAATTGAGGTAATAGCCTCACCGTCACAGCTTTCAACTATTGTATCTGCCGCAGGCACCATTGTGTCGCAAGCACCGTACTTTGCAGCACAGTCGATATTTTCATCAATAATTCTGTGAGTTACGAAAGGACGTACAGAGTCGTGAGTTACAACAATTGTATCCTCATCAAGTCCGTAATTCTCTTCGATATATGCAATAGCGTTCATTATTGTATCGTTACGGGTTTCACCGCCGTCAATAACGACAACCTTGTCTGTCTCACCAAGATTTTTTTCTATAAGGTTGCGTGCGTGCTCAACCCAGGATTTATGAGTGGGCACGATAACCTTTTCAAAGCGTGAGTTAACAAAAAACTTTTCAACAGTATGGACAAGGATGGGCTTTGAACCAAGCTTCATAAACTGCTTGGGCATATCGGTGTTACCCATTCTGCTGCCCTTACCGCCTGCAAGAACAATGGCGAATACCATAATATCATTCCTTTATCAAAATATATATTTATTTGCCGTTTACTTTTTTGTCGTAAATATCGCAGACCTCGTTGACTTCGCCGTTAGCGATAATCTTACCGTGGTCGAGAAGTATAGCCTTTGTGCAAAGACGTCTTACCTGTGCTGTATTATGTGAAACGAAGAGCACCGTAACACCCTTGTCAAACATACTCTTGATTTTGTTTTCGCTCTTGATACGGAACTTTGCGTCACCGACTGAAAGAACCTCGTCAAGAATGAGCACTTCAGGCTCAACTGCCGTAGCAATGGCAAAGCCGAGTCTTGCTCTCATACCTGAAGAATAGTTTTTGACAGGCACGTCAATAAATTCACCAAGCTCGGAGAATTCAACAATTTCGTCATAACGCTCCTCAATATACTTTCTTGAGTAGCCCATTGTAGCACCATAGAGATATATATTCTCTGCACCGGTATAGTTAAGGTCAAAGCCTGCACCAAGCTCAAGCAGCGGAGCAATTACACCGTTAACCTTGACCGAGCCCTTTGTAGGCTTGAGAACGCCTGCAATAACCTTGAGCATTGTACTCTTACCTGCACCGTTGAAGCCGAGGATGCCGAGTCTTTCACCCTCTTCAACCTCAAACGAAACGTCAGTAAGTGCCCAGAACTCATTGTAATGGAGCTTGCGTGTAACAAGCTTTATGAAATACTCTTTAATATTGTCAACTTTTTCTTTACTGAGGTTGAAAAGAATACTTACGTTTTCAACCTTTACTGCTGTTTTAGCCAAACTTAATTCACCTCAGATGTGAAGAATAAACTTATCCTGCTTCTTCTGGAAAATAACGAAACCGATAATAAACGTAACCACGCTGACTCCGAATGCATACATAAAGTGGTTCCAGTTCCACATCTGACCGTAAAGCACACAGTCACGGAACATAGAAACTATTGAATACAGCGGATTAGCCATAAGACCGTACTGAACTATCTTGATTGCACCGAGAGATTTAACGGTGTAGAAGATAGGTGTAAGGTAGAAAAGAAGCATACAGAAGACTTCGTAGATATACTCGATATCCTTGAAGAAAACGTTGAGCGTTGCAAGAATCATACCGACGCCAAGTGAAAGAACGAGCAGAATAAGTATCGGTACAATCGCAAGCAGTACGTACCAGTTTATGATTATAACCTCTTCGGTAAAGCACTTGAAGTAGATAACCATAACAACGAGCACAAGCAGTGACATTGCAAAGGTTACAAAGTTTGCAAGTACGTTTGAAAGCGGATATATGTACTTGGGCACGTAAACCTTTTTGATAACGCTCGCACTCAGTCGTATTGAACGCATCGCACGCTTTGTTGACTGAGTAAAGAACTCATATAAAAGTCGGCCGCAGAGAAGGTAAACCATATAACATCCTACTGAAGAATCTCTCTGACCGAAGATGCCGCCGAAAACGAGGGCAAGCACAATAGTTGTGAGTAACGGCTGAAGGAAGGTCCAAAAAATACCGAGAACAGAGTTACGGTACTGTAGCTTAACGTTTTTACGTACTATTTCCTGCAGCAGAAAACGGTATTTCCAGAAATTTTTGAAGAAACCTTTTATCTTGTTCATTTTTTACTCCTGTTTTTGGGGTTTGCCCACTTAACAAAATACTTAAACATTGACGATATCTGTACAAGCATAAGCCTGAAATTTTTCTTGCTTTCTCTGCCCCATACGTGGTAAACAACTGCCTCGGGGTAGAAGATTGCCTTTGAGTGAAGTCGCACCGTACGTGTGATATCACAATCTTCAAAATACATAAAGTATCTGTCGTCAAAGCCGCCTATCTTTTTGAAAAGATCTGTACGGAACATCATAAAGCAGCCAGTTGCGTTTTCGATTTCGCATGGCACGTCGAGATTTTCGTCGAGCATTGCATACTCTCTGAGCAGCTTGCCGGGCTCACCCTCACCGCGCATACGGCTTGCAACAAGATATTTTATGCTCGGGTTACGCTTGCCGAGAATCTGCATTCTGCCGTCGGGGAAACAGATTTTGGGTGAAAGCAGACCGATTTCGGGATGCTCATCCATATATGCCGCCATCTTTGCAATAACGTCATCATTCAGACTGATGTCGGGATTTATAACACAGTGATATTTAGAATCTATAACCGACAGAGCGTTGTTGTGCCCGCTTCCGAATCCGTTGTTGGTATGCGGCTCGTAAACTTCAACCTCGGGATACTTCTCTCTGATATGGTCGGGAGTTGAGTCGGTTGACATATTATCAACAACCATCAGCTTGAAATCGACACCTTTTGTGTGTTCAAGCAGGGTTGATACAGTTTCATCTATGCTGCTCATATTGTTGTGTGTAACAATACAGCCCGTTACATAGCTCTTAATGCTTACCATTCCTTTCACCTGAATGTGAAAATGTTTTTCGCTATATTTATCCGCCACGTGATTTTTTGCATAAGGCTTGTTTTACCACCCGTCATACTGCCGGGATTGCGTCGGTAAAGCAGAAGCGGCTCATCAATAAGCTCTACCCTACCTACCTTTTCGCTCACAAGTCCGAGCCATTGGTCGTGCATAGGCAGATTCTTCGGAAAAGGCAGAGCAGCGGTAAACGCCTGCCTTGTCAGTGCCATACACGCACCCGTGTAGCAGTTTCTGATTATATTGTGCATTACACCGGTTTTAGCGCCTCTGTCCTCAAAAAGAGTCTTGCCGCTTTTTTCAAGATTTTCATCTGTGATATACGCATTGTGAAGCACACAGCACGCACCGCCTTTTATAGCGGACATCACACGCTCAACCTTACCGTCAAGCCAGACGTCATCCTGGTCACAGAGAAACGCAACGTCACCCGTACACTCACGCAGAAGAAACTCCTTGTTTGCATCAACACCCTTTGCAGGGCCGTGAATATAGCGTATGCGTGCATCACTGAGAAAAGGCTCGACAGCGGCATAGGTATCGCCGTCGGGCTTATCGTCGGAAATAATAACCTCATCGTCAGCACCGAGCTGAGAAACAACAGACGAAAGCTGTTTTGCTATATAAGTTCCGCCGTTGTATGCGGCAATGAGAACCGACACCTTCACAGTTTCAGACACCTTTCCGGCTGACCCCGAAATCGTTTCAGGGCATATAAGCACATAATAATTAGAGTAAGTTTAGCATATAATTATTAATAAATTATTAATAACCAAGTTTATCAACCAACGCATCATAGTATGATTTATCAAACCAACCCGTAGTGTGCAGGCTGACCGAGCCTGCAGAAAGAATCGAGATACAGATTTTGCCGACACCTTTGCGTTTTAAAAATACGTTGCTTTTAAATTGTGCCGTCTGTATGCCGTCGTATTTAAAATAGCCGTTCACGATAGAAAACAGTCCTCTTGAATAAGAGAAAACGCTGTCATCCGCCGCAACGGTTTTATTGCGGTAACTTAAAACCGCAAAAATCACACCAATCAGAACAACTGCAACGCTGAGCAGAGTGTAAATCTGATACACTACAGCCGCAATAATCAAGGACAGCAGAACGTAAAAACAAAGCGAAGCGGCAAGCCCTGCCTTGTGAGACTTTACGGTTTTTGCCGCACAAATAAAATCGGGGGCACATTCACCTAAAATCCGCTCAAGTTCCTGCTTTTTTACAAGCAGACATATCTGCGGAGTTTCGTGCTTATCGTTACCAAGTCCGATAACGGCAACCTCTGCACGGTAATAACCGAAAAGCCTTGCCAACAGCGGACGACGCACAATAACTGCATTCACCTTGTCCTTATCAAACATATACTGCTTCTTTTTGAGCAGACCCGAAGTGATAAAGAAAGTCTTATCGTCTTTCTCCACCCTGAAACCGTATGCGGACATAAACTGCATAACCATACCGGCTAACCAGCTGAGCAGAGCAAACGCTACCGCAGGCATGGCCTTGTAGATAGCGTCACTGCCGGGTGCAATTTTATCAAGAGGAATACCTGCAACAAGAAGCACTATGAACATAATAATCTGTACAAGCGGCTGACCGAGAAGTACGTCACGCAAAGCGTGTACCCACGTAAAAGAACAAACAAGCTTTCTTGCCTGCACCTGATTTTCATCCGTCTGTACGTCACTCTGCTGTGTAAGCTCAAGCTCAAAAGCCTTTGCCTTCTCAAGAGGAAGCACAAAGGTAAAATCCGTTTTGTTCGCTGTTGCCGCAGAGTTTATATCGAGCTTTATTTTTGCAGTGCCGACCATACGCTCAAAAACACTGCGTTCAAGATTAACGGTTGAAATACTGCCGAGAGGCAAGCGTGAAACACGGTGCATCAGTGTGCGTCTTTCAACAACCAGATAGCCCGACTCAATATAAAATACGGTCTTGCTCCAGCGTAAAATCAGCCACACAACGCCAACAACCAGAAGCAGAGCCACAGCAATATTTACAGGTGTGGGAATTCTGCCGGCGTACGAATATCTGAGTATCTGTGCAAAACTCACACCTCGTCTGAGGTCTGCCGCAATATCAAACAGCAAAGAAAACGCACCCGTAACCAGAACAACGCCGACTGCACCTATCTGCTCTAAAATTATTGTTATATGGTTTCTCGTCGGCTTACTGAACATCGTCTTTGCCTCCGAGCTTATCTCCGACTTTTTCGTTGAGATAAAGAGCCAGTTCCTGAGCCTTGTCTTCGTCAAGGAAACGGAGTACTGCCGTTGAACCTGCAGTTACAACAGACACCTTCGCAACACCGAAAGCAGAATCGAGAGGACCTCGGGAAACGTTAATCTGATGAATTCTGTTTACAGGTACAACAGTGCGTGAAACAAAGAGCACACCGCATACAATTTCTACTCGGTCGGGAGTGATAAGGTACTTATAACGCTTGAATCTGAGCACAGGAAATACTGCCGCCCAGATTACTGCAACTACTGCACAGCCTATCATAACTCCGATTTTAACCGCACCGTAAAGCCCGCCTATAATAACCGCCGCCATACAGGCAACAAGCAGAATAAGGCTTTGCATAACAGCCGTAACCGTCATAAGATACTTTGCATTTTTGCTTAATGTTTTGTACTGCATACGTTACTCCTCTGTATTTATTCCTGCCATAATACCCTCTGCTATTGCAGCAGCGTATTTTTCAAGATTTTCGTCAAAAAGCTCGTTATCACGTTCAGTTGTTATAAATCCCATTTCGACAAGACAGCTCGGCATATCCGTAGCGCTGTTTACAAGGTAATTGGATAATGGATTGCCCTGATATCCGCGTTTGACACCTCTGTTTTTGCCGAAACCTACCTCATCTATTTTTTCAATTATATTTTCTGCAAGCTGTGCCTCATTATTGAGAGCATTGTTATTAATCCATATCTCCACACCGCTCACGTCACCCTCAGCACTGTTGCGGTGAAGCGATACAAAGTATGTAGCGTACCTTCTGTTTGCAAACTTCGCCCTGTCCTCAAGCTCAACAAAAACGTCTTTTTTTCGTGTATAGATTACGTCTATACCGTTATCCTCAAGGATTTCACCGACAGCAAGCGCAAGCTGCAGATTATCATCTTTTTCATATCTGCCTTCATACTCTGCACCAACGTCACTGCCGCCGTGACCTGCATCAATGCAGATTCTCGGCTTGCCTGTCGGCAGAGTACCGCCGTTATACCAGAATGAAACCGCAATCAGACCGATTACAGCCACACACAGTACACCGACAAAGGTTTTGAATTTTCTCTTTCTCCGCTGTTTTTTGCTGACTTGATTCTTTTTCATTTACTCACACTCATCAAAGTGAATTTTTAAGTTCTTTCATAACCTTGCTCGCAATCGGCACTGCAACGTCACTGCCGCCGCCACCGTTTTCCGCAAGTACAACTACTGCATACGGGAAGCTTTCATCCGTACTGAATCCCATAAACCATGCGTGCGAGCCTTCACCTGCAACCTGTGCAGTACCGGTTTTGCCGCCAAATTCCATATCGGGAAATCTGCTGTCACCGTAGTTATTTATAACGTTGTTTCTCATCATCGTTTTAACCTGTGAAGCCGTCGTCTGCTCAATCAGTCTCTCTGTCCTGACGTTACCTACAACACTGTTCAGATTATCCTCGATAAAATACGGCACGGGGGTCGAGCCGTCAGCCGCAATACAGCCCGCAATCATCATAAGATGAAGCGGATTTATAAGAGTTGTATACTGACCTATCGCTGCCCAGCCGATGTCTATATCAACCGCACCTTCAAGGTCAAAACGGCTCTTTGTCGTGTTCACACCGCTGACATTGAAGCTTTTTCCAAAGCCCATTGACGATGCGGTTTTTTCCAGTACACCGGCACCAAGCTCAATACCCATTTCAGCATAAGCACTGTTGCAGGACTTTGTAAGAGCTGTGCCGAAGCTTATTTTGCCATGGGTATTGTTACATATAATTTCGCCGCCCTGAGCTGTTGCAAGTGCACCCTCACACTCAAACTCTCGGTTTTGTATATCTGCAATATTCTCAATCGCGGCAACCGTAGTAACAGCCTTGAAAGTAGAGCCGGGAGTGAAAAGTCCGCTGAGCAGACGGTTCATATAAACAGCTTCGTATCTGTCGTCAGACTCCATATTGTCAGGCTTGTTTTCAGGGTCGTAAGTCGGTGCCGAAACCATACAAACAATTTCGCCTGTCTTGTAATTGTATACACCTATCGCACCTTTTTTACCGTCAAGAGCCTTGTAAGCCTTCGCACAAAGATCTGCATCTATCGTCAGCTTAACGTCACTGCCCTCACCTGTATTGATAAGCGTATAAATTCCGTCAACAAAGCTGTAGCCCGTAAGTCCGTCACGGCATATTGTATGCACACCCGTAGCAATAAAACCGTACGTGTCGCCAACCGTATGAAGCGTAGCCTTGCGTACGGTTTTGTCGGAATTGTATATTCTTTTGCCGTTCTTACTTTCGGCAAGTACGACACCTTTGCAGTCAAGAATTTTGCCTGCATTCTTTATTTCTCCGCCTGAATAAAGGTGACCGTTTACACGGCTGGTTGCCCAGGTGCCGCCTTCGGTTGCAAAACTCACACCAAGCAGAACAACGCCTGCAATAAAAGCAATTATTATCGCAAGCAGAACGTAGGCACGCTTTGTTACCGTATTTATATTTCAGCCACCTTCCTTTCAGGTTAAGTTTTATTTATCTTCCATCTGTTTTTCAAGTATCGGATACGTTTTTATATCAGCACTCTTGATAAATGCAAACAGTGCCCACGAGCATATCATACTCGTACCGCCTCGGCTTATAAACGGCAGTGTAACGCCTGTAAGAGGCAGCAGGTCTGTAATACCGAAAACGTTCAGACTCAGCTGTACAAGCAGAAGTGCCGCAGACGCAACCGCCGCAATAGAGTAAACCGTCGAGCGTGCGTGACGGGCAAGCCTGAGTGCGTAAACCGCAACAAAAGCAAAGCACAGAATCACGCAGAAACCTACAACCAGGCCCCATTCTTCACATATCACACCGAAAACAAGGTCAGTTGTAGACGCAAATATATGTCTGAGTCTGCCCTCACCTATTCCGAGCCCGAAGAAACCTCCGCTCGCAGAATAGCTGAGCACTCTCGTCTGCTGGAATCCGCCGTCATTGGCATATTCCCATACGTGACGGTAAGCCTCAAAACGCGAAGCAACGTAGGGCTTGAAGTAAATTATAAGGCCTGCACCGAGCACAGCCGCAACGCTTATAAGACCTATGGTCTTTACGTCACCTGAACGCATAAACGCAATTACAAGGAACGTTGCGAAAAATATAAGTGCCGTGCCGAAATCCCTCATAAGGAAAAGAGCACCTACACAGCCAAGCGAGAAAATAAGATAACGTGTCAGACTGCGTGTTGACTGAAGCTTTTCGAGCGTTGCCGCACCGACAAATATAAACGCAACCTTTACAAGCTCTGACGGCTGAATTGAAAACGAGCCGAGACTTATCCAGTTAAGTGCACCGTTTACTGTTTCTGCCATAACAAGGTTTACGCCAAGCAAGCCCACCGCAGCAACGGCAACGGGTATACGAAGCGCCGATATCACCTCTACGTTACGCATTATCGCAAGCATAATAACAAATGCCGCAAGACCTATAAGAATTGCTATAAACTGCTTGAGAGCATAGTCAGGGTAAACGCTTGCCACCGTAACCAGACCTATACCCGAAAGGGTGAACGCTATTATTTCAAGCTCTGTCGCACGCTGCTTTGCAAACCACCGTGCACATACAAAATACAGCCACTCTGTGAGGATGAATCCGCCGAAAACACCGAGAACTTCCGGATTCAGTTCTTCTGCCATAAATATTACAGGCATCATCGAAATCAGCTGAAACATCGTTGCAAAAAGAAGCATAGACAGCCAGTCAAACGGACGCTTTTTTCTTTTCGGCTTTTTCTTTTTTTCAGTTTTTTCGTTGTTGTTTTCTGCCAAGCGTTTCACCTCCCCGTTTTAATTTCAGTCTTTTATTTTTTACGCACTTTATAGTGCTCGTCAAATACAAATATAGCGCCGCCGAAGCTGAGTATATCTCCGTCCCTCAGCCTGCGTCTGCCGTTTGTCACAAAACGTGCATTCACTTTTGTTCCGTTTCCGGATCCGAGATCCTCTACAAACCAACCGTTACCTACCCTGAACACCTTTGCGTGCTCAGAAGATACCGTCTGATATTTAAGTCTTATATCACAGTCGGGAGAACGACCGACAATGCAGTCATCGCATCCGATTACGTAAGCTTTCTCTGCCGCTTCGTCGATAAGTGCAGGCATAAATTCCACGTTTTCATTACCTGTACGTACGGGAGTACGTGCGGCAACACGAGCCTGCTTCCTGCGTTCTTTTTCCTTCTCACGCTCAAGGTCATCAACTTCAACGTCAAAAAACTCATACACAGCCGTACCGAAGCTTACCTTATCACCGTGATTGAGCTGCAAAGGCTTTGCTATCTGCTCACCGTTGACAAAAACACCCGTACGCGAATTGGTGTCAGCAACAACCCAACCCGTACGTCGCTTTGAAATAACAGCGTGAAAACGCGACACGGTAGAAGCCGTAAGTATCACGTCGCAGGTGGGACTGCGGCCTATGGAATTTTCCCAACGTGTAAGAGGTATGCGTTTTTTGGATTTTGTTTCAACAAGGTAAGAGCCGACCCTTGAGCCGAAGTGTCTTGTCACAAGTGAAACAACACAGCTTCCTATAATCAGCAGAGCAAGTCCTGCCAGCAGATAACGGCTTGCCACAACCGTAAAATCAAACATATTGTCAAACGCCATTTGTCAGCCCCTCCTTCCGAAATAAACTTCAATATAATGTTAATTATATACTATTTTAATATTATTGGCACAAAGTGTCAATAGAGACGATTCCCATTGACTTTTTTACAACTTGAATTTATACTGAATATAATACAAAAATCAAACAAAAAAGCTAAAAATCTGTTAAGGAGATATATTATGAGTATTACAAAAAGCGTATTCGGCACAATGCCCGACGGCAGTGAAGTGCTCAAATACAAAATTAAAAACGCAGAGGGTTGCTTTGCCGAATTCATCACCTACGGTGCAACCTGGCTCAGTGCATTTATGTACGATAAGGACGATATTATGCAGGACGTACTTCTCGGCTTTGACGATATGGACGGTCACATCAACCGCTCCGATTATCAGGGACAGTGTGTCGGCAGATACGCTAACCGTATCGCAGGCGGCAAGTTCACCGTAAACGGTACAGAGTATCAGGTTGACTGCAACGAAGACGGTGTCAAGAGCCTCCACTCAAGCGGCGAGTTTGCACACGCAAACTGGTCTGCTGAAGAAATCGGTGACAACACAGTCGAGTTTTCTTTTGTTTCACCCGACGGTACGTACGGCTTCCCCGGTACACTTACCGCAAAATGCCGCTATACTCTCACCGACGACAATCAGGTAGTTATAGAATACAGCGCAGTATCCGACAAAGCTACAATTATAAACTTCACTAACCACGCATATTTCAACCTTGCAGGCTGCAACAGCGGCGATGTGCTCGGCCACATTCTGCAGATTGATGCCGATGCATTCACACCCACAACACCCGACAGTATTCCTACAGGTGAAATCCGTCCTGTCGAGGACACACCCTACGATTTCCGCGAGGCAAAGGCTATCGGCAAGGATATCAAAGCAGACTACGACCAGCTCACAGCTGCAAGAGGTTACGACCACAACTTCTGCCTCAACGCAGGCGAGCATGACAAAATCACAGTATACGAACCTGTCAGCGGCAGAACAATGTCTGTATGGACTGACCAGCCCGGTGTACAGCTTTATACAGGCAACTTCCTTGACGGCACAAGAGCCGGCAAGGGCGGCTGTCCGATGATTCAGCACGCAGGCTTCTGCCTTGAAACCCAGGTTTATCCCGACGCTCCCAACCACGATAACTTCCCGCAGTGCACCTACCAGGCAGGCGAGGAATACAAGGCAAAGACAATCTACAAATTCGGCATAAAGAAATCATAAAGGATGATGTTGAATTGAGAAGAAAAGAAATTGCGGAGTTTGCCGTTGAGCAGTTAAAAGCCGACTATCCCGATGCAATCTGCTCGCTCGATGCAAACGACCCCTTACAGCTTATTATCGCAACAAGGCTTTCGGCACAGTGTACGGATGCAAGAGTCAACCTCGTTACACCCGGGCTTTTTGCAAAATATCCTACAATCGATGACTATGCCTCGGCAAACATCGAGGACGTTGAAGCGATTGTACGCCCCTGCGGCTTTTACCATATGAAAGCTCGCGATATAATCGGTATGGCACAGATGATCCGCGATGAATACGGCGGTACAGTGCCCGACACTATTGACGAGCTTGTAAAGCTGCCGGGTGTCGGCAGAAAAACAGCCAACCTTATAGTAGGCGACGTTTACGGCAAACCTGCCGTTGTTGCAGATACTCACCTCATCCGAATTTCAAACCGACTCGGTCTTGTAAAAACAAAAGACCCGTACAAGGTTGAAATGGAATTAAAAAAGCTGTTGCCCCCCGAAGAGAGTAACGATTTCTGTCACCGCTGTGTATTGCATGGCAGAGCTGTCTGCGACGCACGCAAACCCAAATGCGAAATCTGCAATTTGAAAAGAGTCTGCAAAACAGCAAATGAATAACAAAAAACCTCACTGTTCTTCACAGTGAGGTTTTTGTTTTTACTTACTGAATTTCGAACTCAACGTTCTGTGCGTGACAGCAAGCAACAAGGTCGCCCATTGTTGCATCGAACATACCCTTGTACTTCTCGGGTGTGACAATCTTCATTGTCTCGATGTCTGCCTTCATTGAAATGTTGTTTTCGCTCTTGTACTGTCTGACTTCGGATACGCAGTCCTTAACAAGCTCACCGAATGCAAGGCTGTCAGCATCATCCTCACCGTCAACCTTCCAGAAGTTCATATGCAGGCAATCAATGCCTTCCTTAGCCTTGAAAGCATCCTGATAAATGAACTCTGTCATATGGGGTACGAAAATGCCGTACATCTTGAGGATGTTGAGCAGGCAGTAGTAGATAGCTGCCTGACCGCTTCTGCGTGCCTCGTAGCCGTGTACCTCGGGCTGATAGAGTCTTTCCTTGCTGATTTCTACGTAGTAGTCGCAGAAATCCTTCCAGAAGAAGTCGTCAATCTCGTGTCTTGCAGAGCCGATTTCGTACTCATCAAGAAGCTTGATGCAACGACGCATTGTCTGCTTGCAACGCTCAACAATCCACTTATCAACAGGAAGAAGCTCTGCAGGAGCATCGTCCTTATTGAAGTCCTCAAGGTGAGTAAGTGTGAACTTGGAAGCATTCCAAAGCTTTGTGAGGAAACGGTTTGCAATCTTAAGCTCATCGTCAGAGAAATAAGTATCTGTGCCGAGCTTTGTGTTTGCAGCCCAGTAACGGATGCAGTCTGCACCGAACTCCTCAACAAGCTGTGCAGGTGACTTGACAGCGTTACCCTTGGACTTACTGATTTTTTCGCCCTTCTTTGCAAGAACGAAACCGCAGACCATAATATCGTTCCACGGAATGTTGCCTGTGTGGTAAACGCTCTTTGCGATTGTATAGAAAGCCCATGTTCTGATGATTTCGTGAGCCTGTGTACGCATTGTCATGGGAGCAAGCTTGTCGGACATATCTGTGCCGTCCGGCTCTTCCCAGTGTGCGTTGATCTGAGGAGTCATTGAAGAAGTTGCCCAAGTATCGAGAACTGATGACTCGGGAACCCACTCGTTGCAGCCGCATTCGCAGGTCGCTTCGGGTGTGTACTCAAGAGGATTGACGGGAAGAATGCTCTCGTCTGCAAACATCGGCTTGCCGCACTTCTTACAATACCATACCGGGAACGGTACGCCGAAGTAACGCTGACGGGAAATACACCAGTCCCACTTGAGGTTTTCAACCCATACGTCGTAACGGCTCTTCATGAATGTGGGGTACCAGTTGATTTTCTTACCTGCCTCAACAAAGAGATCCTTGTGAGTGAGGATATCGATATACCACTGACGTGAGGGAAGAATTTCAATCGGCTTGCCGCAACGCTCGTGAGTCTGAACCGGGTGAACAATGTCCTCTACCTTCTCGAGAAGACCCTGCTCTTCCATCATTCTTACAAGCTCTTTACGTGCACCGTAAACGCTCATACCTGCAACGTAGGGAACACTCTCGTCCATACGGCCTTCTGTTGTGATAACCTTGCGGTAGGGAAGGTTGTGCTTCTCGCACCAGTCAACGTCAGTCTGGTCACCGTAGGTAGCACACATAACAACGCCTGTACCCTTTTCAAGGCTTACAACCTCATCGGTAAGAATCGGAACTTCGTAGCCGAATACCGGCACAACAGCCTTCTTGCCGACATACTTCTTGTAGCGCTCATCCTCGGGGTTAACGAAGAGGCAAACTACGCCGTAAAGAAGCTCGGGACGTGTTGTAGCAACTGTGAGAGGCTCACCGTCAACCATAAAGTAGATATAATTGAATGTAGACTTGATGTCTGCACTGTCAAGCTCAGCCTGAGCAATTGAAGTCTGGCACTCTGTACACCAGAGAACAGGAGACTCCTTGACGTATGCCTTACCCTCTTTTGCAAGACGGATGAAGGACTTCTGTGAAATACGGCGGCTGCGCTCGTTGATTGTTTCGTAGCGGAGATTCCAGTCAACAGAGAAGCCGAGTGACTGCCAGAGCTTTGTGAACTCATCAACGTACTTTGCAGTAGTCTTCATGCACTTGTCATAAAGCTCTTCACGGGAAAGATCCTTAGCCTTGATGCCCTCTTCCTTTTCAACAAGACGCTCGGTCGGAAGACCGTTATCGTCAAAGCCGAAGGGGTAGAAAACGTTGTAGCCCATAAACTTGCGGTAACGAGCAACCATCTCAGCCTGAGTGTAGGAGAAAATGTGACCGATATGAAGTGAACCGCTTACTGTCGGGGGCGGAGTATCGATTGAATAAATCTGGTTGGGGCTCTCGGGGTCAAAACGGTAAACATCCTGGTCTGCCCAGAGCTTCTGCATGGCTTTTTCAGCCGTTCTGAAGTCATACTTTTTTTCGAGCATTTACTTATACCTTCCTTACTGAAATAACAACGTTCTTACCGTTGATGTCAAGTGCTTCGCCCTCAACGGAGTCTGTGCGTACAATCTTATCTGCAAGAAGCTCCTTGGAAACAGATTCAACACTCGGAGCAAGAAGAGTCTCAAACTCATCGCCGCTTGAGTATGTGATAACGATTCTGTCCATAACCTCAAAGCCTGAGGATTTACGCATATTCTGTACCTTTGAAACAAACTCACGAGCATAACCCTTCTGAATAAGCTCGGGTGTGAGTACTGTGTCAAGGATAACTGTAATGTTTCTGTCAGAAGCACTTACGAAGCCTTCCTTCTGACCGGAGCTTACAAGCAGGTCGTCTGCAGTAAACTCAACGTCTGTACCTGCAAGGTTTACCTTGTGTGAGCCTGTAGCCTCGATATCATCAAGCACGCTGTCGCCGTCAACAGAAGCGAGATACTCACGGATTGCGTTGAGCACCTTGCCGTACTTCGGACCGAGAGTCTTGAGCTGCGGCTTGATTTCGTGAGCGATGAAGCCCTTTGTGGATTCAACCTGCTCTGCCTTCTCAACGTTAAGCTCTTCAGCGATGATTGAAAGCATCTCATCGTCAAACTTTGCATCGTCGCCGTCAACACATACAAGAAGACGTGAAAGAGGCTGACGAATCTTGAGGTTAGCAAGGTTACGTGCGTTTCTTGCAATACCGACAGAGTTGTAAACAAGCTCCATATCGTGCTCGAGCTTCTCGTCGATATAGCTCTCGTCGCATACGGGGAACTCGCACATATGGATACTGATGGGTGCGTCGGGATTGTTCTTGCGAACAAGTGACTGATAGATTGTTTCAGTGATAAACGGTACGAACGGAGCAGCCATCCTGATAAGGCTGTCGAGTACTGTGTAGAGAGTTACGTAAGCCGCAATCTTGTCCTCTGTAAGCTCGCTCATCCAGAAACGGCGGCGGCAACGGCGGACGTACCAGTTGGACATAATGTCAACAAAGTCAACAAGCTCTCTTGCAGCCTCTGTGATGTGGTAACCCTCGAGCTCTGTGTCAACCTTCTTAATAAGTGAATTGAGAGCGCCGAGAATCCATCTGTCCATCATAGTGAGCTTACAGTCTGCAAGCTTATACTCTGCGGCATTGAAACCGTCAATACCTGAATAGAGGTTGTAGAAGTGGAATGTGTTCCACATTGTACCCATAAATCTGCGCTGATGCTCGTTGATTGCAGCACCGTCGAAGTTTGTGGAAATCCAGGGAGCGGAAGAAACATAGAAGTACCAGCGGATTGCGTCTGCACCGTACTGCTCCATAACCTCCCACGGGTCAACAACGTTGCCCTTGTGCTTGGACATCTTGATACCGTCCTTGTCGTTGACAAGACCGAGTGCTACGCAGTTTTTATAAGGTGACTTGCCGAATATAGCAGTTGAAATAGCCTGGAGTGAGTAGAACCAGCCGCGTGTCTGGTCACTGCCTTCACTGATGAAGTCTGCAGGGAACTGCTTGTCGAACAGGTCTTTATTCTCAAAGGGATAGTGGTGCTGTGCAAAGGGCATTGAACCTGAGTCGAACCAGCAGTCGATAACCTCGGGAGCTCTCTTCATTGTGCCACCGCACTCACAGGTAAATATAAGCGGGTCAACGCTGGGCTTGTGAAGGTCAACGTCGGGTGATGCACCTGTAAGGTTGCAAAGCTCTTCAACACTGCCGATTACGTGGTGCTTGTCGCACTTGTCGCAAACCCATACGGGAAGCGGAGTACCCCAGTAGCGGTCACGGGAGATTGACCAGTCGATAACGTTGCTGACAAAGTTACCCATACGACCGTCACGGTAGGTTTCGGGCAGCCAGTTAACGGATGCGTTGTCTGCAGTAAGCTCGTCACGAAGTGAGCTCATTGCGATAAACCAAGAGGGCTTGCCGTAGTAGAGAAGCGGGCTGTCGCAACGCCAGCAGTAGGGATACTGATGCTCAATGTTCTGAACCTTGAAGAGCGGACCTTCGTTGCTGAGCTTTGTGATGATATCGGGGTCGCAGTCCATAACGAAACGGCCTGCGTAATCTGTTGCCTCTTCGGGGAAACAGCCGCGCTCGTCAGCAAGCTGAACGAAGGGAAGCTTGTAATTCTTACCGACGCGGGAGTCATCCTCACCGAATGCGGGAGCGATGTGAACAACACCTGTACCGCTGTCGAGTGTAACGTAACCGTCGCAGGTTACAAACCAAGCCTTATCGTAGAACTTGTCCTTAACGTAGGGGAAGAGAGGCTCGTACTTGATATGCTCAAGGTCTGTGCCCTTGTACTTCTCAACTACCTCATACTTGCCTTCCTCAAAAAGACCGCCTACGAGAGCCTCAGCAAGAATATAGTTGCCGTCCTCAGCCTTGATTTTTACGTAGTCTGCATCGGGGTTGACGCAAAGAGCAACGTTTGAAGGCAGAGTCCAGGGTGTTGTTGTCCATGCAAGGAAGCATGTGTCTGCATCGTCACGGAGCTTAAAGCGTACGAATGCGGAACGTGTCTTGATGTTTTTGTAGCCCTGAGCAACCTCGTGTGAAGAAAGTGCTGTACCGCAACGGGGGCAGTAAGGCACAATCTTGTGACCGTGGTAGAGAAGGTCTTTTGCATCAAGCTGCTTGAAAGCCCACCATACAGACTCGATATATTTGTTGTCGTAAGTGATATAGGGCTGCTCGAAATCGGCCCAGAAGCCGATACGCTCGCTCATATCTTCCCAAAGGTCCTTATACTTCCATACGCTCTTGCGGCACTTATCGATAAAGGGTACGATACCGTACTTCTCGATATCTGCCTTGCCGCTGAAGCCGAGCTCTTTTTCAACCTCAAGCTCAACGGGAAGACCGTGAGTATCCCAACCGGCCTTACGCTCAACGTGGTAACCCTTCATTGTGCGGTAACGGGGAATAAGGTCTTTGATAGAACGGGTCAGAATGTGACCGACGTGGGGTCTGCCGTTAGCTGTGGGCGGACCGTCGTAGAAAGTGAACTCAGGCTTGCCCTCGTTCATTTTAACGCTCTTCTGGAATACGTCGTTCTCTTTCCAGAACTCACGTACTTCTTTTTCGCTTGCACTGAAGCTGTACTGTGCATCGATTTTTTCAAACATAAGCATTTTCTCCCATGTTATAAATTATAAAAATACGCATATATAATAACACCCGTTATATATATAGTCAAGAAGTTTTTTATCCATAAAATGTTTTTGTCCGTCGTGCACAATTCACCGCTTACCGACGGACAGTTTTTGTGATAATATTAATCAAATAATTAAGGCTTACCGGCGTTGTTTCCGGTAAGCCTTTTGCTTTATAACTCTTTGTTCTTTTTTTCTTTCTCTTGTTTCTTTCGGAATTTAGAGCGGTATCTCATTACAAACCAGAGTATGGTAATAACCTGAAGTATCGCGGCAATAATGAAAATATAGTTTATATCTTCGTTGGCAACCGTCAGACGGATGCAGGCAAAAAACGTCCAGATAAGACCGCTGAGCGTAAGCAGGCGTGCAGTAAGCACCCACCATATCTCGCTGAAAATAAGCATAACGATAAGTGATACCGGAACGGCATATGCAAAAAGCAGTGCCGATTTATCAACCCATACGTCAATCATACGAAGCACAAAAAACGCTATCGAAGCGATAAGAAAAACGAGTCCGACAGATAAAAGCGGAATAATAATACGGTTTGTAAGATGCGGTTTTTTGCGCGGCAGTTTCGGTTTTTCATCACTTACAAGATCGTTTATCGTAACACCGAAAAGCTCGGCAATTTTGTTGAGAACTATGATATCGGGCACACCGTCGCCACGTTCCCATTTTGAAATTGATTTATCCGAATAGTTGAGTTTTTCAGCCAGTTCTGCCTGTGTAATATCGGAAGCTTTTCTGAGTTCGGTAATGTTTTTGGCAATATTTGCCCTGAGCTGTTCTTCTGTCACGCTGTCACCACCTTTATTTTTCTTTTCGCATTATATCACACTGTTTTTTAAAAATCAAGCATATTTTCGTTGAAACTGCGTGCTTTCTACTGTGGGTAGAGTTGCAAAAGCAAACTCTACCGAAGCCTTTTTTCACAGTAGAAGCGATTTTTTCATCAGTAGGGTGACAATCCTGTTGTTCGTTGGTTATTATTGTCACGTTGGCATATTAATATATCGATGCCAAAAACAACATAAACGGAAGGTTTTTGAATTATGGGAAAAGTTAATTACAATTACTACAACGTTACTATGGTGTCAAGCATCAGAGAGATGGTTGACCTCGCACTCAAAGAAGCAGCTGATAAAATTGTTTACAAGTACAAAGTCGGCGACGAAATCAGAAGCATGACTTATGAGGCATTCATCAACCGTATGTATTCACTCGGTGCATACCTCACATCCAACGGCGAAGGTGCAGGCAGAATTGCTTGCCTCGGTGCAAACAGCTTCAACTGGATTACAGCTTACTTCACTACTCTTCGCAGCAGCGGCGTATTCGTTCCTCTCGATGCTCAGCTTCCCGAGAAAGATATCGTACATCTTCTCTGCGACAGTAAGGCAACCGTACTCTTCTACGATAAGAAATACGAGAAAATGCTCCGTGAGCACGCTGACGAGCTCGAAGGCGTAAAGCTTTTCATCGGCTTTGACAGAGACGAGGACGACGGCAAGTTTGTTTCATTCGCAAAAGCACTCGAAAAGGGTGCAGAGCTTGACAAGAGCGAATACATCGCACTTACAAGCGACCCCAATGCAATGAAGCTTCTTGTATATACATCAGGCACAACAGGTATGTCAAAGGGCGTTATGCTCAGTGAAAAGAACCTTGTTTCCTGCGTATGCTACGGTCTTCAGGTTTCAACCGTATACGAAGTCGGCCTTTCAATCCTTCCCTACAGCCACACTTACGAAAGTGTTGCCGACCTGCTTGTTTCATTCCACAAGCACTCAACACTCTGCATCAATGAAAACCTCAAGGCTGTTCTCAAGAACCTCAAAACATATCAGCCCGAATATATCTACATTGTTCCTGCAGTTGCTGAGCTTTTCGTCAGCAGAATCTCTCGTGAAATCGAGAATCAGGGCAAGGCTGAAATGTTCAAGCTTCTTGTAAAAGCAAGCAATATGCTCCGTAAAATCGGTATCGATAAGCGCAGAAAGTTCTTCAGCGCAATCCACGAAAACTTCGGCGGCAAGCTCCGCAAGATTGTCTGCGGCGGTGCTGCAATCAGACCCGAAGTCGGCGAGTTCTTCGACAACATCGGCATCAGCCTTATCAACGGCTACGGTATCACAGAGTGTTCACCCCTTGTCTGTGCTAACCACGATGAAGCAAACGATTACAACACAGCAGGTATCAAGCTCCGCTGTATTGACTGGCGTATCGACGATCCCGACGATGAGGGTGTAGGCGAAATCTGCATCAAGGGCGACACAGTTATGCTCGGCTACTACAACAACCCCGAAGCTACTGCAGAAGTTATCGTTGACGGCTGGTTCTATACAGGCGATTACGGCTATATCAACGATAAAGAGCAGCTCATCATCTGCGGCAGAAAGAAGAACGTTATCGTTCTCGACAACGGTAAGAACATCTACCCCGAAGAGATTGAAGGCTACATCCAGGGTATCGACTACGTTACAGAGGTTGTCGTCAGCGGTGAAATGAGCGAAAGCGGTAACGCAAGCGGTCTTACAGCAGAGGTTTTCCTCAGCGAAGACAAATCCGTTGCTGAAGTTCTCAAGAGCATCCGTGAAGCTTGTAAGGAGCTTCCGATATACAAGCAGATTTCAAGCGTTAAAATCCGTGACGAAGAGTTTGAGAAAACAACTTCCAGAAAAATCAAGCGCTTTGTCAACAACAAGGTTAAAAAGGATTCTGATAAATAATGAAGCCTGATTATTCAAACTGGCTCGTAGCTTCGGATATCGACGGCACACTGCACTCCAAGCTACGTACCTTACCCGAAATCAACAAAAGAACAATCGACCGTTTTATGTCGTGCGGCGGCAACTTTACACTCGCATCGGGCAGACCCGTACGCTCACTTGAGCGTGCATACCGCCGAGTCAGCCCCAACTGCCCTGCCATAATCCTCAACGGCTCAGGCATTTACGATTTCAACGAGCACAAGCTGATATGGAAAAACACCGTTTCAGCTGAAGGTCGCGAGTTTGTCAGAAAAATGAGAAAGAAATATTCTCACGGTATCGACAGAATTGAGGTCGGTATATTCGGCCTTGATAAGGCTTATATCACCGACAAAGGCATTCTCTCGCTCGGTCAGGTTTTCTTTGACGATGTGCCCTATATTATTACCGATATCGATTCTGTGCCGGACGATGATTGGTTCAAGGTAATATTCTGGGGCAATCCGCTCACAATCAAAAAGCTCAAGGCAGATGCAGAGCTTGCCAGGGATATAGCAAGCTTTATGTCATCCTCTCCCATAACCTTTGAAATGCTCGAAAAGGGCGTGCACAAGGGCACAGCAGTGCTCAAGCTTGCTGAAATTCTCGGCATAGACCGTGAGCACACTGCCGCAATCGGCGACTATTATAACGACTGGGATATGCTTCAGTCCGTTGGTTTTCCTGCCTGTGCAGGTCAGGCTCCCAAGCCGATACATAATATCTGCAAGTACGTTGCCTGCCACTGCAACAAAGGCTGTGTTGCTGATTTGCTGAGAGTTATAATGAGCGGTAAAGCTAAGGCTTAATTATAATATTATTCTTGACAAAACTATTTCTTAGACTTATAATTTTATATTGTGGTATGATGTGCTGTGGAACTCATCCGCGGCACATTGTTTTTTAGCGAGCTATATTAAGGAGCTATAATTATGAGCAAAACCTACCTGCCTGAAGGCTACAAGTCAACACTTTCCGTGCACGACACACAGATAGCCATAGGCTCAATCAAGTATATTTTCAACAAAGCCCTTTGCAAGGCGCTCAACCTCAGCCGTGTATCCGCACCGCTTTTTGTCGAGGCAAGCACAGGCTTCAATGATGACCTCAGCGGTGTCGAGCGTGCAGTTGCATTCGATATCAAAGAAACAGGCACTGTCGCACAGGTTGTACACTCACTTGCAAAGTGGAAGCGATATGCACTTTATAAATACGGTTTCAGTGTCGGCGAGGGTATCGTTACCGATATGAACGCTATCCGCCGTGACGAAGAGATGGACAATATTCACTCTATCTACGTCGATCAGTGGGACTGGGAAAAGGTAATATCCCGTGAACAGCGCAACACAGATTTCCTTAAAGAAACCGTTGATGCCATTGTCGGTGCAATCTGCGATTCACTCGACAAAGTAAAGGAAACTTATCCCGACATTACCGTTACACTCAACCGTAACGTAAAATATATCACTACATACGAGCTTGAAGCTCTTTACCCCGATATGACCTCAAAGCAGCGTGAGAACGCCATTGCAAAAGAATACGGCACAGTATTCCTTATGCAGATTGGCGACGTGCTCGCTTCCGGCGAAAAGCACGACGGCCGTGCACCCGACTATGACGACTGGACTCTCAACGGCGACCTTCTTTTCTATAACGAAGTTCTCGGCTGTGCTTTCGAGATTTCATCAATGGGTATCCGAGTTGATGCTGATGCACTCCGCTCTCAGCTTGACAAAGCAGGCTGTCCCGAGCGTGCAGAGCTTATGTTCCACTCAATGCTTCTCGACGGTACTCTTCCCCTTACAATGGGCGGCGGCATCGGTCAGTCAAGACTGTGTATGCTTATGCTCGGCAAGGCACATATCGGTGAAGTTCAGGTCTCTGTATGGGATGCTGAAACAGTCCGCATCTGCCGTGAAAACTCAGTTGAACTTCTTTAAAAGGAGAATATAGATATGAAACACTTACTTAAACTTTCCGATCTTACAAAGCAGGAAATCATCGACATTCTTGACCTTGCAGATCAGCTCAAATATGCAAAGAAAAACGGCATTGACCATAAGTATCTTGCAGGCAAGACACTCGGTATGATCTTCCAGAAATCCTCTACAAGAACACGTGTATCCTTCGAGGTCGGTATGTATGACCTTGGCGGCAGTGCACTTTTCCTCAGCTCACGCGATCTCCAGATCGGCAGAGGCGAGCCTGTAGAAGATACAGCACGCGTGCTTTCACGCTACCTTGACGGTATTATGATCCGTACCTTCGACCAGGAAGAGGTTGAAACTCTTGCAAAGGTCGGCTCAATCCCGATTATCAACGGTCTTACAGACTACTGCCACCCCTGTCAGGTTCTTGCTGACCTTATGACAATCCGTGAGCACAAGGGCTCACTCGAAGGTCTCAAGCTCTGCTACATCGGTGACGGCAACAATATGGCAAACTCCATTATTGCAGGCTGTATCAAGGTCGGTATGAAGGTAAGCATTGCCTGCCCCGACGCATATCAGCCCGATGCTGAGCTTATGAAGTGGGCAAGCGAAAACGGCGAATTCTGCTGCACAAGCGATATCGCTGAAGCTGTCAAGGGTGCAGACGTTCTCTACACTGACGTATGGGCTTCCATGGGTCAGGAGGGCGAAGCAGAAGAGAGAAAGAAGATATTCAAGAGCTACCAGATCAACGACGAGGCTATGGCTCTCGCTAATGAAGGTGCAATGGTTCTTCACTGTCTTCCCGCTCACCGTGAAGAGGAAATTACCGCAAAGGTATTCGAAGAGCACGCTGACGAAATATTTGACGAGGCTGAAAACCGCCTCCACGCACAGAAGGCTGTTATGGTCAAGTGCATGGGCGACGGCACCCACTGATGAAGCGCCTCGCATCACAAATTTTAAATCTGTTTTTTCCTGCCCGCTGTCCTGTCTGTAACGAGATAGGACAGCGGCATATGCATTTATGCGAGGAATGTGAAGAAAACGTCGCACGGATTACCGACCGCTGTCTCGGTTGCGGCTGTCCGCGTACAGGCTGCACCTGCTCAAAGCACAATTTCTCACTGTTTCTCGCCTCCCCTTTCCTTTACGAAAACAAACTGCGTGAAGCAATACACCGCTTCAAATTCGGTGGCGAAACAGACCTGGCAAAATTCTTCGCCAAAGAAACGGCTGAATGCGTCGCCAAGGAATTCGGTGACGTTAAATTCGACGTCGTCACCTGCGTACCGCAAACCAAAAGCAAATTCCGCAAACGAGGTTACAATCAGTCAGCGCTGCTTGCAAAAGAGATTGCGAAACAACTCTCACTGCCATACGATGAGCTGTTGCTGATTAAAACACGTGAAACTGCAGACCAGCACAACCTCAAAGGCAAAGAAAGAATAAACAATCTGAAAAACGCATTTGCCGCCGAAAACCCCGACTCAGTCAGTAACAAAACCATTCTTCTTGTTGACGATATCAAAACAACGGGTGCAACGCTTAACGAATGCTGCAAAACACTTATGAAATCAGGTGCAAGTGCAGTGCGCTGTGCAACAATAGCCGTAACACCTGAAAAGATAAAATAAAACCACACAAATCATCGCTTTAACGATTTGTGTGGTTTTTTTATTGATATATTAATTACTTATTTCTTATTCTTCTCAATAAAATCTGCAAGCTTGCCGACAGTGATACACTCTCTGAAATTATCAGGAGTAAGTCTTACGCCAAAACTGCTGTACAGATCATCGCCGAAGCAGATAAGGTCGAAAGATGACATACCGAGGTCTGTCTTGATGTTTGTGTCTGCAGTTATTTCGTCGTCGGGCTCAACGTAGTTAAGCAGTAAGTCTACAATTTTCTCTACCATTTTTACTTCCTGTCCTCTCTGATTTTATCAAGAATTTCCTGAACTTTGATATCGGGATTTTCCATACCAAGCATAAGAGTATCGTGAATCTTGTTGTAGAAGTGGATAAGCTCCTCACCGGGATTATTGCAGATTCTGTACTCAAAGTTGAAATCAAGTCCGTTATCGTGGCTTCTGTGCATTACCGTAAGGTAAAGCGGCTGTACGGAAGAATCGTTGTTATACCAGAAACCTCTGCTTGTATCCTTCATCCGGTCGCCGTAATAAGGCATCGGGAAATGCGGATGATATGAAAAAGTGATACATTCGTAAGTATAACGCATTGAGCACTTCATTGCAAGATGTCTGAGTATAACTGCTTCCATCGGGCTGATATTCGAGTGTTCAAATACGTCGTTCTGCGATTTTTCTATAACTCTTACAGCCTGAGCAAAAGTCATATCCGGCTCAATAATGTTTCTCATTGAGTAGAAGTGCATTCTTACACCGCCTGCTTTTTTATCAAGCAGGGTTGCACGGCGGTTGACCATAAGCTTATATGAAATATCCGTTTCATCATCGTTGAACGATGAAAGAGCGGTACGCATACCCATCATAAGAATACAGGGAAGTGAAAGACTGCGCTCAGCAGCAAGCTTCATCAGCTTTGCAGAATTCTCTGCATCAAGGCTGAATTTGAGTGTCCTTGAAGGATCTTCACCGTCGAGCACCTTAGCCTTACGAAGGTCAGGCTTGTTCTTCTCTGCTCTCTGCTGCTTGAGTCTGCTGGGACGTACGTAGTCGGTGTAAATCGGCTCTGTTGTCTTTTTGATTGTATCTTTCCAGAACTGCTTGTCCTTCTTATGCTGTTCGCTCTTGGCGTACTCAAGCTCTTTTTCCACCATATCGAGGTACTTGCGCATAGGCTTGGGGTAAGCAGTGCCGTGCTTTTTATTAAGGTAAATTGCTATTGCATCGCTGAGGAAAACCTTTGAAGAGTAACCGTCAAACGCAAGGTGATGCAGCTTCATGTAAATACCGTGGTAGTCGTTCTCAAGGTGCATTATTTTAATTTCGTTTACCGGCTTCTCAAACATATCTATAGTTGTGTGAGAACGCTCCTTGATAAACTCGTGAGCATCGTCCCATGACATGTGGGACAAATCCTCTTCCACTATTTCAATACCGTGCTCATCAGCAAGGTACTGCATAACCTTTCTGCCCTTCTTTACAAAACGAAGGCTCATAGCATCGCATCTGCCGATAGCTTCGTACAGTGCTTCTTTCATAAGTTCTGCATCAAAATCGCCCTGCCAGTAGTAACCGGTTACGATATTGAGCACGAGAGAATCCGTACTGTGATGCTCTGAAAGGTAATACATAAGATGCTGTGCGGGGATTACGGGATAAGCTTCAACTTTTTTACCATTGCTGAGTTTAACGATTTTGCTCATAAATTAACTCCTTAAATCAATAAGTTACGCTTGCTCTCTTGATTTTACCCGTAGTGGTTTTCGGGAAGGGTGTTTCTCTTATTTTGAGCTTTGCAATTTCACGCTCAGCCTTTTCACCTTTGTTAGCCTGAGCTATTGCGGTTTCAAGGTAAGCCTTTATATCTTCAATGCCTGCAGCTGCTGCATACTCGGCATCGGGGAATACTTCTGCAATAATTCTGTCGTTCTCTGCACTGACAACAATTTCTTTGATTACTTTTTCGTCAGCAAACTTTTTCTCAAGCTCTTCGGGAGAAATGTTTTCGCCGTTTGAAAGAATGATAAGGTTTTTGATTCGACCTGTTACGTAAAGGTGTGTTCCGTCATCGCTGAATCTGCCGAGGTCACCTGTCTTGAGGTATCCGTCCTCAGTAAATACTGCAGCTGTTTCTTCGGGCTTCTTGTAGTAGCCAAGCATAACGGACTTGCCCTTTACCTGAATCTCACCGTTGACAATTCTTACGTCGCAGATGCTCTTGAGGAGCTTACCGCTTGAATCCTTGTGCACGTCAGTGAAGTCTGCAGTTGAGATTTTGGGGCTTGTCTCTGTCATACCGTAACCCTGACGGAGCATAATGCCGTATTTCTCGTACTCTGCAACAAGACCGGGAGCAAGGTACGCACCGCCGACACCAATCCAGCGGATATTCTTACCGAATACCTTCTCGGCAACCTCACGGTTACGCATTTCGGGGAAACGCTTGTGGAGAATATTTACCTTACGGATAAGAGCCTCACAAATCATAGGTACAAGACGCATTGTTGTGGGCTGGAATGTCGCAAGGTTTCTGCCGATGTTCGCCATATCGCCGTTAAGACATACTGTCAGACCGTCAAGAAGCGGCTTGAAGTAGTCGCATGAGAAGCAGAAGATATGGTGCATCGGAAGAACTGAAAGATAAACGTCATCACTGTCGAGTTCAAGTTCAGGATAGGTTACGTTTGCGATAAGGTTTGCAGAAGAGAGCATAACGCCCTTTCTGACACCTGTTGTGCCCGATGTGTAAACGATTGCCGCACACTCATCAGGGTCAAGCTCAACCTCCGAAAGGCTTGCATACTCAGACTCGGAGTTGTATTTTTCGTAGATACCGGCAAACCACTCGGCATTACCCATATTCACGCTGACTTTAAGCCTACCGTAACGCTCTGCAATTTCTGCTGCACGCTCAGCAAAATCATCCTCATAGAAAAGAGCCTCAACGTCACCGTCTTCAAAAAGCTGTACAGCTTCGTCAGCAGTGATGTTAGCCGCAAAGGGAAGGAAAACGTTACCGCTAACGAGTGCACCTGTAAGAGCGGTAATGTACTCGTATGAAGTTTTGCCGATAATTGCAATATGCATCTTGGTCGGGCAGAGTGAACGGAAATAACGGCAAAGTGCAAGACTGTTTTCACGGATTGTGATAAAGTCCTTTTCAACAATCTCATCACCGTCAAAGTACTTGATAAATGCCTTTTTGCCAAACTTCTCAGCACTGTTATCGAGCATATCTCTCACAGTGTGAATATTTGCATAAATATCTTTCATCTGCATAATATTTTCCATCTAACACCTTATCCTTTAAACATAATTTTCACAGTTTTTTAGTATATTATATATGAGTTAAAATAAAGTAAACTAACTGCAGGTGACTATCAATCCGCCGACAGCTTACAGTTCATAAACAGCGGTGCAAATTTCGGACTTGACGCCATAGAAAAGCTTTCACCGTCACTGATTATCAGATGGTCTGCAACCCTGATATTTATAAGTCCGAGGGCATTGATAAGCGACTTTGTCGTTTCAATATCACTGCGTGACGGAACTGCAAGCCCATCCGGATGATTGTGAGCAAGAATGATACTCTCCGCATTGTTCTGCAGTGCAATCTGTGCAATTCTCCTCGGGTCAATATGAGCCAGATTCAAAGAGCCTTCCGAAGCAAAAACAAAATTTTTAATTCTGCCCTGTGTGTCAAGGCAAAGCACACCGACACGCTCAATCGCAAAGCCGTAAAAACGCGGAACCAGATAATCAGCCGCAGATTTCATATCGCTGATGTTTCTGACTGTGTCTGCCTTATCCTGCGAATACCGTCTGAAAAGCTGAGGCATAAGGTTTATCAGCGTAGCCGCAGCATCACCTATACCCTTTACAGCAACAAGGTCATCGTAGCTTGCCTCAAGAACAGCCGATACCGATCCGAAGTGGTTTATCAGCTCGTGTGCTATCGGGTTAGTATCCCCTCTCGGGTTAGCATAAAACAGCAGCAGTTCAAGTATTTCGTGGTCTGCAAAGCCGTCGAGTCCGCTTTTTGCAAATTTCTCCCGCACTCTTTCTCTGTGACCTACATGAAGATTATTTTTATTATCCTTATTCATATTATCAGCCCTGCTCCGCAGTTTTGGCACCGGACTTACCCGGGCCGTAATCCCAGAGGTACTTTACCGAAGCAGAGGTTTCAGATGTCTCTTCAGATTCGTCTTTTTGTGTTACCGGCTCGTTATATTCCGTTGCCGGCATAGTATTTGCAACTGTTATCGGTACAGTCTGCGTTTCAGGCTCTGTTTTGTCTTCACCTATAAAAAGCTGAACTGTGAGAAGAACGGCAACAGCTAACAGTAGTATCGCCGCAACGGTAACTATCTTGTTTTTCGTCTGCTTTGTCATAACGTTCCTCCTGCATAGTCAATCCTAATAATAATAACATATAATATGAAAAAAGACAATACCAAAACAAAACTTGCCGTAAACCCACTTATCGCTATCGTTTTTTCGCCTCATATTGTGTCCGGGGAAATATACAATCGCAAGATGTGCCTTAATGCAAAAAAAGGTTGACATTGCAGGCAATTCTGTTATATAATAGCACCTTGTAAGGTCTAAAGTGGGGTATAAGCCCAATATGCTTTTTTCCGCTTAGGTCACAAATCACACCTTGAATGGAGGTTATGTAAGAATGAAAAGGACTTATCAGCCCAAGAAGCGTCATCGCAAGATGGAGCACGGCTTCCGCAAGAGAATGGCGGACAGAAACGGCCGTAAGGTTCTCGCCCGCCGCAGAGCAAAGGGCAGAAAGCAGCTCTCTTACTAAGTTCGGGTAAGAGCTCACAAGGCGAACGGTTATGGCTTCAACTATCATTACTCTGAATCGGAATACGGACTTCCGCCGCACATACGGTCGCGGCAAGGTCTATACAAGTCCTGCACTGGTAACTTACGTAGCAAAGAGCAGTGCGGGCATTTGTCGTGTCGGAATTACTACCAGTAAAAAGATCGGCAACGCAGTTGAACGCAACCGCTCCCGCAGAGTGATAAGGGCGGCGTTCCGTGCAGTTCTGCCTCAGGTAGAAGGCAAGTGGGACATCGTTTTTGTCGCAAGAAACAAAACAAAATACCTCAAAAGCACTCAGCTTGAAACAATTATTTTCAATCATTTGAAGCAGGCGGGTGTTATTCACCAATGAAAAAAGCTGTATTACGGTTAATCCGCTTCTACCGCAAAAGAATCTCGCCGCACAAGCCGCCTATGTGCCGTTTCTATCCTACCTGTTCGCAGTATGCGATTGAAGCTATAGAGGTGCATGGCTTGTTTTTCGGCAGTCTGCTGGCTATACGCCGGCTTTTGAGGTGCAATGTTTTGTTCCCGGGTGGATACGATCCGGTACCGCCCAAGAAAAACCACACGGAGGATAATTAATGGACGGCTTAAGAGATATACTCGCTGTACCTTTTGGATGGCTGTTAGGACAGTTTTACGGTATCGTAGACATATTTTTCAATAAAGGCAGCTATTTCGTAGCAATCGCACTTTTTGCTCTTGTATTCAAGTTCGTTCTTCTCCCCAGCTCAATCAAGCAGCAGAAGAGCACTTCAAAGCAGGCAAGACTTCAGCCCAAGCTTCGCAGAATTCAGGAGAGATACAAGGGCGATAAAAACGCACAGCAGAAAATCCAGGAAGAGCAGCAGGCTCTCTATCAGCGCGAAGGCTTCAACCCGATGAACCAGGGTTGCCTCCCTCTCCTCATCCAGTTCCCCATCATTATCGGTCTTTACGGTGCAGTTTACAAACCGCTCACTTATATTATCAATTTACCTAAAGACACAATCGCTGCCTGTAAAACAGCTCTCAAAGCTCTTTTCGACTCAAAAGTACTTGAAGGTTCATTCAACGACTATCAGGCAGAAATCCAGATTATCAAAAACATCGGTGCAATCAAAGAGCACCTTATCGCAAACGGAACAAACATCGAAAACTTTGAAGAGATTGTTTCTGAAATCCAGACTTTCGGTGCAACACAGCTTACATTCTTCGGTATGGATCTTACTCTTGCACCCAGTTTCAAGACATTCAATCTCCTTCTCCTCATTCCTATACTTTCGTTCCTCACTTCGATGGCAACATCGCTCATCGCACAGATGCGCCAGAAGCGCACAAATCCTGCAGCCGCAAACAACGCTATGACAGGCTGTATGTCATTCGGTATGCCTCTTTTCTCGGCAGTTATGACTACTATGTTCCCTGCCGCTGTCGGCATTTACTGGATTATCAACAACATCTATTCTTTCATTCAGACTCTGATTGTAGGTCATTTCTACAGCCCCGAAAAAGTTATTGCACGTACAATGGTAGAAGAAACCATTTACCGCCGTTCTAAAGAGAACAATATGAAAGTCGTGGCGGAAAGAAAGAAGAACGAAGAAAAATAACACTTAAGGTGGTACATCAATTTGATTAGAGAAGCAATCGGCATCGGCAAAACGGTTGACGAAGCTTACGAAAACGCTAAGGTTCAGCTCAACGCACCGTTTGAAGCAGATGTTCAGTTTACAGTTATCGAACAGCCCAAGAAAAAGGCTTTCGGTATATTCGGTAAAGAAACCCCCGCAAAGGTCAAAGCATTCTACGAAATTCCCGACGAGCAGCCCGCAGCAAAGCCCGTAAAAGAGAAGAAGGCTGAAAAGTCCGCTCCCAAGGCTCCTGCAGCAAAGCCTGCTCCCGTAAAGAAGCCCGTTGCCAACCCCGAAGCATTCGAGGGCACAAAGGCTTATATCCGCTCCATCCTCAAGGGTCTCGGCATTTCCGAGTGTGAAGTTTCTTTCGCAGAGGAAGAAGACGGTCTCGCAATCGAGCTTGACTGCGGCGAAGATTACGGCGTAGTAATCGGCAGACGCGGCGAAACACTCGACGCTATCCAGTACCTTGTACGTCTTTATATGAACAAGGGCAAGGATAACTACAAGCGTGTATCAATCAACATCGGCAACTACCGCGAGAAGCGTGCAGAGACACTCCGTGAGCTTGCAAAGCGCAACGCTGCAAAGGTTCTCCGCAACGGCAGAAACGCAGTTCTCGATCCTATGAACCCCTACGAGCGCAGAATCATCCACACCACAATCCAAGAGATTGAAGGTGTCGAGTCTCACTCTGTCGGTTCAGACAGCGAGCGTAAGGTTGTTATCACACTTGCTGAAGGCGTTAAGCCCACAAATCCCGACCGCCGTTACAACAACAGAGGCGGCAAGGGCGGCTACAACAGAGGTAACCGCGGCGGTAACAGAAACAGCTCTGCTCAGCCTGCTCCCCAGCAGCCTGCACGCAGCCCCCGCTCCGATATCTCCAACGCAAGCCGTTACGGCAAAATCGAGCCGAAGAAGCCTGCAGTAACAGAAGAATAAAAAATCAAGGCATTGTCGAACGACAATGCCTTTTTTATATCTGTATTTAACTTATCATTGCTATAAACTCATTGAAGTTAGAAAAAAATATGTAGAACACAACAAATACCCACTTGACCTGTCTGAGCCATGCAAACGGTCTCTTTGCCACTACTTCAAGCTCCTGCTGTTCCGCACCGTCACCCGTGTAGTCAGGGTCAACCGTAAAACTAAAAGTACACTCTGCCGCAGCGTGGTCTGAAACGTTGTTGCCTGCTTCATCCTTGATATAGTTGTATCTGAAATCAACTGCTTCAAGCTTATAGCCGCCACCGTCTTTGTACAGAACCTTCTCAACAGAGTCCCAGTTGCCCCAGTCTTCCAGACCTGTAGCATACCATTCCGAGAAATCCTCATAATCACCGCCGTTGTGAAGCTCTATCCACGCATCTTTAAGTCCGCACAGCTCCTGGAAATAGTAGAGCATATTGCTGTTGTAGCCGACGTCGTGCGTGTATGCATTGAAATCACCCGTTACAATTACGGGGCGATTATATTTTTCATAGTTCTCGCAAATCATCGCTGAAAGCTGTTTGTAATTGCTTTCTCTTGCCGCTATTGAGCCTTCGGTTTCAAAGGCATCAGCGTGAATGTCATAAAAATCAACGTAAACACCGGGAGCAATTTCAATAACGGCATAAAGTATACCCTTGGGTGTGAGTCTGTCACCTTCAGGTACAACACCGTAGGAGTCATTCCACTGCTCACGTGTTTCGTTATATATTGTCATACCCTTTGTAAAAAGGTTAAGTCCGTCGCCGCCCGGAATTGTACCTGTGTGGTTGGTTGATATATAACCCTCAAGCGAATTCCTCAGGTGCTTATGATATCCGAAGTCCTCCTGCACGGCTACTATATCAAATCCGTTCTCAATAATATAGTTACCTATAACACGCTGGTTACCGCGAACGTCTCTGCCACCAAAGCTCGGCAGACCTGCAACGTTGCAGTTTATCATTTTCACCGTAAAGCCATCTTCCTGAGCCGAAGAAGATAAAGCAAAGCCCGACAGCATTACAGCCACGCACATTACAGCGCATAAAAGTCGTTTGAATTTCATCCGGAACACCTCTCTGCTTATTTTTATAAAAGAATAATATCACCACTCTATCACGCAAGTAGTTAACACAGTATTAATATATCCATAACTTTTTTTGAATTCAGAAAAAAGAAAGCCTGCATATCAACTATGCAGGCTTTTATATTATAAGTTATTATACGTTGAACAGCAGTTCACTGTATGAGGGATACGGCCAGTGCTTCTCTGCAACTATGGTTTCAAGCTCGTCTGCAACTGCACGAAGTGAATTCATAGTAGGTACAAGCTCGTCACGGCAGTAGGATGAAGCCTCAAGGCTGTTGTTGATTCGCTCAAGACCCTTGACCGCACTGTCAAGCTCTTTAGTCTTGTTATAAAGCTCATCTGTGAGCTTTGTCAGCTTCTTGCAAAGTCTGAGTGTAGCATCACTTTCGGAGCAAACGCCTATATCCTGCCTGAGTTTCACGCTCTCGGCAACCTCATTTGTATATGTAATAACAGCAGGAAGAATCTCCTTGCGTGCCATTTCAATCATTGTAAGACCTTCGATGTGAAGCACCTTGCTGTAGCTGTCAAGCATAATCTCACAGCGTGAAGCAATTTCGCTCTTTGTGAAAATCTTGTGCTTTGTAAACAGCTCAACGTTCTTTTCGCTTACAAAAAGCGGAACTGCATCAGCAGTAGTCTTAAGCTCAAACAGACCTCTGCGATGAGCCTCATCAACCCAGTCCTGAGTATAGTTGTTACCGTTGAAAATAATACGCTTGTGGTTTGTTACAGTCTCTGACATCCACTTGTCAAGCTCTGCATCAATGTTTTCTGCAGTCTCAAGTCTGTCTGCAAGTCTGTCAAAAACATCTGCAACAGCTGTGTTTATAACAGTGTTTATATCGGCAATAGAGAAAGATGAGCCGAGCATACGGAACTCAAACTTGTTACCTGTAAATGCAATCGGTGAGGTACGGTTGCGGTCGGTAGTGTCCTTCTTGAAATCGGGAAGCACCTCAACACCGGTAACAACCTTCTCTGCCTTCTTGTTTTCGCCGTGCTCACCACGCTCAATAGCGTCGAGAATCTCGGTCAGCTCGTCACCGAGGAATGTTGACATAATTGCGGGCGGAGCTTCAGCCGCACCGAGACGGTGGTCGTTACCTGCAGATGCGGAAGCAATACGAAGCAGGTCCTGACTGCGGTCAACAGCTTCAAGCACTGCGCAAAGGCATACAAGAAATGTCTTGTTATCCTGCGGCTTTTTGCCGGGGCTGAAAAGGTTTTTGCCGTAGTTAGTGGAGAGTGACCAGTTGTTGTGCTTACCGCTGCCGTTAACGCCTGCAAAGGGCTTCTCGTGAAGCAGGCAGGCAAGACCGTGGCGGTCAGCAACCTTTTTCATTATCTCCATTGTCAGCTGGTTGTGGTCAGCCGCAATGTTTGTTGTTGTGAATACGGGTGCAAGCTCGTGCTGAGCAGGTGCAGCCTCGTTGTGCTCGGTCTTTGCATATACGCCGAGCTTCCAGAGCTCTTCGTTAAGCTCCTGCATAAACGCCTTGATTCTGGGCTTGATTACACCGAAATAGTGGTCGTCAAGCTCCTGACCCTTGGGCGGTTTTGCACCAAAGAGTGTGCGACCCGTTACAACAAGGTCACGGCGTTTTTTGTAAAGATTCTTGTCTACAAGGAAGTATTCCTGCTCAGGGCCTACTGTGGAGTTTACACGTGTGACCTGATCGTCACCCATAAGCCTGAGGAGGCGTGTCGCCTTTGCATCAATAACCTCCATTGAACGGAGCAGAGGAGTCTTTTTATCGAGCACCTCACCGCCGAACGAGCAGAAAATAGTCGGGATGCAAAGTGAATCATCCTTGATGAATGCGTATGAAGTCGGGTCCCACGCAGTGTAACCGCGAGCTTCAAAGGTTTCACGCAGACCGCCCGAGGGGAATGAAGATGCGTCGGGCTCACCCTTGATGAGTGCCTTACCCGAAAACTCCATTATTACCTTGCCGTCACCCTGCGGCTCAAGGAAGCTGTCGTGCTTCTCGGCAGTAATACCCGTAAGAGGCTGAAACCAGTGTGTATAATGGGTTGCACCCTTTTCAAGTGCCCAATCCTTCATAGCGGCGGCAACAGCGTTTGCAACCGTAATATCAAGGCTCTTACCCTCTTCTATAGTTTTGTGAAGTGATTTATATATATCCCTTGGCAGACGTGCGCTCATAACGTCATCGTTGAACACAAGGCTGCCGAATATTTCGGGGACATCCTTCAGCATAAGAAAGCACCGTACCTTTCTTTCAAGTAGCATAAAAATACGCTGTAATTCTATCACAAAGAGGTATCTATTTCAATTAATAATTTTAATTTCGGCAATCTACAAGCAAAAGCCCACCTGAGTCGGTGAGCTTTTGTTGTTTTTATATAAAGCTTTTCTGTTTCATAAATTTAATGTCATTCTGAGCGTAAGCGAAGAATCTTAAAAGCGTAAACTGAACTTTTTTATAAACAAAAAGAATACTAGTAAAGAGAAGGCTACAAGAACATCCAAAATAACAGAACATAATAGTCCATATATTTATTTGTCGTGAACTTCTGAATTATTATTGTGTCCCAAAACAGCGGCATTCGTTTACTTTTATTTCATTAGAGGATTTCCAGATTGCAGTTTTTTGACAATTCCATATCCTCTATATTTTTAAAGCATAACAACTCCCAACATTACTTTCTTTTTTGCTTTTTTGCATACCCAAGTACGTTTATCATCCACAAATCTTTTGGCTACTTCGATAACCCTATAGTCATTAAAATTGCACAGTGCATCCAGTGCATGACCATCAACCGTTTTATCTTCAGTTAGCTCAATGAGCAATGGAATGGAACTGGTATCACCAATTTTACCAATGAGCAAAATTAACAATTGTCTTTGCATTCCAAAAGACGATATTTGAGCGATTTTGTGATACTTGTCAATTAATTTTTTAACCTTAAGAGTAAACAATTTATCACACAAAAACCACAGATAGCTTTCTATTTCCTTACTAATAGGAATATGCTCATATTTTATCAACTCGTTACAGATAAATTCTGCAACTTTTTCTTTGTCCTTTTTAGAAAACACCAACAAATCCAGTATTTCATCACGAGCTAATAACGAATCTGTTTTATCAAGCAAAGCAAAGAGTTCTGAATTGATATAAATCTTTTTTTGCTTTATTAACTCTTCTAAATCCATTATGTGTTCGGGAATCGATGAACGTAGTTCCGGTATTTTCTTAAGAGAATCGATTATATATTTTATATCTTTATGTTGTTTCTCCGGGTCATAATAGTCATTCAAAAAATCTTCAATGTTATTGGTTCTCATAATTTTTGCTCCTTATTTTTTCGTTATGAATTTTAATATTATTTCACCAGACGAATAATCTTAAAAAAATCCTTCACCTTATTTAGGATAACACTTTTATTGGTATAAAAATCTGGCGACCACACAGGGTCGCCCCTACTGCGGCGTGCCGCATATAAAACTTATTTACGTTTCACCGATACCAACGTCAACCACAATTATCGGCTCATCCTTCAGCACTTCATAAGCCTCAGTTTTTCTTATTTCATCAAAAAACTTCTCGTCTCCGCTGTCGCCCCACTTGGTTGTGTCAATTCCATCATATTCGGAGCCTTTGTGGATATACCTCACGTCCATATAAAGCCGATAAAACCCATCGTTATACCCTGTCGGAATCTGACGTACAAGTGAAAAGATGTATTCACCCCTCCATCCGTGTGTCTCTAACTGCACGTCATCCATATCAGCCTCAACCGACTTCAGCGGCTTACTGCTCATCTTTTCAAACTCATCAATAAGCTCATCAAGCGACTTGCCCGACCTTGTGCTATCAATCAGATAGTTCTGCATCTCTTCAAGCTCTGTATATTGCTCGGTTGTGTCAAGCTCCGTATACCCATCAAGGTAAACAATGGTGTTTGTAACCACACCGTCATACAGCTCGATTCTTATTTCACATTCCTCAAAGCCGCCGTTATAGCTGTCAATTTCAAGCATAATCGTATAGCATTTGTAGACCTTTTCGGGCATATATCCGTAGTCGATATTTTCAATTATAGAAGTAGGATAAAACTCTTCTTTTTCAAGTAGTTCAACCAGCTTTTCATCGCTCATACCTACGCTGAATTTTCTCTCTATTGCGGCAAGTTCCCCCTCGGTAAGACTTGTATAATGCTTCGCACCGGTCTCACCGCTGGCTTTTATAAAATTGACCTTGCCGGGATATGCACTTGCTTCATTAAAGCTGATTTCCAGATGACCCTCGCCCATTTTATATTTTTCAAAAACACTGCTTTCAAAAGGCTGAGCACCTATTTCCTCAAGCTTGTCTCTGCAGGTCTGAATATCCGTTCCTGCAACGGTTTTTCCGCTTAAAGCTCTCATATATTCAAGCATATACTCACGTGATTCGTTTATATACTCACCGTCAGCAGGGAAAGTCTCGTACTCATCGTCGTTATAGCTTTCCATGGCAGAAACCACGGCAGAAACAGTGTAATTGCAAAGCTTGCCATCCTGCACCTTAAACGTTACGTTATCAATGAATATCTCTCTTGTAAGCACGTTTTCGTAGGTAATATACACCGTATAAGTGCGATATACCGAGCCGTAATAATAAGCATCCTCATAAAACTCTCTTACGGGCATATCCTTTTCTTCAAGCAGATTTATAAACTCTTCTTCGCTGATTCCGCTTTCAAAAACCTCACCGTCAAACACCATATCGTCGTTATCCGTTACGGCAACGTATTTGGCAGGGCAGTCGCTGTAAATCGAGTAGCTGTCCGTATCACTATATCCTGCCAGTGTCCCGTATTTACTGCTGAATTCCAACTCATCATGATGGGCTAAAAAGTCATCTGAAAACCATACCTTAAATCCTGCCTGCTCAAGTGCAGCTCTTCTGCTGTCAACGTCTCCGCCGCAAATCTCTTTACCTGCAAGCTTCCTGATTGCTTCGTTCATCTCTGTTTTACTTAAGCTCTGCTGATTGGAAGTCTTACGGACATTGTAAAGAAGTATACTGCCGAATTCATCCTTATACTCTACAAAAGTATCAATATCCATCATCGGCTCGGGTACAAGTCTGCCCTTAACTCCGAGCACAGCGGTAGACAAACACGCAACAACACCAACAAGAACAGCCGTAGCTACAATACTTTTTCTCACCTTCGCTCTGCGTTCAAGCTTCTGTGTAGATAAATGAACAGTAAGCAGATACGATATAAATATGAATGCAACACCTGCAATAAGTACAACAGGTATCATCCACTTTTCAAACACCATCAGTGCCTTGAATCCTGCAAAACCACCCATAAGCAATGCCAATATTCCATCTGTAAAGGCAATGACCGCAAGTATACCCATTGGCACTCTAAGACCACGTTTGGGTATATTACTGATAAGCAGTATAGCCGCTGTACCGGTCATACCTATAAAGAACAACAGCACCGTATCGTTTGCAGCGTTTACCAAAAATTTCTCGCCCGGCAATATATTAAACACCGACATAACCGCCACAGCAAGCAGCATTTCTGCGATACATACAATATACCTTGCCGCAACACGCTTAGCCGTACTGACAGGCAACGCCTTTTCTATGTTTTTCCATCCGTGTCTCTCATCGTGTAAAGCATAGTTCAGCGGTGCAACAAATGCAAGTACGAACAGAATAAACGTAAACCACGGAGTGGTGAAGATACTGCTTAAAATAATTGCAACTGCATAAACAATTAAAAGCGAAATCATACGGTTTGCCTTAAAAGTAAGCAGTTCTTTAATCAATGCACCTTTCATACCGTCAGACCTCCCTTCTTCTCTTCGTTTATATACATTACAAACAGCTCTTCAATTCCGATCGGGTCTGCCTGCATACCCTCGGGCACTGCACTTCTTTCAACTATAGCCTCAACCGAGTAGCGTGTATCTCTCCTGCTCTTTACCGCCTCTTGCGGCATAGCGTCAATTTCCTCTGCCGTACAGCATACCGAGCAGTATTTTTCAAGCAGTCTGTCCTTTTCTTCGCAGAGCATAAGCTTACCACCCTTCATAAACGCAACGTAGTCGCATATACGCTCAAGGTCGCTTACAATATGCGAGGATATCAGCACGGAGTTGCCGCCGTCTCTCGTGAATTCGTTGAGTATCTCTACAATCTCCTTGCGTATTACGGGGTCGAGTCCGTTTGTCGGCTCGTCGAGTATGAGAAGCTTTGCACTATGCGAAAGTGCAACTGCAAGGCTGAGCTTCATTTTCATACCCATTGACAAACGCTTAAACTGTTTTCCCTTTTCAATTTCAAACTGGTCAAGCAAACTGAAATACCTATCTTCACTCCAGCGTGTATACACGTGCTTCATAACCGAATTAAGCTGAGCAGCCGTCATCGAATCCGAAAAAGCAGGTGCATCAATAACAACACCTATCTCATCTTTTGCAATCAGCTTTTCTTCTTCCGTAGTTTTACCGAGCAGGGTTACAGTACCGCCGTCACGTGCAATTATGTCGAGCATCAGCTTTATCAGCGTGCTTTTACCTGCACCGTTTTCACCTATCAAGCCCATTATACAGCCCTCGGGCAGTTCAAAGCTGACGTTGCGCAGCATAAACTCACGTCCGCCCTTGCTCGCTCTGTAAACCTTACATAAGTCTTTTACTTCAATCGCATTCAACTCTTATTCCTCCTCACTTATAATCATATACATCTCTGCAACCTCTTCTCTGCTCAGGTTGCAGGAAACCGCAAGCTCATTTATCTGCTGCATAAGTGACTCTATCTTACGCAGATTTTCTTCTCTGAGCAGTGTGATATTCTTCTGTGCAACAAAACTGCCCTTGCCTGCAACGGTGTAAATAAAGCCCTCACGCTCAAGCTCATCGTAAGCACGCTTTGTCGTAATAACGCTTATACCTAAATCCTTTGCAAGACTGCGTATCGACGGCAGAGCCTCATCCGCACCTGCCGCACCGCTTATAATCTGATTTTTAAGCTGTGAATATATCTGCTCGTATATCGGAGCACCGCTTTTGTAGTTAATAAGTATCTTCATTTTCAACACCTACCAAACTGTATATATACACTATACACAGTCGTTTTCTTTTTGTCAACCCCCTGTTGAAAATCGCACCCGAAACACCCTCAGACACGTTTATAATAATTAATATCATTTTTTTGCAAAATCGACTTTTTTCGATAATGAATATCATTATGCTTTTGCAAGAAATCTTGCAGAATTATTTTTAACCTTGTAATTTTTCTTGCACATTTTGCACACATCCTGCATATTTTAGGTGTGAAAACCTTTCTTTTTCACCAAAAATGAATTAAAAATGAAATTTCTCAAAAAAAATCTTGCATTTTTTTGCAAGCCGCATTATAATTTCTTACATTGCGTTATAAATAATCGCGAAAATATTATTATATCGGAGAGATATACCATGAACTATGTAGACAGAGTAATAGCAGACGTTGCTGCAAAGCACGCAAACGAGCCTGAGTTCGTTCAGACTGTAAGCGAGGTTCTCGTTTCACTCAAGCCCGTTATCGATAATCACCCCGAGTATGAGAAGTACTCACTCCTCGAAAGAATGGTCGAGCCCGAAAGAATGATCACATTCCGTGTAACATGGGTTGACGACGCAGGCAAGGTAAACGTAAACACAGGCTACCGTGTACAGTTTAACGGCGCTATCGGCCCCTACAAGGGCGGTCTTCGCTTCCATCCTTCCGTATACAGCGGTATTATGAAGTTCCTCGGCTTCGAGCAGACCTTCAAGAACAGCCTTACAGGTCTTCCCATCGGCGGCGCAAAGGGCGGCTCCGATTTCGACCCCAGAGGCAAGAGCGATGCAGAGATTATGCGTTTCTGCCAGGCTTTCATGACTGAGCTTTACAGACACATCGGTCCCGACGTTGACGTTCCCGCAGGTGACATCGGCGTAGGCGGCAGAGAAATCGGCTACCTCTACGGCCAGTACAAGAGAATCAAGGGCACATTCGAGAACGGTGTTCTCACAGGTAAGGGTCTCTCCTACGGCGGCTCTCTCATCCGTCCCGAAGCTACAGGCTACGGTGCAACATACTACGCAGTTGAAATGCTCAAGCACTTCGGTGAAGACATCAAGGGCAAGACTGTTGCTCTCTCCGGCTTCGGTAACGTTGCATGGGGTGCTGCAAAGAAGATTGCTGAGCTCGGCGGTAAGGTTGTTACAATCTCCGGTCCCGACGGCTACGTTTACGATGCTGACGGTATCAGCACAGACGAGAAGATCGAATATATGCTCGAAATGCGTGCTTCAGGCCGTGACAAGGTTCAGGATTATGCTGACAAGTTCGGTGCTGAGTTCCACGCAGGCGAGAAGCCCTGGGGCGTTAAGGTTGACATCGCAATGCCCTGCGCAACTCAGAACGAAATCAATATGGCTGAGGCTGAGAAGCTTGTTGCAAACGGTGTTCCCTACTACATTGAGGTTGCAAATATGCCCACAACAAACGATGCTCTCGAGTATCTTAAGGAGAACTGCAAGGCAGTTGCTCCCTCAAAGGCAGTAAACGCAGGCGGCGTTGCAACATCTGCTCTTGAAATGAGCCAGAACTCAATGCGCTACAGCTGGACAGCTGAAGAGGTTGACGCAAAGCTCAAGCAGATTATGAAGAACATCCACGACTCCTCTGCAGCAGCTGCTGAGGCTTACGGCTTCGGTTACGACCTTGTTGCAGGTGCAAACATTGCAGGCTTCCAGAAGGTTGCTGATGCTATGATGGCACAGGGTCTCATCTGATTAAACATAAACTTACAAAACATCGGCTATCCTGTCGGATAACCGATGTTTTTTTATATTAACGGTTGCTCAATATATAAAGTGTGTGCTATAATTGCCCTGTCATTGTCGGGGAAGCAGGTGTAACTCCTGCACGAGCCCGTCGCCGTGAGGTATATATTTACCGTTTCTCCTGCCCGATGCCGCAAATCGGGGACAAGCCATTGAGATTTTTTCTCGAGAAGGCGGAAAAACGGATACCGCAGTCGAAATACCCGGATGACAATTGCCTGTGAACAAAGGTTACGAGTGCTGACCGTTCAGGGACAAAAATAAAATATTTTAAGGAGACACAACTATGCAAAAGACTCAGATTAAAAAAACGTTGTCTGTGCTTGTTTGTGTGGTGCTCATTGCGGCTGTAGCACTTTTCACATCCGGATGCAACAGTACAACCCCACCCGAAACACCCGACACGTCCGAAACCTCTGCCGTAACAACTGAATTCAAGTTCAGCGTTACCGATGCGGACGGCAAAACGACCGATTTCACTGTCACAACAGATAAGAAAATCGTCGGTGAAGCTCTGCAGGACGAAGGACTTATTTCAGGCGATGAAGGGCCTTACGGTCTGTACGTCAAAACGGTAAACGGCATCACACTCGACTACGACAAAGACGGTATGTACTGGGCTTTTTACATTAACGGAGAAATGGCACCGACAGGTGTTGATATGACCGAAATCAAGCCCGGTGAAGTATACTCATTCAAGGCAGAAAAATGAAGCTGAATGTACGTGAAATTGCAGTTTTCAGTATGCTCGGTGCAATGATGTTCGCATCCAAAGTACTGATGGATGTACTGCCGAACATTCACCTCATCGGCACGTTCATTGTCGCTAAGACAGTTGTTTACCGCAAAAAAGCACTGTACCCGTTATATATTTTTATATTTGTTACAGGTCTGATAAACGGCTTCGGTACGTGGTGGATACCGTATCTGTATATATGGACTATCCTCTGGGGTGCGGTAATGCTGCTGCCGAAAAAGCTGCCGGAAAAAACAAAACCGTTCATATATTCTGCGGTGTGTGCCCTGCATGGCTTCCTTTACGGTGTGCTTTACGCACCTGCCCAGGCTCTGCTTTTCGGTCTGGATTTCAAGGGTATGCTCACCTGGATTGCCGCAGGTATTCCCTTTGACGTAACCCACGGTATAAGCAACTTTGTATGCGGTATGCTTATATGTCCGCTCATACTTCTGCTTAAAAGATTGACCCCTAAGAACAACAGCTACTAAAAAAATCCCCGTCTGTGACTCATCATCACAGACGGGGATTGATTATTTTATTGTGAAGAATTATTCTTCTTCCATTCTTGCCTTTGCGTCTTCGATAACCTTCTGCTGAACGTTCATCGGAGCATCCTCATAGCGGACAAACTCAAATGTGAAGTGTCCTCTGCCCTGAGTAACCTGACGGAGAACGGTTGCGAAATCGCCCATTTCGCCCATGGGAACTTCAGCAACAAACTCCTGAAGAGCAGGCTCATCGGACGGACCCATACCGATAACGCGGCCGCGGCGCTTTGTGATATCGCCCATGATATCACCGAATTTTGACTCAGGCATATAGACCTTAAGAAGACCTACAGGCTCAAGGATTGTGGGCTGTGCCTCGGGGATAGCAGCCTTGAACGCAAGAGCGGCAGCAGTCTTGAATGCCATTTCTGATGAGTCAACAGGATGGTAAGAACCCTCGTGAAGAGCAGCCTTGATACCTACCATCGGATAGCCTGCAATAAGACCCTTTGCGATACACTCGCGAAGACCCTTTTCAACTGCGGGGAAGAAATTCTTGGGAACTGCACCGCCGACAACCTCGTCGGATGTGAATACAAAATCTTCTTCGCCCATATACGGCTCAAAACGAATCCAGACGTCACCAAACTGGCCGTGACCGCCTGACTGTTTCTTATGGCGACCCTGCTTATCGACAACTTTACGGATAGTTTCTCTGTATGCAACTCTCGGCACTGTGAGGTCAACCTCTAC
>JAZRSU010000003.1:0-126428 GCA_045651645.1 Acutalibacteraceae bacterium
CCGAATACGTAAGCAGCATAGTTCTCGATGCAGGCACGTTTGTTTATCTTCTGCCGGAGGATGCCCATAAGCCTTGCGTAAACGCAGGCGCAGACAGCGCAGAGGTAACAAAGGTTGTTTTCAAAGTTAAGCTGTAATAAAGGGGTAATTTGATTATGTTCGATAAGTTTTTGACTGAGAAACTCAAGTTTGCATACAGGCAGGTATGGGGCTTCAATCAGCTCGGTACTTATTTCAAACAGCTTTTCTCATTTTCACCCAAAAAAGTTATTGCGGCAATCGTTGCAATCGCTGAACTTTTCGGTCTTGTTATTTTTGATACCGCCACAACTCCCCGAGGTCCCGAGCTTGACCTGAGCGGTTACGAGCTTGTTTTCGAGGATGAGTTTGAAGGCACACAGCTTAATACAGACGTCTGGCAGTACAGAGGAAGCGGCCCGAGAAGAGGCGGCTTCAATGCCGAGAGCCAGGTCAGAGTCGAAGGCGGCAATATGATTATGACAGGTGATTATCAGACCGACGGCACCTACGGCGAAGGCTGGTACACAGGTATGATCAAGCTCAAGGAGCGTTACTGCAAGGGCTATTTTGAAATCAGCTGTAAGGTCAACGAGGGCGACGGCTTCTGGTCTGCTTTCTGGATTCAGGCTGACGCTCCCTATAACGCATCTGTTTCAAAAGGCGGCGTCGGCGGTGCTGAAATCGATATTTTCGAGTCTATCGGTACACCCACGTTTATGAGCAGAAATTCCGTAACACAGACAATTCACTGTGCAGGTGTTGACGGTGTGCAGGAGGGCTTCCAGTCCAGAATTCTCGGCGAATTCAAGGGCAAGAATATCTATGATGAGTACAACACCTACGGTCTTATGTGGACTGACGATGAGTATATTTTCTACATCAACGGTGTCGAAACAATACGCTCATCCTTCGGCAACGGTGTTTCCGAGGTCCTTGAAGACGTTATAGTTTCACTCGAAATCCCCGATGAAGATAAACTCGCCGCACTTGATAAAGAGACTTATCATACCGAGTTTATTGTCGATTACGTAAGAATCTATCAGATTGCTGAATAACAGGGAGAGAATAAAATGTTTGATAAATTTCTGACAGAAGTATTGAAGCTTGCTCCGTGGCAGATGCACGGTGTCGATCTTCAGAGAAAATACCTAAAAAAAGCTTTCACTTCAGGCTCGTTAAAAACTGCAATCACTTGTCTGATTATTGTTGCAGAGCTTATCGGTCTTACAGTTTTCGATAACCCCATAAGGCCTCTCGGTGATGAGCTTGACCTTACCGGTTACAGCCTTGTTTTTGAAGATGAATTCAACGGCACAGAGCTTAATACAGACGTATGGGAATACAGAGGAAGCGGTCCGAGAAGAGGCGGCTTCAACGCAGAAAGCCAGGTTAAGCTCGAAGACGGTAAAATGATTATGACCGGCGAATATCTGACCGACGGTATGTACGGTGAGGGCTGGTATACCGCTATGATCAAGCTCAAGGAGCGTTACTGTAAAGGCTACTTTGAAGTCAGCTGTATACTTAACGAAGGCTCAGGCTTCTGGTCTGCTTTCTGGCTTCAGGCAGATGCTCCCTATACAGCGTCCATCTCCAAAGGCGGTGTCGGCGGTGCTGAAATTGATATAATGGAAAGCTATAACGACGAAACGCATAAGCGCTATGAATCCGTTGCACAGACTATTCACTGTGCAGGTGTCGACGGCGTGCAGGAGGGCTATCAGTCCGAGCGTCTCGGCTATTATACAGGCAACAACATTCATCAGGAGTACAACACCTACGGTCTTATGTGGACTGATGAAGAATACATATTCTACATCAACGGTGTTGAAACAGCACGCTCCTCTTTCGGCAACGGTGTTTCCGAGGTTAAGGAGGACGTTATAGTTTCTCTCGAAATCCCCGATGAAACTCAGCTTGCCGCACTTGATAAGGATACTTATCATACCGAGTACATTGTCGATTACGTAAGAATCTATCAGATTACCGAATAATTCAAAAAGCGTACAGAGGTTTATCCTCCGTACGCTTTTCTTTTACTTTATCATCTCTATTATTCTGTCTACGCATTGTTCTGCGGTAAGTCCCGAGCAGTCAAGGATTATATCGGCATATTTTTCATAAATTGATTTTCTCTCATCGTAAAGCTCTGCTACGGTTGTGCCGTTTTTCATCGCAACGCCTCGTGTGTGTATGTCACCGAGCCTGCGTTCAATTTCATTCAGCGGCAACTGAAGATAAACCACAGTGCCGTTTTCTTTCAGCTTTTTCATAGCCTCTTTGCCGTATACAGCACTGCCGCCCGTTGCTATAACGCTTCGCTCAAATTCGCCCGAGCATATAACGTCGTTTTCAATTTTTAAAAATTCATCCGTGCCGTTTTCGTCTATAATATCGCAAAGGCTTTTGCCGTATGAATTCTGAATCAACAGATCTGTATCAATAAAACTGTACAGCATCGATTTTGCAAGCAACACGCCTATTGTGCTTTTTCCTGCACCCGGCATACCTATAAGTACAACGTTTTTCATTTTTGTCTCTTCCTTTCGGTTGCTGAAAAACATTTTATTATAATTTGCGTTTCAAATCAATAATAAAAGTATAAAACCTCCCGATTTGCAGAAAATAATCTGTAAAAGGGGAGATTTTTTTATGGATAAAAACACATATAAAAATATGGTGCACAAGGCTGTTCCACCTTCACCCAAACTCAAAAATTCATTCTTTGCGTTTTTATTCGGCGGCGGAATCTGTACACTCGGTCAGGCTTTCCGCAAGCTTTATATTTACCTTGGCGCAAGCGAAGAAAATGCACCCACTCTCGTTGCAATTACGCTTGTTGCTGTCGCGGCAATCCTTACCGCACTTGGTGTTTTCGATAAAATTGCACGCTATGCAGGTGCAGGCACAATCGTGCCCATAACAGGCTTTGCAAATTCCGTTGTTTCACCTGCAATGGAGTTCCAGACAGAGGGCAGAATTTTCGGCACAGCCGCAAATATGTTCAAAATCGCAGGCCCCGTAATCGTCTACGGCACTGCCGCCGCATTTGTCTACGGCGTTATTTATTGGGTATCAACATTGTTTTAATTATGGTTAAAATCTATCGTTATAGGGAGTGCTTTCGATTCCTTTGTTTTGTAATCTATTTACAATTTTGTTTAATGCGTATTTACAAGCACGAACAAACCAATTCTGTTTTCCGAACAAATTTACAAGGGTAGGGCTTAAAGCATAATAAATTTCTATAAAAAGTCTGCCTAAGAAATTATTATAGAGCGTGTTGTCACGATATCTTCTGAGCACCCAGACTTCAGGACAATCGTAAGAACCGTAAACACAGGTGGCAACATAACAGCCATTCTTTTTCTTGTTTTGTAGTTCGGTAGTATATGTTACCGAGGGTTGCACAGGGCTTACAGAAGATTGCACGGTATTTACAGAAGGCTCTGCGTGATTCTGAGCCTGATTAAAATGGTGTACTCTGTTTACGGGAAGTTTAGTTAAAATTTCATCAATGCGACCTTTTATATATTCGGGATTTATTCCATAAGAAGTCCAGAGTTTAAGAATGGGAATACCTGCTTCTTCACAAATTTTCAAAACTTTCTCGTCGCGTTCTTTGCGTTCATTGTTCAGATGAGTCTGGTCGTTGATTTCAATAATGAATTTCGGTGTGTATTCAGCGTCTGTAATTAAGAAGTCAACGTTTCTGAACAGTTCATTATGAAATCGGGCATTATCAGTTCTATCTATAAAAGAAGCCAGGTTTATTTGCGGAAAAACATTGTAACCTTCCGGTACAGAAGATTTTATTGCGTTAAAAAATCCTTGTTCTGATTTGCTGATTAGAGTTCTTCTTGTATTGTACAGATATTTATCGCTATTTGTTGCAGGTGTGGGTACGGAACAGGGTGTGTTTACATAATGCCAATTACCGCAATTATTACATTTAATTATGTCACCTTTTTCTCTTTTACTATTACAGGCACGACAAAGAGGATATTTTCCGCTTTCTGCACCGCAAACTTTACACTTCATAATTTACATCTCACTTTGTTTTATTAAATTCAGCTGTTTTTCGTATCAGGTTTATTGTAAAATAATTCCTAATTCTTAATTCCGAATTCCTAATTACTTCTTCTTCTCCAGCATCCACTCAAGCAGTTCTTCCGAGAATGCCTGATCCCAGCAGTTGTGACCGACACCCTCATAAAGTGTGCACTTGACGTCGGGGTTGGTTTGTTTCAGTTTGTCAATTATATCTGTTGTGTTGCGGGGCAGAACAACGTCGTCGGCAAGTCCGTGGAATGCCCATACGGGCATTTTCAACACCGATGCTCCCCATGCCGCACCGCCGCCGCAGCAGGGTGCGATTGCGGCAAACATATCGGGGAAGGCCATTGCTGTATTCCATGTGCCGTAGCCGCCCATACTTATTCCACAAAGATATACTCTGTCGGTGTCAACGGAATATTCTTCAATGATATTATCAATAAATTTTTTGATGCTCTCTATTCTCGCAACCCAGAAGCTGTCGCAGGGGCACTGCGGCATTATGAGAATGCAGTCTTTGAGATTTTCGTCGTTTACAACGTTGGGAAATCCGTGCACAAGCACCTTGTCAAGCTCATCTGTGCCGTTACCTCTTTCACCTGCACCGTGAAGCTGAATTATCAGCGCAGGATGGTCGCTTAAGGTTTCTGGGATGTATGCGATGTAAGGGAAAATTTTGTCAAATCCAGTCTGTCTGATTATTTTCATAACTTTACCTCGTTATCTTTCTTATTCTCAGTCGGTTGAGCGTACAGCCGTCTTCAACCGAGCCTGCACAGTAGGCGAGCAGTATGTCGACGCCCTCTGTTTCGTGAATTGCAGTGTAGCAGTAGCCCGACCTCTCATCGGTTTCAAGCAGTGTCATCTCACCGAAGATCTTGCCGCCGTCAGTGCTGAATGCGGTTGTAAGCGGAGTGCGTCCGCCTGTCCATACTCCCTCAACCTCTTCGCTTCTGCCGTTGTAGAGCGGTACGGGATTCCATACGGCTATAATACTTCCGTCACGCAACTGTCTTGTTGAAAGCGGTGAAACAGCACTTGTGAACGCAGAGGGTACAGGCTCATTCCAGCTATTACCGTCGTCTTCAGAGAATGTTTCATACTGTCTGCCAGAATCGTTGCGGATGTAGCACCACAGTCTGCCGTCGGGTAGTTCAATCAGTCCCGGCTCCTGCACACCTGTCGTACAGCCTCGCGAAAAAGGTATTGTAATGCCTTTTGCAATGGTGTAAAAAGTAAATCCGTCATCGTCGGAAGCGAATATATAAAGCTCACCGGGCAGAATATCGTCGAGGAATTTACTGCCGGGCAGACATACCGTGCCGTGCAGTGCCGCAGGTATGAGTATGCGACCACTCTTTGTACGAATCGGTCTGTCATTGTTTACTACAAAATATCCGCTGTCCTCACTGCAGAGCACGGGCTTGCTCCAGGTCTTGCCCTCGTCGCTTGAGCGGATGAGGTAGCACAGGCAGTTGACAATTTCCGTTTTTGCAAGAAAAAACAGACCGATATCACCGTTTGCCATACGCATAAAGCTTGCAGACATAATGTTGTCTGCGTTCATTTCGGTGTGAGTTATGAGCACATACGGCTCACCGAAGCTCTCGCCGCCGTCAGTCGAAATGCTTGCGTATATATCAGCCGCCGCACCGTCATCGTCACCCTCACCGCCGTAGCGTGAGTATGCAAACATAATATTACCGTTTTTCAGCGTAATAAACGCACCTTCGCTGTTTCGGTTGTTATCTTTAGTCGGTGCGAAGTCACGGATAATTTTTGTGGTCATATTTTTCACTCCAATACGGGCTTGTCACAGAATTCAACTTCGGGTGTGCCTTTGATTCCGTCAGATTCAAATACGACAATTTCGTTTTCGCCTTCGTGAAGGAGGGAAGCGGGGATATAAAGCGTTTTCTGCGGGCCGATTTCCCAGTATCTGCCTATGTTGAAGCCGTTTATAACTACAAAGCCCTTTGTGAAATTGTCGAGTCTGAGGAATGTGTCTTTTGCTTCGTCAACGTTAAGGTATCCTTTGTAGAATACGGATTTTTCTTCTGTCTTTTTGTCACCGAATGTGAGCAGACCGAGGTTGTCCATCGGCAGGGGATATACGCTCCAGTTGAAATGAATTCTGTCATCAATAAGGCATCTGCCGGCAATACCTTTTTTCTTCATCATCTTCGGGCCGAAGTTTGTTCTGCCCATATTTTCGCACAGAATTGTGAGAACGTCACCCTTGCTTGCCGTTATTTTAACGCTAAGCTTTTCATCGTTTGTGTAAACAATGCCTACAAGGTTTTTGTTGATGTAAATCTGTGCTCTGTCGCCGATTTCGCTGAATGTCAGCTCAACGTCATTGTAGTCACGGTTGAGCGTTGACTGATATGCGATGTAGCCGTAGCCTGTGCCGTAGTGCTCCATACATCTCGGCACGTCGGAATGAATCGGGCTTGAGAGTGTGTTGATCATATCAAAGAAACCGACAGATTCACCGAGCGTAATTTTGCCGTATGCCTTTTTCTCACGGTTTGCAGGCACTTCGGGCAGGGGCTCGTCAATATATTTCTTTATTACGTCTCTTACTGCGTAGTATTTTGTCGTTGTGTCACCGCATTCGGTCAGCGGAGCATCGTAATCGTAGCTTGTTACGTCGGGCAGATATTTTTCATAGTGGTTTGCACCCGAGGTGAAGCCGAAGTTTGTGCCGCCTATGAACATATACATATTAAGGCTGCCTCGTGCGAGCATATCGTCAACAACTTGTGCGTAGTCCTCGGCAGAGGTTGTGTGGTGCTTTTCATCACCCCATGCGTCAAACCAACCGTTCCACATTTCCATACACATTTTGGGGCTGTCGGGATAGAGCTCATCGTGTGCCTTGAAGTTTTCTTCAACCTTGCTGCCGAAGTTGAGCGTTGCAAGGCAGCCGTCGATTGTGCCGTCAAGCAGGTCTTCCTTGCTTGTGCCGTCGGAGGTGAAGAGCGGCACGTCAATGCCTCTGCGCATAAAGCCCTCTTTAAGATAGTTCAGGTATTCTTTATCGTCACCGTAGTAGCCGTATTCGTTTTCACACTGTACCATAATTACGTTGCCGCCGTTAGTGCAAAGCAGAGGTCTTATCTCATCGCACATACGGTCAAGGTAACGGTCAAAATGCTTTATGTAAGCCTTGTTCATACAGCGTATTTCAATATCCTCGTCAGCCTGAATCCACCACGGCAGACCGCCGAATTCCCATTCCGAGCAGATGTACGGGCCGGGTCTGACAATCGCCATAAGTCCTTCTTCGCCTGCGGCTTTAAGGAATGATGCTATATCAAGATTATTTGTAAAATCATATACACCGGGCTGCTTTTCGTGCATATTCCACGCACAGTAGGTCTCAACGCAGTTACAGCCCATAGCTCTGAGTTTTCTGAAAATATCTCTCCACGTGTCGGGCATATTGCGGAAATAGTGCACCGCACCCGAAATCAGCTTTACGGGCTTGCCGTCCTTTATAAAATCTTTGCCGTTTATTTCAAAAGTCATAGGTTTTACCTCCCGGTTATTCTGCTGTGATTATAGCAGAAAAAAGTATTATATTCAATGTATAAAATAATAATAGAATGCTATTTAAATAAAGCTGAAATAAATTTCATAAATGTGTTGACATAGCTTGACTCTTGTGTTATACTACTCAAGCCGCATATTACGGGTTGCACTATAATTGTGCCCAAATCCGCTCTCTCACGGGCGGTACCCCTGAATAGCGAGACTTAATAAAAGAGGTAGAAAAATGTACGCAATCATTGAGACCGGCGGCAAGCAGTATAAGGTATCTGCCGGCGACACACTTTACATCGAGAAGCTCAATGTTGAAGCTGACAGCGAGGTTGTCTTCGACAAGGTTATCGCAGTAGGCTCCGACGACTCCATCAAGGTTGGCGCTCCCTACGTTGAGGGTGCAACAGTCACAGCTAAGGCTATCAAGAACGGTAAGGCAAAGAAGATCGTTGTCTTCACCTACAAGCCCAAGAAGAACGAGAAGCGCAAGATGGGTCACAGACAGCCCTACACTAAGGTTGAGATTGCCGCTATCAACGGCTAATCAGCTATGATTCGCTTTAAGTTTGTCCGTTCGGGCAAGGCTAATATCGGGTTTGAGTGCAGCGGTCACGCAGGTTATGCCGAAGCAGGGCAGGATATTGTCTGTGCGGCGGTTTCGTCTGCAGCCTATCTCACCGCAAACACGATTACGGATTTTTTAAAGGTCAGGTCAAAGGCAGAGGCTGACGACGGCTATATGCTTTTAGAGCTGCTCGAAGAATCCGAAGAAGCCACTAAGTTGCTTGACGGGCTTGAAGCTCACATCAGGTCGCTTGCGCAGGATTATCCTCGCAGCATCAAAGTAATTTACGGAGGTAACACAAATGCTTAAGATAAACATTCAGCTTTTTGCTCATAAAAAAGGTATGGGTTCCACCCGTAACGGCCGTGATTCTGAGTCCAAGAGACTTGGCGCAAAGCGTGCAGACGGTCAGTTCGTTCTTGCAGGTAACATCCTTGTAAGACAGCGCGGTACACACATCCATCCCGGCACAAACGTTGGCAAGGGCTCCGATGACACTCTCTTCGCAAAGGTTGACGGTGTTGTCAGATTTGAGCGTATGGGCCGTGACCGCAAGAAGGTCAGCGTTTACACTGTTGAGCAGTAATTTAACTCAATGAAAAGGCGGCTGAGTTGCAGAAATGTGATTCAGCCGTTTATTTTTTCAAAAAAATTACAACTTTTTTGAAAATAAGTATTGACAAACGGGTTAAAATATAATACAATGAACAAGCTTTTTGTGGCGGCATAGCTCAGTTGGCTAGAGCATTCGGTTCATACCCGGAGTGTCGTAGGTTCGAGTCCCACTGCCGCTACCACATTTAAGTCGGAGCAATAGTTCCGGCTGACCTGGCCCGGTGGTCAAGAGGTTAAGACACCGCCCTTTCACGGCGGTAACACGAGTTCGATTCTCGTCCGGGTCACCAAAAAATAAAGAGTACACGTAAGTGTGCTCTTTATTTTTTTTATTTCCTGGAGAATCGAACTCGAGGTATAATCCGTTGACAAAAAATAATTCTGATATTATATTAAAATTGCAGAATCAAAAAATATAATGAAGGGAAGATGAACATATGGCTAAATTTGAAACAACGCTATGCGGTGATTTCAATCAGATTCTTAAAAAAATTGAAAAAGGAATACTTGAAGGAAGCTTATCGGCTTCAATGGAAGATTCAAGCGATTTTCAAAGTGGCGATGCAAGGTGCAGTGTCCGTGTGTTCGAACGGTATAGCTATTCGGGCAATAACCGTGTCAGCCTTAATGTGACACTTTTTCAGCGTGCAAGTGAGCCTGTTTGTCTTTCGGCAATTACTTCAGGCGGAAGCCAGGCGACGTTTTTCAAAATAAATACCTTTGGTGAAGAAGCTTTTCTGGATAAACTGAAGGAAATACTGTAAATATAATGTGTTAAGGATAGCTCTCGGTTGAGAGCTATCCTTGTTTTTTACTCTAACATATCAATTCTATTCTGATGTCTGCCGCCTTCAAATTCACCGCCGAGCCAGGTGTCAACTATCATCAGTGCAAGCTCTCTGCCTGCAACTCTTGAGCCGAGTGCGAGAATGTTTGTGTCGTTGTGCTGACGTGACAGCAGAGCCGAGTAAGGCTCACTGCACACTACTGCACGCACACCTTTCACCTTGTTTGCGGCAATCGAAATGCCGACACCCGTACCGCAGATGAGAATACCTTTTTCGCATTCACCGCTTGTCACAGCTTCGGCAACAGCACGCCCGAATACGGGATAATCCGTACGCTGAGTACCGTGTGTGCCAAAATCCTTTATGCTGTAGCCCTTGCCTTGCAAATGCTCAATTATATGCGTTTTCAGCTCAAATCCGACGTGGTCACAGCCTATTGCAATCTGTGTCATTTCACGTTTTCCTTTGTTACTATATTAGAGTCAACGGGAATCATTTGCGGCTCTGCCTTCGGGTCAAATTTCGGCTTCTCTTTAGCGGCTTCAACCATTTTGCGAAGCGAGGTTGCACCTATTTTTGCAGGGTCCTGTGCAACTGTTGCGTCAAGCTGACCTGCTCGGATTGATTCAAGTGCTTCAGCAGAGCCGTCTGTGCCTACAACAATAATCTTACCGAGTTTGTCAGCGTTGATTACTGCCTGCAGTGCACCGAGTGCCATCGTATCGTTACAGCAGTAAATCGCTTTGAGATTCGGGTACATCTGAATATAGCTTGTCGCTGTGTCGAGCGCTTTTTGTCTGTCCCAGTCAGCAGGCTGTGAGGCAACAAGCTTTATTTTATCAGCTTTTTTGAATGCGTTTGTTGCACCGGTTTTTCTTGATTCACCCGATGCGTTACCTGCCTTGCCCTCAATAATTGCAACGTCGCCGCCGTTTTCGCCGAGCTGAGTGATGATGAAGTTTGCACCCTTTTCACCAACGGCTACGTTGTCTGTTGTCGCAAAGGCAATAACACTGCCGCCTGCGTTACGCAGTGTGTCAATGTCAATTTTTTCATCAATATTCATCACGTATATTCCCTTTTCGTTTGCCTGCACAATGCCGTTTATAAGGTTTGTGGGGGAAAGCGGAGCAACACCTATTGCCTTGTATTTCTTTGTAAGGCAGTTTTCAAAAATTGTCAGCTGACCTGCTGTGTCGTCTTCGCTCTGTGCGGCAAAAATGTCTACCTTTACACCAAGAGCCTTTGCCTCTTCCTCAATACCTGCCTTCATCTTTGCCCAGAAATCGTTAGAAAGCGTTTTGAGAATTATTGCGTAATCTGCTTCGCCCGAAGCCAAATCCGAAACACCTGAGCTGTCAGGTTTAGGGCTTTCTTCCTTTTTGCCGCCGCAGGCAGTGAGTGTACAGCAGATTATGGTGAGTGCGAGTAATGCAGCCGTAATTTTTCTGATTTTCATATTTTTACCTCTTTTCATTTGTTTGTTATATTATTCCCGATCTGACGCAGATATTCATTCAGTGCAAAATCACCGCTGCCGAAAACTCCGCTTTGCTGGTCGTGCTTTGTGAATATCAGCGTCAGATTTTTTTCAGGGTACGGTTTTCGCGTGTAAAATCTTACCGAGTCCGTCAGTACTTCCTTCGTAAAATCCTCCATATCAACAACACCGCCGCCTATGATACAGCAGTCGGGGTCGAGTATGTTTATCTGTGTCGCTATCGGAATTGCAAGATCCCGTACAAATTTCTGCAGTACGGGGCTGTTTTTATGCTCTTTGAATACCTTTTTTATGTCGGTGTCAGGGAAGTGCTTTGCCGTAAGTGCCTCGAGAGCCTTGCCCGAGCACCTTGTTTCAATACAGCCTACGTTGCCGCAGGTGCATACGTCGGTGCTGTCGATTATCGGCACGTGCCCAAGCTCACCTGCAACACCGTTACTGCCGCTGTAAAGCTTTCCGCCTATTGATATTGCGTTGCCGAAGCCCGTACCGATGTAGAATCCGAGCACGGTTGTTTCACCCGAAAGGCTGTGCTTTGCTATATCGTTATGGAGCAGAAAATTAACGTCTCTGTCAACGTAAACGGGGAATCCGAAATACTCTTCAAAGCTTCTGAAATCCGCATTGTCAAAGCCCTTGAGATTCGGCGAGGAGTAAACCATTTTCTTGTCCTTGCTGACTATCGCGGGCAAGCCTATCGCCGCCGCCTTTATTCTGCCTTCAAATCCGCTGTTTTTAAGGTAGCTTTTAATTTCTTCTTTCAGTATTTCTACAGCGTTTCCGTGCGAAAAAATGCTGCTTGAAGTGCGTGTGAAGGTGTAGATTCTGCCGTCACCGCCAACAGCACCCATACGGAAATTAGTGCCGCCTATATCAATGCCCAGTGCAAATATACTGCTCACTTTTTATCCCTCCGTTATTGCGTTTGTGAATTTTGTCTGCAGCTTATCCCACGCTGTTTCAAGGCTTTTATCGAGCGAAAAAAGCCCCGATGTGCCTATAACAAAGCATTCGGCACCTGCCTTGTAAAGCTCACCGAACGTCTTTTCGTTGCACGAGCCGTCAACCTCAATAATATAGCTGTAGCCGTTTTTTTCTTTGAGTGTGCGTGCCAGCTCAATTTTTCTCAGCATCTGTCTTATAAAGCTCTGCCCTGCAAATCCGGGGTCAACCGTCATTATCGTAATTTTGTCAAGCAGCTCAAGGTAATACTGTGCCGCTGACAGCGGAGTGGCAGGGTTGAAAACAGCACCCGCTTTGCATCCGGCACTTCTTATTTTTTCTATCGTGCGGAATGCGTCTGCGTTGATTGTCTCTGCCTGCGGGCAGATGTATGCGGCACCTGCCTTGCTCAGCGGCTCAATGTAATCTGCAGGGTTTGTAACCATCAGATGACAGTCGAGCGGCTTTGCCGCAACCTTTGACACGGCACTCACAAAGTCGGGTGAGAGCGTAAGATTCGGCACGTAGTGACCGTCCATAATATCGACGTGATAAAAATCGCATCGGGTGTTGAGAATTTCAATCTGATTTTTTATATCCAGAAAATCCATGCACATAAGTGATGGGCTGAATAATGCTGACATAAATTACCTCCTGTTTTCTGCCGCAACAAAGCGGTCAAGTGTTACCGAGCCGATGATAAGTGCACCCATCACAACCTGCTGAAGTGTGCTTGAAACAGAGAGCAGATTCATACCGAAGTTGATAACGCCGATAATAAGTCCGCCCATCACAACGCCGAAAATTTTGCCCTTGCCGCCGAAGAAACTCGTGCCGCCTATGATTGCGGCGGCTATTGCGTAGGTTTCAAAGCCCGTTGCCGCCGCAGGCTCTGCAGAGCCTACACGTCCGAGCAGTACAACGCCTGCAATACCTGCACATATACCCGAAATAATAAAGACAATCAGCGTGTGAAGCTTTACGTTTATGCCCGAATACCACGCACTTTCCTTGTTGCCGCCAAGGGCGTATATATTCCGCCCGAGCTTTGTTTTTTTCGTCAGAAAAGCAAGCACGATTGCTACTGCAAACGCAATCAGTGCCGCAACGGGCACGTAAAATATTCGCTGTGCCATAAACTTCGTAAAGCCCGCAGGGAAGCCGAAAACCGCACTCGAGTCTGAAATTATAAGCGTAACTCCGCGGAAGATTGCCTGCGTGCCGAGCGTGATGATGAACGGATGAAGTCCCGTAGAGTTGACGAGAATTCCGTTGAAAAAACCGAGCAGAGCACCCATAAAAATGCCGAGCAAAACCGCAATTAAAGGTGATACGCCCGACACCATAAGCTTTGCCATAAACATACCTGAAAGAGCTACGACAGAGCCTACGGAAAGGTCGATACCTGCTATGAGTATTGCAAAAAATTCACCGAGTGCTATCAGGATATTTACCGAGCTCTGTGACAAAATCTGCGTTACTGTTGACGACTGAAAGAAAAAAGTCGGCTTTAATACGGCAAGAATCACAAGCAGAATTGTCAGTATTCCGAGCGTGCCGTAGCGTTGCCATATCTGTCTGAAAGATATTTTATTTTGCTTTATTTTATTTTCGGCTGTCACGTTTTTTCTCCTTCCCTTTTTCAGCGGCAGATGCCGCAACAAGCTTTTCTTCCGTTGCTTCCTTGCGGTCAAATGTTGCGACGATTTCACCCTCACGGAATACCGATACCGTGTCGCATACCGCAAGCAGTTCGGGCAACTCCGAGCTTACTACAAGCACGCCCTTGCCTTCGTCAGCAAGTTTACGCATAAGCGTATAAATTTCACCCTTTGAGCCAACGTCAATTCCCTTTGTCGGCTCGTCAAAAATAATTATCTGCGAGTCTGCGGCAAGCCATTTGCCGAGTATTACTTTTTGCTGGTTGCCGCCCGAAAGCTCCGTTATTCCCTGGTCGGTCGAGTAGCATTTTATATTCAGCAATTGTCTTTGCTCTTCTGCCCATTTTTCTTCCTTTTCCGAAGATATCAGACCTACGGTGCCGCCACCTGAAGATTGTTTTATAAACGGAAGTACAGATATATTTTTCTTTATGCTGAAGTTGTGAAAGAATCCCGTTTCTCTGCGGTTTTCCGTCACCATTGCAAGTCCGTTTTTTATCGACTTGTACGGTGTTCGGCAGTCGGCTTTCTGTCCGTAAATATATATTTCGCCCGATTCTTTAGGCTCTGCACCGAATATCGAGTTCATCATTTCGCTTCTGCCCGAGCCTACAAGCCCCGAAAAACCGAGTATTTCGCCACGGCGTAATTTAAACGATACGTTTTTGACTTTTCCGTCGCGTCGGGTCAGATTTTTCACTTCAAATATAACCTCAGCCTTGCTGAAATCTGCGTTTTCGTGCTGGTAGCTTTTACTTATCTGTCTGCCTACCATCATCGTCACAAGGTCATCCTGCGTAACGTCACTCACGTTTCTTGTGCCCACGTACGCTCCGTCTTTCAGTACCGTCACCCGGTCACCGATTTCCATAATTTCACCGAGCTTGTGTGAAATAAAAACTATGCCCTTGCCTTCTTTTTTCAGCTGACGCACAACTCTGAAAAGGTGTGCAACTTCGCTTGATGTTAGCGAGGTTGTCGGCTCATCCATAATCAGTATCCTGCTGTCTGCGGCAAGTGCTTTTGCAATTTCAACCTGCTGTTTTTCGGATATGCTCAATTCTTCTGCAAACGTTTCGGGGTCACGTTTCAATCCTACTTTTTCAAGCAGTTTTTTTGTACGCTCTCTCATCTGTGCGTAGTCAACCGTATCAATAAAGCCGAGCTTTTTTGTCGGCAGGTGACCGACAAACAGGTTTTCCTGAATCGAAAGCTCGTTTATAACGCTCAGCTCCTGATAAATTACGCTGATTCCGTTGTCGCGTGAGTCTTTGGGTGTAAGCCCCGTAAATTCTTTGCCGCCGAGGGTTATCGTGCCGCTTGTGGGTTTGTGCACACCGCTTAGTATTTTCATCAGCGTGCTTTTGCCTGCTCCGTTTTCACCGAGCAGTACGTGCACCTCGCCTGCAAGTATGTCAAAGGTGATACCGCTCAGTGCCGTAACACCCGGAAACTTTTTTACAACGTCTTTCATTGTTGCTAAGGCTTGTATTTTTATCACACCTTTTCGAAGTCTGCTTTTATTTTAGTATGCTGATTCATATGAAAAATATGCTTGCAATTTTTACCCGATATCCTATATAATATCTGTAGAATATTTAAGGAGGCTTTGTTATGAATAAGGTTATAACTGTCAGCCGTGAATTCGGAAGCGGAGGCCGTGAGTTTGCACGCCGCCTTGCCGATAAGCTTAATTTTGCTTATTACGACAGCGAGATTATCACCGAGCTTGCAAAACGTACCAACCTTGCCGAAGAATATATAAGCAGTCTTAACGAGCAGAGTCCCGCACCGCTTCTTCCAATTACTATAGGTAATACTTTTTCACCTATCGTCGATGTCAGATGGGAGCATCAGAATACAATTTTTGCCGAGCAGAGCAAGCTTCTCAGAGAGCTTGCCGAAAAGTCCGATTGTGTCATTGTAGGCCGCTGTGCGGATTACAGCCTTCGTGAGTTCAATCCGATTCGTGTCAGACTTTATGCAGATATTGAATCGAGAATCGAGCGTTGCAAGTCAAGAGCGGCTCAGGGTGAAGAGCTTACCGACAGAGAGATTAAGCAACGAATAACCGACGTTGATAAATCAAGAGCCAAGTATTATCAGTTCTATACAGGTAAAAAGTGGGCTGATATGCTCAACTACGATATCTGCATCAACACTACGGGCAAGGATATAAAACAGCTTGTTGAAGATTTTGCTTTAACAGTTAAATAACTAACAAGAACAGTATCAATCCGATACTGTTCTTTTATTTGACATAAATGTCATTTTATGGTAATTTTTAATCAGAGGAGTGATTGAAATGAAATCAACAGGTATCGTCAGACAGATTGACAGTGCAGGCAGAATTGTTCTGCCCAAAGAGCTTCGAACAATGCTTGACCTGAAAGAAAATTCCGATTACCTTGAAATTTTTACCCAGGGTGATTTTATAATGCTTCGCAAGTATTCACCGTGCTGTGTTTTCTGTGACAGTACGGAGGACGTTATTGATTATTCGGGCAAAAAAGTCTGCCGTGCGTGTGCGGCAGAGCTTTTTGAAAAGTCACGCAATCTTTAAGGAGAACGGAATAATGACAGACGAAGAAAGATTGCTTGCAAAGCGATTTGAAGAGCTTAGCTCGCGCGGATACAACAAGGGTATATGGGTTTATTCCGATTTTCTTAACACCGCACAGCAGGCACTTCTGCAGTTGTTAAAGCTCGGTGCAGTCAGCTTTTACGGCGGCTATGACGGTGCAGAGAGACGTGTTGCGTGCTTTGGCAGTGAAGAGCTTTGCGGCTATGAAGCCTGCCCCGAATGTGTGTGGCTCGAAATAAAACCCGTTGCCAGAAAATTTGCCGACGAGCTTTCTCACCGTGACTTTTTCGGCTCGGTAATGGCACTCGGTCTTAAAAGAGAAGTGCTCGGCGATATAATTGTTTACGACAACTGCGGCTACCTTTACTGTATGGAAAGTGTGAGCGGATATATAATCGAAAATCTCACGCAGGTAAAGCATACAACTGTTGCATGTGCGGTGGTTGATGAGCCTCCCGTCGAGAGTGTTGCTTTGCCCGATGCTGAATATTTTGTTATCGCTTCAGAGAGGCTTGATGCGGTTATTGCTTCGGTTTACAACCTTTCAAGAAGTGTATGTAAAGAGCTTGTTGAACAGGGTAAGGTGAGTGTAAACAGTATGCTTATCGAGAATCCTTCGCGTCAGCTTGAGCCGCGCGATACCGTTTCCGTGCGAGGCAAGGGCAGGTTTATTTATGATGGAATAATCCGTGAAACAAAAAAAGGCAAACTCAGGGCAAGTGTAAGAGTGCACAGATAAAAATAAAACTAAAATCCGACGTTGCGGTTATGTTCACAACTGTCGGATTTTTCTTTTTTTACAAAACAAATGCACGTTTTTGCAAAAAAATTTTAAAATTTCTTTTGCAGATAGTGACATTTTACTTTATTTATATTATTATATATAAGATATAAAAGAATGAGGTGGTGTTTTTGATGAAAGCGGTTTTCAGCTTTATTATGGCTGTGTTTACGGCGCTGAGCAGTTTCGGTCCGGAAATGAGCTTTGCAACGGTCGAAGAGCTTTTTACCGATGCCCTTTCTCTCGCTGTACAGCGTATCGGTTTCCTTGATGAAATCGGCGACGACGATATCGGCTTTGTCGACGAATCTGCAGGCTACGTCAAAAACACCGTGCTTATATTTTTTGATGAGGATGCAGGCTTTTTCTCAAGGCTTGATGCACTCAGAGAATCGGGCGGTATTACCGTAGGCAGTATGCCCGATATGGAGCTGTGTGTTGTGCAGACCGCACCGACCGATTTAGATGGGCTTATGGCTCTGTGCGATAAGCTCAACAGTCACGTTGCAGTTGCAATGGCGGCAATCAGCCCCGCACACAGACTTGAAAATCAGTACACGCCCGATGACCCGTTTACCGATTACGATTGGTATGAGGAGCATTGGAATGAATCAAGTCCCTACGGCAATAACTGGTGGCTTGAGGCAATAGATGCACGAAGTGCGTGGGGCTACAGCAGCGTCTATGAGCATATAGATATCGGCGTTGTTGACGGCGGCTTTGATACGGCTCACGAAGACCTTGACGGAAAAATCGTTTTCCCGAATTCAAAAGAAGCTTCACGCAACAGACCCAACAGCCACGGCACACACGTTGCAGGCATAATAGCTGCAGAGAGCGACAACGGTGTTGGCGTGAGCGGAATATGTCAGGATTCAACTCTCATCTGTGTTGACTGGACTCCGTCTGACGGTCAGCTCTGGATTCCGGACCTGGCAGTGCTTTACGGCTTTACAAAGGTTGTAAAAGCAGGTGCAAAGGTTGTGAATTTCTCAGTTGGCATCTCTTCTTCAATAGGTGAGAATTCAAAAAAATTCCCCTCTATTGTAAATAATTTTGATGCTTTACTTTACTCATACGCTATGGGTTCGCTTATCAGCAAGGGTTACGATTTTCTTGTTGTACAGTCTGCCGGCAACGGCAACGACGGTGGCTATGCGGTAAACGCTTCACAGAACGGTCTGTTCTGTTCGTTTAAAGAGGGTAACGTTTTCTTACCCTTTGCAGGTGTCAGTAAGCAGGATCTGCTCGACAGAGTTATTATAGTCGGCAGTGCGGCTGTTGACGGACAGAAGTACGTGCAGTCTTCAACGTCAAACGTCGGCGACGTGGTCGATATCTGTGCTCCCGGTGTTATGGTCTACAGCTGTACTACCGAAAACTACTATACAACAAAATCGGGCACTTCAATGGCGGCTCCCGTTGTCACAGGTGTGGCTTCGCTTGTGTGGGCGGTCAACCCCGAGCTTACGGCGAGCGAAGTAAAAAGAATAGTATGTGAAAATACCGTTGATACGGTTGAGCCTTCGTCAGAAAGATATTTTGAGGATATCGGCTACAGAGCTTACCCGATGGTAAATGCAAAGCTTGCAGTTGAAAAAGCGATTCTTCAGAAAGGCGGAGCATATACCGTAAGCTTCAGCGGCTATGCTGACGAAGAGGTTGTTTTTACAAACACTGACGGTGAAGAATTTATTTTCGAAACAGATATAAGCGGTGAGCTTGGCTGTGTGCTTCCCGAGGGTGAATACTCGGTTGTATCACGTGGTTTTGAAGGCACGCTTATGATTGATAAAGACACGGTAATTTCTATCGGAGGATAAAATGGAAGCAGGGCTTATTGCGGCACGGCTTATAGCTTTTGCAATAGACGGGGTTGACCCCGGGCTTGATAAAAATACTGAAATTGACCATAAAGAGCTTTTGGCTTTTGCAAGGTCACACAGTGTTGCAAACGTTATGGCTGTTGCACTTGAAAAACTGAATATGATGCCGCCGCAGTATGCTTCGCAGTACAACAGTCTGCACAAGACGGGAATTATGCGTGAAGCTACGCAGGAGATAGAAACGCAGGATATAAGCGAGGAGCTTTGCTCACGCGGCATAAAGCATATGCTGCTCAAGGGCTGTGTGATGAAATATCTCTATCCATCACCTCACCTTCGCTCGATGTGCGACGTCGATATACTTTACGATACGTCACGTAAAGATGAGCTTGAAGAAATAATGACAGAGCGTGGCTATGTTCTGTCGGAAGCTTCGGGTACGGATAACGTAAATCTGTCATTCATCAGAAAGCCGTTTATGAACGTTGAGTTTCACGGCGTGCTTATGGATAAGGATATTCCTTTATATAATTCTTACTTCGGCAACAATTTTGAGCATACGGTGCCTGACGGAGATTTCAGGGTGAAATATTCCGATGAAGATTTCTTCGTGTTTATGGCGGCTCATCTTGCAAAGCACTATTTTCTCGGCGGTACGGGTCTGAGGTCGCTTGCGGATATATGGCTGTACCTTCGCAAAAAGCCCGAGCTTGATATGGGTAAAGTCAAGGCGAAACTTAAAGAAATAGATCTTGATGAATTTACGGATATTATTATCGGTGTAAACGGTGTGCTGTTTGATGGTAAAGAGCCGACGGCTTTGCAGAGCGAAGTAATCGACTATATTTTCCACAGCGGAACTTACGGCACAAAGGCGCATAAGGATACCGACAATATGGAAGGCTCGGGTAAGTTTAAATTCTTACTCCGCAGACTTTTTCCGGATAAGGCTTTTATGGCTATAAATTATCCCGCAGTCGGCAGGTGTGCGTTGCTCTTACCGCTGTTCTGGGTAATAAGGTTATTCCGTGTGCTGTTTAAAAAAGAATATAAAAACAGCGACGTGAGTGCGGTTATGACTCTGGACAATTCACTTATCGATGCAAGAAAAATACCTGGTAATCCCGGGTTTGACTATAACTGCAACAGAAAGGAAGACGGCTGATATGATAAAAAGAGCAGAAGAAATGATCAGCTCGGTCAAAGCAAATATGCGTGACGGCGACGGTCAGGTTACCGTTACAAACCTGCTTGACGCAGGTGAGTATAAAGGCAAGTCGAGGCTTATGGCAACGCTTACACTTGAGCCGGGTTGCTCAATAGGCGAGCACGTGCACGAAAACGAAGAAGAAATTTTCTACGTTGTCGAGGGCGAGGCTCAGTACTATGACGACGGCGAATGGGTCACACTTTATAAGGGTGACAGCTGTCTTTGCCTTGGCGGTCAGAAACACTCAATCGCAAACCGCAGTGACAGAACGCTTGTTGTTGTCGCAGTAATTCTAACTTATTAAGTAAATTATTCTGAAAGGATTTTGAATAAAATGCAGTGGACAGGTCTTAACGAATTAAGAGAAAAATATCTCGCTTTTTTCGAGTCAAAGGAGCATCTGAGAATGCCCAGCTTCTCTCTTGTACCTCAGGGTGACAAGAGTATCCTGCTTATCAACGCAGGTATGACTCCGATGAAAAAATATTTCACAGGCGAAGTAACTCCTCCCAGAAAGAGAGTTACAACCTGCCAGAAGTGTATCCGTACACCCGATATCGAGAACGTTGGTAAAACAGCACGTCACGGCACATATTTTGAAATGCTCGGCAACTTCTCATTCGGCGATTACTTCAAGCACGAGGCAACAGCCTGGGCTTGGGAATTCTTCACAAAGGTGCTCGAAATTCCCGAAGAGCTTCTTTACGTCAGCGTTTATCTTGAGGACGATGAGGCTTACGACATCTGGACTAAAGAGGTCGGTGTTGACCCCTCACACATGGTACGCTTCGGCAAGGCAGACAACTTCTGGGAGCACGGTGCAGGCCCCTGCGGCCCCTGTTCCGAGATTTATTTCGACAGAGGTCCTTCAAAGGGTTGCGGCAGCCCCGACTGTAAAGTAGGCTGTGAGTGCGACAGATTCATCGAAGTATGGAACCTTGTTTTCACACAGTTTGAAAACGACGGTAAGAACAACTACACACGTCTTGCAAACCCCAATATCGACACAGGTATGGGTCTTGAAAGACTTGCTTGTATTATGCAGGATGTTGACAACCTCTTCGAGGTAGATACTGTCCAGAACATTATGAAGCACATCATCAGCATCGCAGGCATCAACTACCACGATGATGAGAAGAAAGACGTTTCACTCCGTGTTATCACTGACCATATCAGAAGCACAACCTTTATGGTAGGCGACGGTGTCCTTCCCTCAAACAGCGGCAGAGGCTACGTCCTTCGCCGTCTTCTCCGCCGTGCGGCTCGTCACGGCAGGCTCATCGGTATCGACAGACCCTTCCTTGCAGAGGTTTGTGATACAGTAGTTGCCGAAAACAAGAACGCATACCCAAACCTTGTTGAGAAGCTGGATTACATCAAGAAGGTTATCTCAATGGAAGAGGAAAGCTTCTACAAAACTATCGACTCCGGTCTTGGTCTTCTCAATGAGATGATGGAAAAGGCTGAGGGCGGTGTACTTTCCGGCGAAGATGCATTCAAGCTTCAGGACACATACGGTTTCCCGATTGACCTTACAAAGGAAATTGTAAGCGAAAAGAATATGACAGTTGACGAAGAGAAATTCCGTCAGCTTGTTGAAGAAGCAAGACTCCTTGCAAAGAGCGTAAAGAGAAATGCCGCAGACTCCGACTGGAGAAGCAACGGTGTTTCATTCAAGGATATTGCCGCTACCGAGTTTACAGGTTACACCGAAAACAACACAGAGGCAGTTGTGCTCGCACTTGTTGCAGACGGTGAGAGAAAAGATTTCATCAACGACGGCGACAACGCAGTAGTCGTGCTTGACAAAACCTCTTTCTATGCAGAGAGCGGCGGTCAGGTAGGCGACTGCGGCGTAATCAGAATAGGCGAGAGCATATTTGAGGTTACAAAGACCACAAAAGACCCCGACGGTGCATATCTTCACCAGGGTACACTTGTCGGTGACGGTATAAAGGTAGGCGACAAGGCTGTTACCGTATACAACGAAGAAGTAAGAGAAGCTACAAAGAGAAATCACACAGCCGCTCACCTTCTTCAGGCAGCTCTTCGTGAAATCCTCGGTTCACACGTTGAGCAGGCAGGTCAGCTTGTAAACGACAGTGCTATGAGATTTGACTTTACTCATTTCTCTGCTCTCACTTCTGAAGAGCTTGCAGCTGTTGAAAATAAAGTCAACGAGGTTATTCTCTCTGCCTGTGCAGTATCAAGCACTCAGATGCCTATTGAAGAGGCAAAGAAGATGGGCGCTATGGCACTCTTCGGCGAGAAGTACCGCGACGTTGTACGTGTTGTAAAAGCTGGCGAATTCTCAACAGAGCTTTGCGGCGGTACTCACGTAGACAACGCAGGTAAGCTCGGTCTGTTCAAGATTGTTTCCGAGTCATCCGTTGCTTCAGGCGTACGCAGAATTGAAGCTGTTACAGGTAAGGGTGTTGTTGAGTATATCGCTTCTCTCAACTCACTTATTGTAAACACAGCAAAGGCAATGAAGCTCGGCAACGTAAACGAGCTTGAGCGTAAGGCAGTTGCTATGGCTGCTGAGCTTAAAGAGAAGGAGAGAGAGATTGCCGCTCTTTCCGCACAGCTTACAGACCTCAAGTCTGCCGATATCTTCTCTGCACCCGAACAGATCGGTGCAGTCAAGCTCATCATTGCAAGAGCAGAGGATATGTCTGCTGACGATATCCGTTCACTCGGCGATAAGGCAAAGGAGCAGGGTGACGACGTAGTTGCAGTAATCGCTTGTGTAAACAACGAAAAGGGCAGTGCAAACATTGCCGTTGCCTGCGGTAAGGCTGCTGTTGCGGCAGGTGCAAACGCAGGTGCAATCGTTCGTGCAGTTGCACAGCTTGCAGGCGGTAACGGCGGCGGTAAGCCCGACTTTGCTATGGCAGGTGCAAAAGACCTTTCAAAGCTCGACGATGCTGTTGCAGCTGCAAACGGTATCGTAAGCGGTATGCTGAAATAACTATAAATAAATCTGCAAAGGAGATTTAAAATGTCCGATTGTATTTTCTGTAAAATTGCTGCGGGCGAAATCCCCAGCAATAAGGCTTATGAGGATGATAAGGTTTTAGCTTTCTACGACCTTGACCCTCAGGCTCCGACACATATACTCGTTATACCCAAGCAGCACATAAAGTCTGCGGCTGAAATTGATGAGAGCAACTCCGCTCTTATCGCTCACGTTTTTGAGGTCGCCGCAAAGCTTGCAAAGCAGCTCGGCCTTGATAACGGCTTCCGCATTGTAACAAACTGCGGTGAGAGTGCAGGTCAGACTGTGCACCATATTCACTTCCACCTTCTTGGCGGCAGAGATTTCACCTGGCCTCCGGGCTAAGCAAATTTTCTTTCGGAAAATTTGCAGCGATATAAATTCCTTGCGGAATTTGTGATATGCCTGTCGGCACGATATGTCACTTCGTGACGCGATAAATTAAAATTCGGAGCGAAGCGACCCTTAATTGCGAATTGCGCATTACGAATTGCGAATTGAATTTTCGTATACGGTAAATGAAAGGAAGATTTGAAATGGGCGAGTTTTATACAATGAAAATTGCGGGTCTGGAGCGTCAGCTTCCCATCTGCCCGCTTAACGATAAGGTAAGCATTGCAGGCTTCGTTGTTTTCGGTGACGTTGAGCTTACCGTAAAGGCTTGTGAGGAGCTTCTCAAAATGATTCCCGAGTTTGACTATATTGTCACACCCGAGGCAAAGAGCATTCCCCTTGCTTACGAAATGTCAAGACAGAGCGGCAAAAAATACTTTGTCGCAAGAAAAAAGGCAAAGCTTTATATGCAGAATCCCGTAACCGTTGACGTACGCTCAATCACTACAGATGCAGAGCAGGTACTTATTCTCGACGGTGCTGACGGTGAGCAGATAAAAGGTAAAAAAGTTGTTATTATCGACGACGTTATCAGCACAGGCGAGTCGCTTGCCGCTATGGAAAAGCTGATGGCTCACTTTGACGCTCAGGTTGTGGCAAAGGCCGCCGTACTTGCAGAGGGCGATGCCGCAAAGCGTGACGATATTGTTTTCCTTGAAGAGTTACCCTTGATATTCACATGATTTCCCGTCCTTTTGCACTTGTAGGATTCAGCTTTGTTTTTGCTCTGTTGGTGCTTGGCATTGTGCCCGACGGTGTTGCGGTGCTCGCAGTTTGTGCCGTCGCACTGATTGCCGTTGCGGTTTTTGTAAAGAAGCTTTCCGGCAGGGCAGAGTATGCTGTATGCGGGCTTTGTGTGCTTGCGGCGTGTATCAGCTTCAACTTTGCCGAGACTGTGCTGTATGCTCCTGCGCAAAGCTTTGCAGGTGATGACCTTGCGGTCAGGGCTGAGGTTGAGGATATTGAAACTTCAGGTACGAATACATACTACATTCTTCGTGCATCGCATATAGGCAATGCCGAAACCGAGCAGACTTTAAGGCTCAGGCAAAAAGTGCCGCTTGATATTTCTGTCGGTGACGGTATAGAGCTTACAGGCGATATATCTCAGATAGGGCAGAATGAAGAGTCGCATAGCTACTACAAGTCAAAAGGGATTTTTCTCAGATGTGAGAGCGATGATATTACTGCAATTATCCCGGCAGATAAAAAGCCGATAGAGCATTATGTTTATTCTCTGCGGCAGAGGGTTAATGTGATTTTACCTGAGCTTGTCGGCGAAGAGGTCGGCGGCCTTGCTGTCGGTATGCTGACGGGCGACAAGGCACTGCTCAGCCCTCGTGTCAACAATGATTTCAGAGCTTGTGGGCTTTCGCATACGCTTGCTGTGTCGGGGCTGCATATGAATATTATTGTGCTTGCCCTTTACAAGTTGGTCAGCCGTTTGTTGCCGAAGTTTAAAAGATTTGCGGCGGCAATGTGTATACCTGTTGCACTGTTTTACTGTGCTTTTTCGGGCTTTTCGGTGTCGGCTGTGCGCGCCTGCATAATGATTATCGTCATAATGCTTGGTAAGGTTATTTCACGCAGGAGCGATTCGCTCAATTCGCTTGGCCTTGCGGCGCTGATAATTTCAGCTTTCAATCCGTTTGCCGTGCTCGACTGGTCGTTTATGCTCTCTTTCTCATCAACACTCGGCATTGTTATATGTGCACCGTTTGTCAGAAAAATTAGCCTTGCAATCAGAAACAAAATCAAGCTCAGATTTGTTTGCGGTTTCTTTGTAAGCCTGTTTGAAGCGGCGGCAATTACCTGCGTTGCAACGGCATTCACCTTGCCGATAATGATTATGTTTGTCGGTCAGGTCTCGCTTGCATTCCTGCCTGCAAACCTTGCAACTTTCTTTGCAGTGCCCGTGCTTATGGTGTCTTCCGCATTGACTGCGGTATTCGGATTTTTACCTGTTGCTTTTCCTGCAGAGGCTTCGGCTTTTGTATGCAGATGGGTAGGAAAATATATGCTTTTAGTGGTCGACCGTCTTTCACAGTCACCGTTTGTGAGCGTTAAGGCAGATTCGTTTGCGATGAAGCTGTGGCTCGGTATTGCGATTGCCGTAATTGCAATTGCGGTGTATCTGATAAGAAACAGAAAAAAGACTTTCGGTTTTTGTGCCGGTTTTGTCTGTGCTTCACTTGCACTTACCTGTACGGTCAGTGCAGCAGAGAATAAAGGTGCTGTTTCTGTTACGGCTGTAAACGTAAAAGATAATGCGTGCTATATTGTGTCGTACGGCACGTCGGCTGTTATTATCGGCTGTGCGTGTGATTCATATGTGCTGGGTAATGTGCTCAGTGAGCTTGGCGTAATTCGTGTTGAACTTGCACTTGTCACATCCTGCACCGATGAAAAAGACCTGGATCTCATTGAGATTTCTCAGAGATACGATGTAAAGCGTGTTGTTGTGCCGTGCGGATATTACGGTGATAATCTGCCCGAAGAATACGAAGAAGCTGATGATTTTTCGTTTGATTTTTACGGCAGTAAAATTACTTATAAAAATTCAGACGGATACGATATATGCAGGCTTGAGTCGGAATCGGGCAGTGTGCTGTTTACCTTCGGCACTGCTACTCCGTACGGAATTACAAAAGATATAATGGCAGATTTTCTTTTCACAAAGGCTCAGCCGCCTGAGTGGATTGATACGGCTGATTATAAAGCAGTAATTGTTTCGGCAGGCGGCAATACATATATAAAAGATAAAAATTCATACTCAACAAGTGACTGCGGTAACATTACACTGTGGTTTAATGCGTGGGGTAAATACAAAATAAATTCATTTTAGAAGGAGGCAGATTATATGGCGGTTATGACCGAGCAGGAATTCAAAAGGCAGATATCTTCGGGCAATTTGCCGCAGGTCTGCCTTATATACGGCGATGAGGAGTACCTCAAAAAGCACTACGTTTCAATGCTTGAAAAAAAGAGCGTGGACGAAGCTATGGCAGGGTTCAATCTTCACCGCATCAACGGCGACGGTTTTGTGTTTGACGAGCTGTATCAGGCTGTGCAGTCAATGCCTTTTATGAGTGACTACAGCTGCGTTGTTGTAAAAGACCTTGCGGTCGATAAACTCAAAAATGATGAGTTTGAGCCGCTTCTCGATATTTTAGGCGACCCGAACGAAACCTGCGTACTTGTTTTTTGGATGGACAGTGTTGTGCCTGATGAAAAGAAGGATAAGGTGAAGAGCTTTATCGATGCCGTAAACGAGGTCGGTGTTGTGCTCAGGCTCGATAAAATGAGCGGTGCACAGCTTTACAAGCTGCTTGAAAACGGTGCGGCAAAGCGTGGCTGTGTAATGTCGCGAGACGTATCAACCTACCTTGCAAACCGTGTTGGTGACGACCTCAATTCGCTTCTCAATGAGCTTGAAAAGCTCTGCTTCTACAAGGGTGAGGGCGAGTTGACCAGACGTGACGTTGATGCAATCTGCACACGCTCGCTTGATGCAAGTGTGTTCGATTTGTCAAAGGCACTTGTAAGCGGTACGGCACAGCAGGCTTTCGGTATTCTCAACGACCTGCTTGCACAAAAAGAAAAGCCCGTTGTAATTCTCGGTACGCTTATATCTGCTTACGTTGATATGTACCGTGCTCAGGTTGCACTCAATTCGGGTGAGGCTGCCGAAGCGGCGGCAAAGGTGTTCAATTATAAACGCCGTGAGTTCAGGCTCAAAAACGGTGCAAGAAGCAGTGCGAATATGTCGCTTGAGCAGATACGCAACTGCCTTGATATTCTGGCAGATGCCGATATGCGGCTCAAGAGCACCGCACTTGATGAGAGAAGAATTTTAGAGGAGTTAATGCTCCGTTTAATGCTTATAAGTTAAGGACTATTAGTGTAATGATAAAGATTAAGCAGGCTGTCATAGTTGAGGGCAAGTACGATAAAATACGGCTCGAGTCGCTTATTGATGCGACTATTATACAGACCGACGGCTTTGCAATTTTTAAGGATAAAGAAAAACAGCGCCTAATAAGGCGGCTAGCAGAAAAAAACGGAATACTGATTCTGACCGACAGCGATTCGGCAGGCTTTAAAATCCGCTCTTTTCTTGGCGGATGCGTGCCGAAGGATAAGGTGATACACGCCTATATCCCCGACGTGCTCGGTAAGGAAAAACGCAAGGATGCTCCATCCAAAGAGGGTAAAATCGGTGTTGAGGGTATGCGTACACAGGCACTTGTGGATGCACTTGCAAAAGCAGGTGTGTTTTACGAAGAAACTCATGAGCCTGTCAGAAAAGTAACCGTTACCGATTTGTTTGAGGATGGGCTCAGCGGCGGCGAAAATTCGCAGGCAAAGAAAAAAGCTTTGCTAAAAATTCTCGATTTGCCCGAGCGTCTTTCCACCTCATCGTTTTTACAGCTTATAAATACGTTTATGACGTATGATGAGTATAAGGCGGCAGTGGAATCCTGCCGAAAGGAGTGGGAGAATGGCTGATAAAGGTTTTGTAAGTGCGGTTATAGTTGCCGCAGGAAGCTCAAGACGAATGGGCGGTATCAATAAACTCCTGCTCAAAATAAAAGGGAAAACAGTGCTTTGCCGCAGTGTTGAGGCGTTTGAAAAAAACGCTGATATAAATGAAATAATTGTTGCGGCAAGAGCAGAAGATATAGATGAATACAAGGCTCTGCTTGCCGAATATAAAAAGGTAAAGTGTATAGTGCCCGGCGGTGAAACACGGCAGAAAAGCGTTGCCGCCGCAATAGCCGCTTGCAGTGAAGAGTGCGATATGCTTGCGATTCACGACGGTGCAAGGCCGCTTGCGTCGCAGGATATAATCAGCCGCACGGTAGATGCTGCTTTTGAATGCGGCGGTGCCGCCTGCGGTGTAAAGGTTAAGGACACAATTAAAGTTACGGATGAAAATTCGCTTATCACCGACACGCCCGACAGAGCTACTCTTTGGGCTGTACATACTCCGCAGTGCTTTGATAAAAAGCTCTACGTTTCCTGCGTGGAGTCACTCGGTGAAAAAGCAAAGGATATGACGGATGATTGCCGCCTTGTCGAAATCTGCGGCGGTAAGGTCAGAATGGTAGAAGGCTCTTACTCAAATATTAAAATTACGACAGTCGAGGATATTCCTATGGCAGAGTCACTTTTGGGAGATGAGTAAAATGTTGAGAATAGGTCACGGCTACGATGTGCACAGACTTGTCGAGGGTAGAAAGCTGATCCTCGGCGGTGTTGAAATTGAATATGTAAAGGGCTTGCTCGGTCATTCCGATGCGGACGTATTGCTTCACGCAATTTCCGATGCTTTGCTCGGTGCCGCCGCTATGGGTGACATCGGCGGAATGTTTCCCGACAATGACCCTGCTTTTAAGGATGCCGACAGCCTTGAGCTGCTCAGGCAGGTTGTGAAAAGATTAAATTCGTCAGGCTATACGGTAGGCAATATCGATGCTACGGTAATTGCTCAGGCACCCAAGCTCAAACCGCATATAGAAAAAATGCGAGAGAATATTGCATCAGCCTGCGGTGTTGATATTTCGTTTGTAAATGTCAAGGCTACTACCGAAGAGGGACTCGGATTCAGCGGAAGCGGCGAGGGAATTGCCGCACACTCCGTTTGCACAATATTAATCGGAGAATAATAAAATTGTTCGGATATGTTAAAATATATAAGCCCGAGCTTAAAGTGAAAGATTACGAGGCTTACCAAGGCATTTATTGCTCCCTTTGTAAGCGTATCGGTAAGGATTACGGTCAGCTCGCAAGGCTTACACTCAATTACGATTTTACAATGCTTGCGCTCGCAAGGCTTGCCTTTGCCGAGGAATGCTGTGGTTTTAAGAATTCACGCTGCAGCTTTAACCCGACAAAGAAATGTCAGCAATGCATTAACGGCGAGAAAGAGCTTGCCTTTGCCGCTGCGGCAGCTATGATAATGGTTTATTACAAGCTGTGCGACGATATAAACGATTCGTCTTTTTTCAAGGGGCTTTTAAAGCGTTTTCTGCGTCCTTTCTTTTCGCTCAAGCGTAAGAAGGCAAGGCGGATTTTCCCCGAGGTCGATGAGATTATCGGCAAAGCGATGCACGAGCAGAGCAAGGTCGAGCAAAGGTCTGATGCAGGCGTTGATGTGTCAGCTCACCCTTCGGCTGTGGCTATGGGTAAACTTCTGGCTTACGGCTTTGATTCGGAAAAGGCGGCAAAGCTTGAGCGTATAGGTTACCTTGTCGGCAGGTGGGTTTATCTGACGGATGCATACGACGATATGCCCGATGACAGAAAGACGTCATCATATAATGTATTTAATAATATAGGTAAAAGTGAAAAAGAAACCGAAGAGTATGCCGAGGGTGTGCTGAACGTTACAGCCGCCGAGCTTGCAAGAGAGCTTGAGGGAATGAAGCCTGCACGCTTTGGTGAAATACTCGAAAACATCGTGTATGACGGAATGTACAACACGGTAGAACAGATTAAAAAGGAGAGAGGCAAATGAGAGACCCGTTTGAGGTTTTAGGTCTTACACCCGGTGCAAGTGACGACCAGGTAAGAAATGCTTACCGTGAGCTTGCAAAGCGATACAGCGATGCAGGTTCAATGCCCGACCCTGCAAGGATGAGCGAGATTGATGCGGCTTATGACGAGATAATTCTCAGCCGCACAGGTAACGGCGGCAGAACTTACAGCGAGCCGACCTACACCTACAACGTACCGAATGATTTCGGTGATATAAGAGCAAAAATAAAAAGCGGCAAAATTGACGATGCCGAAACTCTGCTTGACGGTGTGCCCGTTTCAAACCGCACGGCAGAGTGGTATTACCTCAAAGGTACGGTACAGCACCGCAGAGGCTGGCTTGAAGAGGCGGCACGCAACTTTGAGCAGGCTGTACAGCTTGACCCGTCAAACGCAGAATACAGCCGTGCATATAACAGCATAAATTCCGACAGGTCGGGTGGTTACCGCACCGAAAGAAGCAAGGGCAGAGATTCGGGTTGTTCTGCCTGTGATATGTGTCAGGCTCTGCTTTGTGCGGATTGCTGTTGCGAGTGCGTTGGCTGTGACCTTATAAGGTGCTGTTGAGGTGACGGAATGAAACAGTCATCAAAAACAGCTCTTGGCGGTATTGTCAGTGCACTCAGCGTAACGCTAATGCTGCTGACAGGCATAATACCGTTTATGACCTATGCTTTGCCTCTGGCGGCAGGTGCACTGCTTATTCTTATGGTTATTGAGATAAATAAGCGATGGGCATTCTTTGTATATGTTGCGGTAAGTTTACTGAGCATTTTCATTGTGCCCGACAAAGAGGCGGCTGTGTTTTACGTGGCGTTTTTCGGTTACTACCCAATAATAAAATCGGGGCTTGAAAAGCACCTGAAAATTGTTGTTGAGTGGGTAGTCAAGCTGCTGATTTTCAATGCTTCAACCGTAGCAGGGTATTGGTTTACGACCTACGTGCTCGGCATTCCGTTTGACGAAATGGCTGAGTTCGGTAAATACAGCATATTTATTCTGCTTGCACTGGCAAACATAGTTTTCGTTGCTTACGATATAATGCTTACCAAGTTTATAACTCTTTATCTGAACAGATTCAGAAAGAGCTTTCATAAAATTTTCAAATAATTTTCGGAGGAATAAAAATATGTCAGAAAAAATCAAGTTTGCCGTAATCGGCGTCAGCGGAAGAGGTTCAGGTATGGCTCTTGAGCTTCAGAGCGTTGAAGGCGTTGAGATTGTCGCTGTCTGTGACCTCTATCAGGACAGAGTTGACAATATGGTAAAGCGCTTTGAAGAAGAGTGCGGCTTCAGACCCGACGGCTATACCGATTACAAAGAGATGATAAAGCGTGAGGATATCGGTGCGGTTATGATTTCAACCACATGGATTACTCACTCCCGTATAGCTGTTGACTGTATGAAGGCAGGCAAGCACGTAGGTATGGAAGTAGGCGGTGCCGCAAGCATTGAAGAATGCTGGGAGCTTGTACGCACAAGTGAGGAGACAGGCAAGTTCTGTATGCTTCTTGAAAACTGCTGTTACGACCGCTTCGAGATGGCTCTGTTCAATATGAAGCGTCAGGGTCTTTTCGGCGAGGTTGTACATACTCAGGGTGCATATCAGCACGACCTTCGCGATGAAATCGTTCTCGGCAGAGAAAACAGACACGGCAGACTTTACAACTTTATGAACCGTGACGGTGAGGTTTACCCGACTCATCAGCTCGGTCCGATCTGTAAGCTTCTTGATATCAACCGCGGCAACAGAATGGTATCCGTTGTTTCAATGTCCAGCAAGGCAAGAGGTCTCAACCAGTGGATCAAGGACAACAAGGGCGAGGAATATGACCTTTGCGGTTACGATTTCACACTCGGTGACGTTGTCACAACAATGATAAAGTGTGCTCACGGTGAAACAATCCTCCTCACTCACGAGTGCTCACTGCCCAGACCCTACTCAAGAGGTTACCGTATTGACGGCACAAAGGGTATGTACACAGAAGACGACAACCAGATTTATATTGAGGGCCGTTCACCTCAGCACGAGTTTGAGCGTGTTGAGCCTTATATCGAAGAGTTTGAGCATCCGCTGTGGAAAGAGTATTTCCAGAAGGGTGTTCACGAGGCAGGTCACGGCGGTATGGACTTCCTTGTTCTCTCCGCATTTGCCGAGGCAGCTCTCAATGACACAAAGCCTCCGATTGACGTTTACGATACTGCTGCATGGATGGCTGTTACCTGCCTTTCAGAGCAGTCTATAGCAATGGGCAGTCACCCGGTTGCATTCCCCGATTTCACAAACGGTATGTGGATTGACAGAGAGCCGTATCGCAGAGGCAGATACTGTCTTGACGAAATCTGCCCCGAGTATTATGATATTAAAGAAGAAACAGCTGAATAATTAAAGCAGAAAGGAAATACAGATTATGTTTTACATTGGCGTTGACGGCGGCGGTACAAAAACCGTCTACACACTCTTTAACGAAAACAAGGAAACTCTCGACGAGGTAAAGACTCCCGGCAGTAACCACGAGAATATGGAAGGCTCTTTTGATGAGGCTTCTGCAATTATCTGGGGCGGTCTCACCGCTCTTGTTGAAAAGCACGGCATCATACTTGATGACGTCAGCTTCACACTTATGGGTCTTGCAGGTATCGACCACCCCTATCAGTACGACATTATGTGCGAGAAGCTCAGAGAAAAGGGTCTTAAGAATTTTGAGATTTTCAACGACGGCTTCCTCGGCGTAAAGGCAGGCAGTGAAACAGGTGCGGCTATCGGCTACAATATGGGCACAGGTATGTGCTGTAACGCTATTGACCGCAAGGGCACAATGCGTCAGCTTGCAGGTCTCGGCGAGTTTTCCGGCGATATCGGCGGCGGTCATCAGATTGCTATCACTGCATACCGCATCATTTATGATGACGTAATGCTTAACGTTGAAAAGACAGCTATGACTGATATGTTCTTTGAGGAGTTTAATATCAAGTCAAAGGAAGATTTCCTCGCAACTGTTGCTATGTACGAGGATGAGGAGCAGATGTCACGCTTTGTAATGCGTCTTCTCGACTTCTTCTTTGCTGCTGCAAAGCTCGGCGATAAGCCCGTTATGGCTGCTATCGATGCACTTGCAACACGCGGTGCTTACCTTATTGCAGCTCACGCAAATCAGCTCGACTTTGACGATGAGGTTGAGGTTGTGCTTGCAGGCTCAATCCATACAAAGCTCCCCAGTGAAGAGTACGTTGACCTTATGATTGAAAAGGCAGGCAAGCTCACAAGCAAGAAGCTCTGCTTCAAGAAGCTCACAGCTGCTCCCGTATTCGGTTGTATCAACTGGATTCTTCAGGACTATGCAAAGTAATTAAACCACAGGAGGTATATAGATATGAAAGAAATTAACGTTTGCGTTATCGGTTCAGGCAGTACATATTGCCCCGAGCTTGTTGACGGCTTCCTTCAGGCAAGAGATTCACTCAAGCTCAAGAAGATTTCCTTTATGGATATTGATGACCGCAAGAGAAATATTGTCGGCAACCTTTGCATCCGTATGCTCAAGGCTGCAGGCATTGACTGCGAAACAGTACTTACAGACGACCTTGACGTAGCACTTCAGGGTGCAGATTTCGTTGTTACACACATTCGTGTAGGTAAGCTTCCCTGCAGACATCTTGACGAAACAATTCCGCTCAAGTACGGTCTCATCGGTCAGGAAACAACAGGTATCGGCGGCTTCTTCAAGGCTCTTCGTACAATTCCCGTTATGAAGAACATCTGCGAGAAGATTGAAAAAATCTGCCCCGATGCATGGCTTATCAACTTCACAAATCCCTCAGGTATTGTTACAGAGTACGTGCTCAACAACACAAACGTAAAGTGTATCGGTCTTTGCAACGTGCCGATTGATATGCTTGACGATACAAAGGAAATTGTCGGTGACGATGCAGAAATCAAGTACGTCGGTCTTAATCACCTGAGCTGGATGACATCCGTCAAGGTTGACGGTGAGGAGAAGATTGACGAGCTTATCGCAAACGGCTTCTCTCCGAAGGTTATGGCTAACATCAAGGATGACGGCTTCTCACTCGAGACTCTTGCTGCTATTCACGCTCTTCCCTCATCATACCTTCAGTACTACTACTGCCGTAATGCAAAGCTCGAGTATCTTCTCAAGGGTGAGAAGAGCCGTGCACAGAAGTGTATGGAAATCGAAGAGGAGCTTCTCGAGATGTACTCCGACGAAGGTCTGTATGTAAAGCCTGCTCTGCTTGACCAGCGTGGCGGCCACAAGTACTCACTTGTTGCTGTTTCACTCATCAACGCTATTGCAAACGATGTCGGCGACGTCCAGGTTGTCAACATCAAGAACGGCAACACTCTTCCCTTCCTCAAGCCCGACGACGTTATCGAAGTACCTGCTCGCATCGGCAAGAATGGTGCAGAGCCGATTGACCTTGGCGAAATCAACAACCGCCACATCATCGGTCTTATGAGCATTGTCAAGGAGTATGAGCGCTACACAGTTGAGGCTGCAAAGACAGGTTCAAACGAGGCTGCTCTCAACGCTCTTCTTGTACATCCTCTCGTAGGCGACTGGGAGAAGGCTCTCAACTGCTTCAACGAAATGAAGGAAGCACACAAGGATTATCTCCCCCAGTTTTTTAATACCTCAGCTAACTGAGCTGCACAGATAAAGATTGAGACACCGAGATAGATTTATGCCTGTGTCTTAACGAAATAATTAAACCGACCGTGTGATTAATTTCACACAGTCGGTTTTTTTATGCAGGTAGAGTTTAACGATAATTCCGCATTCCTAATTCTTAATTCCGAATTGATTAAAAGTCCAGCGCTGCTATAGCCTTTCCGCCTTCTATCGGGTAGGAGCAGATTCGGTGCTCGGATATAGTGTAGAGGGTGTTGCCGATATAGGTTGCACGCCTTATTGCAAAGGTTGAATACATAGTTTTATCGTACATAATTATCTCTTCGCCGCCATCGGGAGTGTACACAGTGCCGCTTTCGCTTTCACCCTCTTTTCTGTTGGTGTAGCTGCCTATATGCTCTATTTTACCTTCCTTTATTCTGAGTGTGGCAAGCTGTGAATCGCCTGTGCGGTTGTCGTAATAGATAAAACCGAGAATATCCTTTTCACTGCAATCCATTACGGTTTTGTGTCCTGTTTCTGCATAAGCGTGTGCAATTTTAAAGCGGTCAATTTCCTGTGGCTTTGTCGGGTCGCTTATATCAAACAGTGATATTTTAAGTGCATCCGTTGTGCCGAAATCATCACCGTCTGTACCGATACCGACAAGGTAGCCGTTGAACGGATGAAGGTAGCTTGAAAAGCCGGGAATCTTTAATTCTCCAACTATTTTGGGATTTTTCATATCCCCAAAATCAATTACAAACAGCGGGTCAGTCTGGCGGAAAGTTACTACGTAGCCGTAGTCGCCGATATATCTTACGGACTGAATCGTTTCACCCTTTGCGATACCTGTGATTTCCGATATCTTTTTGAGGTTTTTATTCAGCACGAATACTGAGTTTGCTGTACCTGTTGTGGCAACTCTTATATATTCACCTTTTTCGTCAATCGAAAACTGGTTGAGCATTCTGCCGTCAACTTCGCCTGTAGCTTCTGAGCGGATAGTACCGTCCTTGATTGAAAAGCGGTGAATTTTTGTGGTAGGGCCAACGTTTTCGACCGATGAAGAAAAGCTGTTCTGCGTGTAGGCTTTATAGTTATATACTGTGTCGCAGACGTAGAGATTTTCAGTTGTGCAGTATACGTTGTCACCTGTGCCGAGTACGGCTGAGGTTATGGGTTTGAATTTGTCGGAGTCCAGGTCAACCGTTGTCATAACGGTATAAGCTTCGGAGTAGTTTTTCTGCTGAGGCAGAATTGTAATCATATCGGGTGCAAGGTGCTCGTTTGCTCCGTTGACGGTAACGCTCGGTGCGATATCGTCATAGACAGCGTAACCCTCGGTGAGGTTGATATTCTCGGGATAAACGTAAAACTGTGAAAGAAGAATAACTTTGCCGCCGATAAGTCTGCTTGAAAAATAGCCGCCGTCCTGCGATATTTCGTTGATAAGCACCGGCTTTGATTTGTCGGTTATGTCGTAAATTTCAAGTATCGTCTGATTTGCCTCGGTATAATCGTGACCGACTACAGCGAGAGTATTTTTGTAAATATACATACCGTTTGAGCCTCGTGACTCAAAGTCGGTTTTGCTCATAAGCTTCATATTTCCGGCATCTATAATCTTGACAGACGAATCACTGAGCACGTAGATATACTTGCCGTCGTTTTTGATTATGTCGTCCTCGTCAATGCCTTGCACCTGCACGTTTGTTGTGCCGTGCGAAGAGCCTGTAGCTGATGTATTTGTATCGGTTGCCATACTGTCTTCGATAAACATTTCCGATTCGGGCATTGCCTCGTCCTCGGCTTTTGCTCCGAAATCAAGAGCGTTGTTTACTGCACCTTCTACAAAGTAGTGAAATTTATTATCATCGTGTTCTGCTTTGAGTACTGTGAAGTAGTCGATAATCGTCTGCTCTGTGTTGTTTGAAAGCGGTGTGACAGCTTGTTCGATTTCTTCAGGCATTTTGTCAATTGCGGGCTTGGTAAAGTGTCTTACCGCCGCACCTATACCGAAGGCGAGAATTATTGCCGCCGCAACGGAGCTCACTGTTTTAAGTGCGATTATCTTACCTTTTTTGCTCTTCTTTTGCTCCTTGCCGCTGACGAGTGCTGTTATATTCTCTGCCGAAAGCTCATCGGGCAGAGTGATTTTTTCGTCAATCGGATTTAATTTACTGCGTATATATTCTGCGTTGTCTTTATCATTTCGTTTCATTTGCGTCCCTCCGTTTCCTCTCTCAGCTTTGCAAGTGCACGTGAAAGCTTTGAGCGTACAGTGCCGTGCGGTATTCCCGTAACCTCGGCAATCTCTTTGCCCGAGTAGCCACAGACTGCACTTAGCAGTACTATTTCACGCTCCTGCTCGCTGAGTGTGTTAATCAGCCTGATAAGGTCAAGACTGTTTAACGCATTTTCATTCGTGTCGGTGGATGAAAGCTCTTCGCAAAACTCGAGCGGAGTGAATTCAGCTCTGTATTTTTCACGCTGAAAACGCTTGCAGACATTATAAAGAATTCCGAAAAACCAAGCCTTTGCCGCTGATTCATTTTTAAGTTTTACAATGTTTTTGAATGCTTCGAGTGCGGTATCCTGCACCGCATCCTGTGCCGCTTCCTTTGAGCCGAGGCTGTATAGCGCATAGCGGTACATCTCACCCGCGAAAAGCGAATAAAGCTCACCGAATGCAGAGACATCTCCTTTTGATGCCCGCTTAGCAAGCTGTGCAGTTTTGTCCTTCATCCTGTCACCGCCTTTGGTTTGGTAAATTTTGAGCCGCTCATACAAATAGTGTAATTTTTATTGGGTTTTGTTGCACAGATTGTATATATTTTATCATAATTTTTTTGAATTTGCTATACCCATATGCTATAAGTTGTGGTATAATGCTTATATATGTCTATAAATATAACTAAAAGTGTTTTTTTAGCAAAATTTGTCGGGTCGGAGGAAAGATGGAGAAGCGTTTTGAAACAGTGATTTTTGATTTTGACGGCACGATTGCCGACACGTTCAGAGGTGTCAGATTCTGCATTCTTGAGGCTCTTCACGCTTTCGGATACGATGAGACTGACGAAGCGAAACTGCATACCTATCTCGGCCCTCCGCTGTTCGACAGCTTTATGCTTTACTGCCACGATGAGGACACAGCACGCCGGATGGTTGCAAAATACCGCGAGGTTTACCGTGCAGGTGCACTGCTTAAATGTGACCTTTACGACGGCATTACCGACGTGTTTGCAGAGCTTTCTGCGGCAGGCATAAAGCTTGCAATCGCATCGTCAAAGCCCGGTGAATTTGTAAAGCGTTTGCTGTGCCATTTTGAGCTGGAAAAATATTTTGACTTTATAAGTGCACCCGTTATCGGTAAGCCCGAGCCCACCAAGTACGACCTTATCACAGCTGCTCTGTCAGCACTCGGTGCAGATAATGCAACTGCCGCAATGGTAGGCGACAGAAAGTTTGATATTGAGGGTGCAAAGCAGGCGGGCGTTTTTTCCGTAGGCGTGTCTTACGGCTTCGGCACACTCGATGAGCTTGAGGCACACGGTGCGGACTTTATATGCCATACTCCAGACCAGATTTCGGAGCTGATATTACAATGAAAATAATTGGCAAGTTTATAAGATTTATTATTGCTTTTCTTGCTGCCGCAGTTGTCATTACTGTTGGCAGTCTGACAGCGTTTTTCTTCACCTCAAAAGATGAGCCGAAAGATATTTTTCTGCTCGACTATGCACTTGTATACGAAAAGGGCGAGGACGAAAAGCTTGACGTGTGGTTTGTAAGAAAGACAAACGAATTCGATATTGTCAGCGGTGACGGTATAGTTTACTATGACGGTGCATATAAATCTGCAGCCGCATTCGTAGGCTACGACGGCAGAATGATGTATTTTGATTCGGACAGGCTCGATATGACCGTAACCTTTGAGGAGGATGCGGTAGTCGGTAAAATTGTCGCACTCTGGCAGCAAAAATAAAGCTTTGCAGTATAATGTAAATGGAGTAATTTTTTATTCCGTACAAAATTTACTGCAGGGGGAAAGCATTTACAATGGAAGCTTATCTTGATAACAGCGCTACGACCTGCCTGTGCTCCTCGGCAAAGGAAAGAATGGTCGAAGCGATAAACAAATATTACGGTAATCCGTCATCACTTCACAGTGCGGGCACTGCGGCACAGCGTCAGCTTGATGCGGCAAGGGCGGCAGTTGCAAAGTCACTTTCGTGTGAGGCGGAGGAAATAGTTTTTACCGGCAGTGGTACGCTTGCAAACAATGCCGCAATTTTCGGTGCGGCTCACGCACTCAGACGCAGAGGTAACCGAATTGTTACTACCTGCGTTGAACATCCGAGCGTTTCGGAATGTATGACTCAGCTTGAAAAAGAGGGCTTTGAGGTAATTTACCTGAAGGTTGACAAATACGGAAAAATCAACAAATCCGAGCTGATGCAGGCTGTGAATTCAAAGACAATTCTCATAAGCCTTATGTACGTCAACAACGAGGTCGGCAGTATAATGCCTGTTGAGACGGCAAGGCTTGCAGTAAAAAGAGCCGGTGCACCTGCACTGATTCACTGCGATGCCATACAGGCTTACGGCAAGCTGCCGATAAAGCCGTCAAGGCTCGGCGTTGACCTGATGAGTGCAAGTGCTCACAAAATCAACGGCCCCAAGGGTGTCGGTTTCCTCTACGTTCGCAAGGATGTACGGCTTGCACCGTATATCTTCGGCGGCGGTCAGGAGGGTAAGATATATTCGGGCACTCAGCCTATGCCTGCAATTATGGGTCTGCACGGTGCAGTTGAAGAATTACCCGACCTTACGGCTCAGCTTGAGAAAACAACCGCATTGCGTGATTACTTTGTTCAGGAAGCAGGCAAGATAAACGGTATAGTGATAAATTCGGGTGAGGATGCCTTGCCTTATATAGTTAATATATCTGCAATCGGACATCCTTCGCAGACGATGCTCAACTATCTTTCCGATTCAGGTGTGTACGTTTCGGGCGGCTCTGCCTGTGCCAAGGGTCATCGCAGCAAGGTGCTCACGGCAATGGGTATTGCACCCGAGAGAATTGACAGTGCACTGCGTGTAAGCTTTTCAAGGTTTACAACGCGCGAAGAAATTGATATGTTACTGTGTGCACTTGAAAACGGTGTGAATACGCTCAGAAAAAAGAAATAAATTTATAATAACAATATAAAGGACATATAATGAAAGAAGTAATTTTGATTAAAAACGGCGAGCTTGCCCTCAAGGGTCTCAATCGCCGCACGTTCGAAGATATTATGATTAAAAATATGCGCCGCAAGCTCAGCGACCTCGGTGCATTTACCTTTACTCCTTCTCAGTCTACTATAAAGGTTGAGGGTGAGGACGGTGTTGACCTTGAAGAGGCAGTTGACCGCCTTTCACGCGTTTTCGGTATAGCAGGCTTTTCCCGTGCACTCAAGCTCGAAAAAGATTTTGAGCTTGTGCTTCAGGAAACCGGCAAGTATCTTGAGGATCAGCTTCTCAGCGCTTCAACCTTTAAGGTTTGCGCAAAGCGTTCCGATAAGAAGTTTCCTTACGATTCACCGAAAATCTGTCTGCTTCTCGGTGAAAGACTTCTTGACGAATATCCTCACCTCGCAGTTGACGTGCACAACCCCGAGCTTACCGTCACTGTCGAGGTAAGAGATAACGATATATTTGTACACGCAAACCAGCTCAAGGGTGCTGGTGGTATGCCCGTAGGCTCTGCAGGCAGAGCGGCACTTATGGTATCAGGCGGTATCGACAGCCCGGTTGCAGGCTGGATGATGGCAAAGCGTGGTATTGAGCTTACTGCAATTCACTTTGCTTCTCCGCCCTATACAAGCGAGAGAGCAGAGCAGAAGGTGCACGACCTTCTCCGTAAGGTTGCACGCTACTCGGGCAGAATTGAGCTTAGCGTCGTACCGTTTACCGAGTTTCAGGAGGCAATCCGTGACAAGTGCCCCGAAGACCTCTTTACGATTATTATGAGACGTATGATGGTGCTTTGCGCACAGCAGATTGCTTCGCACACAGGTTGCGGTGCACTCATCACAGGTGAGAGTCTCGGTCAGGTTGCAAGCCAGACACTCGGTGCGATTGCCTGTACGGATGAGGCGGCAACAATGCCTGTTTTCCGTCCGCTTATAGGTATGGATAAGGACGAAATTATTTCAATTTCAAGGAAGATTGATACGTTTGAAATTTCAATTCTTCCGTTTGAGGATTGCTGTACGGTGTTTACACCGCGTCATCCCCGCACACGTCCGAAACTGCCCGACGTAATCGAGGCTGAGTCAAGGCTCGATGTTGATGCACTTGTTGAGCGTGCGGTTGCAGGCGTGAGAAAGATTATTATCAATTAACGGAAAGAACGTTTTTTATGAACTGTGAGATTATCGGTGTCGGCACGGAGTTGCTGCTTGGTGACATTGTGAATACAGATGCTCAGTACCTTGCTCAGGAGCTTGCTTCTATGGGCATAGCCGTCCATTATCAGCAGGTAGTGGGCGACAACCCCGAGCGTATGAGAGAGTGTATCTCAAAGGCTGTTTCACGCAGTGACCTCGTAATTCTTACAGGCGGTCTCGGTCCTACGGCAGACGACCTTACAAAGGAAATCAGCTGTGATTTAATGGGTGCTGAGCTTGTGCTCGATGAAGATATTCTCGATGAAATAAAAAGCTTTTTTGCTAAAAAGGGTATCGTGATGCCTGAAAGCAATGCAAAGCAGGCGTACGTGCCCAAGGACGGTATCGTTTTTGCAAACCGCAACGGTACGGCTCCCGGCTGTGCTGTAGAAAAAGACGGTAAAACCGTCATTATGCTGCCGGGTCCTCCGAGAGAACTCAAGCCGATGTTTGAAAACGAGGTCAAGCCCTTTCTTGCAGAGAAAACGGGTGGTGTAATCCTTTCAAAGCAGGTGCGTACTTTCGGCATAGGTGAGTCTGATATGGCTCAGCGTGTAGCAGAGCTTCTTGACGGTGAGAATCCGACGGTAGCACCCTATGCAAAAGACGGTGAAGCTTTGCTGAGAGTTACTGCAAAAGCAGAAACCAAAGAAAAAGCAGAGCAGATGTGCGATAAAACAATAGAAAAGATACGTGAAAAAATAGGCGGATATATCTATTCGACTCAGTCGCTGAATCTTGAGCAGACAGTAGTGAAGCTGCTGAGAGAAAACGGCAAAAAAATCGCCCTTGCAGAAAGCTGTACGGGCGGCTACATCGCAAAGCGTATCACCGACGTGCCCGGTTCATCCGAGGTTTTTGAGTGCGGCATAGTGTCATACTCAAACGAAGTCAAAATGAAACTGCTCGGTGTCAGAAGTGAGACTATAGAGCAGTATACAGAGGTAAGCAAACAGACTGCCGCTGAAATGGCAGATGGTGTAAGACGTGTTTCAGGTGCCGATATCGGTATCAGTGTTACGGGAATCTCAGGCCCCGGTGGCGGCACTGAAGATAAGCCCGTAGGTCTTGCATATATAGGCTTTTCCTGTTCAGACAGCACGTACGTGCGTGAGGTCAGAACGGGCAGAAGCATTGATTCAAGAGAATACAACAGATATGTTACGGCATCAAATGCCCTGCATATGGTCATACAGCATTTTCAGGAAAGGGACGAGTAAGCTCTATGGCAGACGAGAATAACGCATTCGGTCAGTTTGGCACAAGAAGCGCCAGGTTTGACGAACTGCTTAAAAAATATCAGACTATAGACGAAGGCGATACGGTTGCTGCTCCGCCGCATAAATCTGAGCCGGAGCCTCAGCCTGAGGTTGAGGCTGAGCCGCAGACAGAAGAAGTAAAAGAAATGCAGGAAGAGCCTGCCGAAGAGGCTGAGCAGGTTGTTGAAGCTCCTGCAGAAGAGCCTGAGGTACAGGAAGAAGAAACTGAAGCCGAAGAAGGATTCAGCTTTGACGAGCAGGCGGTTGAATGTGAAGAGCCCGAACCCGAGCCCGAACCCGAGCCGGAACCCGAACCCGAGCCGGACTACTCATATGATATTAATATTTTCAGCGCAGACGGTGCGAAAAGTGTTCCCGATATTGACAGCTTTGACGATTCGTGGCTTGACAGTGCTTTGGATGAGACACTTTTCTATAAGCCCGAGGCTGTTGTGGCAGAGGAAATTGCCGAGCCTGAAGTAGCTTTGCCGAATCCCGAGCCTGAGGTTGAGGATGAATATACCGACGATACGGAAGTTTATGCCGAGCCTGAAAAAGACGTTATGGCAGGCGGATATATTGCTCCGTCTGATTTTACGGATTTTGAGTTCGATCCCGACAGCGGTATGATTTTTGATGCAGATGACACAGAGCCTGCTGAGGCTGAAGAATCTGCAAAAACCAAAAAGAAGTCGCTTAAAGACAGAAAAAAGACTGCACGTGAGAAGAAGGACAGTGGCAAGAACGAGATGTCTGCCATAACCGGATTCTCAAAAAACTATAAAGCATCAGAGGGCAAAGGCTCGAAGAAAGAGGGCTTTCTTGCAGGTAACTTTATACCGCAGAAGAGCGATGCTCTTACGGATAAAATCAGAAAAGCCGTGATGATTGCCTGCGTGCTGGCTTTCCTCGGTGCGGCTGTATATCTGTTCAACAGCTTTGTAATCCAGCCGATTTCAACCTCGGCTCAGATGAATAAGCTCGAGGAAATGGTAGGCGAAAACAACGCTGTTGCCGACAGTGCTTCACTTAAAGAAAAATACCCCGACGTAGAATTTCCCGAAGGTATGCTTGATAAGTATGCTGAGCTTTATGCAAAAAATCCAGATCTTGTCGGTTGGATAAATATTGAAGGTGTTGATATTTCTCTGCCCGTTGTTCAGGGTGAGGATAACAAGGAATACCTCAAGCGTGGCTTTGACGGCAAGCACAGCAAATACGGTTCGGTGTTTATGAACTGTGCCAACGACGTGGACAGACTCAATTACAACACGTCGCTTTTCGGTCATCATATGCTTGATTCAAAAATGTTCGGCAATCTGATTCAGTACAAGGACGCAGAAACATACAAGAAGGCACCCGTAATTGAGTTCAACACAATATACGGCGACTATAAATGGAAAATTTTTGCAGTGTTTATTACCAACGGTACGGCAGAAGGTGACGACGGATATATTTTCAACTATCTGTTCACCGACCTGTCAACACCCGAAAAGGTTGAAAAATTCCTCGGCGAAATCGACCAGCGTGCAATCTATAAGCCCGAGGTTGATATAGCCGTTTCGGATAAGATACTCACGCTTTCAACCTGCAGCTATGAGTTTGACGAAGCCCGTCTTGTGATTATGGCCCGTATGGTGCGACCGGGTGAGAGCGAGCAGGTGAGCGGCAACGTTATTACAAACGAAAATCCGAGATATCCTGCAGCGTATTATAAAGAAAACGGAATTAAAAATCCGTATGCTTCGGCTTACAAATGGCAGCCGTCGTAACAACTTTGAAAGGATTGTTTACCGATAATGAATATCAGTTTTATTGCACTGAATATCAGCGGCGCTGAAACCGTCCAGTCTGCGGCGGATAAAATCCGCAGCTCCTTTTCAGCGGTGGGCAGATGTGACTTCAGGCTTTGTGGCTCTATGGCACAGGTCTCAACCGCTCTTTCAGATGCTTTTGCAAACAGCGATATAGTTGCAGTAGGTGCAGAGCCTTCGGTTTATTCCAAGGCTAAGGTTGCAATACTGCGTGCTATGCATATAAAAACTCAGCTTGATTCAAGTGTCAGAGCCCGTATAGGCGATATGGTTGATCTCGATGCTCAGCAGCTTTCACTTCACTGTGCTATGCCCGAGAATGCGAGCGTATTTCTTTCGGATGACGGCTTGTATTCAGGCTTTGCAATCCGTTCGGGCAGACAGCATTTTGTTATGCTTCCCCTTGATAAGTTCAGGGTTGAAGACCAGCTCAAGGAGGGTGTGCTTCCGTATTTTACTGAGGAAGGTATTGAAATCATACAGAAACCCGGGATAGCTGAGAATCCTGAAACTGATGAGACGTCAGATGTAAAGTCTGTGCCGAGCTGTGCAGAAAAAGCAGTTGAGCTGCTGAAGCTGAAGAAGATGAAGGTCTACTTTGCCTCAACACCTTCCTGCGAGATGGTAAAGGATATGTGCGGCGAAGAGGTTATAAAAGATACGTTTGTCTTTACCGAGCATACGGCAGAGCGTGGAACTGAAGCTCCGCGCAGCTACATAGCTGACCTTGCACGCTACGCAATACCCGATGAAGAAGATGCATTCGGTGCAGCCGTATCAAACGTTTATACAGGCAACTCGCAGGAAAGTGGCGAACGCAAGTATAATATTTACGTTGCACTTGCAGACAAAAATGCTTCACGTGTGCTCCGTTTTGCTTCTCAGCCGGGCGAAACACCGGATGAGCTTGTTTCAGCATCTATTGAACTGCTGATGGATATGATATGTGAAAAGTGCAACACCATCGGTGCACCTGTTCCCGAGTCGGAGCAGGACAAGCCTTTTACTGCTGAGCCTGTTGAAGAATTTGAATTTCCCACAGTTCTGGAGAAAAAGCACAAGAAGAGGAGAGGGCTGAGAACTATCCTCTACGTTCTGCTTGCTATTCTTCTTGCTTTTGTCGGATATTTTGCGTTCAGCGGATATGAAAATGCAGAAAAAAATAAAGAGGCTGCAGTCAGCAGTTTTGCAAGCTACTATTCTCAGGGAGCCGCCGCCGAAAGCGGTTCCCTGCTTGTTTTCCCTGACGACTATACTTTTACTACAGATGAAGAAACCTCTGTTTCCGAAGATTCGACAACTGACGTCAATGAGCATGAGTCGGATACTACGCAGGAATCTACAACTGAGCTTGGTGTGCTGCCGCCGCTTGAGGAGTCGGATGGTACAACTGCTCAGAAAGCTACAGAAAAAGCAACGGCAAAGCCGACAACAACTGTCAGACCTACAACTACCAGAAAACCGACTACTACAGCGGCAGTAGTCACCACAGTAAAGACTTCAACAACTGCAAAGCCGGCAGACAATAATGCCAAGGCAGACGGCGATTTTGTGTTTGTGGTATACGGCTACGGTCACGGCGTAGGTATGAGCCAGGAGGGTGCACTCGCTTACTCAAAGCAGGGCAGTTCTTATACAAATATTCTGCTTCACTATTACCCGGGTACACAGCTTGTAAAGAATGACCCCCTTATGCCCGAAACCATAAAATTCGGCGGTAAGGATTACCCGATTATTGAGTATCTGTGCCGCAGTGTGGCAGGCGAAATAGGCTCGGGCTGCAACAGCTCGACTGCTGAAGCTTTCAAGGCTCAGACGGTTGCACTTTATACTTACGCAAAACGCTATAAATTCAATCTCTCTGCTTCAATGCACGCGTTCAACACAAGCTACAAGTATGAAGGCAGTGCTATAGAAACTGCAGTAAAATCAGTGCTTGGTGAATATCTGTCATACGACGGTCAGCCGATAATGGCAACGTTTTATGCGATGTCTGCAGGCAAAACGGTAAAAGCCTCTACAGTATGGAGCGGAAATAAATATCCGTACCTCGAAAAGTCGGTCGACAGCCCGCTTGATAAAAACTGCGCACGCTATAAGACAACCTATACCGTATCTGCAGAGGATTTCAAAGCACTTATGAAGGCTAACCTTGGCGTTGAGCTGACAGGTGATCCTTCAACCTGGATTAAAATTGAAAAGCACGACGCTGCAGTAAATTCGTCTGTAGGATACGTAGAGCGTATGACCGTAGGCGGTAAGGCGATAACGGGTGCATACTTCCGTGAAAAAGCATTGCAGTATAAAATCAGGTCGCATTGCTTCAGCGTAATGTATATGGAGGGTTAAAAATGACACAGGTTAAAGTAGTATCCTCACTTGAAAAAATATTTCCGCAGTGTGACGGGAATTTTTACGAAATAAACAGCCTTTCAATGCTCATAGGTGAGCGTGCAAGCTTTCAGCTTGCGATAAATACCGATGAACAGCTCAGGCTTACGGTTGACGGTGCTGAGTCGGTAAACGTCAACTCATACAATATCGGCTTTGTCCCTTCGAAGATGCCGTATTATAAAGACCACGATGAAGATATCATAACTTCGCCTGACGGTTACTATCCCGATGTGCTTTATCCGAGTGAAAACGGTGAGGTTGAGTTTGTAAACGGCGGTTGGTGCTCAGTGTGGTTTGAGCTTGAAGCAAAGTCTGCAGGCACAAATAATATCGTTGTTACTCTCTTTAATGAAGACAACGATGAAGTCGGCAAGGCTGAAATCAGCGTTAAGGTTATAAATGCGGTGTTGCCTGAGCAGGAGCTGATTCACACAAACTGGTTCCATTGTGACTGCCTTGCAACGTGGTATAAAGTTGACGCTTTCAGTGAAGAGCACTGGCAGATACTTGAAAACTATATGCGTGTAGGTAATGCACACGGACTTAATATGATTCTCACTCCGCTCTTTACACCTCCGCTTGATACGGCTGTAGGCGGTGAAAGACCGACAATGCAGCTTGTTGACGTTACAGTAACAGGTAAGAGTGAGTACAGCTTCGGATTTGATAAGCTTACACGCTGGTTTGAAACCGCACAAAGATGCGGTATGAAATGGTTTGAGCTTTCTCATCTGTTTACACAGTGGGGTGCAAAGCACGCACCGAAGATTGTTGACGTAAACGGTAAACAGCTCTTTGGCTGGAAAACCCGTGCAGGCGGTAAGGAATACGTCAGGTTCCTTGAGCAGTTTGCCGTAGCACTTGATGCTTACCTTGAGTCAAACGGTATGAAAGAAAAGTGCTGGCTTCACGTTTCGGATGAGCCGAATGATATGCAGGTAAGACCTTACGCAAAGGCAAGCCGCCTTGTTTCAAAGCTTTTCCCCGATTATAAAACACTTGATGCGCTGAGCGATTTCAAGTTCTATAAAAAGGGTCTTGTAAAAACTCCCGTACCCTCACTTGACCATGCAGATAAGTTCTATGGCAAGGTGCCGAGCTTCTGGACGTATTACTGCTGCGGTCAGTATAAGGGCACGTCAAACCGCTTTATGGCAATGCCGTCTTACCGCAACCGTATTCTCGGTTTACAGCTGTATAAATTCGGCTGCGTCGGCTTTTTGCAGTGGGGCTTTAATTTCTGGTATTCGCAGTACTCAAAGCGTCATATAAATCCGTTTGAAGAAACTGATGCAGGCGAAGCATTCCCCTCAGGCGATGCGTTTGTGCTTTATCCCGGTGAAAACGGTCAGCCTATAGTATCACTCAGATATAAGGTGTTCTACGATGCGTTCCAGGATATGAGAGCACTCAAGCTGCTTGAAAGCAAAATCGGCTACGACGAAACACTCAAGCTTATAGAAAACCGTACGGGCGAGCCTCTCGGTTTTACAAACTACGAAAAAGGCATAGAGGCAATGCTCTCAAAGCGTGAGGCTGTAAATAAGGCGATAGAAGAGAATATGTGATAAAAATAACAGGTCAGTTTCCGTAAAAGGAAGCTGACCTGTTTGGTTAATAAAACTTATCTCGTTTTATCAATGATTAACAGTATATGCACTTCATTGAGGCATTTAGTGTGCGTTTCGCACCGTCACGTTGCTTTGTGGCATATACTTTATCTCGTTTTATCAATGATTAATAGTATATGCACTTCATTGAGGCATTTAGTGTGCGTTTCGCACCTTATTCGCCCTTCATTTCAAGGAGCTTGACCTTACCGTCATAGGAAGCCTGGCTGACCTTGATTGAATCGAAGATAGCAGCCTTGATATCGTCCTCGGTAGCACCGAGCTCTTCGGAGTACTTGCGGTCGATAAAGAGGTTAAGACCCATAATGTCTGCAAGTCCGTCGATATCGATACCGCTTTCGATACCCTTTTCAGCGTATTCCTTCTTGACACCGCCGAGACCCATACGCATCATCCAGGGAGCAACGCTGACAATCTTGCGGTTTTCGCCCATACCGCGTGCTGCGTAAACGATCTTGAGGAATTCCTTCCATGTCTGGTTGTACATGCTGATGGGCCAAGCCTTAGCGCCCTTGGACTTCTCAGCTGCACCGACGATAACCTCACCGACCTGACGGACTGTAAGCATAGCTGTACCGCCGCCCGGATACATTGTGAAGGGAAGCTTATCCATCATCTTGATCTGCTCGATGAGAATAACCCAAACGGGCTTTCTGCCGGGCTGTGTGCCGAAGATGTAGGGAAGCTCGAGAACAGCAACGTCAAAGTTCTCGTCAGCATAGGAGAATGCAACCTCTTCCTGGTCGATTCTGCTGCGGATGTAGGGATGCTTCTCTGTGAGCTTCATATCGGGACGCTCCTTTGCAAGATATGCAAAGTAAGAGCCGAGAATAACAGCATTCTTCATACCGATTTCCTTACAGATGGGAAGAAGTCTCTTAAGAGGAGCGATGTTGCATTTGTAGTAGAGATCGTAAACGGGAGCGGGAGCCTCAACTCTTTCGTCAACGCCTGCAGCGAAAACGAAGCAGTCGCAACCTGTCATCATTTCCTTGATTTCTTCGTCGCTCTTTTCATAGAGGTTGCAAAGCTCGATTTCCATCTCTTCGGGGATGGGAGCTCCTTCGGGGAGAGGGGGAAGAGCAACGCTCTTTACCTGATGACCTCTCTCAATAAAAATTCTTGCAGCTTCGCAGCCGAGAAGGCCTGTGCCGCCAATCATAAATACTTTCATTTTTTATCACACTTACAGGGCAACGTATAATGCGTCGCCCTGTACCTTTCTTAATATTAACCCTGTGCGTAAGCACCGACCTGCATCATAAAGTCACCAAGCTGTGCACCGAATTCGGGTGCACCGTCCATGATGAGCTTGCCTGCCTTGACGGATTCAAGCATATCTGCAGTCTGCATAAGGATACCGAGTGCACTGTCGAAATTATCAAAGCGCATTGTGAAGAAGGGCATTGCACGCTTGTACTCGCCTCTGCCTGCTCTTGACTTACCTGCTTTGATACGGATGTATGCACTGACCTCGGGGTAGCCGTTGACTGCCCATGAGTAAACACGGTCGGGGCTCTTTGAAGTCCAGTCGTGAATTGCATCGTGGCCGTTTTTGTTAAGTGTGCTGATACCGCTGGAGAGCAGGTAGAAGTAGCACTTAACAAGAAGCTTCTTTGTTTCTTCATCCTCGGGAGCTTCTTTAGCTGTGAGGAGAGATGACATTTTAAGAAGAACCATCATAAAGGATGCAAATGCAGACGTGTGCTTTGCGATACCCTTCATTTTGGGAAGGTACTGCGGCTTAATCTGACCCTTGAAGAATGCGTTGAGTGCTTCAATGCTCTTGAACTCAAGCTCTACGTGAGCGTTGTCTGTGAGCTTATCAGTGTGAACAATCCACTCACCGTTGTTTACAACGAGGTGTGTGCCGACCTTTCCTTCGGGAACGTCGGGGCAAAGTGCACTGATCTGATAAATTGTGTGAGCGTGCTCAAACTTCTTTGCAAGGTTGGGTACATCGTTTGCAATGACCTTGATAAGCGGGATCGCAGCACAGAGGAAAATTTTATTGGTAAAAACTTCGTCTCTTGTAGACATAAAAATCAATCCTTTCTGCCGTTGAAATTTAATCGGTTGAGATTAAACTTCGTCGTCCCAATCGTCGTCAAGTTCAAAGTCAGCGTTCATTGCCTCACGGACTGCTGCGATGATACCGTTGGAGTCAATACCGAGTGTTGACATGATATCCTCGTGGAGACCGATGGGAGCAAACTGATCCTGAATACCGAGGCGCTTGAATGCACAGCCCTTACCTGTTTCAGCAATAACCTCTGCAACAGCTGCACCGAGACCGCCGATAACGGAGTGGTCTTCTACAGTGATGATACGGCGTGTATCCATAATTGCCTTAACAACAGCTTCTCTGTCGAGAGGCTTGATTGTGTGCATATTGATAACTCTTACCTTAAGACCGTCAGCGTTCTCAAGGAAGTTAGCAGCCTGAAGAGCCTGGAATGCACAGGAACCGCAAGCGATAACTGTGATATCTGTACCCTCTTTAAGCTGAACAGCCTTACCGACTTCGAAGCCGTAGTCTGTTGTTTCGTAAAGAACACGGTCGAAACCGCGGTTCATACGGATGTAGTAGGGGCCGGGGTTCTCGTATGCTGCACGAACTGCGTTAACAGTCTCAAGACCGTCAGCAGGGCAGATAAGAGTGATGTTGGGCATTGAGCGGACAACTGCCATATCGCAGATTGCGTGGTGAGTTGAACCTGCCTGACCGAAAGATGTACCTGCGTGTGTAGCGATAATCTTTGCGTTTACGTTCTGGTAGCAGATATCTGTGTGAAGCTGGTCAGCACTTCTGAGAGAAGCGAAAACTGAGAAAGTGGAAAGGAAGGGAACAAGACCTGCCTTAGCCATACCTGCAGCAACACCGAACATATTCTGCTCAGCGATACCTACGTTGAAGTATCTGTCCGGGAAATGCTCACCGAACATACCGATTTTTGTTGATTTACCAAGGTCAGCTGTAAGAGCGACAACATCGTCATGCTCCTGACCGAGTTCTACGAGTGTTTTGCCGTAGTATTCAGCTGTTGAAAAAGCTGTAGATTCAGTAGCTGTATAAGTAAGTCCACCTGCCATGGCTTATGCACCCTCCTTTTCTGCTCTCTCGCAGCGCTTCTTATAGAATGCTTCGAGACTCTTCTTAGCCTGCTCGTACTTCTCTTCGTTGAGAGCACCGTAGTGCCACTTGTAGTCGCCTTCCATATAGTCAACACCGCAACCCTTGACTGTGTTTGCAACAATCATAACGGGCTTCTCTGTGTTTTCGTATGCGTAGTCGATAGCGTCGCAAAGCTCCTTGATGTTGTTACCGTCGATTTCGATAACGTGGAAGCCGAATGAACGCCACTTGTCGCAGAAGGGCTCAAGCTTCATAACTTCTTCTGTCGGGCCGTCGATCATGCACTGGTTACGGTCAACAAAAGAGATAACGTTTGTGATGTTGTAGTGAGCGATTGTCATTGCAGCTTCCCAGTTGGAGCCTTCGTCACATTCGCCGTCACCGAGGACACAGAATGTCTTGTAATCCTTGCCCTTGATTCTTGCAGCGAGACCTGTACCTGCTGCGATGGAAAGACCGTGGCCGAGTGAGCCTGTTGATGCGTCAGCACCGACAACCTTGTTGGAGTCAAGGTGGATACCCATCTTGGAGTTGGAAAGGTTGAAAGTCTTGAGCTGCTCGGGATCGTTGTAGCCGTAGTCGCAAAGAACAGCAGCGTAAGCAACACCTGCGTGACCCTTACTGAGGATGAATCTGTCTCTGTCTTCCCAGTTAGGGTTTTCCTTGTCGAGGTGCATATACTTGTGGTAGAGAACTGTCATGATATCCATAACGCTCATACCGCCGCCGATGTGAGCACTGCCTGCCCAGTATGTTGTGTCGAGGCAGAGCTTACGAAGATCGTTAGCCTTTTTTTCGAGTGCAAGCCACTCTTGCTTGGTTAATGGCATTTCGTTTTCCTCCTGTATATTTAATGTTTAATATAATTTAAAATAATTCGGGATGCTTTGCTGCAACTGCCTTGAATGCCTCGTCGGCAACTTCAAGTGTAAGGTTGATATCCTTATCGGAAAGAGCAGCGTTGATGAAGTGGTTGTGATGGCTGGAGAAGAAGATACCTCTCTTGACGCATTCAGCAACCCACTCCTGATGGAGCATCATTGAATCGTCGTTTGCTATACGGAGATAGAAGAGTGAGGGTTCACCGGAAACAACAAGGTTGAAGCCGTTGTTTGCAGCTGCATCCTTAAGACCGTTTGTAAGCATAAGGCCCTTCTCACGGAAGAGAGCAGGTGCGTTCATATCTCTCATCTTTGTAACGCAAGCGATACCGGCTGCGAAGGGAATAGCACTCATCCAGTAGCTGCCTGTGTAGCTCAGTGAGCTGACAGCACTCTTGAGGGAATCCTTACCGCAAAGGCAGGATACGTTCCAGCCGTTTGCAAGAGCCTTACAGAAGCAGATAAGGTCAGCCTCGAAGCCGTAGTAGTGGTCGGAGCCTGCAACGTCAAGTCTGAAGCCGCAACGAACGTCGTCGACGATGAGGACGATGCCTTTGCGTGTGCAAAGCTCACGTACCTTCTGCCAGTAGCCGTCAGCCGGTGTCTCGTTGTCACGGTAGTTGCCGTGCATATAGGGTGTGGAGATGAAGGCTGCGATTTCGCCGTCGTTCTCCTCAACAAGCTTTTCAAGTGCCTCAAAGTCGTTCCAGTCAACGTAAAGGTTGTTTGCAACGTCCTCGGGGATAACGCCGGGGTAGTCAACCTTCTGTGTCCAGGGAGAAACACCGTGATAGAAACCGTTTACGAAGATAATCTTTTTGCGGTGTGTTGCTGCACGAGCAGTCATGATTGCGCAGGTAGTAACGTCGTTACCGTTCTTTGCAAAGAATGCCCAGTCAGCACAGTTGACTGTGTCAACCATAAGCTCTGCAAACTCGAGCATTACCTTGCCGGGTGATGTCATACAGTTACCGAGCTTTGCCTGTGCCATAGCAGCTGCGTCAACATCCTTGTCGTTGTAGCCGAGTACGTTGGGGCCGTATGCACACATGTAGTCGATGTATTTATTGCCGTCGACATCCCAGAAGTATGCGCCCTTTGCCTTCTCACCGAAGAGCGGCCAGTCGCAAACGGGGATGAAGTTACCTTCTGCCGGGCCGAGGTGACCGTAAACGCCGGAGGGGATTACCTTTGTCGCTCTGTCGAAGAGCTCACGGCTTTTTGTATGTTCGTAAATAGGAAAACTCATTTCTTGTGCACCTCCGTTTATGCTAAGTACAGAGCTACTCTGTCGAGTATTCTGTTGAGATTGTCGATCATATTGATCATGCCCTTCATCTCGATCTTGCCTTCGCCTATGCAGGCAACAGCATTGACCTTACCGTCGAAGAGGTCACGTGCGAGGTCGATATCTGCAAACTCCATGAATGCACGGGGCTTCTCGCAACGCTGCTTGATTGTGACAAGTCTGTGATCCTTGACACGGATTGTAGCAGCAACGTCATCCTTGATGCCGAAGTAAATTTCGCCGTCGGGGATGAGGTGAGCGGAGAACTTGCCAATTTCGTCGTTGTTTGCAATCTGAGAGAGTGCAACAGCGATTGTGTAGAACATCAGTCTTGTGCTTGTCTCGAAGAACTCTCTGTCTTCAAGGTCTTCGGGAGAGGGACGCATGAGAGCTGAAAGTCTGTCAGTCAGTGCGGTGAAACCTTTGAGAAGGAAACCGATGTGCTGGAAGCCCTTGGTTGGGATAGGTGTTACTGTGCCGTCAATAAGACCGTTGAACTTCTCGCATGAGCTGAAAGGAAGCTTAACGTCGCACTTGGAGCAACCCTGCTCCATACGGCATCTGCCGTTTTTGAAGTAGAGAGTAGCCTTGGGGCCGCCCGCTACGTCGAAACCGATTGAAATCGGCTTCTGGTTGGAAATGATTGCGGAAGCGACAGGGTCGATCTCGCAAAGATTTTCAAGTGTGCCGAGAACGGCATACATATTGATATACGCCATTGTCTTTGAATCTGTCAAAGCACTTTCCTCCTTAATAGACACCCGTGCATAAGATGCCTATAATATAATCACCTTATTTTAACAAAGAATTATAATACTTGTCAATAAAATTATACTGTTTTAACAAATTGTTTATAGGTAAAAAGTAACGATTGGTCATTTTGCCGAAAAGGCGGTTGTATTTATGGTCATTTTGCAGTATAAGAAAGAATAATGTGTGGTGCAAATAATGCTTGCTGATTGATAATTGACAAAATAACGTAAAATTTTATATAATGAAGTTTAGTGCAGTGCTTGAATTGTCGCTGAAAGCGGCAATAAAAAGCGACATACAACAGCTTATAAGGAGATTTTTACTATGAAAAAAATTGCCAGCTTTACAATAGACCACACAATTCTGCCCTGCGGAATGTACACTTCCCGTGTTGACGGCGATATTGTTACCTATGATATCCGTTGCCGTAAGCCCAACGTTGAAGAGGTTATGGATAACGCTTCAATCCATACGGTTGAGCATCTTTTTGCAACGTTTGTACGCAATTCACCGCTCAGTGACGGTGTTATTTACTTTGGCCCTATGGGTTGCCGTACAGGCTTCTATTTCCTTGTAAGGGGTACGGATGTCAGCCCTGAGCAGGCTATTGAGCTTACAAAGCAGGCTTTTGATTTCATCGCTTCTTATGATGATGAGATTCCCGGTGTCAGTGCGAAAGAGTGCGGCAACTACCGTGACCACAGCCTTGAAGGTGCAAAAGCAGAGGCTGCAAGAATGGTTGAGGTAATGAAAGGCGTTACGGTTGATACACTCGTATATCCCGAATAATATATTAAAAATACAGCATAATTCTATAATAGAATTATAAAAAACAATAATCGTGCTATAATAGTTACAAAGTTGTAACTATTTGACTCAAATTGTTACAACTTTGTCATTTTTAAAAGCAAGGAGGTTTGACTGTGGCTGAAGATAAAAAGGCAAAAAACGGCGACGTTTCTCAGGAGCCTGAATATATTTCCGTGTCTGATATTGAGTCTGAAAGAAAAAGCGACGGTCAGACTCTCAGCGAATACGGAATTTTCGGTTTCCTTGCCGATCTTCCGATTTTCGGAATAGAAAAGCCCGTCTATACACCTGCAGAAAAGGCAGAGGCAGAAGAAGCCGTTGCCGAGCCGGTGCGTACCGAGGTTAAAGAACGCAAGCCGATTGAGCATACCGAGCGAAGCGGCGGTGCACTTTACGACTGGATATATATGTTCGGTCTGCTTGTAATCAGACGTGTGCGTTCTGTCGGATACAAGATCAAGTCAATACTCCGCAAACCTGCTCATACGATTGCTGTTTTTGCAAGCATATTTGCAGTGCTTTTCGATACCTTGCTTCTCCGTTCACTTCACAATGCTGCAGAGGATTTCCGCAAGCTCAAGGCGGAATTCAGTAAGGCGACAAAGGATGTAAAGGGCGGATTCAAAGGTACACCGTTACAGAAGCTCAGGCAGCTTCCCGGTTTTATCAAAAAATCATATAAGCGTCATCCGCTTTTCTTCAGAACGGTTGTAAACACCGCTGTTCCCGTTATCGCACTGGTAATGCTTATCGGCACCGTAACCTCGTGGACAAGCTCTACTTATGCGCTTGAGGTAATGGTTGAAAATAACGGTGAGCTGTGTTCACTCGGCTATATCAGCGATGAGTCGGTGTTTATCGAGGCTCGTACCATTGTCAAGGACAGAATAGATTCGGGCGCAAGTGACAGCGACCAGACTCTTATTGCAAACCCGACGTATAAAATTACCCGTGTAAAGCTCAACGAGCTCAGCGATGCCGATGCAATAAGCGACAAGCTTATCGAAACGTCCGATTCAAAGCTTACAAGTGCCTGCGGTGTTTATATTGATGATGATTTCGTATGTGCGGTCAAGAATGAAACCGATGCACGAAGCGTGTTCAATAATCTCCTGCGTGAAGCAGAAGAGAAATATAAAATTGACTCAAACGACGAAAACTCATTTGCCGACTTTGTAGAGGATGTTGAGTTTGTCCAGGGTCTTTATTCCGACGATGCTGACAAGATGTGGGAGGCTTCAAAGCTTCTTGACGTGCTCACTAACGAGAAAAAGAGCGAGGCTGTGCACTATACAGTACAGAGCGGCGACACACCTTCAGGCGTTGCTAAGAAGTTTGATGTTAGTACCTCAGAGCTTAAAGCTCTTAATCCGGGTGTCAATTTCAGTATATTCAAGGTAGGTACAAAGCTTACGATTTCATCCGAAGTCAGCTTTGTCCGTGTTGAAATAATCAAGGTTGTGGAGAAAAACGAATCCACACCCTATGAGACCGAAAAGGTCGAATCCTCAAAGCTTTTCCGTGGTGATAAGCGTGTAATCCGTAAGGGTGTCAAGGGTACCGACAAGGTAACTTATCTTGTAACCTATGTTGACGGTGTGCAGACCAAGACCCAGGAAATCGACCGTGTAACACTTATTGAGCCTATCAATGAGAAGGTGCAGGTAGGTACAAAACGTCCGACTGCAACCGGCGGCGGTAACTATGAGGTTATTTCAAAGGGCAAGTTTGTATGGCCTGTTTCGGGTCTTTATACTGTTACTTCCTACTACGGCAGCCGCCGAAGCGGTTTCCATACCGGTATTGATATCGCTGGCGGTAATGCTTCAGGTAAGCTTGTTCTTGCGGCAGACAGCGGTACTGTCGAGCTTGTAAAGAGAAGTAATAAGAGCTACGGTAACCAGGTTGTCATCAACCATGGTAACGGTGTCAAGACAAGATATGCCCATATGCTCGACGGCTCAATTTCAGTTTCCGTCGGTCAGAAGGTATCGCGCGGTCAGCCTATAGGTCGTGTCGGTAATACGGGTAACAGTACAGGCCCTCACCTTCATTTCGAGGTTATTGTCAACGGCAATACGGTCAACCCGTATCCGTATATAAAATAAAATCAACGGAGCTGAAAACTTGCGCTTTCAGCTCCGTTTTTGGTTGCTTAGGTAAAAGGTACGCAAAAGGGTGATGCTTAATAGTGGAATATTTTATCTTAGATTCATTTCCATTGTTTCTACATACATGATTTTGAAATATTCAGCCCAGGATAAGTCTATTCGTCCTCTTACTATAACATGATCACCAACTTCGACACTTTCGTTTATGTTATTTCCCCAAGTGCGGTCGCCAATTCTGATTATTAATCCATTATAAGTTGAAGGATCATAAGCATTTAAATTAGTTTTTTGATCATAATCACCGCCAGCGACGTCTATGATGTGACTTGTTCCACCGTCGTATATAATGTGTTCTACAACATAAGCATCGAATTCTACATATCGACCATCATATTTTGTACAGAAAGAAGAAAAACTCATGTCCTTGCTTGTGAGAACTGTAAGAAGGTCGGGACAGTTTTCAATGGTGAGCTTAGGTGATTCATTGTAGTATATTGTGATTTCTGCATCTGATTCGAATTCGTCACCAGCAATCCATGGATCAGTGCTAAACCGATTGGTTGAAATAGTTGTTTCAAAAATATTATTATCGAATTTATCATCACTTGGAGCACAAGGTACTGTCATGATATTGGTAAATCCTAAATCTTTGAAATGCTGAATCAAAGAATCAATCGTCCAATCGGAACCAACATAATCTTTTGAATTCTTGGGCATCTTTATTTTACTAGAATTCTTTTTTGTCTCCTCTTTTGATTCTGTTTTAGAGGGGTTACTTTCTAAAGGCTTTTCGGTTTCTTCGCCAATTAGAGCCTTTATAATATTAGCTTCAAGTAAAATATGATCCTCTTCAGAAAGTTCTTTTGATGTTCTAATAACAAGTGTTCCTATTACGGTATGGTAGCCAGTGTTTAATAACAAACTATTATCATACTTTGAAAGATAGTCATTTCTTTTGTTAGCATATTCAACTGAATTATATGCTTCTATACAACCACCAGCATCTGTTCCTTTGTCGATAAGGTTATTGCCCAATATCTCTTCTTGATTAATTAAATCAATTGAAAAATAAATAGCAGCATAGTACCCATCTTCTGAATTTAAATTTCCATTTGGATCATTGTTTTCGGTTACAGCAGCTACACCAGTTATATTGGGCGTTTTTTCTAAACAGTTAATTATATATGCTTCTGATGGATTGTTAACCAAAGAATAATTTGGAGAGCTGTCATTGAGTGCCTGTAAGTTACTATCGACATTTGTACTATCGCAGGCTATTAAGCAACACAACGCTGATAATGATAATATTATTGCAAGAATTCTTTTCATAACTTTCTCTCATTTCTGTGTTTTGTTGAAACATTTTGGATAATTCAATATTACCATTATAACATATCTTTGTAAATTTTGTATTTGTTTTAAATAAAAAAAGACTGAACGATAAAAAATTCTTAATCTGTTGTTGATGAGTTAAGTATTTCGAATCCACCCCGTTTTTGCAAAAAAATTAAGAACCACACAAAAGTGTGATTCTTAATTTGGTGGGCAGGGGTGGTAGTTGATAGTGTAATTTTTGTGCTACCCCGTTTGGTGCGGCTTGTTTGTCAAATTTATGTTAGCTGAATCCCACGCCCTAAAAACAGTCCACAGGACTGTTTTCTTAACGGGATTTCGAATCCACCCCATTTTTGCAAAAAAATAAAACAGACACTCAAAAGAGTATCTGTTTTACTTGGTACGGATGTTCATAAGGGATTTACTAGAAAAATAACAACTTTCGGCAGTAACAAACATATTCTCATCCATCCGTAATGTTTAAAAGAGTTTGAATATCAATTATTCAAACGGAGGATTATACAATGTCCAAATTTATTGAGGATTTTTACTATGGAAATATAGAACCGCAAGAGAGCAGTTCAGAACTCAAAGCCGAACTAAAAAGAAAGCTAAGCATACTTACGCAAACCGAAGAACAGCTGACATCAAAACTAACCGATGAAGAAAAGAAACTATTTGTAAAATATGCAAGCCAATCCAGTGATTTTCTTTGTGTTAGCAATGCGGACAGCTTTATTGCCGGTTTCAGACTTGGTGCTAAATTTACATACAACACATTTGCTAGTGATTGAAAGGAAGTTATAATTATGAATAAATCATCATTTGAACAGAACGGCGGAAGTTATAGAATGGTTGGCGAGTATAAAATACCCAATATCACATTACCTAACGAAGCAAATAAACCACTCGGTATGTGGGGATTGAAACGCAAAGACTATCTTATGCAACACAAACGACTTCAGTTTAACATTATGCTTATGAACGGCACATTGTGGGCTCACCTTGCAGAGGTTGATGAACAGGCATCAGATATGTTCTCTCGGATGGTAGAACAGATGAAAGCTAATGAAGGTATCACCGAACAACTCAAAGAGAAAAATCAAATGGAGTGGGTTGCTTGTATGAATAATATAGAAGCACGAGCAAGAGAGGTTGTTAATCACGAGTTAATTTTTACAACATAAAAGTTATCAGGTGCAACGGGATATATACTCCTGCTGCACCTGATTTTCTTTTTTATGCTTCTGTTTTCTGCGGGGTGTCAGGGGTGAAAATCCCTGAATTTCGGATTTGTACACACAAATCCATTGCTCGCTAAGACAAATGCCACGGAAATAAACTTATAATTACATCTGCTTTTTCCACTGCTCTAATGTTTTGTCAACATCTGCTTGAAAAATGTGACCATGATAATTTGTCTTTTCGAGCGAATTCAAATAGAATGCAACGCATTTGTTTAATATGTTTTCGGGCAAACTGAAAATTCTGCCACTTTCTTTCTCTTGTTGAATTGCTTCTAGTATTCTTTCCTTTGAAACATATTCACTATAATGATCTCTGATTTCGTAATCTTCATCTCCTCCAATCCACAGAACAACAGATTCGTCAAGGAAATGTAAAATGTTTATGTTGTCTTCTAATTCCTTGGACAAATAACTGTTAGCTTCTTCTGTGGCAAAACACTTAAACAAATACAAAGTCATTCGCCACTTAGTGAATTCAAAAATACTGTGTTCGTTAAGCAATTCTTTAATTTTATTTGCATAAGCAATTTCAACAACTTGCAATTCTTCTTCTGTAATTACTTTTTTGTAATTTCTTTCAGTGCCTTTAGCAGCTAACCGACCATACGCTAACTCTATCATATTGATAACTATTCCAACAGTTTCGATTGTGTCAATATCAGAATCATTGATAGCAGTCAAAATATTGTTTTTTCTTTCAACATCTTGAACTCTGTCAAGAATATCAAGGCAAATGTGTTCAGCATAACTGGCAGTACTCATAGAGAAAAGATTATTATTATGGCCATCCAAGTAAGAAGATGACAACAATACAGAATAAAATAAAATTTTGGCCCTTTCAGATGAAACATCCGGCAACAAAGATTTTATTTCCTTTAAAAACTCTATACCATTTCCGTTTTTATCTTCTTTAAGAAGTTTAAATGCAAGTTCGGTTTCATTTAAAGTGAAAACAGCTTTTTGTATTTCAGATTTCTTTATTCCTACCAAGTCAATATCAAAATAGAAATATCTATCAAATTTTTCTTGATGGCAAATCAAGCATCTTTTTCTGAATAAGTCATCATCTATTGTAATATATGTTTCACCTATTTTTTGTCCAAAGTATGGAAAAAGATATGATAAACACAAAAGAGCTGTTTCTGCTTTTTTCTTGTCTTGCAATATTTGCTCAAACTCACTTGAATAAGCTTGATACCAATCTTTCTGCGTTTTACCGCTATAACCACCCCACGATGTATTTTGCGTTAGTACATTCTTGTTGTTCTTTATCCACTCGTAAATAGGAGGTAAACCCGCTTCAATAGCAGATATTGCAACAATATCTCCAAAATCAACTTCCGGAGAAATGGTTGTTAGCTTAAATTGCAATGTATTGCAAAGTCGATTAATATCTCTTAAATTTTTTATAAACGGCGCAACGCAAGGATTAAAGGTTTTTTGCCAATGATCTTTATCAAACAATGAATCAGGATATTTTTTCAAAACATCATTTAAACGTTGAAACAAAGTTGCGTGAAGTTTTGATTCTTGAATCTCGGGGATTTGAATTGGCATTTGAATAACTTTTTCAAGGTAGTCTTCCCCATCGCCTTCTTGAACTTTTGATAACGCTTTAACTACAACTTCTTTATCAAAAACCAAAAGATAGGTTGTATTGGGGAATTTTGCGACAGAAGAAACAAGCTGAAATACCTGCCTTATTTGTTCGTTACTCAGTCTATCAATATCATCAATCACAACGAGTATTTGATTTTTTTGCTTTGATAGCAAATCTACAACGTGTTCTTTCTGCTTTATAATATCCTTTTCCTCGGCATTTCCTTTTAGTGCTTTTCCCAAGGTAGATGTGCCCCATTTTCCAAAAGTTGCAATAACTCCTCCTACTCCCGGAATAAGTCCTGCTAAATCAAATGCGCTTGAATATTTTTCAAGTGCATTTCCTATGTTTTTTAAATTTGAGTCTTTTTTACTTTTAAACTCGTTTGACAAGCGAAGAAAAAACTGTGTGAGTAATTGAGTTGAATCAGAAAAATGCCACGGCTCAAATCTTACCACAATGGTTTTATCTTCATCTTCTGATTGTAATTCTGTAATTTCGTTTAAAGTCATATTGACAATTGAAGTTTTTCCTGTACCCCATTTACCAAACAATCCTACTGTAAAAGTTTCGCTGTTGTTAAGTCTAACGAGGGTTTGCGCTAATATTTTTGAGAAAGATTTTCTCTCCAACAAATCTTCTGACACAGCAGAAATTGGTTTATCTGTATAAAACATATTTTCACCTTCAATTAATTTGCATTTATTCCAAACATTTGTTTACATTATATGCTTAATAGCAGGAATTGTCAAGAAATAGTGTTTGATGAGATTTAGAATACAATATATTGTAAAAGCACTTTGTGACATTAAGTTGACAAATCCGGCTGTGGATCTTATAGAATTTATCACCTTTTAGTTTGTTACGTGTTTTGAAAACATTTAAAAACAATTTATAACTATGAAGTTAAACACTTTTGAATTTAAAACCGACACTTTTGCACCGCAATTGAAAACTGTTGACAAATTATTCTTATATTGTTACAATAAATAAAAATTACTGAAAGGTAGGTGGACAAGATGACAATGATGATTAACACAATGAATCGGAGAGCCGTTTTGTCCGTTTGCGATTGATGTGATTTATATCTTTCTGTGAATTGCAGGCATCTCCGTTTCGGAGGTGCCTTTTATTATTTTGGAGTTTAAAATGATTACACTAACCGAATATCTTAACAACCCTTGCGGTACTCTTTCAATTCCGTATTGGAAAGCTAAAAGCATAACCGTTCCGCCGGATATGAAAATTCTGCACGACAGAGATTTTTCGTACGACATACTGTCCGAATACACCGATGAAAAGTATTTTCGCTTATATCACACGCTTAAAGATATACCCGAAATCGTAACCGATGATTTTGAGGTTACAACAGCAACACGAAGAGATATAAAAACAATCGTTCAGATAATCAACGATTCATATACAGATATTTCGGTGAATGCGGAACTTATCAAGAGTTATACCAAAACACCTGTTTACAACGAAAACTTATGGATAATCGTTAAAGAAAAAGCAACCGGCAATTTTGTCGGTTGCGGTTTGGCAGATTATGATGCGGAAGCAAAAGAGCTTGTACTTGAATGGATACAAGTGTTACCTGAATACCGTGGCAAGAAAATCGGACAGTTGATTGTAACCGAACTGCTGTTCAGAATGAAAGATGTTGCAAATTTTGCGACTGTTTCGGGCAAAGTCGATAACGCAACAAATCCCGAAGCACTATACAAAAAATGCGGATTTGTCGGTGATGATGTGTGGCATATTCTGCATAAGAAATGAGGCTCGACAATGAAACACAAAGCAATATTCTTTGACCGTGACGGTACGCTGACATATTTCACCACAGAAAAAGAAGCGTGGAGAGATGCACAAATCAGCAGTTGGAGCGGCAAACCGTTTGAACTTGATTACGACAAAATGATGTCGCTGTTTCACCTTGCAAGCGAAGGCAGAAAGCCTTGGTATAAAACGATTGATGACGAGCGTAAATTTTTCAGAAAATATTACTATCACCTGCTTGTCGGTGAGGGTGTAACAGATAATGTTGAAGAAAAAGCTGATTGTCTTTTTAATGAGCTTTGGTGCAACGGTGACAGAGCTTTGTTCCCCGAAACGGTAGAAGTACTTGAATATTTTAAAAAACGTGGTTATAAAATGGGAGTTATCAGCGACACATCACCATCACTTGAATTCACATTACAGCAACTCGGTATTGCAAAGTATTTCACATCGTTTACTGCAAGCTCATTGGTCGGTGCAGGCAAACCAAGTCCGATTATTTTCAATGCTGCACTTGAAGCACAAGGAATAATCGCATCTGAAAGTATATTTATTGACGATTGTAAGGAAGAAGCTGACGGAGCAAGAGAACAGGGCTTCACTGCATTTTATCTTGACAGAAGCGGTGAAAATAATGATGAATGGACAATACACAATCTGAAACAGTTGATTGATTTTATCTAAAACTAATTGTGATGAAAAGAGGATATATAATATGGGTGTTTATATACACGAGAAAAGATTACTAATAAATGATAAAGTGTATCCAGATTTTGAAATAGAAAGGGAAATTGGTAGCGGTGCAAATGGATGCGTTTTTTTAGCCAAAAATCTTTTATTGGACCGAGTTGAAGCAATTAAAATATGGAATAAAAATCGAGAAAATGATAAAAGAGATAAAACAAAACAAGCTTTATTTGAATCACAAAAACTAGCTAGAGTTGATCCACAATATGCAGTACAAATTTTCAATATTAAAAATTTTGAAGGTTATATAGTAGCTCATATGGAATATTTTGAAGGTGAAACGCTTCATGATTTTATTAATGATTTATCTGCTAAAAAAACTTTTTATTTATTAAGGCAGTATTTACATGTTATTGAGAAAACATCATCATTAAGTACATTTCATGGAGATGCGCATGCACATAATGTATTAATTAAGGTTGTAACTGAAGATTATAAAACAAAAGTAGTGTTGAAATTATGTGACTTTGGAACTTCGTATTTTAATGGCACAGAAGCATCTTTTGATAGGCATTGGAGAGTTGTTGAAGAAACAATTCTTAGGTACACAGAAAAATTTGTTGGTTTTCAAGAAGCGAAAGAATTACTTATCGAACACAAAAATATACTAAAAAACCCTGCTTTAGTGAGTAAAGAAAAACTTTTTCAAGGTGATGACAGTTTATATGATTCTAGACTGTTAACAGCTCCGTATAAAGATTTTCTTGAATATTTGGAATATAGGAATGGATGTATAGATTATTTGAAATAATACGATGTAAATCAAGAGGATTGCTATGTTAAAACAACATTTAGATTTTATAACAAAAGAACCCATAAACAAAGGTTGGTCGTGTGACAAGAAATACTGTGTCACAACTGCTGACGGATCAAAATATCTCTTGCGTATTACTCCGTTCGATAAAAGTGCGAGCTGTGAAAATATGTTCCGTATGCAGCAAGAAGTTGCGAAACTTGGTATTCCTATGTGTAAGTCACTTGAAATCGGCGAATGTAACGAGGGTATTTACATATTGCAGACTTGGATTGACGGCAAGGATGCAAATGAGGTTATACCGTATCTTGCAGATTCGGAACAGTATGCACTCGGTCTTGAAGCAGGTAAGATTCTAAAGAAAATTCACTCTATCTCTGCACCCTCAGACCAACCCGATTGGGAAAGACGTATAAACGATAAAGCAGACTTGAGAATCAGGAAATATAACGAGTGTCCGCTGAAATATGATAACGGTCAGTCTTTTATTGACTTCATCAACGCAAATCGTTATCTGCTCAAAAACAGACCGCAGGTATTTCAGCACGGCGATTATCACATCGGCAATATGATGATCGAAAACGGCAAGGTTGTTATTATAGACTTTGACCGCTACGATTTCGGTGACCCGTGGGAAGAATTCAAGAGTATCACTTGGTGTGCACAGGCTTCTCCGCTTTTCGCTTCGGGTATGGTCAACGGGTATTTTGACAATGATGTGCCTATGGAGTTTTGGAAACTTCTTGCATTATACATCAGCCTTGGCACAATCACTTCTCTGCCGTGGGCGATTCCGTATGGTGAAGGTGAAGTTCAGACTATGCGAAAGCTTACAAACGAAGTGCTTGAGTGGTACGACAATATGCAGAATCCCGTGCCGAGTTGGTATTTCAAGGGTTACTATTTGCAGTACATAGACGGACTGCCCTATAAAATGAAAGCACCTTTCGATTTCAGCTTTATCAGCCAATACGGAAAGGTGTTCAAAGTGTTCGATGACCAAGATTCTGGTAATATTTGTTTCGGAACGGAAAAAGACGGTGAAAAGTATTTTGTGAAGTTCGCAGGTGCACCGACTGAGGCGTATAACGGTGCTCCTGAAGATGCAATTGAACGTTTGAAATTAACATTACCTGTATATGAGATTTTGAAACACAAAAATCTAATCGAGTTTGTCGAAGCCATAGAAACAAATGGCGGATTTGCAATGGTGTTCAAGTGGGTTGACGGTGACTGTATGGGCAGAATGTACCCTGTAGAGCATCGTAGATTTATGAGTTTGCCCGTTTCGGACAAGCTTAATGTTTTTGGCGATATACTCGATTTTTTGGACTATACCAATTCAAGCGGATATGTTGCAGTTGATTTTTATGACGGAAGTATTATGTACGATGCCGAGAATCGCAAAACAACAATCTGTGATATTGACTTTTTCAGAAAACAGCCGTGTGTCAACGATATGGGCAGAATGTGGGGAAGTTCAAAGTTTCAATCTCCCGAAGAATTTCAACTCGGTGCAGATATTGACGAGATAACAAACGTTTACTGTGCCGGTGCTTTTGCATTTGCTCTGTTTGGAAAATACAACCGCAACCGTGATTCGTGGCAACTGTCAGATGAAGCGTTTGCAGTTGCGACAAAAGCGGTTAGGAATGACAGAAATGATCGTTATCAAAGTATGAAAGAGCTTAAAGATGCGTGGGAGAAGATTTCCATATGGAATTGAAAGGGGTTTTATTTTGACATATAAGTATTATGAAATCAGACGTGAAATGTTTGTTGAAAACCCAGACAAAATTTTAAAGAGAAAAAGAAATTTTAGTGACATTAAAAAGCAGTTTACCATTTTCCATTGGGTGATACTGTTCTTTTTGGTTGTTTCAGCGGTTATATGCGTTGTTCTTGGACTAAAATATTCAGATAAACCTTTCCTGTTATCAATTCCTGTTGTAATAATTTTTGTTTGTGCAATACTAATTGAATTCTTTAGCGATAAAATGTATAACCCTTTAGGAAGAAAAGAGGAATTAAAAAAGCAGGATGAACAATACGATAAATATATTGAAAAGATTCACAATATTTTAAATAAGCATGGTATTAATAGTGCTAAAAAGAGAGCTTTGTTAAAAAAAGAATGTGAAGATAATTTGATTCGCCATGAAGAAAAATTTAAAATTATTAACGGAAAAACATTTGAAATCTTAATAGGCGTGCCATTAGGTGCTTTGATTTCATCGCTGATATATAAAAATGATGATGCGCTAATTGGTCAAATATTAGGAATAATAATTTTGGGAATCTTTTTAGTTTTGTTGTTAAGAATCATTAAAAGAATTATTTATTTTTCAGACGGATATTTTAAGGATAAATATTTAATGGATATTTTAAATGAATTTGAATATTCTGCAAAGGATACAGATTAATATGATACATAAAGCTACCTCAAACGACACAAGAGCATTAGCGGAATTGGCAATACAAATGTGGAGTAATCACACCATATCTGAACTCGATGCAGATTTTGCTGAGATTGTTAATAACAATGACGCTGTTTGTTTTATAAAGTATACTGACGATACGCCCGTTGGCTTTGCACAATGTCAGCTTCGCCACGATTATGTTGAGGGTACACACTCATCTCCCGTCGGTTATCTCGAAGGAATATTTGTTGTTCCCAAATATCAGCATAAAGGCTACGCAAAAGAACTGTTGCACGAATGTGAGTTATGGGCAAAAGAAAAAGGCTGTACGGAATTCGCAAGCGACTGCGAACTTGATAACACCAACAGCTTTAATTTCCATATGGCAATGGGCTTTGAAGAAGCTAACCGTGTTATATGTTTCAGGAAAGAGTTGGGGTAATTCAATATGGTCAGAAAAGCAACTAATAACGATATACCTGCGATATCAGAATTATACCGTGAGCAGTTCAGGGAAATGTCAAAGCTGATACCCGATTTTATAAAAGTGGGCGACCAGAGCACAGAGTTTATTGAGAATACAATTGCAAATGATGAATCGGATATTCTTGTTTATGAGAACAATGGTATGGTTGTCGGTTTTATTCTGCTTCAAGCCAAAACAAGACCCGATTTTGATTTTATGCTTCCCGGAAAGTATTGCTACATAATGGATATAATCGTCACCGAAAACTATCGTGATAAAGGCTTCGGAACAGCTTTAATGAGTGCTGCCAAGGATTGGGCAAAAGAACGGGATTGTAATTTTATAAACCTTGATGTTCTTGTAAATAATCCCAGTGCAATTAACCTCTATGAAAAACTCGGTTTTGTTCCTATAGCACAGGAAATGTATTGTAAGCTATAAAAGAAGGTGTTACAAGTGTCAAAAGTCTTTTTGATCTGCGGCAAAATATGCTGCGGTAAAACAACATATGCACAAAAGCTTTGTAAAGAAAAAAATGCTGTACTGCTTTCCGTTGACGAAATAACGCTTGCTCTTTTCGGTCAGCATTGCGGTGATAAACACGATGAATATGTGGAAAGAACAGAGAAATATCTTTTAAACAAATCTGTGGAGCTTATTAGCAAAGATATCAATATAGTTCTTGATTGGGGCTTCTGGACAAAAGCAGAACGGGAGTCTGTAAAAGGATTTTATAAGTCCCGTAATATCGAATGTGAGCTTCATTACGTTGATATCAGCGTTGAAACTTGGAAAGCTCGTTTGCATAAGAGAAACAACGCTGTGCTTGCAAATGAAACAAGTGCTTATTATGTTGATGATAACCTTGCTGCAAAATTCGCTTCAATATTTGAAGTGCCGAGCGAAGATGAGATTGATATTGTTTGTCAGGGAGATTAAAGATGAATATTAAAATACGAAAAACCAGAAATGGTGACGAAAAAGCACTTGCATATATTCAGACAGAATCGTGGAAGTCTGCATTTGCCGATATTATATCTGCTGATGATTTAAAGAAATACACAGATATAGCAAAAGCTGAAACGATGTATGAGAATGTACTGAAATCAGGCTATGCAAAAATATCAGTTCTTGAAATTGACGAAAAGCCTCATTGTATTGCCGCTTGGAGCAAAGCAAGAAATCCTGAATTTTCAGATAGTGCAGAATTAATTTGCATTCATAGTTTGTGTGATAACTGGGGTAAAGGTTATGGCACAATGATGATGAATCATATATTCAACGAAATCAAAAATTCGGAATACAACAGCGTGGTGCTTTGGGTGTTTGAAAAGAATACTCGTGCCCGTAGTTTTTACGAAAAGCACGGATTTGTATTAACCGGTAACACACAAACGGCATTCGGTGCAATTGAGGTTATGTATCGAAAAAACTTATAAAAGGTAATTACAATATGAATATCGTCAGAAAGCTAAAAGCAACGGAACTTCCAATACTTTCACAACTTTTCAACTACAAAGACTTTGATGATATGATTACAGAAAACACTCGCAACATCGAAAACGGTATCGTTGATATTTTTGTTATGTTTGAAGATGACAAGTTGATTGGTGAGCTTCATGTGAAATACGATAACGAGGATAAACACTTCGCCGAAAAAGGAAAACGAGCATATCTGTTTGCATTCAGAGTTCATAAAGATTATCAAGGCAAAGGATTAGGCTCATGTCTTCTTGAAACTGTTATTGATGAATTATCAAACAACGGCTATCACGAACTCACCGTAGGTGTTGAAGATGATAATCTCCGAGCAAGATATATATATGAAAAATATGGTTTCATTCAACCAGTTGCCCGAATAAAAGAAACCTACCAAGGCGACAGTTATGAATATGATTTGTTGTTGAGAAAAGAAATATTTTAAACTGGTGATTATATGAAAACACTTATTCTGAACGGTTCTCCTCGTAAGAACGGAGATACTGTCCGTCTAATCAACAAACTGACTGAGCAATTAAATGGCGAATACAAAATAGTAAATGCTTATTATTCGAATATTTCTGCTTGTGTTGATTGCCGTTATTGTTGGAACAATGATGGTTGTTCAATTAGCGATGAAATGACTGAAATATATGATTACATTGCCGATTGTGATAACGTTGTAATTGCATCACCTATTTATTTCTCGCAACCAACAGGTAAACTGCTTGATGTTTGCAGCAGATTCCAAACATATTTTGCAGCAAAGTATTTCCGTAACCAAACACCTTCGATCAAGCCAAAGAAAGGTGCAGTAATCCTTATCGGCGGCGGTGACGGTAATCCCGAAGATGCGTATAGAACAGTCTGCACAATCCTTAAGCACATCAATGTTACAGAGGTTTATCATTTGGTTGGTAGTTTTAACACGAATGAATTACCTGCAAAGAACAACAAAAAGGCAATAAAGGAAATTACAGATATAGCAAATTATCTGAACGGTTAAAAAGAAACAAAAGCCATACAAGCTGACGCAAAATCAACTTGTATGGCTTTTTGCTTATTGGATTAGAACTTTATGCTTTTGTAAAAACATAATAATTTGTATCATATCCGCCGTAACGGTAATCTCCGCTTTTCCATTCGATTATCATATAATCTTTTCCGTCAACAGTTCTGATTTCATATTCGCAAGCCGACCAATTCCATTTGCGGAGAAGATAATTTTTTGTCCACACCACGGTATCTTCGCCCTCAAAAATAGCATCTGCATAAACACATCTGCAATTACCGTCGGAGAAAAACTCAATTTCTTTGAAATATAAATCGTCAATAGGCTCTTCTGCCTGCGGAAATTCAGCCTTATTACATAAGAACGAATGAGCCCTCCATTTGCCGATTATTCTTTCATCATTTACAAAAGGCTTATCAATATCATCTTTTCTTGCAATACTTTCGGCTGAATATCTGTTACTGTCTGATTTTTTCAGCAACAGATATGTAGGCTTACCGCCTCTGCTAACCTCTGTTTCTCTGAGGGTTATGAGCATATATGTTCCGTCAGATTTTTCTTCAATCTCATATTCATTATAAGCAGAACCCGTCAGATAAGCATTGCTGATAAAATATCCCTTGGTCCAGCTGTAACCCCAATATTCTTCACCGTCGGGAAGAAAATACAGATACTTTACATCTCCGCCGTAAAAGCCGGTTTTATCACAAAAAATATTTTGGGCATAATCCTCTTTGACTGCAAAAACGCCTTGAATTTCCCATTTGCCTACAACATTATCGTCGTTTACAAAAGGATTTTCCTTTTTCGGCTGCTCTGTTTCGTCACCTAATTTTACAACCTTGCATATAATCTCATTCTCACGGATTTCATATTGAGATATTCTTTGATAATCAGCCGCTTTTATTTCTGTTTCCGCAACCATACACAAATCATTCGCGTTATCGTCAACGGTACGGCTGATAATTGCCGTATCATTTTTGAAAATAATATCCAATTTTGTCATCATAAGTTTAGCCTCCTTCAGATTTTTCAATGCATCGAGAAATTCACTTTCCTTCTGTGAAAAAATTGCTTCAATTTCTTTATTTGTTTTTCTTCCGGAAATAATTTCTCTAATTTCCTGCAAGGAAAAGCCTGCCTTTTTCAAAGCATTGATTCTGTAAAAAACAAGAATTTGCTCAGAGGTATAATATCTGTAACCCGAAAAGACATCGGTATGTTGGGGTTCAAGAAGCTTTTCTTTATCGTAATGACGCAAAACGGAAATTTTTGTTCCGCACATTTTCGCAAACTCTCCGATTTTCATAAGACAGCTCTCCTTTTCATAATCTAAGGTACCTTATGTGGATAGTATAAACCTAAAGTTAAGGTAAGAGTCAATACCCAATTTAAAACATTTTTTTGCCTTCCCGATTTCGGGAAGGCATTTTTTGTTGTCGGAAAGTATTTTTGAAATTATGGTGTACAAAAGTACTTTCTAATTTCAAACAAGTGAGGGGGGAATTTGATGGCAATTCTGCCGTCAACTTGCGAACAACAAAGAATAATTTTGAATTTATGACGGCACTTTTGCCGTCATAAAAATATCTTTTGAAAATTTCTTCCCGAAAAATCACCCCAAATTGCCCATCCTCAGTGCAAACATAATGAGAGGACTTTTTGAATTCTTTGTAATCAATTCAGAATTTTGGTGTGCAAATGCCTTCTCCCAGTGCAAATAAGTGAGGGGTATTTTAATTTTTTTTGCAAAACACCCTACAATTTGCCCTCTCCCAGTTCATACATAGTGAAGGGCTTTTTTTAATTCTTTTTGAACTTTTCTGAAAACGCCGAAATTTTGGTGTCCATTTCCAGGGTGTTTGTTCAAATAAGTGAAAGGTGTTTTTGCCCTTCATTAAAAATTAAGGAGTTGATGTCTATGATTTAGTACCCGCCGAAAGACAAAAACAAAACCACGGACTTGTCCGTGGCATTAGTCTTAGCAAGCACTGGATTTGTGCATACAAATCCCACTTGTTAGGGACACCCTAATACCCGCAGAAAGGAGGTAAGAATGAAATACACCAAAACAATATTCTTCTATCTTAATGATGAAGAATTAAAAGATCTTGATGAAGAAGCAGACTTGGCAGGAATAACTCGCTCAGAATATATTCGCAGATGTATCAATGAAACGGTTATGAAGCCTATGGTAAAGATTAACTACCCTGAGCTTACCTGTGAGGCATCCGAGCTTGTTGAACGCTTCAGAGTTGTTGCTGACCGTGCCTGGCACAGCAAGGTTCTTGATGTCCCGATGTTCAGAAAAGTTATTCGGGATACTCAAACACTTATGTCAAAAATCAATGATGAATTAACAAAGGAGATTAACCATGAGAAACAGAAATAACCGAATTGCAGTAAGAGTTACAAACAAGGAATTTGACCGTATCAATGAAATGGTAAGAAAAAGCATATTTCCGAAAGAAAAGATGCTGCGCATTATCGTTGAGGGGTATCCGATACAGGAAAAGCCTTCGGATGATTGTATGCAGCTTTTCTCAGCCTTAAGAAAACTCGCAACAGATATGGGTGCTTTTATGTTCCAAGTAACCGAAGCGAAAGAAACATCAAATCTTGTGTTTGAAACAATACGCAATTTAAGAAATGCAAACTATATATCTTACGGCAGAAAGCGTAAGAAAAAGAAAGGAGTCAAATTATGAAAATTGAAAAAGTAAATATCAACAATCTTTTACCGTTTAATGAGAATCCGTACCAAATCCGTGAGGGTGAAGAATTGGAATCGCGGCTTGACAGCATAAATGTAAACGGAATTATCTCACCCCTTGTTGTCAGACCAGCGGAAGAGAAAGGCAAGTATGAAGTCATATCCGGGCACCGCAGATTGCACGCCGCCCGTATGCTGAATCTTGAAACCGTTCCCGTTACCGTTTGTGATGTCAGCAGAGAAGAAGCAATGATAATGCTTGTTGACAGCAACCTGCACAGAGAACATATTTTACCGAGTGAAAAGGCTATGGCATACAAGCTGAAGCTTAATGCATTGAAAGCACAAGGAAAAAGGACAGATTTAACTTGTGGACAAGCTGTCCACAAGTCCAGAGAAAGTGTTTCTGACACCGACAGCGGCAGACAGGTACAGCGATATATTCGTCTGACCATGCTTATCCCCGAACTGCTTCAAATGGTAGATGAAAACAAAATTGCGTTTTCAGTTGCGGTTGAGCTTTCATATCTCGACAAAGGCACTCAACGGAAGCTGTTGGGTGAAATTGAAGAAACGGAATGTACTCCGTCATACTCACAGGCGAACAGAATACGGAAACTGTTCCAATCGGGAGAACTAACCGAAATCTCAATCAAATCAATTATGAACGAAGAGAAAGCTAACCAAAAGCCGATGTTCAAGATGTCTATGGAACGGTTACAGAAATATTCACCTAAATCTGACGAAAAGCAACTGCAGGAATTCATAATCAATGCTTGTGAGTATTACGCAAAGTATCTGGAGAGAAAACAAAGTCGAGGTGCGAGATGATTTATGGGTGAACTTATACCGATTTCAGACTTTGACTGTGACCATTTCATCAACGGAATATGTTACAAGGTTTCATCAAAATTTGAGGGCTTTGAAGCATCAAAACTCGGCTCTACAATTACCGATATGTTCGGAAAATATTTAGGCGGCGATTTCGCACATTTGACAACCACCGAAGATGGAAATACAATACAAGCGGAATATGTATGTTCGACTGCCGGAGAGGAGGATTAATGCAGTCAAACAAAGCAGGAATTACTGCTCTGTATTGCCGCTTGTCACGTGATGACGGCAACAAAGAAACGGATAGCAATTCTATCGAGAATCAAAAAATCATGTTGTCGAGATATGCTCAAGAGAAAGGTTTTGAAAACACCAGATTTTATGTTGATGACGGATTTACGGGTACAAATTTCAACCGACCCGATTTCAAGCGAATGATGGAGGATGTTGAAGCAGGATATATCTCAACCATCATCGTTAAGGATATGTCACGATTCGGCAGAAACTATGTTGAGGTTGGTCTATATACCGAATTGTACTTCCCCGAAAACAATATCCGCTTTATTGCTATTACCGATTTGGTTGACAGTGCTGACGGCGAAAATGAAATAATACCGTTCAAAAATGTTATGAACGAGATGTATGCAAGAGATATTTCAAAGAAGGTACGTTCAGCAAAAAGAATCAGAGGCAATATGGGAGAACCGCTTGCACAGCCGCCTTACGGTTATGTTAAAGATAAAATCAACCCTAAAAAGTGGGTGATTGAACACGAAGCGGCAGAGGTTGTGAGAGATATATTCCGTATGTGTCTTGAAGGCAAAGGCAACGAAACCATTGCACGATTACTTCAGGAAAACAAGGTGCTTGTACCTATGGCATACTGGCGGAGCAAGGGCTTAAACCGAGGCGGAAAGAAATCTCAGGAAGACCCGTATAAATGGTGTAAGACAACAATAGCAAAGATACTGTCACAGCAGGAATACTGCGGTGATGTTATCAATTTCAGAACATTCTCAAAGTCTTTTAAAAACAAGACAAGAATACCGAATTCCGAAGAGAACTGGAAGGTATTCAAAAATGTTCACGAGCCGATAATTGACCGTGAGACTTTTGAACTTGTTCAGACTATGATTAAGAAAACCAAGCGGCGTTCACCGAAGAAACATAATGCTGAGAAGCACATGTTCAGCGGATTACTTCGCTGTGCTGATTGCGGACACAATATGCGTTACCACACCAACACCATCAACAAAGACATTCATTATTTCAGCTGCGGTAACTACACCAAAGATACCCGTGGAGATTGTACTACTCGTCACTATATCCGTGCGGATGCTGTTGAAGCCATTGTAATCCTTGAGCTAAAGCATCTTGCGAGTTACCTCAAAAACGATGAAGAAATACTTGCCGACATCCTTGAAAAGAAAACAAACAAAGATTTTCACGAACAGCAGAGATTTATTGAGAGTGAACTGCAAAATACAATCTCCCGGCAGCAATCGGTAAACATCCTTTACGAGAAGCTGTATGAGGATAATGCGGTAGGTAAGGTTACGGACGAATGGTTTATGCATATGGCACACAAGTATGAAACCGAACGGGTTGCACTCAAATCCAAGATAGCAGATTACAGAACGAAACTTGCAACAATGAACACCGTTCAGCAAAGCAGGGATATGTTCCTGAAAGCTGTGCGGAAAGTGATTGAAATGGAAGCGTTAACTGCGCCGCTTGTGAGAGAACTCATAGACCACATTGATGTTTATGAGACACAGGGTAAAGGCAAGAACAAAACACAGCGGATTGTAATTCATTACAGATTTGTGGGGTATATTGAACTGCCGACCAAGGAAGATGACTTTTACAAAAGCGACACACGGCAGGGAGTGCAAGTCAGCTATATACCGAGGGCATTGCCGGAAAGCATAACGGCATAACAAAACAGAAAAGGTCGCAGACCTCAACAGTCTGCGACCAAATAAAAAACTCTTTTTAAGCAAAAAAATTGAGTATTCACAGGTCAAATCCCTTATGAATACTCAATATGGTGGGCAGGGGTGGATTCGAACCACCGAAGTCGTCGACGGCAGATTTACAGTCTGCTCCCTTTGGCCACTCGGGAACCTACCCATATTGACTTTTCTCAATAAAAAAGCGTTGGAGCTGGTGGACGGACTCGAACCCCCGACCTGCTGATTACAAATCAGCTGCTCTACCAACTGAGCTACACCAGCGAACTTAACGCTCGACTAATATACCACGAATGAGCGCATAAGTCAAGAGTATTTTTCAAAAAAACTCAATTTTTTTTATTTTTATTTTAAATTACTATAAAAAGTGTGTATTCGGATGCTTTTAAGTTGAAAATCAAGACTTATTTTGCTAAAATAATATAAGATTTCTTTTATAAAAGGGGAAACGCAAATGCTGTGTGAAAAATGGATATGGTTGCCTGTAGATAAATATCCCGACAGGCAGTGCTGTTGTTACAGTGACCTTGGCGATGACAAGAGCGGTATTTTTACCGTTGCAGAGTTTAAAAGGGAATATGCCTACGGCAAAAAGATTGATTCTGTAAAGCTTAGATTCAGTGCTGACACAGCGTTTCAGTTATATGTAAACGGTGAGTTTTATGCTACGGGTCCTGCGTCGGTCGGCGGTGATTTCCTCAGCAACGAAAAGCCGAGAAATTATTACTATGCTTACGAGACCGAACTTAATACCGATTCAGATACTCTTGACTTTTTTGCAAGAGTCAGAATGAAACCCGACAGAGGTTTTGAGTTTTCCAAGGGCCACGGCGGATTTATGCTTGCCGCAGAAATCAGATTTGCCGACGGTACAAAGACCGTAATCAGTACCGACAGCTCGTGGCTTGTAAGGCTTAACGGCTCATATACTGCTTCACGCAGTTTTGATTCGTCAATTGTGCCCGATGAATACGTGAATGCACAGGAGATTTTCAATTTCTGGCATACTGAAACTGCTCCGATTCCCGTTTGTACCGAAAGCACAATGAGCACAAAAATTACACTTGCTCCCGGTGAAAAGAAAACTGTCGCCTTTGAGCTTGACAGAATATACGCAGGCTTTGTCTGTGCGGCGGCTGATGCAGTCGTAAAGGCTGAAATTACCTGCTGTGAGACTGATGAAAACGGTTCGAAGGAATTTATGTCTTTTGCAGGTGCAGGCGAATACAGAGGCTTTTATATGCACAGTGCAGGCAAACTGATTGCCGAGCTTGAATGCGGTGACAGCGTCTGTGAATTTGAGTTAGGATTTATTGCAAGCTGTTATCCTGTTGAAAAAGAAGCTGTTACGTCAACAAGTGATGACGGACTCAATCAGGTGCTTGACACCTGCCGCCATACCCTTAAAATCTGCCGTCAGACGCTTCATCTTGACAGCCCGAGACATTGCGAGCCGCTTGCCTGTACGGGCGACTATTATATCGAAACGCTGATGACAGCTTTTTCATTCGGCGATATGCGTCTTGCAGAGTTTGACGTTATGCGTACGGCAGAGCTTATACGCAACAACGGCGGCAGAATGTTCCACACAACCTACAGCCTTATCTGGGTGCGTATGCTGCTTGACGTTTATAAGTTTACGGGCAACAAAGACCTGCTTAAAAAATGCGAAGATGCACTCATTATGCTGCTCGGTCTTTTTGAAACGTATGTCGGCAAAACTCAGCTTATCGAAACACCGCCCGATTTTATGTTTGTAGACTGGATTTATATTGATGAAATATCAATGCACCATCCGCCCAAGGCACTCGGTCAGACCTGCCTGAATCTTTACTATTTTGCGGCTCTCGGTGCGGCGGCAGAAATATATGCAATTCTCGGTGAAACAGCTATGGCAGAGGATTGCCGCAACAAGAGAAATACCCTGCAGAATGCTGTAAATTCACAGCTTTTTGACAAAGAAAAGGGAATGTATTTTGAGGGTCTCAACACACCGAGTGAGGTCGATTTCAGCAACTGGAAATGGATGGTTGCAAACGTTGAGAAAAGATATTATCTCAAGCAGTCAAATATACTTGCCGCATACGTCGGAATATGCGATACAGATACGGCAAGAAGCATTATACATAAAATTATGAGCGACGAAATACAGGGCGATTATCAGCCGTATTTTGCACACTATCTGCTCGAGGCAATTTACTCAAACGGTCTGCGTGATGAGTACACACTCAAGGTTATCGAGCGTTGGAAGGCTCCCGTTGCCGAATGCCCGAAAGGCTTGGTAGAGGGCTTTGTCGCCCCCGAGCCGACCTATAGCTTTGACCACAGCCACGCGTGGGGCGGTACTCCGCTCTGGTCACTGCCCAAGGCTCTGACAGGCTTTGAAATAGTTAAACCGAAGTTTGAAGAGGTTGCAATTTCGCCGAGTCTGCTCGGCCTTGAACACGCAAGGGTAGAGATTCCCACACCCTACGGCGATATAACGGTTGAAATAAAAGCTGGCAGTGAGCCTGTAATCACATCACCCGAAGAAGTAACAATCAGGAGAAAATAATGGAAGTTTTACAGTGGATATTTGCAGTTTTTGCAATTATCGGTGCGTTTGACAGAATAATAGGTAACAAACTCAAGCTCGGTGAAGAGTTTGAAAAAGGCATTGTGGCATCAGGTACACTGTCACTTGCTATGGTCGGTATGATTTGTATCGCACCCTCTGTTGCAAAACTGCTCGAGCCCGTTTTTGCTCCCGTGTCAGCGGCTACGGGCATTGATATGTCTTTTATCGGCAGTTTTATTGCAAACGATATGGGTGGTGCGGCAATTTCGTCAGCACTTGCAGGCGACGAAATCCTCGGCGGTTTTAACGGCCTTGTCGTTGCTTCGATGCTCGGTGCTACGGTTTGTTTTACCGTCCCCGTTGCACTTAAAATGATAAAAAAAGAATACCACAAGGACGTGCTCAGCGGTATCCTGTGCGGTATTGCGACTATGCCTGTCGGCTGTATCGTATCGGGTCTTATGCTCGGTGTCGGTTTCGGCAAGCTGATGCTCAACCTTTTGCCCGTGCTTATCGTTGCGGCTATAACCTGCATCGGTCTTGCTGTCAAGCCTGACCTTTGCCGTAAGATTTTCGGTCTTATCGGTGCGTTTGTAATGGTTGTAATCACAGTCGGTCTTGCCGCAGGTATTTTCAGCCACCTTACAGGTAAAACGCTTATCCCGTATATGAGCCCTGTCAAGGATGCGTTTGCAATTGTTGCAGACGTTGCAATTATTCTTGCAGGCGTATTTCCGCTTATCAAGGTTATATCATTAATCTTCGGCAAGCTTTTTGCCGCCGCTGGTAAAAAAATAGGTGTCGATGAAACGTCGGTGCTCGGTCTTATATCTTCGCTTGCAAACAGCATACCGACCTTTGAAATGGCAGAAAAAATGAACGCAAAGGGCAGAATGATGAATATGGCTTTTGCCGTATCTGCTTCGTTTGTTTTCGGCGATCACCTTGCGTTTACAATGTCGTTTGACAGCCGCTTCCTTTGGGCGGTTATTGCAGGCAAGCTGATAAGCGGTGTTTGCGCTGTTGCTGCGGCAGTGTTTATGTACAAACTTACATATAAAAAGCAAATAACAGAGTAAAGAGAGTAAAAAATTATGAAGAAAAAGATTTTTAAAATAACCGCGGCGGTGTTGTCGCTAACTGTTGCAGTGGTTGCTGTATTTGGCTTTTTCGGTGCTGACAATGAAGAATATTCATTCAGCTACGGCGGTTATTACAATGAGATAACTGCTATGGAAAGTGAGCTTGATGCGGCGATAACGGTTGCAGAGCAGGCGACTGTTTCGCCCGTAAATGTCGGCGCAACACCGGCACTCGGTTATGTCATAGTTACCGATTATGTGCCTAACGATGGCAAGACTGATGTTGCAGATGCTCTGCAGGCTGTAATTGATGCAAACCCCAACCGCACTATTTATTTCCCCGACGGTATTTATGTTATCGGTAAGCCTATCTGCACACCTGCTGATCCGACAAAGAGCGTTGACCTTCAGCTTTCAAACTATGCTGTGATACGTGCATCGGCTGATTGGTCGGGCGATGAGGCTATGATTCGCCTCGGCGGTAAGGATGCGGCAAACGATACGCACACAGCAGGCAGTAACTATTCGCTTACGGGCGGTATTATTGACGGCTCAGGCAAAGCTGATGGCGTGAGTATTGATTCAGGCAGAGAGACCGTAATACGTAACGTTTCAATCAAACACACACTCGTCGGAATTTCTGTCGGCTACGGTGCAAACAGCGGCTCATCCGATGCTGATGTCAGCGATGTAAATATCATCGGTACAGGCGGTACGGATTCAATAGGCATTTATGTTGAGGGATATGACAATACATTCACAAATATCCGCATAGGCAACGTTTTTACGGGTGTATGGCTGAAATCCAGCTCAAACTCACTTCGCAATATTCATCCGCTTTATTATTCCGATTACACCGATTATGAAAACAGCTGTGGTTTCCTTGATGAGGGCGGTAACAACATCTACGATTTCTGCTACAGTGACCAATTTTGTATAGGTTTCCGTACAATGGGTGATGTGTCGAGCATTTTTGATAACTGCTTCTGTTTCTGGTATTCTGCAGCAGGCGGCAGAGAGATTGCCTTCAAGGCTGACAGCAGATTCAACTCGGTTGTTACAAACTTCCGTACAGGCTTCAGAGATGATACAGAAAACTCAGTGCTTGTGGTAGGTGAGTCAGGAGGCTATGGTGTGTTTGATAACCTGCTGACAGGCAACGTTTCGGACAATGCACACAAGATTTACAAAAAAGAAAGCCTGATATGGATTATCAGAAATATCTTTAAGTGAAAGTAAATAAAAGAAAAAAGAGCGGACTCTTTCGAGTTCGCTCTTTTTGTTGTGATTGAAATTAACTTACTTAAGCTCAACCTTTGCGCCGACTTCTTCAAGCTTAGCCTTGATAGCCTCAGCGTCTTCCTTGGAAGCAGCTTCCTTAACAGCCTTGGGAGCGCCGTCAACAACTGCCTTAGCCTCTGCAAGACCAAGACCTGTTACCTCACGGACAACCTTGATAACCTTGATCTTCTCAGCGCCAACCTCAGCAAGGATAACGTCGAACTCTGTCTTCTCTTCTGCTGCTGCAGCTGCCTCTGTGGGAGCTGCAACTGCAACTGCTGCTGCAGCGGATACGCCGAACTCTTCCTCAACAGCGTGTACAAGCTCGGAGAGCTCGAGAACTGTGAGGCCCTTAAGTGTTTCAATGATAGAAGTAATCTTCTCAGACATGGTTTTTAACCTCCATTAACAATTTTAATAAATAAGTTTTTGTTTTTTTACAGATTAAGCTTCTGCGGGAGCTTCCTCAGCAGGAGCACCGCCCTGATCGACGATAGCCTGAATAGCACGTGCGAAAGCTGAGATGGGAGCATTGAAAGCGTTGCAAACTGTAGCGAGAAGGATCTCTCTGCTGGGAAGTTTTGCAAGGCTGTCAATCTTGTCGAGGCTGATGATCTCTTTATCGAGATAACCGCTCTTAACCTCGAAAGTCTTGCTTGTGCTTGCATACTTGGAAAGGATGCGAGCTGCTGCGACATAGTCGTCTGTGCTTGTTGCGAGAGCTGTTGTACCGTTGAGAACTTCCTCGGGGATAGCAATCTCAGCTTCCTGAGCTGCAAGCTTGAGGAGTGTGTTCTTAACAACTGTGTACTTAACGTTAGCCTCTCTGAGTTCCTTACGGAGCTTTGTATCGTCAGCAACGGAAATACCGCTGTAGTTAACGATAACACCTGCACAAGAATTCTTAAGTTCTTCGGCGAGTGCAGCGACTGCCTGTTTCTTCTGTTCAAGAACTGCTGCGCTTGGCATTGTGGATTCACCTCCGAAAAAAATATAAATATCAAAAAAGCTCTGCCCACCGATTGGAGGACAGAGCTGTAGAAAACAACAGAAAAATTGTTTTGTTAGCTTCATCCTCGGCAGGTGGTGTAAAACCTTTATGCAGTATAACTGCGCCTGCTGTCTTTGGAACAGCTTGACTATAATATCATATAGTCAACACTTTGTCAAGTGTTTTTTAAAATTAACCAACCTTTGTGGGGTTGATACGGATGCCGGGGCCCATTGTTGAAGCAACAACGCAGGAACGGATGTACTGACCCTTTGTTGCAGCGGGCTTAGCCTTGATAACAGCGTCGAGAAGTGTGTTGAAGTTCTCAGCAAGTTTCTCTGTGCCGAATGATGCCTTGCCGATGGGGCAGTGCATGATGTTTGTTTTGTCGAGTCTGTACTCGATCTTACCAGCCTTAGCTTCTTCAACAGCCTTGGCAACGTCGGGTGTAACAGTACCTGCCTTGGGGCTAGGCATAAGACCACGGGGACCAAGGACCTTACCGAGACGACCAACGAGACCCATCATGTTGGGAGCTGCGATACATACGTCGAAATCCATGAAGCCTTCGCCCTGGATTCTTGCAACGAGATCTTCTGCACCGACGATCTCTGCACCTGCTGCTGCAGCTGCGTCTGCGTCTGCACCCTTTGCGAATACAGCAACACGAACGCTCTTACCTGTACCGTTGGGAAGAACTACAGCGCCTCTGACCTGCTGGTCAGCGTGACGTGAGTCAACACCAAGACGGATGTGTACTTCGACTGTTTCGTCGAACTTAGCTGTTGCTGACTTGATAGCGAGCTCAAGAGCCTCTTCGGGATCGTAGAGCTTTGCTCTGTCAACAAGCTTTGAATTTTCGATATACTTTTTACCGTGTTTCATTATTCAAACCTCCCGAGCATTAATCAACGACAGTGACGCCCATGCTGCGAGCTGTACCAGCTATCATGCTCATAGCTGTTTCGATTGTTGCAGCGTTAAGGTCGGGCATCTTCTGCTCGGCGATTTTTCTGATCTGTTCTGTTGTGATTGTTGCAACCTTTGTCTTGTTCGGAACACCCGAACCGCTCTCGATACCGCAAGCCTTCTTGATGAGAACTGCTGCGGGGGGAGTCTTGGTTACGAAGCTGAATGTGTGATCAGCGTAAACTGTGATAACGACAGGGATGATAAGACCCATATCGTTCTTTGTCCTCTCGTTGAACTCCTTGGTGAAAGACATGATGTTAAGACCATGCTGACCAAGTGCGGGACCAACGGGCGGAGCCGGTGTTGCTTTACCGGCGGGGATCTGCAGCTTTACAAAGCCGACTACCTTCTGAGCCATTAGTTTGCACCTCCAAAATTGTGGTTGAGCGGAGCACTGAAAAAATTTTGCTCCTCCCACGGGACCGAAGCCCCATAACACGGGTAATAACCCGATATTACCGAAAATAAATTAGTCTGTGACAGGCTCGACCTGATCAAGCTCAAGCTCGACAAGAGTCTCTCTGCCAAAGAATGCGGAAACTGTAACCTTGACCATATTGTTTTCAAGGTCAATCTCCTGAACTACGCCGCTGAATCCATCCATAATGCCGTCCATAATGTTGACTGTGTCGCCAACCTCATAGCTGACCTCAATGGAGCGTTTTTCAACGCCGAGTTTGAGAACTTCCTCTTCCTTAAGGGGAACAGGCTTGCTCTCGGGGCCGACAAAACCCGTAACACCACGGGTATTGCGGATAACATACCAGGTTTCATCACTCATCTTGGGCTGGTCATCCTCGTCGTAGTTAACGGCAAGCTTGACAAGCACGTAACCGGGGAAAAGCTTACGCTCAACCTCGTGAGTGCTCTGGTCCTCACGTATCTCGGTGACGATTTCTGTCGGGATGGATACGTCAAGGATGCTTTCCTGCATACTGCGGTTTTCAACGATTTTGCGGATACTGTCGGCTACTTTGTTTTCGTAGCCTGAATAGGTATGAATCGCATACCACTTTGCATCATCAGCCATTGTTATCCTCCAAGAAGCAGGTTGAATTTACTGTGCGACGGTTGTTGCTGCTGTAGTTGCGGCCTTTGTAGCGGCCTCAGTAACAGCTGCTGTAGTTGTTTCAGTCGCACCGATTTCAATACCGAGGAGAGCATTCATGCCCTCTGAAAGACCAAAGTCAACGAGCCAGATGGCTGCACCGACGATAAGGACTACTGCAAGAACGATACCTGTGTTCTTGAGAACTGTTTTGGCACTGGGCCAAACGATCTTCTTGTTTTCACCCTTGAGGTCTTTGAAGAACTTAGCGACAGCTTTTGCAGCACGGACAAATACGTTCGGCTTGCCGTCGTTCTTAGCGGACTTCTTCTTTGAGGCTTTTTCGGCATCGGCAACCTTTTTTGCTGCCTCGGAGTTCTGATCCTTTGCCATTTCTTTAACCTCCCGCTTATTTTGTTTCCTTGTGGAGAGTATGTTTCTTGCAGAATCTGCAGTACTTGTTCATCTCCAGCTTTTCAGGTGTGTTCTTCTTGTTTTTCATTGTGTTGTAGTTGCGCTGTTTGCACTCAGTGCAGGAGAGAGTAACCTTTACTCTTGCATCTCCGGCCATAATTCGGCACCTCCATTTTTTAAATTGCCTCCCTCAAAAGAAGGGTACAAAAAAATAACCCTCTTACAGAGGTACAGCGAGTATACCACAAATAAGAGGGTCAGGTCAAGCATTTTTTGATTTTTTTATCTGTTTTGGAATGTTGCACAATATGTTGTGTGTCAAGGGCTGAAGCCTCATACACAACTGTCAAAAACCACACAAAAACGTGCAGAATACGTCAGATTATGATGTCGTCGCCTTCTTCAGAGCCTACGTTGCCGAGGTCTGCTATGCTGCCGGAAATGTAAAGAAGTATGCGCAGTGCGTCTACAGAATTGATTTTACCGTCGTAGGTTACGTCGGCAAGTTTTATCTGTGCTGCGTTGAGTTTGTCTGTGCCTGAAGAGGCGCGGAGCACGAGGAGTGCATCTTCAGCGGTGACCTTTCCGTCAAGGTCGACGTCACCGGGGGTGTCGGATGCACCGCATACAATAAATCCTGCCGCTATGCTGCACACCAACAGTATTGATATAAGAATACGTAATCGTTTCATTACGGGTATCTCCGTTCCGTGAGTTGTGTTATCTATTATATCACATTGTTTTGCAAAAGGCTACAGTTTTTTTGTTGAATGCATATTTATGGTTATATATAATAAATTTTCATTAGATTATATAAAAAATACATATAAAATATTGACACGGACAGTAAAAAGTTATAATATACATTATGTAGTGTGTAAATGTGGGTGTATATGCTTCTGCACCTATTTACAGTGCTATTCACGGTGAAACACAAGCTGAATTTTACCGCTTTCTCCGTGACCTATGCTTTATAATCTTTTATTCATTTGTTTGAAAAATTTTTACTAAGGAGGTGCAAGTTCAAAAAATGATAAAAATAGGTTTAGCAATCGCATTGATTGTTGCCGCTGCTGTTGTTGCGGGCGTTGTCTGCTTCATTCTCGGCGGTTTACATAGGCGTAAGGTTGCCGAAGCTGAAATCGGCTCGGCCAGCCAGGAAGCGGAGCGTATAATCAACAACGCTATCGCACAGGCTGAATCCAAAAAGAAAGAAGCAATTCTTGAAGCAAAGGATGCTATCCACAAAGAGCGTACAGCTACTGAGCAGGAGCTCAGAGAAAGACGCTCCGAGGTTCAGAAACAGGAAAGAAGAATCATGCAGCGCGAAGAGCTGCTTGATAAGAAGTCTGACAACCTCGAAAAGAAAGACGAAATACTCAGCGGAAAAATCAAAGAGGCTGACGCAAAGCTCGAAGAGATCGAGGCTATCAAGCGCAGTCAGTTTGAAATGCTTGAGCGAATCTCCAACTACACCAAAGAGCAGGCAAGAGATTATCTTCTCAAGTCACTCGAAGAAGACCTTTCAAGAGAAAAGGCTCTCAAACTTCTTGAGTATGAGCAGTCTCTGCGCGAAGAGTCTGACGCAATGGCACGTGAGGTTGTTGCAACTGCAATTCAGCGTTGTGCTGCAGAGCAGGTTACTGAGGCTACAGTTTCTGTTGTAGCTCTGCCCAACGATGAAATGAAGGGCAGAATTATCGGCCGTGAGGGTCGTAATATCCGTACACTCGAAACAATTACAGGTGTTGACCTTATTATCGACGATACACCCGAAGCTATCACACTTTCATGCTTCGATCCCGTTCGCCGTGAAGAGGCAAGACTTACACTCGAAAAGCTTATCTCCGACGGCAGAATTCATCCCGCACGTATCGAAGAAATGCACGATAAGGCTGTCAGAGAGGTTGAACATTCCGTCAAGCAGGCAGGTGAGAGAGCAGTTCTCGATGCAGGTCTCAACGGCATTCATCCCGAACTTGTCAAGATTCTCGGTCGCCTGAAATACCGTACCAGCTACGGTCAGAACGTGCTTGACCATTCACTTGAGGTTTCTTATATCGCAGGTCTTATGGCTGCCGAAATCGGTGCAGACGTCAAGCTTGCAAAGCGTGCAGGTCTTCTTCACGATATCGGTAAGGCTCTCGACCATTCTCTCGACGGTTCTCATATCGAGCTTGGTGTTGAGTACGCACGTAAGTATAAGGAAAACGAAAAGATTGTTCACGCTATTCATGCTCACCACGGTGATATCGAGGCAAAGACAGTTGTTGCCTGCCTTGTTCAGGCTGCTGACGCTATCTCTGCCGCACGTCCCGGTGCAAGACGTGAAAACGTACAGAACTATATCAAGCGTCTTGAGAAGCTTGAGGAGATTTCAAAATCCTTTGAGGGTGTTGAGAATTCCTTTGCAATTCAGGCAGGCCGTGAGGTTCGTATTATGGTCAAGCCCGACGTTATCACAGACGATAAGATGGTTCTTCTCGCACGCGATATTGTCAAGAAGATCGAAGAGGAGCTTGAGTATCCCGGTCAGATCAAGGTCAATATCATCCGTGAAAACCGTGCAACCGACTACGCAAAATAAACAGATTACAGGATATACCGTGTGTGGTATATCCTGTTTTTTGTTTTGCTATTGCCTTGATTTATGCTATGCAAAATGCTATACTATATTATTGTATTAATTATTAAAGGAAAGGGCATTTTACGATGCTTAAAAATCTTCTGAAAAAACTCGGCGGAGATTTTATACTGAGCGTTAGTGCCGTTGTTATTTTCAACGGTGTAATTCAGTTTCTGCTCAATCCATATCTTACCGAGCAGCTCGGCGCAGATAAATTCGGCACGGTTATTTATCTCATATCGCTCATATCCGTTGTCGGCGCATTCGGCACAGCGGCAAATTATTCCCGTATGGTTGTTACCGCTAAAAGAGAGTGTTCAAACGGCGATTATAACCGCTATTTTCTGGTTGTAGCAGGCATTGTGCTTGCCGTTTCGGCTGTCGGTCTTGTTGCACTGAAGAGCTTTGACCCGTTGTATTTTGTCGGTTATGCGGCACTGATGTTTATGACAATTCTGCGTTATTACGGCGACGTTGAGTATAGGCTCAGCTGTAATTTCAAGGGCTATTTTGTCTTTTATCTGCTGATTGCCATAGGCTATATCATCGGCATTCTGCTGTTCAGGTTTACCAGCTCATGGGTTGTTACAATGCTCATCGGTGAGGCTCTGGCGATACTTTTCGTCGGTCTTAAGGGTAAGATTCTCAAACCGCCTTTCCTTAAAAAATCAGTAAATTATAAAGAAAATACAAGGTCTGTATGGACGCTTGTGCCTGCAAATCTTGTGCAGACTGTCATACTCAATGCAGACCGTATTCTGGTTATGTTTTTTGTCGGTGCCTACGATGTCACAGTGTTCTACGTGGCAACGCTTATCGGCAAAATTGTAGCTCTTGTAACAGTGCCGCTTGAGGGTCTAGTAATCAGTTATCTCAATAAATATGAGGATAAGATTTCTTATAAGCTGTTCCTTGCATTTATCAGCGGTGCGGCGGCTCTTGCGGCGGTTATGATCGGTGCAAGCACAGTTGCCTCGCATATTCTTATTCCGTTTATGTACGGCGAAGAGATTTATCAGGCAGCATCGCAGTATTTTATAGTTGCAAACGCAGGTCAGGTGCTGTTCTTTATATCTACGGTGCTTATAACTTTTGTGCTCAAAATTTCGGGCGAAAACAGCCAGCTTGTAATGAACCTGATTTATATCACAACCTTTGCCGCAGTCGTAATACCCTGTATTGCAATATGGGGTCTTTGGGGTCTTGCTTGGAGCGTTGCGGGCGTAAATCTGATGAGAGTGATATTGGTTTCCGCCTACGGCCTTATCAAACTCAAAAAAAGAACAGCTTTGAATAATTAAATTAACTGTCAGCTATTGCAAAAAACAGTTATTTTATATTATAATATATTATTATAAATTTTTAAAACTTTTAATCCGAAAGGAAGTATACACAATGCACGAGGAATGTGGAGTATTCGCCCTGTACGGTAACGGTTTTGTTGAAAATCCTGCCGAATATGCTTATCTTGCTCTCTATGCAATGCAGCACAGGGGACAGCAGAGCTGCGGTATAGCTGTAAGCAACAGCGGTGTTATCGAATGCACAAAAGGTATGGGCCTTGCGGCTGACGTTTTTGATGAAGAGAAGCTCGAAAAGCTCAAGGGTGAGAACGTAATTGCTCACGCTCTTTATTCAACTGCAAAGGCATCCAATATTCAGGGTGCACAGCCCTTTGTAATGCGTTACGGTAAGGGCAGACTTGCGCTTGCACATAACGGCAGCCTTGTCAATTCCGAAGAGCTCCGCCGTGAGCTTTCAATGACGGGTGCTATGTTCCGTTCCAATTCCGATGCTGAAATAATGGCTCAGCTTATTGCTAAGGAGCGTCTTTTCACACACAGTGTTGAAGAAGCTGTTAAAAACGCAGTTCAGAAACTCAAGGGTGCGTTCTCATTTGTTGTAATGAGCCCCCGTAAAATTGTTGCAGTGCGTGATCCGTTTGGCTTCCGTCCGCTTACAGTCGGTATTACTAAAGAAGGCTGTTATGTTGTTGTTTCCGAAACCTGTGCACTCAACGCACTCGGTGCTGAGTTTGTGCGTGACGTCAACCCCGGTGAAATTATTGTTATAGATGACGAGGGTATGAGGACATACTATCAGAAGGAAAACTGCAAGAGAAGAATCTGTATTTTTGAATACATCTACTTTGCAAGACCCGACAGTGTTATGGACGGTGTATCAATTCACGGCTCACGTATTCAGGCAGGCCGTCTGCTTGCTCGTCAGCATCCCGTTGATGCTGATATCGTAATCGGTGTACCTGATTCAGGTCTTGATGCGGCTATCGGCTATGCACGTGAGAGCGGTATTGAGTACGGTATGGGCTTTGTCCGTAACAACTACGTCGGCAGAACGTTTATCAAACCCACTCAGGAGCAGAGAGCATCTTCCGTAGGCATCAAACTCAACGTGCTCAGCGAAACAATAAAGGATAAAAAGGTTGTTATGGTTGACGACTCGATTGTCCGCGGTACAACCTGTGCCGATATTGTCCGTCTGCTCAAAAACGCAGGTGCAAAGGAAGTTCACGTCAGAATTTCTTCACCGACTCTGCACTATCCCTGCCTTTACGGTACGGATATCCCCACCCGTGAGGAGCTTACCTCAAACCGTCACTCGGTTGAGGAGCTTTGCGAGCTTATCGGTGCCGATACACTCGGCTTCCTCGATAAGGATTCACTCGGCGAGCTTATAGGTGCGTGCGAAAAGACTTACTGTGATGCATGCTTTACAGGTGACTATCCCGAAAAATAATTAGGTTGGCAGATTGCATTATCACTGTCACCCTGACGGAGAGTAAATGAAAAATGAAATCAATCATCAAGAAACTTATAAATAAAGAAACGGTGATGTACCTTGTTTTCGGTGTGCTTACAACCGTTGTGAATTTTGCCGTTTTCAAGGGCTTTGACCTGCTTTTTACAAAAACGGTTGAGGTTGACCTGGTGCTGCTGACAAATATCATAGCCTGGGTCGTTTCGGTAGCATTTGCCTTTGTTACAAACAAGCTCTTTGTTTTTGAAAGCAAGAGCTGGCAGAGCAGTGTGCTCCGCAAAGAGCTTCCGTCTTTTGTAAGTGCGCGTCTGTTTTCACTCGGTGTTGAAGAGCTTGGTCTGCTGATATTTATCAGGTGGCTCGGGTTTGACAGCTTTGTGCTCGAGGTACTGCCGAACTTTGCAATAGGCGGTAAGATGCTGACAAAAATCGGTCTGTCGGTAATTATCGTTGTTATGAATTATGTTTTCAGCAAATTTGTCATATTCAATAAAAATGGAAAGGATGAGGCGTGATGATTAAAAAAATAGTTGCTGTTCTTGTTCTGGCAGCTACGCTTCTTTCGTTTGCCGCTTGCGGCGAAAATACCGAGCTTTTTGCGGCGGGTGCTCCGCTTCAGGCTGAGGCAGTCGGCACTGTTATAGCCAAAGAGGTTGCCGCAAAGTATGAGATGGAAACAATCTGCAACTATGCAGGCAAAGATTACAAGACCTTTGAATATAATGAAAAGCAGGTGCTCGCACGTGTAGAAACCAGCGGTAACATACGCGTACTGTTTGAGTATCCGCTTGACGCAGAAATCGTTTATAACCTTGAAGCTACAAAGAGAAGCGGTAACTATATCTATTTCACAAAGCGTGACAATGGTGCCGCTTATGCATCACTGTGTGCGATATATATTCCGACTGTTACACAGCTTGTGCTTGTTGATACACCCTGCAGTGATATGGTGCTTCTCGATGCAAAGTCTACGTCGGATATGTATGCCTACGGCATAATTGCCTGCCGTAATCAGCTTGCGGTAATCGACCTCGGTCAGGGTAAAATAAGCAACGGGTATTCAAAGACTCCCGAAGAAATACGCACGTTTATCGACGTTGGTGACGATTTCTTTGCTCTTGGTAATTTCGGCTCTTACACCGAAACAACGCTTGAGGCAATCGATAAAGACCACGTTATGGTAAACATTATCGAGAAGAATAAAAAGGGTGAAGTAAAGAACGAAATCAACTTTACTTTCAACCCGTCAAACGGTGTAGCAAGCTTTTAATTGAATCAGAGAATATAATTTACGGAGGTGAAACGGTTGCTCGGCAAAAACATCGGTGTCGACCTCGGCACTGCCAACGTCATTATATATATGGAAGGCAGAGGAATCGTTCTCACCGAGCCTTCCGTTGTGGCATATAACACCAAAACGGGCAGAATGTGTGCCGTAGGTAAAAGGGCTTACGATATGCTCGGCAGAAATCCCGATTCTATCCGTGTTATCCGTCCGATGAAAGACGGTGTTGTGTCCGACTTTACAGCAACAAGGCAGATGCTCAGCAGATTTCTTGCAAAGGTATGCCGTAACGCTATATTCAAACCGAATATTATTGTCTGTATGCCGTCGAGCGTTACCAACCTTGAGCGGCGCACAGTACTTGATATGATTACAGCCGCAGGTGCAGGTAAGGCTTGCCTTATGGAAGAGCCGCTTGCCGCAGCTATAGGTGCCGGTGGTGACCTTACAAGAGCAGAAGGTACTATGGTTGTCGATATCGGCGGCGGTACTACTGATATTGCAGTTATCACAATGGGCAGTATTGCTGTTTCAAAATCTATAAAAATTGCAGGTAACCTGATGGATGAGGCTATTGTCCGTCTGGTGCGTCGCGAGAAAGACGTTGTCATAGGTGAGCGTACGGCAGAGGAGATAAAAAAGCAGATAGGCTGTGCCGTTCTGCCCGAGGCTGAGCTTGGCCTTACCGTAAAGGGCAAGCGATATATAAGCGGTATGCCGGCTACTGTTGAGGTTACCTCAACCGACTGTTACCTTGCAATGCGCGAATATATTGAAGCTATAGGTGAAGCAGTGCGAGGTGTGCTCGAAATCACTCCGCCCGAGCTTGTAGGTGATATAGGCTCAAGTGGTATTGTGCTGACTGGCGGCGGTGCTCTGCTTCGCGAAATGGCAACCGCAATACAGAATAAAACAGGAATCAAAACCCGACTTGCGACAGACCCGGTAAACTGTGTCGCAAAGGGTATAGGTCTTGCACTCGGCGACCTTGATATGCTTGCCGAGCAGGGATATATATTCAAGACCCGTGAGGAAATTACGGGCTATGTTGAAAACTAAAATTATACGAGGTGACCGCTATGAAAAAAGCACAGCTCATTATTGATAAAAACTTTATCGTCGGCGAAATTGATAAGCGAATTTACGGCTCTTTCCTTGAGCATCTTGGCAGAGCTATCTATACAGGCATCTATCAGCCCGAAAGTCCTTTCAGTGACGAAAACGGCTTCAGACAGGACGTACTCAAGCTTGTGCGTGAAACTGCAGTGCCCGTTGTCCGTTACCCCGGCGGTAACTTCGTTTCGGGCTATAATTGGGAAGACGGTATCGGTCCCAAGGAGCTTCGCCCCAGAAGAGCTGAGCTTGCGTGGCACTCTACCGAAACAAATCAGTTCGGTCTTGATGAGTTTATCGACTGGTGTAAGGCTGCTGATACAGAGCCGATGATGGCTATCAACCTCGGTACAAGAGGTACGGATGAGGCAAGAAATATTGTCGAGTACTGTAACCTTGAGGGCGGCACTTACTGGAGTGACCTGCGAATCAAAAACGGTCACAAAGAGCCTCATAACGTCAAACTCTGGTGTCTTGGCAACGAGATGGACGGCGACTGGCAGATAGGTCATAAGAATTCTCACGAATACGGCAGAGCTGCACACGAAGCGGCAAAGGTAATGCGTTGGGTCAGCCCCGATATCGAGCTTGTTGCCTGCGGCTCTTCAAACAGCGGTATGAGCACTTTTGCCCAGTGGGAGGCTGACGTGCTTGACCACTGCTACCACGATGTTGATTATCTTTCACTTCATACATACTACAACAACTCCGAGAATAATACAGAAGAATTCCTCTGCCACAGTGCGGATATGGACAGCTTTATTTCATCTGTTGTTGCAATCTGTGACTATGTTCAGGCAAAGAAACGCTCCAAGAAAAAGATTATGCTTTCATTCGACGAGTGGAACGTATGGTATCACTCACACGAGCTTGACAGACTCTGCAAGCCCTGGGAGGAAGCACCCCGCAAACTCGAGGATGTCTATAATTTTGAGGATGCACTGCTTGTAGGCAGTATGCTTATCACTCTCCTCCGCCACGCAGACAGAGTCAAGATTGCCTGCCTTGCACAGCTTGTTAACGTTATCGCACCTATTATGACTTCCGATACGGGTGCATGGCGACAGACAATTTTCTTCCCCTATATGCAGGCAAGCGTTTATGGCAGAGGTACTGCACTCAACACACTTATCAAGTCACCGATTTACGAGAGCCGTAAGTATGGCGAGGTAAACCTTGTTGACAGCATTGTTATTGAGAATGACGATGAGAATATTACAATTTTTGCAGTAAATAAAGACCTTAAAGAGGATATTGAGCTTACCTGCGACCTTCGTCAGTATGTTGGTTTTGAGGTCAAGGAGCATATCGTTCTCACTCACGATGATATGAAGGCTGAAAACACCGAGGCAAACCCCAACAACGTTGCTCCTTCTTACAGCAACGCGTCAAAGGTTGAGGGCGGCTTGTTCTCAACTGTTCTCGGTAAGCACAGCTGGAACGTGATAAGACTTACTAAAAAATCCAAAAGCAACTGATTGATTTTTCGCAAAGTTGATTTTTAAAAGGAGGCGGCACTTTTGAAAAAAATCAAAGATTTTTTCTCTCAGAATAAGGGCAGCTGGCTCTGGGCTGTTGCGGCAGTGCTTTTCTGTGCTCTTTTGCCGGAGTACGTTTTTCCCGTCGTGCTGCTTATTGCTTATATAAAAACGGTCAGCTTCAAAGGGCTGTCTGTTTCAGGGCTTGGTATGCCTGCGGTGTTCCTTGCAGCTTTTGCAGCCTGGCAGGTAATCGGTCTGTTCTATTCAGGCTCGTTTGTTTCAGGTCTTTCAAGTCTTGGTATCTGGCTTGCCGTACTTATAAATGTAATAATGATGAACTCAGTTATAGATTCACGTCTGAAGCTTGACACCGTTATGTTTGCAGGTGCAATCAGCGGCGGTGTTGCAGGCGGCATAGGTGTTGTGCAGATGCTCCTTTATCACTATGGCGAGTATATACACCCTTCACTCAAATCTTTCTTCAACCCGTTCTGGCATCCGCTTGATAATTTTGTTGCCGACGTTGCAATAAATCATCTGCTTCCCGATTTTGCAAAGCAGTATATTCAGCGTACGGAGTTTATTGCAATTATCACAAGGGCGAGCGGCACGTTTACTAACCCCGTTATGTATGCCGTTTTCCTTACTATGATGTTGCCTCTTGCCGTTTACTGTATGTTTTACCTTGGCGGCAAGGCTAAAAAGTTTGTCGGCTTTGTCTGTGCGGCACTTATAGCCGGCGGTATAGCCGCATCTTATTCACGCGGTCCGTACCTTGCTATAGTAGCGGTATTTTTTGTTATGCTGTTTTACGGCGGCAAGCGTGCACTCTCTCTTCTCGGTGTCGGTGTCGGCGGTGTTGCCGCGGTTGCTGTTGTCGCAAGCGGTGTTTTCAAGCGTCTGCTGACTCTGTTCAACGATAATGACGTTTCCGTCAACACACGTTCGCAAATCTGGAAAGCGTGCTTTGAAATGCTCGACGGCCACTGGCTTTTCGGCTACGGTACGGGCGTTAACAACGTGCGTGAACAGCTTCACGAAACCTATGGTATTATGCAGCCGCACGCACATAATATTTTCTTGCAGATTACACTTGAAAACGGCATAATCGGCCTTGCAATTCTGCTCGGTGCGTTTATTGCTTTCGGTGTTGCTATGATTAAGCTTGCACACTGCGGCAAAAAAGAGCGTGGCGTAGCTGTTACGCTTGTAGCTTGCCTTGCGGCATTCTGTGCCTGCGGTATGACTGACCATCTGCTTTACGGTCTCAAGCCCGTGTGCTATATGATGATGATTTTCGGTATGGGCTCTGCAGCAGTGAGGGTCTATAGGCAGAACAGCAAATAAAAATGAGGTTTAAATCTTGATTGACGAAGAGATTGAAATAGCCGGCATAGTCGAAGACGTTTCGGTGCATATAGAAGAGACGGGCTTTACCGTGCTTGAGCTTAGCTGTGATGATGAGTTCATCACGGTTGTCGGTGTGTTGCCCGAGGTTGCCGTAGGTGAAAAGCTGACGGTGAGAGGCAATTACGATACGCACCCTCTCTACGGCAGACAGCTCAAGGCAAAATCCTTTGTGCGTTCTCTTCCGTCAAGTGCACAGGATCTCTACAAGTATCTTTCAGCAGGTACTGTCAAGGGTATAGGTCCTGCAACCGCACAGAAGATTGTCGAAGAATTCGGTGAGGATGCTTTTGACGTCCTCGAAAATCATCCCGAAAAGCTGGCAAAAATAAAAGGCATTTCACGTCAGAAGGCAAACTCAATCTGCGAGGAATTTGCAAAACAGTTTGCCGTAAGACAGACTCTCATCGCCCTCGAAAAATTCGGTATGACGGCAAGAGAGAGCCTTAACGCATATAAAATATTCGGTTTCAACGCAACCGAAATAATAAAAAATAATCCCTACGTGCTTTGCTCCGAGGGTATCGGTGTAAACTTCGAGCGTGCAGATGCGATTGCATCTTCTCTGCCCGATGCACCCGAGCAGATGCACCGCATACGTGCAGGTATTCTCCACGTGCTAAGGCACAACCTCGGCAACGGTCACACCTGCTGCCCGAGAGATAAAATCGCCCTGCCTGCAACCGAGCTTCTCGGTGTTGAGGAAAGTATACTTCAGCAGGCTACGGACGCACTTATAAAAGATAAACAGCTCATCAGTGAAGAGCTTGACGGTAAGGAGTTTCTTTTCCTGCCGCATATTCACCGCAGTGAAAGAAGTGCCGCAAGACGAATCAAGGTGCTTTGCTCGTTTCCGCCTGCAGGCAAGCCTACACTTCTGCAGGATATTGAGGATATCGAGCGTGAGCTTTGCATAATATACGAACAAAAACAGAAAAACGCAATCATAACCGCAGTTGAAAAAGGTGTGCTTATTCTCACCGGCGGTCCCGGTACGGGTAAAACAACCACTATTAACGGTATGATTTCACTTTTCAAAAAGGACAGACTGCGTATCGCACTTGCCGCACCTACGGGCAGAGCGGCAAAGCGTATGAGCGAGATTACGGGTATGGAGGCAAAGACCATTCACCGCCTTCTCGAGGTTGAGTGGGACGATGAAGATAATCAGCGTTTCACACGAAACGAGCGTAATCCGATTGAAGCAGACGTTCTTATAATTGACGAGCTTTCGATGCTCGACATAACGCTTTTTGCAAGTCTGCTCGATGCACTTCCGCTTGGTTGCAGGCTGATTATGGTAGGTGACTCCGATCAGCTTCCGCCTGTCGGTGCAGGTAACGTGCTTCACGATATGATTGAAAGCGGTATGTTGCCCGTAGTCGAGCTTAAAGAGGTTTTTCGTCAGGCACAGCGTAGCCTGATTGTTACAAACGCCCATAAAATAGTCGCAGGCGAAAATCCCGACCTCACACGAAGGGACAGTGATTTCTTCTTCCTTCCCCGTCAGGTTGCGGCTCAGGCGGCAGAAGTGGTTTGCGACCTTTGTGCAAACCGTCTTCCAAAGGCATACGGCTATTCACCTATAAACGATATTCAGGTGCTCTGCCCGTCAAGACGCGGTGAGATGGGCACGTACAGCCTCAACAGACGTCTGCAGGAGGCGATAAATCCGCCCGACAGACACAAAAAAGAGGTTACGGTCGGAATGTTCCGCTTCCGTGAGGGTGACAAGGTTATGCATATCAAAAATAACTACGACATCCTGTGGAAAAAGCCCGACGGTGAAGAGGGCAGCGGAGTATTCAACGGCGATATAGGAATAATAGAATCTATACGGCCCGACGGTGTTACAAAAATTATTTTTGATGACGGCAGAGTGTGCAGCTACTATCCCGACACGATGCGTGAGCTTGAGCTTGCCTATGCCGTTACGGTGCACAAAAGTCAGGGTAATGAGTTTGAGGCGGTTGTAATGCCTGTGCTCAATACACCCGAGCTTTTGAGTTACCGCAATCTGCTCTATACCGCTGTTACCAGAGCAAAGAAGCTTATGGTAATTGTCGGCAATGAGGAGCAGGTTTACCGTATGGGACGAAACGATAAAAAAGCAAGGCGCTATTCGGCGCTCAAACATTTTATTCTGGAGGATTACCGATGATTGAAAATTTTACTTTTGACGACGGTATCGAGCCGGGCGGACTTCGCTCGCGTAACGAAATAAAGTTGCTTGTCTGCTACCTGCTTTCAGGTGTTGATGAGAAAATAACACGCAGTCAGCTGTGCGAAATTGCACTTGATAAAGGTCTTGCAAATTATTTCGAGGTCAATCAGGCGGTCAGCGAGCTGATAGAAAACGGTGCGGTTGTGTCCGATTTTGTCGAGTGCGAGGAGTATCTTGGCGTTACCGAAAAAGGTCGCTCTTCTTCAAAAATGCTCGAGAGTCAGCTTCCCCGCTCCGTGCGTGAAAAAGCAATAAATGCCGCAATCAAAATGCTCACCCTTGCAAAGCGTAAGCGTGAGAATAAGGTTGAGGTTGAAAAGCTTGACGACGGCGGCTATCACGTTACTTTCTCAATGGAAGAAATGATGAAGCTGACAATTTACGTTGCAGACGAAATGCAGGTTGAAACCGTCAAGAACAATTTCTATGAAGACCCGATAAAGCTCTATTCGGGCATTATCGCTTCACTTACCGTGTAAAATTTTATCAATAAATATAACAGAAAGGCTGATGAAAAAATGGCAAAGTATACTATAGGTCTTGATTACGGCACACTTTCAGGTCGTGCACTTATCGTTAACGTTGAAACAGGCGAGGAGCTTGCAAGCAGTGTCTACGAGTATCCTCACGCAGTTATGGATGAGAAGCTTCCTTGCGGCAAAAAGCTCGGTCAGGACTGGGCTCTCCAGCATCCGCAGGATTACATAGATGTTCTGAGCATCACAATCCCCGATGTTATTAAAAAGAGCGGTGTTGACGCAGCTGATATCATCGGTGTCGGTATCGACTTTACAGCTTGTACAGTACTTCCCACAACAAAGAGCGGCACTCCGCTCTGCTTCCTTGATGAATATAAAGAAGAGCCGCACGCATACGTAAAGCTCTGGAAGCACCATGCCGCACAGGCTCACGCAACAAAGCTCAACGATATCGCTATCGAAATGGGTGAGGAATGGCTCGAAAACTACGGCGGCAAGATTTCTTCCGAGTGGGCAATTCCGAAGCTCTGGCAGATTCTTGATGAAGCTCCCGAAATCTATGAGAAGGCAGAGCGTTTCATCGAGGCTACAGACTGGGTTGTATGGCAGCTTACAGGCGTTGAAACACGCAACTCCTGCTGCGCAGGCTACAAGGCTATGTGGAACAAGACAACAGGCTATCCCTCAAACGAGTTCTTCAAGGCTCTTGACCCCAGAATGGAAAACGTAATTGACGAAAAATTCGGCAGAGAGGTGCTTGCAAGCGGTAAGTGTGCAGGCTATATCACCGAAGAGGCTTCAAAGCTCACAGGTCTTAAAGTCGGCACCGCTGTTGCCGCAGGTATTATCGACGCTCATATTTTTGTACCTGCTGTCGGTGTATCAAAGCCCGGCGAGATGGTTGCAATCATCGGTACTTCAACCTGCCATATGATGATGTCCGATGTTGAGAAGAAGGTAAAGGGTATCTGCGGTGTTGTTGCTGACGGTATTATGCCCGGCCTTTACGGCTACGAAGCAGGTCAGAGCTGTGTCGGCGACCACTTCGGTTGGTTTATCGACAACTGCCTGCCCGAAAGCTACTACAAAGAGGCTGAGGAGAAGGGTATCAATATCCACAAGCTCCTTCGCTCCAAGTGCGAGGCACAGAAGCCCGGCGCAAGCGGTCTTGTCGCACTCGACTGGTGGAACGGCAACCGTTCAATCCTTGTCGACGTTGACCTTACAGGTATGATTGTAGGTATGACACTGCGCACAAAGCCCGAAGAGATTTACCGTGCACTTATCGAGGCTACTGCATACGGCACAAGAATGATTATTGAAAACTACCGTGAGCAGGGCGTTGAGGTCAACTCCTTCTATGCTGCAGGCGGTATTTCACAGAAAGACCCGATGACAATGCAGATTTATGCTGATATCATCAAGATGCCCATCAAGATTGCAGGCTCCGACCAGGGCGGTGCACTCGGCTCAGCTATCTTCGGCGCAGTTGCCGCAGGCAGTGAAAAGGGCGGCTATGACGATGCTTTCTATGCCGCAAGCATTATGGGCAAGGTCAAGGACGTTGTCTACGAGCCTATCAAGGAGAATTCCGATATTTACGATAAGCTCTATGCAGAGTATAAGATTCTTCACGATTACTTCGGCCAGGGCGGCAACGATGTTATGAAGCGCCTTAAGGCAATCAAGGGCGAGAACGAATAATCAGGAATTAAAGGAGATAAGGAGTTTGAGAAGTGACCGATGCAGGGTTCATCTTATTGATGAAATAAGAGGACTGTCAATAATACTTATGGTGTTTTACCATGCTTTCTTTATGCTCGGTTATTTCTTCGAGATCGAGTTTCTTGCAAAGGCGCAGGCTTTCTTTGAGCCGCTTCAGCCGCCTTTTGCCTGCCTCTTTATTTTCATTTCGGGCATCTCGTCAAACCTTTCACGAAGCAACTTCAAGCGGGGCGTAAGGCTGCTCGGAATTGCGCTCGGGTTTACACTTGTTACGGCGGTTATCCTGCCGAGGTTTGATATAACGGGCGCAGAGATTATTTTCGGCGTGCTTCATCTGCTGAGCGTGTCGATGCTGCTGTATGCTTTGCTTAAGAAACCTCTTGCAAAGGTGCCGACAAGCGTGGGTATCGTTGTTATGCTTGTGCTTTTTGCGGTGACCTGTACAGTGCAGAGCGGCAAGCTGTTGTGGCTTGAGTTACCTGATGAGATTTATAATCTCGGTTGGCTGGCTCCGCTCGGGTTTCCTGCAACAGATTTTTATTCGGCAGATTATTTCCCCGTATTACCTTATATCTTTATGTTTTTTGCCGGCGCTTTTTTCGGCAGACTTGCCGAGGCGGATGCCTTACCGAAATCGTGGTACGTGTCACGTTGCCGTCCTTTATCGGCGGTAGGTAAAAAAACATTGATAATTTATATACTTCATTGGCCTATTATCTTCTTATTGGGCTTGATAATCTCAAACTTTTAATGTATAATAGTTGCGATGTAAAGTAATTTTATTTTTCAGAAAATAAAAAGTAAGGGTGACTTATCATGGAAAAAAACAGAGTAAGACTTAATATCTGCGGTGCAGATTACACAATCACAACAGAGGATGATCCCAAGTACGTAATGGCTCTTGGTGATGAGCTTGATGCAGCTCTTACAAAGACTCTTCGTGAGAACAGCCGTCTTTCCGTTACTCAAGCAGCTATCCTTGCAGCTCTCGAGTATGCAGATATGTACAAGAAGGCTGAAGTCAGTGCTGACAATCTCCGTGGCCAGATCAAGGAGTATCTTGAGGATTCCGCACGCTCCAAGATGGATGCAGAAATCGCAAAGCGTGAGGTAGAAAGACTTACAAGGGAGCTTCAGAATGCTCAGGCAAAACTCGGTTGAGGTATTAGCTCCTGCCGGTACATATGAAGCTGTCGAGGCGGCTGTGCGCTGTGGCGCAGATGCTGTTTACCTCGGCGGCAAAATGCTGAATGCCCGCCGTAATGCGGGCAATTTCAGTTTTGAGGAGCTGAAAGCGGCTGTGGAGTATTGCCACGCCCGCGGTACAAAGGTATATCTCACGCTCAATACGCTTGCGACCGATGCTGAAATGAAGAATGACGTTCAGTGTGCGGTGCGTGATGCGTGTCAGGCAGGTATCGACGCCCTTATCATTCAGGATACGGGCGTGCTTCGCATTGCAAAGATGTGTGCGCCCACTATGCCGCTGCACGCATCTACACAGATGTCGGCACACACTCTTTCGGGTGTGAAACAGCTTGCCGGAATGGGCTTTACAAGGGCGGTGCTCGCAAGAGAGCTTTCTCTCGATGAAATTGAATATATAGTTGAAAATTCGCCGATTGAGATTGAGGTGTTTGTCCACGGTGCACTTTGTATGTGCGTTTCGGGTCAGTGCCTTATGAGTGCTATGCTCGGCTCACGCAGTGCGAACAGAGGTCTTTGTGCACAGCCTTGCCGCCTGCCTTTTGCGGCTGATGGCGGTACGGGTAACGACCTGAGCCTTAAAGATTTGTCAGCTGTCGACTATATCGGCAGACTTGCTCAAATCGGCGTAAAATCGCTTAAAATAGAGGGCAGAATGAAACGCCCGGAATATGTCGCCGCATCGGTTACTGCGTGTAAAAAGGCGGTTAACGGCGAAAATGATATCACTCTGCGTGAACAGCTCCGCGGTGTGTTCTCACGCTCGGGCTTTACCCACGGCTATCTTACAAATGAGCTCGGCAGAGGTATGTTCGGTATCCGCCGTAAGGATGACGTTACGGCTGCCGCACCTGTGCTCAAGGAGCTTGCTCACCTTTACGAAAAAGAAACACCCCGTGTCGGCGTCGAGTTTATGTTCTGTGCCTACGAGGGTGAAACAGCAAGCCTCTCGGCAAAAGCAGGTAATAAGAGTGCTTTTGTGCTTGGCGAGGTCGAGGCACAGCCTGCTTTGAACGTTCCGCTGACTGAAGAAAAAGTACGTCAGCAGCTCGAAAAATGCGGCGGTACACCCTTCTTTGCTCAGGATATTGAGGTCGATATTGACGATAATATAAGCCTTCCTTTGTCGAGTATAAACTCACTTCGCAGAGCAGCTTTCGACAAACTTTACGAAGAGTTGAAAAACCCTTACAAGCACGTTTTTAAGCCTGTGAATGTGGAAAACTGTGTGAAAAAAGTGAAAAACCCAGCGTTTTTTGCACGTTTTTCCAAGTGGGAGCAGGCAAAACCGCTTTGTGGAAATGTGGAAAGGATAATTTTGCCACTTGCCGAATCAGCTGAAATCGACCCCGAATTTGCCTCAAAAACCGTTGCGGAAATACCGAGAGTATTTTTCGGCAAAGAGGATTCGGTGTACAAAAAACTTTGCGAGCTGAAAGCCAAAGGAATTAATATGGCGGCGTGCTCAACGCTCGATGCAGTGTACCTTGCAAAGCAGGCAGGTATGCAGATTATGCTCAGTCTCGGCAGTAACGTTTTCAACTCATTGAGCGTTAAGGAAATGAGTGAGCTGGGTGCAGAAATGATTGTTCTTTCACCCGAAATGACACTGCTTCAGGCATCCCGTGCAGGTGATGCGGCAAAGACAGGTCTTATAGTCTACGGCAGACTGCCGCTTATGATTACACGTAACTGCCCGATTAAAAACGGCAAGAGCTGTGCTGAGTGTGGCGGTAAGAGCGTGCTTACAGACAGACTCGGAGTTGAATTCCCCGTAGTGTGCGAAAACGGATATTCGCAGGTGCTCAATTCCAGACCGATTTATATGGCTGACAGACTCAGTGAAACTGACTTTGTCGATTTCAATCTGCTCTGGTTTACAAACGAAAGCCCGGAAGAGTGTAAGTCGGTGCTCGGTAAATATCTGAGCAGAGCCTCTGCCCCCGATACCAAGGATTTTACACGCGGACTCTATTACAGAGGCGTGGAATAAGCCTTGATATTGAGCAAGGCTTGTGGTAAAATTAATTCGCAATTCGTAATGCGCAATTCGCAATTATTGCATAAGTAAGGCTTATTGTATGCAATAATACGGATGTTGAGGCAATAAAACATAGAGGAAGAGGCTGAAACTTCCCTCGGTGTCTCAACTCAGAATAGTAAATCGATTTTATTGAGGTATTAAAAATGGAACAGTGGGAATATGACAGAATAAGTGAGCTGACAAGGATTGCGCGTGAGCGTGAGCTTACACCCGAAGAGCAGGAAGAAAGAGCAGTCCTTCGCAGAAAATATATCGACAGCTTTAAGCTCAGCCTTACCTCACAGCTCGACGTAACTTATATTGTTGACGAAAAGGGCAACAAAACAAAGGTCGAGCGTAAGGGTAAGAAGAAATAAAACAAGAATAATTTTACACTGAGAGGTGCTTTATTATGTACAATTTTTCAATCGGCGTAATCGTTGACTCTTTCCGACTTCCTATCAAGGACGCAGTTAAAAAGGCTGCAGAGGTCGGTGCACAGGGTATCCAGGTTTACTCAACAAGAGGTGAAATGGCTCCCGAGAATCTTGACGCTGCAGCACGTGCAGAGTTCAAAAGATTAGTCGAGGGCAACGGCCTTGTTATCTCCGCTCTCTGCGGTGACCTTGGCGGCGGCGGATTCAGCTTTGCTGAAAGAAACCCCGAGAAGATTGAGAAGTCCAAGAGAATTCTCGACCTTGCAAAAGAGCTTGGCACAAACGTTGTTACAACACATATCGGTGTTGTTCCCGAGGACGTAAACCACGACAGATATAAGGTTATGCAGGAGGCTTGCTATGAGCTTTCACGCTATGCCGACGAAATCGGTGCTCACTTCGCAATCGAAACAGGCCCCGAAACATCTGCAGTGCTCAAGACGTTCCTTGATTCACTCGGCTCAACAGGTGTCGGTGTCAACCTTGACCCTGCAAACCTTGTAATGGTTACAGGTGACGACCCCGTAGGTGCAGTTTATAACCTTCAGAAGTATATCGTACATACTCACGCTAAGGACGGCGTTCAGAATTTTGTTGAAGACCCCGAAATCGTTTACGGCCTTAAGAAGAGACCTGTTGACGTTATCGTTACAGGCGATTCATTCGACGAAGTACCGCTCGGTGAAGGCAGTGTGCCGTGGGCAGGCTACCTCAAAGCACTTGACGATATCGGCTACAAGGGCTTCCTTACAATCGAGCGTGAGGTCGGCGACAACCCCGAGGCAGATATCCGCAAGGCCGTATCCTTCCTGGAGGGTTATATCAGATAATGAAATTTTCAGTCAGTTCATACAGCTTTCAGCGCCTGCTTAACAGCGGCAAGTATACACAGCTCGACCTGATTGGTGTTGCAAAGGAAATGGGCTTTGACGGTATCGAGTTTACCGACCTTATGCCGACTGACGGTATGAGTGACCTCGAGTATGCTAAAGTTCTCCGTGATGCGGCAGAAAAAGCAGGTATCGAGATTGTAAACTATACAATCGGTGCAGACTTCCTCGGTGAAAAAGGCTGGGAAGCTGAAGCACAGCGACTCTTCTCACAGGTTGACGTTGCCGAGGCACTCGGTGCAAAAGGTATGCGCCACGATGCTACGGGCGGCTTCAAGGGCGATGATGCAAAATATAAGAGCTTTGACAGTGCGTTGCCGGTTCTGGCTGACGGTTGCCGTATGGTTACCGAGTATGCCGCAAAGAAAGGCATTGCCACAATGGTCGAAAATCACGGCTATTTCTGCCAGGATGCTGACAGAGTAGAGAAGCTTGTAAACGCTGTTGCAAACCCGAATTTCGGCCTTCTCGTCGATATGGGCAACTTTATGTGTGCCGACGATGAGCCGGCAAAGGCTGTCGGTAAGGTCGCAGGCTATGCAAAGCACGTGCACGCAAAGGATTTCCATAAGAAAAGCGGCAACGGTCCGAATCCCGGTGACGGCTTCTTCCGTACGCGCGGCGGCGATTATCTCCGCGGTGCAGTTGTAGGCCACGGTGACGTACCCGTTTACCAGTGCGTACAGACGCTGGGGCGTAAGGATTACAACGGCTTCATATCAATCGAGTTTGAAGGCGTTGAGGATAACGAGTGGGCAATTAAAACAGGCCTCGAAAACCTTAAAAAATACGCTGAATAATAGTTAACCCGACTTATGTGTAACCATAAGTCGGGTTTTTATCAACGTAAATTGCTTTGTCAAAAGCTCCTTTTGAAAGGAGCTGGATTTGCCGCAAGGCAAAGACTGAGGATTGTTCTTAAAATAAAATCATATATTCTTACAATCATCCGTCACGGCTAGCACCGTGCCACCTCCTTTAAAAAGGAGGTAAAGCTTTGATTAACATCGATGTGTTTGATAAAAGTCTGATTTGCTACGGCTAGGGATTTTTCCTGAACCGGTTACGGCAGGCTGTAGCTACTTTTTTTAGATATTAACAATAACAGGGACAACAGATTTAATCTGCTGTCCCTGTAGTTTATTTGTTTGCGTTATCTGCTATTGCCTGCCTTATGAGCTCACCAAGCAGACGGAAAAATGTTTTGAGTGCGTTGCCGAAGGTTACGTCAAACCAGTTTTCGGTGTTCATATTTTCTACGACCAATGGTGTGACTTTACCGGTTTCGTTTTCAAAAACCATATACTGCGGATAGTCAGGGTCAGAGTTTACAGTATAATCGTCATTACGTATCATTTCGCCGAAGAGCAGATCCATACTCGGCGGAAATTCTGCGTGCTTGACGTTTTTGACAAACCACGTGCGCTCAGGGAAGAGTGCGGTTGAAGCATCAATCTGCTTGTCAGGTGAGATGTATTTATCCGTACCTGCAGCTACAGCATTGTTAATATATCTCTTGTTGAACGTTTTGCCTACGGGTGCTGTGGTTGCACCGTCCGAAGAAAGTGTAGCAGATACAATTCCGTCAGAAACTGTGCTGTTATACTCACCGTTTGCAACGGGTGTAGCCTGATAGCCGTACTTTGTAACGTTGAAGATGTTGACACCCATTTCCTCGTAACGCTTGAAATCTTCTTCGATTTCTGCAGTTACGTTGTAGTGGTAGTTGTCAATTATCTCAATAAAGTTTGCATATTTTTCCATGTCTGCACCGTAGAAAACAACTTCTTTTGCAAGCTCGTAATCTTCAACCGAAACCATACTCCAGTAGCTGGGAAGGGTTGCGTAGGTTTCAATAAGTATGCGGGGTACTATATCGAGATAAATATCTTTATATACGTTGTTTACCGCCCAGCAGGCAATATCGAGTCCGTAGGTTTTGTTGAATACGGTTACAAAGCTGTTGAGCAGGTCGTTGTAAAGCGTGCCTTCACCGAGCAGATTTTTGTCATAGAGGAAACGCTCAATACCGTCTGCCTCAAGCTTCATCTGACCGGAGAAAATTTTGCTTACTACGTCTGCGCCGTTGTGCGCACCGCTGTATGCAATGTAATCGGAAACGTGCTCGGCGTTATATTTGTCCATATATGCGGCGGTGATGTTTACGCCAAGGCATCTGCCTACAAGGGCAATCTCTGTTGCACCTGTTGCCGCCATAACGTCCTCAATGTATCTGTGCAGGTCATCTGCGATACGGTACGGGTCAAGTCGCCAGTCATACTGGAATGTGTAGCTCTGAATATCGTAGTTGCCGTATTGGTTTCTTCTGTCACCGAGGGTGTCGGGATTCCACGTCCAGGTGATGCCCGAGTTGTTTCTCGGGTTGCCGTTTTCGTCAAGTGCAAACGTGCCGTAAAGCTCTGTGACGATTTCGTAAAGCACGTCGCAGAATTCGCCCCATTCCTGTGTGAAGAAAGCCTCGGCAAAAACATCAATGTTTTCTTCAACCAGTGCAGTTAACTGGTCACCGGATATATCTACCGGGAAAACCTTGGTTGTGGTACCGTCTTCATTGAATTCGTGAATCCAGCCGCCTGTACCGGTAAGGTAGACAACGGGTATATCACTTCCGGTGTGTTTATCTGTAGCAACACCGCTGCCGGCAATGGCAACGGTGCTGATAAGCAGACAAATTGAAATCAATATTGCAACCAATTTCTTCATTGTCTTTTTCATTTTATTATCCTCTTATAAATAAAAAACTTATAATCAGTCGTCTTTGTGCTCGTTGTAGTAAGCAACGGTTTCTGAGCCTTCTGTAAGAACGTGTGAGAAGAAGAATTCCTCACGCGGCTTGCTGTTGATAACTGTAACGGGCTTAATCTGGTTAAGAACAACGCCCTGTGCACGAAGGCTCTCTCTGTAATCCCAGTATGTGTTGGGCTTGAGGATGAGAATTTCGGGACGTCCGAGCATACCCCAACGGATATACTTGAAGTATTTCTCGTTAACTTCCTTGAACTCCTCGTGAAGAACGTCAATCATTTCCTGACGCTTCTCTTCGCTTACGTCACCTTTGATTTCTGTCATCATGCAGTAACGGGGCGGATTTGTGGAGAAGTCGGGGTAGAAGCTGTAGCCGACAAATTCTGTGCCTGTCTTCTCAAATGTGTTTCGTGCTGCGAAGTCAACCATAGCGGTTGTTGTCTTTTCGTTAGCAACGTTCATACTCAGGTTCTTTCTGTAAAGGAACTCGATAACTGGAGTATTGTTGTACATTCTTGTAACCTCAACAATATCCTCAAGACGGTATCTGTAAAGACCTGAAGAGTTTGTAACAACAAGCTCGTACTTCTTGCCTACCTCAACTTCATCGAGAAGCAGAGTCTTGGGCTGATCTGTCTCGCTTTCATCCTCTACATCGTCGTTGATGGGGATGAACTCGAAGAAGATTCCGTAGGGGATGAGCACGCTGTCGTGAACGTTAAGCTCAATGGGCATTGCAAAGAAGCCTTCAGCTGCTGCATAACCCATGTTGTGAATCGGAACGTCTTCACCGATTGAACGGCGGAGCTTCTCAACGTAAACCTTGAGGTTGGAGCCGACCATGCCGTATGCATAGGTAAGACCGGGCCAGATTCTGGGTGCGATAGGTGTATCAAATCCCTTGCGGAACTCTTTACGAAGGAACTCAGCTCTCTCGGGGTTGGGCTTGAGCTTCTTTTCGTATTCAGCACGGTGCTCGGGTGTGATTTTTACGTTCGGGTTGATTGTGCCGTGCTCGATATCGTCACAAAGCATCTCCCAGTTTTCTTCAAGGTAATCGAACATTGTTGTAACAAGTGTGATAACAACAGAGCCGATGAATGTAACCTTTGACTCCTGAAGAGCGAAACGGAGCTGAAGATAAGATGTGTCAAGCAGCTCTTCGTGCTCGGGGTAGAGAAGAGAGAGGGGAGATGTGCAGAATGTTTTTGTGATGGGCTTGAGGTAAGTCAGCGGAACCTGACCTGCGCCGTTGCACATCTTGCCGTCCTCAAGCTTGTGGCCTGTAAGGATAAGAACTATCGGGCCGAGCTGAGCAGGCATCTTCTTGCCAAGCTTTTCTTTGAGGTGGCGTGCTGTAACAGATGTTGTACAGCTGAAACCGATGCACTGCATGTTCCAGATGTCAAAGATTGACTTGGGCAGAATTTTCGGCTTACCGACACTGCCTGATGATGAGCAGTAACGTACGTTATAGCCCTTGAACATAATGTTCTTTTCTTTGTTGAGAATCATACGGTCTACGAGCGGATCGTAGTCAGCGTATGTTGTGAGCGGAACCTTTGAGCGGAATTCGTCCATGCTGTGAATGTCAGCAAAGTTGAACTTTTTGCCAAGCTCACAGTTCTTATTTTTGCGAATGATTTTCTTAAGGAGTTTTTCCTGGTCCTGCATGGGCTTCTTTGTGCTGCGCTCAATTTTGTTGAGTGTAACGTTACCAATCAGGATACCGAGATCCGAAAAAGCCATAGTGCACATCCTTCTTGTGAAAAATTTAAAAATCACGTCAACATAATGCGAGTGATTTTGACTCATACTATAGTATTATAACATATTTATAAAAAATATATTTCTAATAAAGAATATATGCGATAAAAATGAACAAAAGGTGAACAAGGAAATAACAAGCAGGTAACAATAGTAAATAACGTGTGCAATAAAAAAGCGACTGTATGCTGAAGATGCATACAGTCGCCTGTGCTTTATTAAAGCGGTGGGTTTTGTTTGAACGGAGTCTTGGTCACGTTAGAGCCTTCACTCAGCGGATACTTTTTAGCATAGAGAATAAATCCTCTGCCGTATTCGTCATCACGGAGAATGGTTGTGATTTCCTGGCGCTTAGCGTATGATTTTTCATTCATAAGCATAAGATACTGAATTTCAGCCCATTTTGCCATACCTTCATATACTTCAAGCATATTTTCTTTTCCGTATTTTTCGGCAAGCTCAGCGTCGTTCCAGTTAAGATACTGCCATATATGAGTCAGCTCATGTGCAATAGTTGCAGTTGCGGCCAATTTCGGAGAACCGTTTTCAATATAAAGGCTGTAACCTGTCTTATCCTTTTTAGCGAAACCGAGTACTCTGCCATCAAAGCCCGGTGTTGCGACAAATTCCATACCAACGTGCTTTGCAATCTGCTTTGCGTTTGTTGTACGGACTTTTACAGCAACGTTGAGCTTGATTCCGTAGAAGGCTTCCATATTTCTCAATACGTTTTTGTAAAGAGTCTTGAAGTCATCTACCTTCTTGATGGCGGTCATAGAGCAGCGGTTGCAACGCTCTCTGCCGTCTTTAAGAAGCTCATATTCGCCACCGAGAAGCTCAACGCCACAGAAGTCACACAGATGTGCGCCGTATTTGTGCGGATCGTATGAGCTTTCGCTGTCCATACCCTGTTCTCTTACCTGCTGTAAGGGATTCTTATCAAGTCCGAGTTCTTCAAGCAGCTTGATTGTACCCTCAAGGTCAAGGATTGAATCAACAGTTGCATAGCCGAACTTTACGAAGCATTTATTCTGATTACCTGCCAGATCATCGGTGATTTTGATGACTTCTTCATCTTCACCGCCGATGTCTTCCATACCGGTAAGCTCTTCGTCAGATACGGTTTCTCCCTCGCTTGCAGGAATTTCATCACGCATAATGCTGTTTATGCTCAACAACGGCTTGGGAGTTTCGTCTCCTTCAGAATCGTCAGCAGCGTCTTCTTCAGCTGTTTCTTCAGTCTGCTCAGCATCTTCTGCTGCAGCCTCTTCAACTGCTTCTTCAGTCTGCTCAGCATCTTCTGTTGCAGCCTCTTCAGCTGTTTCTTCAGTCTGCTCAGAAATACCTTCTGCAATTTCAACTTCTGCCGGTGTTTCAACCTGCTCGGGCTCTTCTGCAACGGGTTCAGCTTCTGCAGGCTGATCAGTTGTTCCGCCGTTTGTATCCTTGGGTTTCTTCTTAAGCTTTTCCTTGATTTTATCAATGATGCCGCCAAGGCCCTTGCGCTCAGGCTTGGGTTTCTCGGTGAATTCAGGAACAAACTCTTCTTCCGGTTCATTATCTGAGGGCGGAAGCTCATTCATTTTCTTGCTGTTCCAATTCAGAACGTCAGAAATGATTTCGAGGTAACGCTTGAGGTTACGTTCAACGGAAACAATCAGACCAAGGTCAATATCACTGTCTTCAACAATGTAAATACAGCCTTCGTCGCAATCTCCGTCAAGGCGGTAAGAAGCGTATTTCAGGTTTTCAGATTCGAGATTCTCCGTGTGCGGGGTAAGTGCTGAAACGTAATGGTATGTTTCAGGATAAGTTGTGCGGAAAATCTCATTCATAAGCAGACAGATTGTGTAACGGATCTTGTCTGTACTGCTTTCGGGAAGCTTGATTTTAAGAACACTCTTATTGCGGTAATTTCTGTTAGGTATACCGTTCATCTCAACCTTTTTGGCGTGAGCGAGGTCACCGTAAGAATTCATATCAAGATATCCGCCGGTTGCGACTTCAATATCAGCAAAGCCGCGTGTTATCTCAATGTCTGAAGAGGTTCTCTTGCTGCCCATTTCAGTGCCGTCAGTCCAGTTGTTCAGAGAGATGTTTCTGATCTGTCTGTAATAGCGGCGACCTGTAATATGGTCGGCAGCTCTTCGTACAACAACACCGTTGAGAGGTGTTACCGTCTGAACTTCGTAATACTTACCGTCAAAGGTCATAAACTGTCCGGGCAACATTGCCTGGAAAACGTGACCGTAAAGTTTTGCACCTATGTAGTGGCTTTCGCCCTCTTCATCTTCGGCGATGTAGTAAGCGTTTTTGAGTGACTTTGCGTACTCGTAGAGTTCGTTTGTCTCATCAATTTCATAATACTTTACTACAACACTGTTGAGGGAATCGCCCTGAAGTTCTTCCTTGAATTTGACTGAAAGTGAAGCATCCGTAACGTTACAGTGCTTGATTATAAGATCTTTGAACGTAAGATAAGGGTCTTCGAAAGGAATACCGCAAAGCATAAGCTCTTTGGAAATTCTGTCTTCGCTGACAAGGTCGTAAGCCATCATCATAATGAGCTTGAGGACCATATTTCTCTCAGTTCGTGCATAGTCAGGCACTATAGTAGGAATTGCCTTGGGGTCGGCCGAGAAAACGTCTACGTTATCAAGCATATAGTCTCTGAGGAAATAATTCTCACTGATAACGTTGATAAAGCCCTGGTTCTTTGCTCGTGAAGCAAATACACGTGTTATTTCAAACAGGTTCTGGAATTCGTCTTCAACAACAAGGAAAGAGTTTTCTCTGCGTTTTGCACTCCAGAGGTTTGAATAAACGTTGAATGTACGGTCAAACGATGCCTGGCTTTCGGGCAGGTTTGCGTATTGGCAAATCTGCTTGTGGTACTGACCGGCAATCCATTTCATATCAAGAACAGGGAATTTTTCACTGCCTGCCCAACCTGTCTGGTCGAGCTGATATTTCATGGCAACTGCATTGATTTCCGTACCCATACCAAGGTATCTTGAAATATGGGGGAAAAGTTTGTGATGCATATATTTGCCGTCAGCATCCCAGTACATCTGTGAGTTGTTACCGCCGCCATCTACGGTAGCAGTAACCTCGGTAATGCTGGTTCTGAGAGTGTGTGAAAGTGCATCAACCAGACCGTCACAGTTACGGTCACATGCACAGAATACGATATCCTTATCTGCTTTTTCGCAGTTGTTAACCAGAAGGTTAAGACCAATCTGTCCGCTGGCAAGAATTCTTGAAGGCTCGATTATGAATATAAATCCGACTTTGCTGAGGAACTCTTTGTTAGCCTTATGGATTTTCAGATTGTGTATATCACTGAATTTCAGAATACCGATGTCAGAAACGTTACCGAATTCATCAAGCACCTGTGACTGCCAGAGGCTGTCAGTGTTTGTGAAATTCTCAAGACCGGTATCAATCCAGTTCTGAACGTCTTCCAGTGCCGAGTCACGTCCGAGAACGATCAGACACTTTTTATAGCTGATAAGATTCTTTATCATCGGAAGAGTCAGATAATGAGTCAGATCATGATAGAACGGGTTGCAGAAAAGCGTGCTCTTACCATTGAGAATGTTGATAGAGCTCTTGACGTAGTTGATGTCAATTTCTGTTCCGCTATTTTTCAGGTTCTGATAATATGTTCCGATAAGCTTGAGCTTTTCATCGTCGCTCTGTGTCATTTCGTCCAACTCGTCAAAAGTTGTTGAAATGCCGCTTGCAGTGTCAACTGTGTTTTCATAGAGAACACGGTCGGGGAACAGATCTCTCAGAATCTCACGAAGTGCACCGTAGTTGGCTACCTTATAGGATTCTTCGTCTTCACCGAGAATATCTTCAACAAACTCGGTCTTTGTAATACCGGATAAGAAGAATACTATTTCACCAAGCACGATAATACCGAATACGGGGTAGAACGTAGCCTGGAAGAAGAGTGAATCCTTGAAGTGCTGCGAGAGAATGAAAACTACCATCGATACTATGAAGGCGGTAAAGTAGAAACCTTTTGCATAGCCGCGGAAGTTTGCAAATTGTCTGATAAGCAGCCATTTATCTACGTCGTCCTCATATTCATAGAACCATGCAGAGGTGTACTTCGAAATGTCGTTTGATTGCCAGATTTTATCAAGTATAGGTAAAAGTATACCTTTTATTATTATAAACCCGACTACAAGTATTACGTTGAGAACGTATATTGCGACAGATTCCCAGTGGATATCAGCCATAAACGGCAGCTTCTGACCGAGCCAGTTGAAAATCTCAATCAAAGCGTTGTTGATCTTGTCCATAAGAACCAGACCGATTATGCTGTAAACCAATGCCACAACAGGCATCAGGAACTGTCTTGAACGGTTTGCTTTGTGCAGATTGATTTTTGAGTTAGCAAGACAAAGAGCGGCAAAAGGCAAACTGCCTATTACGATCTTTATTAAATTTACAAAATCCATAAATTACGTACTTGCCCCCTCTTCATCAAATATGTCTACACGCTCAACCCAGAGTTTCTCGACAAACTTGTAAGGCGACGTTATAAAATCACCTGTGGAGTTTATCGGTATATCGTTCTCTTCACAGTTGGCTTCGAAATAATACAGCTGGTTTTCCTTCGGAATTTCTTCAACTCTGAAGAAAGATGTGACTGCAGGAATCATTTCGTCTACACGTGTGATACCGTAGGATAAAATCCATTCGTTATCTCTGTCAATAGCTGTCTGCAGAGCCTGTTTGTGCATATTCAGGAAACTGTAGTTTGACAAAACGCTTTCCTTGCCGGTGTTGATACCGTCAAGTATTGACTGCGCTTTCATATAAGTACAGATGTTTGTGAAATATTCTTCAAACTTATTGGCGTATGATCTGACGTTGTTGGCAACGCCTCTCATAAGCGTGTTGAATTCTTTCATAACTGAAATAATTCTGGCTCTTTGCATAACAAGTACAATCAGTCCACCGCAGGCTGCCAGAAGTGTAACCAGCAGTGTAAGACCGAGTGCAGCTTTGAAATTGTCCTCTGAAATGTTGTAGGACTGAATAAGGTAGGGGATATAGCCGGCAATAACCATTGCAAGAATTATCAGACCGCCGAAAATCGCTGTCTTTTTACGCATACGGAAACTGATTTCTTTGGTTACCTTTTTATTCAGCTGTGCTATATCGTCGTTGACCTTTTTCTTGTCAACTACGTTTTCAACACCTGAAGACATAATTTTCTGTTCCAGATCGCTCATAGTGTCTTTGAGGTCGGAAATCTGGAATTTGTCAAGCTCATAGTGCTCGCCGAGGAAGCTTTCTGCTTTAAGCTTGAGCTTTGTAGCAGCTTTATCAATAGAGCGTCTGGGTGCTTTGAGGTATTTGTCAAGGTTGTCCTTCTTTTGTCTGAGCTGATTGCTCCAGACGACCTGCTCGTCGTTGGGACAATCCCTGCAAAGACCGATTTTGCCGAAATTCATGTACAGATTCTTTCCTTCACTTTTTTCAATAGCGACAGGAATTGTCTGTTTCGTTACAATTTCTTCTTCCTCATCAAAAGAGTACTCGGGACGCATCTTCAGCTGCTCTTTTACAAAAGCATATACGGAATACATTTTATTCAGGTGCAGGTTGAGTATCTTTGACAGTTCGTCCTGAGATACGTCTACACTCATCTTGTATAAACGGTATGCCTGTAAAGTGCTTGCTGCGATGTGATTAGTTGCCAGTGTTACAACTGACAGCCAGAATTCAGTAAGCTCTTTCTGATACATTGAGTTATCAGAGTTACTTATGTTGCAGTACAGGAAACGGCAGTTGTTGGGATACTTGTTTCTTTCCCAGAATGAAGAGCTTGTCATTTCCAAATGGTTTTTCCATGATTCGACAATTCTGGATTTTTCGTTGTTCTCAGTTCTCTTTTTTGTTGATACAAGAATGATTTCAGCAGGACGGATATCTGAGAAATAATATCTCTCTTCCATTTCAGCCTGAAGCTTTGTTACCATCGGGTCTTCTTCTTTTTCCATATAGACCGAAATCAGCGAGTCGTAATGGTCGAGCGACAGCTGATGTGCTTCGTCTTCGGTAAGCTCACTTTCGCGTAAACGGATTTTTTCACCCGAATCCTCGTCGATATATTCAAAGGCTTTTTCAAACTCTTTTTTCGGTGCAGCAGAATAACCGCCGATAATGTGAGCCAGCCTTATAACCGGTACGGGGCTTACGTGCGGCAAAGTTTCAGTATCACAGGCTGAATAATCAAAAGGGTTATTACGCTCCGGACGGAACGTACCGGCGTAATCATATACTGAATCTGTGTTTATAATTAAAGCGCGCCACTCTTTTCGGCCCTTGATTATGTTGTAGAGGTCCGGCACGGATGATTTTACATCCGTACCGGATTCATTCCAATCACAAAAAGCCAGAGTACCGTTATCTACAAACGGTTTGAACAAAAATTTATGTTCTCTCATCAGGTCGGAGGAGCGCTTGCTTTGAATGATGACCGTGAACAAATACTGTCACCTCCTTGTTGAGATGTGTTGCTTTTTAGCCTCTCTTTGCACAAGCGGCTTTACGATGCATTTTGATTTCTTCACAAAGGTCATCAAGATCCAGATCCTCAAGGGATTCTGTTGCGACACGAATCATATCATCGATATATTCGCTGAAGTTATCTTTCCAGTTTGCAAGATACCAGTCAATGTTTTCGTCGAACTTCTTGTACTGCTCAACAATGAAGTTACCGTAGAGAAGGTCGAGGTCGTTTGAAAGTGTCATGCTCTTCATGTAATCATAAATAACGTTGAGCATAACCTTCATAATGTCAGCACCGAGGTCCTTGTCAAAGCTTGCAGAAGGTGTTGAAACCTTGAGAAGTGTAGCAAGGTCGAACAGTGTAAGGTTGTCCTTACCGAACTCAGTAGAAGACATATACTGGAGTCTTGTGTAGAGCTTACTTGTTTCGAAGGAAATTTTGCTTGAGCCGTTGATTTCCTTGTCGAAAATTCTGTTTGCTGCGTCAATAATGCAGTTGACAATAACGGGGTTGATGGTAAGTGCATCAAGAACCTCGTAGAAGTTGTCACAAGGTGTATGGTTGGAAACAACAAAGTCTTCAGCCTTGCAGCCCTTGATTTCAAGGCGGTATCTGTATTTGCCTTCAGAAACCTTGGAGTACTTGATCATATCGAAGAGAAGACCGAGCATAAATGCCTTGTAAATCTTTGTTTCCTGAGCAACCTGGTTCTTGTCGTCAAGATCCGGGATAGCGGAAATGATGTGCCAGTTACGGTCGATATGAGGAGTGATAACGGGTGTCTTGTCTGACTTGGGTTTGATCTGGCTGACAAGCTCGTAGTAAGCCTTGAAGTATTCGCCTTCGCCTCTGCCGTTTTCGTCAGCGGGAGCAAACTTTGAAAGCTTGTTAGCTCTCAGACCGTAGATGGACTGGTAGAACATAATCATGCCCAGCGGGATATCTTCGTCAGCAGTACCGCCAAAGTTCTTGAGCTCTTTAGCGATAAGGTTTGATCTGGGAGAATCGTCGCAGGGATCAAGCTTGTAGTTGTAAGCACAAGCGGAAATGGGAGCCTTCTGCTCGCCGAGAGGTCTCTCGATGAAGGGGTTGGAGAGCTTTCTTGTTTCGTCAATTACGTGCTTGACGTAAAGCTCAACCTTTGCGGGATCGCATTCACCCTGCTCAAGCTCAACTTCCTTCTCAAGTGCAGTGATGATGTCCATGTTTACCTCATCACCGTATGTCTGCATGAGCTTTTTCTTGAAGTAGCCGATAATGCCGTTTTCAAAGATTTCGTTGAAATAGCCGTTGTTATCGGGTTTATCTTTGAGCATTGAGTAATTTCTGACCTTGGAGTAAATATCGTCAGCAAGGTCACCGTCAATTGCTACTGCACTGCCGGTGTAGGGCATCTTTGCAACGAGCTTGTTGAGGCAGTCGCTGGATGCGCAGACGTAACGTGCTGTCTTACCGGGTGTGTGGTTGTATTTCTTTGCAATAACGTTGACTCTTCTGTTGATGCTGTTGATTTTGCTTTCGAATGAAAGGTAGAAGCTCTGGAATGCATCACAGAGGTTGTTTACGTAGTCGATACCCTCTGCAAGAACAGCAGCAAGTATACCGCTTGTACGGTAATCATCAGCCTTCTTCATGTATGTAAGGAAGCTCTGCTTCATATCCTGCTGGTCGCCTGTCATCTTGCCAAGACGGTTAGCAGCGGAAATGCGGCGCTCTGAAAGCTGGTCGATGCTCTCTTCGTCTTCTGTCTTGGGATCGTCAAATGTGTTCTGGAAGTCCTCGAAGAACTTCTCAATATCGCGGAGCTTCTTGTCAACCATCTTCTTCTCAGCCTTGAGGAGCTCAAATGCCTGATAAAGGAAGAATCTTACAGCGTTGGGATGGATGAAGCTGCCTTCTTCGTCACGAAGGTATGTTTCAAGCTGATAGTTGAGCTTTTCCTTTGTGACAGCGTCGTTTTTTGCCTTGAAGATTGAGTATGCGATAGTACGTGCTGTGTCTTCGCAACGCTTTGCAACCATAGCTCTGTACTTATCCATCTCTCTGAATGCATCCTGGAACTCGGACCAGACTTCTGTGCCACCCTTGATTTCGTCAATGGTGAGCTTTGCAGTCTGCTTCTGTGAGTCGAGGTCTGTCTGACCTGAGGAAGCGTTGAACTCAACAAACTTCTTGAGGTTTTCAACGTACATTTCCCAACGTACGCCTTCCTTTGTGAGGCCTGACTCGTCGAAAACAGTACACTGGTTTACGATTGACATAGCGAAGGGATTCTTCTGCTTTGCCATCTGGTCAATAGACTCGATATAGTCGATAGAGGGATTAGCATCCTTTACAGCGTAACCCTGGCTGCGCATTTCAGAGTTGTTTATGCACTTTTCTTTGTACATACGGTCGAAAACAAGCCACTGGTCAGAAACACATTCCTGAGTCCACTTGAGAGCGATGTACTCCTTGACGTCCTCAACGGGATAGATGAGCATGGAGCTGCCGGCACCTGCATAACGGTTACGGCCCTGCTCTGCACAAAGCTCACGGATTGTGTTGTCTTCTGAAGAGTTGCTGCGCTTGTTCATCGGACCGATTGACTGTGAGTAGATACAGTTGGCTGCATGGTCAAGGTACTGGTTGAAGTCGTTGAGCTTCTTGCCTTCTGTGTTCTGTGCATCGAAAAGGAAGCAGAAATCGTAAGGTCTTACGTTGTACTCTTCAAATTCGCCTGAACCTACACGGGGGAACTCAAGCTTGACTGTGTCAGCATACTTGTCGGGAAGTGTAGAGTCGCCCTTCATAAGGAAAGCGTCAAGCTCACGGAGTGTAGCGTATGCGTTACACTTGAGGTTGTTACGCTCAGCCTGACCACGGATTACTTCGTAGAATACTTCAGGAAGAATGAAGAAACCACGTGTGATGTTTGCACTCTGCTGGAATCTTGTTGCAAGGAAGTTCTTGATGTATGTTGCAACGGGAAGGATAAGACCTGAGCCTGTACCGCCGGCAAGAGAGCTGACGATAATAACTCTGAGAGCCTGATCGGACTGCTCCTCTTCAAGCTTGTAAAGGTCTTCGATAGCTGCGTGAAGGGGTTCCATGTTACCTGCACGGATAGCTGTGTCAAGAGCAAGTCTGGAGATTGCACGTACCTGACCTGCACCCTCTGTAAGTGTCTTGCTGTTGAGGATTGCGTTTACAGGGAACCATGTATCTCTTGCGTGAGTATCGATGTTGAGGTACTCACCGACTGAAAGTTTGGTTGATGTCTGAACTGTTTTGACAAAGGGGTTGCCTTCGCGGATTTCACGAAGCTCGTTGATATCGGTATCAAAAACAGCGAAGCCGATTCTCTGGCGCTGTTCTTCAGTTACCATTTTAGAAACGCGTAAAACGATTTTTGAGCCTGTGCCTCCGAGACCTACTAATAATGTTGGTGCGATCATAGTTTTTTTCCTCCTGTTTTATCGATTTAAATAACATGTGTAAGTGTATTCCGCTGTCCTGAGCGAAATAGTAGAACCTGAACTGATGCGATAGGGTTTAACTCTGCCTGCTTCAATCGACATTCCGTTAAAGGAGATTTCCTCCTTTCCTGCAAACATTTTCATATTTGTAACGTACATACCGTTGCCGCCTGCTGCTCTTACCTGAGCTGTTTTCTTGTGCGGTGACGGTGAGAATACGACAAAGCCTGTTTCTGCCTTATACGGTATAAGGGTTGAAACTATCTTCCTCTGGAACTTACCGTGAACTTCCTTGTCCTTGATACCGATTTTTGCAGCACTGCATTCGATAAGCGGACGTTTCTTGAGCTTTCTGGGAAGATACTTCTTGAACGGCGGAATGTAACCGAGGACAAGAATAAGAATTGCCAAGCTGATTGTAAGCTTGAGCCAGTTCTCTTTAAGCCACTCTTCAAGCCTCTGACCGAAGGTGATAGTGTCGTTTATTTCAAATGTGTCGTCGAGCTTACCCTGTGCGGATGAAAGGCCCTGCTTGAATTCACCTTCAACGGTTATCGGTATTGTACCGCCTGCCGTCTGCATCGGGTCGTTATCCTTGAGTGTCGGATAAACTCTGAACTTGCCGAGCTCTTCAGTTCTTTCAACTCTGAATGCACCGAGATCTGCTGTTGTGGTAACTGCAGGTACGCCGAGCAGCTCCCACTGTTCTTCGGTAAGAGCAACTATGCCGTCGCCGTTATCGATTTTTACGTTCAGAATCATCGGGTCGTCAGGATTCTCGAAGCCTTTGACACCGAGTGTGTATGTCGGCTTGCTTTCAAAAGCAAAAATCAGATCGTTTCTGCAGTAAACCTGATATGAAAGGTTTGCTGAAACAGTATTGTACTCAAGGAAATTTGCCGTAACGTCAATATCGATTTTACCTTCCTTGAGTGTTACGGTGTCACCGGATTTGGCTTCAAACTCGATTCTTTCACCGTTGCTTGCGGTGTTGACAACTGTTGACTGGTAAAGGATGTTGCCGAGAAGTGAAGTGTCTGTAACCTTCTCACCGTTAGTGCCGTTTATAAATCCGAACTCAAGTCTGTATTTGCCTGCAACAAGGTTATCTTTTGCGGTAACCTCTTCGTCGTCAGCGTTGAACAGATATGCTGCTATCGAAACGTTGGGCTTGTAGTAAACCTGAACGTTGTCAGCACCCGTGACGTTGACCTTGTATTTGCCCGGTTCGAAATCCATATTGTATGTAGCAACGTAACCGTTGAGGTTGTCTGCAACAATAACGTTTCTTTCGGGGTAGTTCTTATCCGTGGTTGCCGTCTTGCTGTACTCAACGTGTACGTTTGATGAAGGCTGTAAGGTTTTTCCGTCGGGGCCGGTAATACCTTCAATTTTTACGGATTTACCCTGAGCGAAAACTATAAGCTGGCTCATCGGGATGTTGAATGAAACTTCGTTTGCACTGTTTATCGGCAGAGCATTACTCTGGAATATTCTGTTGCAGATTCGTGTGATCTTTGAAAGAATATCCTTGGAGTCAAGAGCCTGCTCAAAGTAAATGTTCTTGTCAGGGTTGGACTTGATAACAGCTGCATCAGCACCCATTGACAGCATCATTACTCTTGTTTTGCCGTCTTTTACGCAGTCGTAGAAATAGTTTTCAACACGTGCGTTGCTTGTGCCTGTGAATTCACCGTCTGTGAGAACAACCAGCCAGCGTTCGTCTGTGTTGACTTTTTTCAGATCTTCGTATGCTTTCTTTACAGAGTCGAACGGAGTTTCAGATACGTCAGTGATTGTATCATGAATCTTCTTTACGTTTGCCTCAGTAACGCTCGCATCCTTGCTGCCTCTGAGCACAAGTTTTGGCGGAGCAGTCATAGAGTTGACGTAGTCGCTCATGAAATAGATATTGAGAGTTTCGTTTTCACCAAGCATACCGGCAAAAACTTCCATAGCATACTTAGCCTGGCACCATCTGTCAAGGTAAACCGAGTTGGACCTGATCATACTGCCCGAGTCATCATATACCAGGTTGATGGTTCGCGATGGAATGTAAGTTTCTGCGCCTGCTGAAACGCATAAAGGCATCAGCATCAATAATGCCAATGCTGCCGCAATAAAACGCCTCATTGATATCGCCCTCCAAATCTTAATGGTTAATGAAAAATTATAAAGTTTTCAGACTGATTTATACATTTACTGAGCTCTATTTCCAAGCCTTAAATATTATAATTAGTCATTATTTAATATAAGTAGAATAAGTTTAGCACAATAAATCATAAAAGTCTACTGTTTTCGACAATTTATAATTATTTAACATTTAATTTTTATACAATAAAATTCCAATTTTATACATTAATCATACAAAAATGCCCTATAAAAACAACCCCTTACAGAATCATCCGTAAGGGGTTGCTGTAGATTTGTTTATTTTGTTCTGCGAAGCTGCAGGGCACATTCTACGTGTGCCGTTCTCGGGAACATATCTACGGGTGTTGCAAGGTGAGTGCCGTCGGGTTTTTGTGTCACTTCGTAGCCGAGCGTTGCAAATACGGCACAGTCGCGTGCAAGTGTTGCAGGGTCACAGGAGACGTAAACTATACGTTCGGGTGACATTTCGGCAACCGTTTTTATAAGTGCTTCGTCACAGCCTTTTCTCGGCGGATCAAGGATTATTACGTCGGGTTTTATACCCTCTGCTTTAAGCTTTTCTGCCGCCGCCGATGCATCGGCACAGATGAATCGTGCGTTGTCAATAGAGTTGATTTCTGCGTTCTTTTTTGCGTTTTCTATCGCAGGTGCAACGATTTCAACGCCTATAAGTTTTTTTACTTTGCGTGCCATTGTAAGACCTATTGTGCCTACTCCGCAGTACATATCAAGCAGTACGGTGTCGGGTGTCAGTGCGGCATATTCTGCGGCAATTGAGTACAGCTTTTCTGTCTGGTCACGGTTTACCTGGTAGAAAGAAAGCGGTGAAATTTCAAAGGCTGTGTCAAGCAAAGTGTCTTCAATTTCAGCTTTTCCGTAAAGCGTTTTTACTGTGTCACCAAGTATTACGTTTGTCTTTTCACGGTTTATGTTTATGCTCAGTCCCGTTACGCCAAGCGGTGAAATCATCTGCCAGAGCGACTCTGCTCCGGGCAGGCTTTTACCGTTGATTACAACGCATACGGATATGTTTTTGTTATCCTTTGAGCCTCTGATATAAAGGTGACGCACAAGCCCTTTGTTGGCTGTTTCGTCATAAACAGAGATGCCGTGTTCTTCTGTCCATACTCTGAATTTTTCTGCTATTTCAGAGAAAATTTCGGGCTGTAATTTACAACTGCTGCAGTCAACTATGTTGTGGCTGTGGAATGAATAAAATCCGATTTTTGCTTTGCTTTTTTCACTTCCTACAGGCAGCTGTGCCTTGTTACGGTAGAAGTCTGTTTTCTGCGAGCCGACTATGGGTTGCAGCTTTATATCAAGTCCGCCGATTCGTCTGAATGCGTCATCAACACGCTGCTGTTTTATTTTAAGTTCAGCTTCGTAACTGATGTGTCGGTAAACACAACCGCCGCATCGGTTGAAAACAGGGCAATCAACCTCAATTCTGTCAGCAGAGGGGGTAATAATCTGCATCGCCTTTGCAACGGCATAGTTCTTCTTTACCTTTATTGCGTGAGCAAGCACAGTGTCGCCGACTGCAGTGTTACTGACAAAAACGGCCATTCCGTCTTTGTGTCCGACACCACTGCCTTCGGCGGTCATCCCGGTTATTTCAAGCTCAAATTCGTCATTCTTTTTCAAGTCTGTTACCTCTGTGGTGAGAAATAATGTAATTAATAATCTTATATATTACGTAGCCTGCGGCAACGCCGGCAACGCTTCCGAGTGCGTCTACCGCAAGGTCGGTAAACTGGAATGCTCTGCCGTCAATGAAAATCTGATGTATTTCGTCTGTAAGAGAATAGAACACGCTGACCGCAAAAGGAAGAATAACTCCGGGCTTGCGTGTTGTCTGATAAAGTGCGTTGAACAGCAGTAAGCTCAGTCCGCAGTATTCAAGTCCGTGTGCGATTGAGCGGAAGGTTTCGTGCCCGATAAGCCCGACAAAAGCTGTGAATATCTTCGCAAAGAAACCCATTACGTTCTGGCTCAGTTCACCCGATTCTTCGGCAGGCTGATGTGACAGCGCAAATATTACCGCCATACATACAGCAACAAGAAACCAGCTTATGGCTTTTATTGCTTTTTGTTTTTTATTCATATGGTTTTCCTTTTTATTTAAGTAGTTCTGTGTTACAAAGCGATATAACGTTACCCGAGTTAAGTATGCTGACCGAAGTTATCTTCGGGTTTGTTGCAATATATCTGCTGTGGAAGAACAGCGGCACTATGACAGCGTTCTGTATAAGATATTCCTGTGCCGCGGTGCATCCATTTACCACGCTCTCTGCAGAGCCTGCTGTGAGAAGCTGGGAGAGCAGAGTGTTGAAGTTGCCTGAGTTATAGTGGCATATATTGCCTGAATCACGGAAAGAATAAAGGAACTCAACGGCTGTCTGTGCAGCTGTTGTTATCGGTGCAAAAGCACACTGATAGTTGCCTCTGTGTACTCTTTTGTCAAGCTCTTCAGCCGTTACGACCTCAACCTTTGCCGACAGTTTAATGCCGAAAAGCTGTTGCCATTCCTGTATGATTCGGCGTATGGCGGTTTCATATTCCTCAGTACAGAGAATGCTGAATGAACATTCTTTGCCCTGTGTATATTCGTCAAAATATTTCTTTGCCGCTGTGGTATCATACTTGAGAGAGCCGAGCACGGGTGCAACCTGATTGTACGGCTTGCCGTCAACCGTGCACGACGGAGGAATTATACCCGTAGCCTGCTTCGGGCTGCCGTTTGCCGATGAACGTATATAGTCAAAGTTCATTGATTTTACGAGAGCAAGTCTGAATCTTGTGTTGCGCATTACAGAGTCGGAGCAGTTGAAAACAAAGCCCCACACAGTATTCTGTATTTCAAATACGTTACAGCCTTCGTTTCTTGCCGTATCTGCCTGAGCGGCGGTAAGAGGTACTGCGGCATATTTTTCATCGAGCAGGTTGTCGAGAATAATCTGCTCATCCTGCGTGAAAGCGTAGGTCAGTGAATATACCTTGGCAGGTGCCTGTAAATTGTCTGCGTTACGGCGGAGCAGAATGTTATTGCCGCTGTACCAGCGTGAAAGGTAAAATGCACCGTTGCACAGCACGTTTTCGGCGCTGAGTCCGTATCTGCCTTTGGTAGCTTCAAAAAATGCACGATTGCAAGGTGAAGTGACCGGCTCGGTGAGTATTTGCATAAACTCGGAGCTTGCGTATTCAAGCTCAATCTGTAATGTGTAATCGTCTATTGCTCTTACTCCGAGCTGGCTGACGGGCAGTTGACCCTTGTTTACCTTTTCGGCATTTTTTATCATATAAAGTCTGTAAGCTTCGGGAGCTTTTGTATCAGGGGAAAGAGCACGCTGAAGACCGAAAACAAAATCGTGAGCGGTAACACGCAGGTCGATTGCTGTTTCGTAGCCTTCGCCGAAAATTTCTTCGTGGTTTGAGTTTATGTGCCATTTGTTGCCTTCGTGCAGTCTGAATGCGTAAACAAGTCCGTCAGGTGTAGCAGATACGGCTTTTGCTGCGGCAGGTACGATTTTGCCGTCGCTGTCGGTCTTCATCAGACCTTCGTAGCAGTTGGCGGCTATTGTAAGGCTTTCGGAGGTGTCAGCTGTCTGCGGGTCAACCGAAACCGGCTCATTTGCCATAGGACAGCGCAATTCAGCATCCTTTACCGTGCTTGAGCAGGCGGTAAAAGTGCAACAGATTATTATAACTGCAAGAACAGCAGAAATTATTTTTAATGCGATTTTTTGCATTCGGGTCACTCGCTTTATGTTGTGGTTGAATTAATATTATCATCATTATATATCATTATAAGCGATTTAGCAAATGTTTTCGGTGAGTTTTGTTGAAAAAGAAGTAGATAAAAAGAAGTTACATAAATATGAAATTTTTGTGCAATTTCTAAAAAAATTCTTGAAATAGTGAAAAGGTTATGTTATAATTCACCATAGTATTCGCTTTTCAGCGGATATAGACTTCATTTTTTGTATTTTTATCGGTCGGAACAAAAGCTCCGGCTGTAAGGAGGAAAACACATTGAAAGCGTATAACGCAAAAGACATCCGTAACATTGCTCTTGCAGGCCACGGCGACAGAGGTAAGACAACTCTCGCCGAAGCTATGCTTTATATTGCCAAGGCAACAGACCGTCTCGGCCGAGTTGCTGACGGAAATACAGTGCTTGACTTCGACCCCGAAGAAAAGCGTCGCACAGCGTCCGTTTCTACTGCTGTTGCTCCTCTTGAATGGGGCGGCTGTAAGATAAATCTTCTCGACACTCCCGGTATGTTCGACTTTGCAGGCGGCATTGCCGAGGGTATCCGTGCAGCTGAGTGTGCACTTATCGTAGTCGGCGGCAGTATGGAGAAGTTTGACGTCGGTGCAGAAAAAGCTCTCAAGGCAGCTAACAAGAGAGGCATAGCAAAGATGTTTGCTGTTACAAGACTTGATACAGAGCACAACGACTTCTACCGTACCTTCAATACAATCGTTGCTCAGGTCGGCGCATCCGCTTGCCCGATGGTAGTACCGCAGATTGTTGACGGTAAGATTGTAAGCTACGTAAACCTTGTTACCAACAAGGCTTATTCATACACATACGGCAACGCAAACGAAATCGATATGCCCGATGACGCCCGTGTCAACGCTATGAGAGACATCTTCAACGAGGCTGTTGCTTCTGCTGACGATGCACTTATGGAAAAATTCTTCGAGGGTGAAGCATTTACTCAGGAAGAAATCGTTAACGGTCTTAAGGAAGGTATTGCTTCCGGTGCGGTTGTACCCGTATTTGCTTGCGCAGGCTACACGATGGATGCTGTTGATATGCTTCTTGACGGTATCGCAAACTTTGCTCCCGATGCTACAAACCTCAACGAGGGCGGCATCGAGTGCGACGAAAACGGTCCTCTTGCAGCAATCTGCTTCAAGACTGTTGCTGATCCGTTCGTAGGTAAGATGTCATACTTCAAGGTTGTATCCGGTAAGCTTACATCTGATGTTCAGGCTATCAACTCCCGTACAGGCGAGCCTGAGCGTATGGGCAAGCTCGTTACAGTACGCGGCGGCAAGCAGGAAGATGCTGCCTGCATCCCTGCAGGTGATATCGGTGCAGCTACAAAGCTTGCAAACACAATCACAGGCGATACACTTTACGCTCCGAAGAACGAGGTTGAGCTTGAGCCCGTTTCATTCCCCGCACCCTGCTTCTCAATGGCAGTAAACGTACGCAAGAAGGGCGAGGAAGAAAAGGTTGCTGCAGGTATGCTCCGCCTTGCAGAAGAAGATCCGACAATCAAGTTTGCTATCAATAAAGAAACACGCGAGCAGGTTATCAGCGGTCTCGGTGAACAGCACCTTGACGTTGTCAAGTCCAAGCTCAAGGCGAAATTCGGCGTAGAGGTTGACCTCACAGTGCCGAGAGTTGCATACAGAGAGACTATCCGTAAGGTAGTTGATAAGCAGGGTCGTCATAAGAAGCAGTCCGGCGGTCACGGTCAGTTCGGTGACGTATGGATTCGTTTTGAGCCGTACATGGGCGAAGAGGACTTTGTATTCACATCTGACGAAGTTGTCGGCGGTGCAGTTCCGAAGAACTTCTTCCCCGCAGTTGAAAAGGGTCTTCGCGAGTGTATTGCAAAGGGTCTTATCGCAGGCTACCCGATGGTAGGCATCAAGGCTGCTCTTCACGACGGTTCCTATCACCCCGTTGACTCTTCTGAAATGGCATTCAAGACAGCTGCTGCTCTTGCATTCAAGGCTGCTATACCCGAGGCACAGCCAACAATTCTTGAGCCTGTCGGTCTTCTTAAGGTCTATATGCCCGAATCAAAGTTCGGCGATATCATGGGCGATATCACAAAGCGTCGCGGCCGTGTTATCGGTATGGGTCCGTGCGATGAGCCTACTCTTCAGGAGTTTGTCGCTGAAGTTCCCATGGCTGAAATGGGCGACTTTGCAACAGTTCTCCGTCAGGTAACTCAGGGCAGAGGCTACTTCAGCTTTGAGTTCGTACGCTATGAGGATGCTCCGATGAACGTTCAGCAGAAGGTTATTGAAGAAGCAAAGGCAAGAATGGAAGAAGAATAATATTCCGCACGGATTTTCAGTCGGGCACCCTTCGGGGTGCCCGATTCAGCTTGTCGAAAAGTATTTTTCGGCAAGCTGTGAGACTTCGGGAAAGTTGACGAGATGCCGTGT
>JAZRSU010000004.1:0-16879 GCA_045651645.1 Acutalibacteraceae bacterium
TGGCCTCCGACTTTCCCTTCAAGGCACTTGTTGCAGAAGGCGTAGGCGTTTCCACTTTCGTTGCAGTTCCTGAATTCACCTTCCTCACCGCACTCAAGGGCACGGGCGAATTCAGCGCATCATATCTTGCAACCATCATCGTTGCATACGTTCCCGTTGCATTCGTAGTATTCGCAGAGCACATCGCGGACCACAAGAACCTCTCTTCCATCATCGAGAGCGACCTTCTTGAAGATCCCGGTCTCCACAACACCCTTCTCGGCGACGGCGTAGGCTCCTTTGTAGGCTCGATCTTCGGCGGCTGCCCCAACACCACTTACGGTGAATCCGTAGGCTGTGTTGCTATCACAAGAAACGCATCTGTAATCACCATCACAGTTACCGCTGTTATGGCAATGATCGTTTCCTTCATCTCCCCCTTCGTCGCATTCCTTGATTCCATCCCCGGATGCGTAATGGGCGGCGTATGTATCACTCTTTACGGCTTCATCGCAGTTTCCGGTCTTAAGATGATTCAGAAGACAGACCTTGAAGACAGTGCAAACCTTTTCACAACTTCCGTTATCCTTATCTGCGGTATCGGCGGTATGGCTATTGCAATCGGTAAGGTTACAATTACAAACATCGCTTGTGCACTTATTCTCGGTATCATTACAAATATCGTTCTTAACAAATTCAAAAAGAAGAAAGAAGAAAACTAAGCTATGAAGAATTACGATAACGTTGTTATATTTGACCATCCGCTGATTCGTCACAAGATTGCAATCCTCCGTGACGAGAAAACAAGCATGAAGGAATTCCGCGAGCTTGTTGAAGAAATCACAACACTTATGACATACGAAAGCCTTAAAGAAGGCGTAATGACAACCGAGATTGAGGTTAAAACTCCCCTTGAAACCTGCACACAGACAGTTGTTGCAGACAATTCTGTTGTAATTGTTCCCATCCTCCGTGCAGGTCTCGGTATGGTAAACGGTGTGCACGTGCTCTTCCCCTCGGCAAGAGTAGGTCACATCGGTATGTACAGAAACGAAGAAACACTTATGCCCGAAACATACTACTGTAAGCTTCCTGCAGGTATTGAGGATAAGCTTGTGCTTATCGTTGACCCGATGCTCGCTACAGGCGGCAGTGCTTGCGATGCAATTCAGCTGCTCAAAGATAAGGGCTGCAAGAACATCAAGTTTATGGCAATCATCGGTGCACCCGAAGGTGTTTCAAAGGTTGCAGAGGCTCACCCTGACGTAAATATCTACGTTTCAACTCTTGACAGAGGTCTTAACGAAAACGGCTATATTCTTCCCGGTCTCGGTGACGCAGGAGACAGACTTTTCGGTACAAAATAAAGCAAAAAACCACGTCCGTAAAAGACGTGGTTTTTATTTTATATTATAACTTACAGTGCGTTTATCATATGTAAGTGCTCAGTGTAAAGCCTTTCAACGTCGGTGTTGGTTTTGAGCAAACCGCCCTGAAGTGACATATGGTCGCCTCTGTAGGTCGGCATAATATTCCACACACCTTTTGTGATGTTGCCTGCATCAAACTGTGCAGAGGGTGCGCTTGACGGCGCCATTGCCGAAACAGTGTTTACAAGTCCGTCATTTTCCTGCCATGTTTCGTCAATTACGTATCCGTTTGCGGTTGTGCCTGTGAGCTTACCTATCTCGTCGGCACTGCTTTGGAATATGATTTCCATTATCTTTTTATCTGCGCTGTATGTGCCGTCAGCGTTTTTGTTTGTAGCACTGCAGGGAATTGAAAAGTAATATGTTTCATTACTTGTGTGAAGCGTTTCGTTAAGTGCAAGTGCGTTGTCTATATACATATCGTATGCGGCAGAATCAGTGTTTGTGTCGCTTGACTCGTAGGCGGTTGTGCCGTTGTGCGGCGCTGCAAGTGAAGTCAGCGAATAAATCCAGTCTTCTTTACCACCGGTGAAAAACGGTGAAATATCGTCAGGGTCGGTAGCGTTGATTTCTGCTTCGTTACCCGTAGCCATAAGGGAAGCAAATACACGTATCGTTGCCCCGCCGAAAGAGTGACCGAGCAGGTTGATTTTGTTTTCGGCATCCCACTTTTCAATAAGTGCGTTACCCGTGAAATCCTTGCCGTATCTTTCGTGGCCGCAGCGCTCGCTGTGCGCCTTGCCGTAGTCTGTAACCGTGCCTGTCAGCTGTGCGTAAAGCTCGCACGCTCTGTCCCACGCACTTGCAGTACCCGCAACCGAAGCGGCATAGCAGTCGTAACCCTTAGCGTTGAGCTTTTTCATCAGCTCGCCGCCGAACATACCCCAGTAGGGCATCAGCTTATACTGTGCGTCATATTGTCCCCAACCCATTAAACCGTGCACAAAAATATACGGGTAGTTTGTCTGCCATTTGTCGCTGTCATATTCTCCCTTTGGCTGTGACGGGAAAATAACCGATAACAGTGACATAAAAAGTGCAAGAATAAAAGAAGTTACCTTTGCCATACTTAATACCTCCTTGGGTAACAGTATTTTACCAAATTGTATGTGAAAAATCAATAATAATTCTTAATTAACATATTTATTTGGAATTATAATACATCTTAACGGTGTTTTTATTTTTGTTTGTTTTTTAGGTGCGGTTGTGATATACTTCATTTAATTATTAATATAACGGATGTGATAATAATGGAGAAAAAGTTTTTTGATTATGTTGTTCACGGCGGTGATTACAACCCCGACCAATGGATAAATACCCCCGAAATATGGGACGAAGATATGCGGCTGATGAAGCTCGCTCACGTTAATTCTGCAACGATTAATATCTTTGCCTGGTCACTTATTGAGCCTGAAGAGGGCGTATATAATTTCGGTTGGCTTGACACGATGATGGATAAGCTCTACGAAAACGGCATCGACGTTATTCTTGCAACTCCTTCGGGTGCAAGACCGCCGTGGCTCGCGCAGAAGTATCCTGAAGTACTGCGTGTAGAAGAGAGCGGAATCCGCAACGAATTCGGCGTAAGACATAATCACTGCCTGACTTCACCTGTTTACAGGCAGAAGGTAAGGGAAATAAACCGCATTATTGCAGAGAGATACAAGAATCATCCTGCACTCAAGATGTGGCATATATCCAACGAGTACTGCGGTGAATGTCACTGCGAGCTTTGTCAGGAGGCTTTCCGCGACTGGCTGAAGAATTATTATCACAACGATATAGAAGAGCTTAACGAAAAATGGTGGAACGGATTCTGGAGTCACCGTGTGAACGACTGGAGCCAGATAAACTCACCTAAATTCCGCGGTGAAAACCACGTTTCGGCAATGAAGCTTTGCTGGAACAGATTTGTGTCGGACAGCCACATTTCATTCTATGAGAATGAGATTGCACCCTTGCGTGAAATCACACCGGATATTCCGATTACAACCAACTTTATGAATATGTATGACGGCATTGACTATCAGAAATTTGCCTCGCACCTCGACCTTATTTCGTGGGATAACTACCCTGCATGGGATAAGGGCGAAAACCCTGAAATCGCAGTAAGAACTGCGTTTGCGCATGATGCTTTCCGCTCGATGAAAGATGGTCAGCCATTCTTTATGATGGAGAGCACACCATCACTCGTAAACTGGCACGATGTAAACAAGCTGCCAAAATCAGGTATGCAGGAGCTTTCTTCAATTCAGTCCGTTGCTCACGGTGCAGACAGCGTGCAGTATTTCCAGTGGAGAAAGAGCAAGGGCGGACACGAGAAATATCACGGTGCCGTTGTTGACCACTGCGGCCACGAAAACACAAGAGTATTCCGCGACGTTGCACGCCTTGGCACTGCACTCGAAAAGCTCGGTGACGTTGTCGGCGGCTACAGCGACGCTAAGGTTGCTGTTATTTATGACTGGGAAAATTCCTGGGCTGTAAAGCACTTCTGTGGCTTCAACAATATAAACAGAGGCTACGTTGAAGAGTGCGTCAAGTGGTATAAGCCGTTTTACGATAAGGGCTGCAGCGTTGACGTAATCGCAATGGATGCCGACTATTCAAAGTACGACCTTGTTATTGCACCCTTCCTCTATATGCTCAAGGACGGCACTGTTGATAGAATTGAAAAGTACGTTGCCGACGGCGGTAATTTTGTTGCAACATATCTTTCAGGTCTTGTTGACTCTGACGATATGTGCTTCCTCGGCGGCTGGCCTGCAGGCAAGCTTAAGGACGTTTTCGGTATCTGGCACGAGGAAACAGACTCTCTGCCCGAGGGAATGAAAAACAGCGCTTCATACGCAGGCAAGGAATATGACGTTGTGCACGTGTGCGACATAATCCACGCAAATGAGGCTGAAACACTCGGCACTTACGGCAAGGATTTTTATGCAGGTATGCCTGCCGTTACTGTCAATAACTACGGCAAGGGTAACGCATACTACGTTGCATTCCGAAACGATGACTGCTTTGCAGACGACTTATGTAAAAAACTTATTGACGATATTAAAATCGCACCTGATGCAAAAATAAAAACAGCAGAAAATGTAACAATCCGCAAGCGCGGCAACTGCATTTTTGTTATGAATTTCACCGACAGTGAAACTCAGGTTGAGCTTGATAGCACATTTAAAAACATTATCACAGGCGAAGAGATGAGCGGCACCGTTACACTCGGTGTATGCGGTTATCTCGTACTGAAAGAGGCGTAAAAATGAAAGAACTGCATATGATCTGCAACGCTCACCTTGACCCCGTATGGCTGTGGCAGAAGCCCGAGGGTATTGCCGAAGCTATATCGACCTTCCGCGTTGCGGCAGACTTCTGCGAAGAATTTGACGGCTTTATTTTCAACCACAACGAATCCGTGCTTTACGAATGGGTTGAGGAAAACGAGCCCGAGCTTTTTGCACGCATACAGCGTCTTGTAAGCGAGGGTAAATGGCGCATAATGGGCGGCTGGTATTTACAGCCCGACTGCGTTATGCCCTGCGGCGAAAGCTTCATCCGTCAGATTGAAACGGGCAGAAAATATTTCAAAGAAAAGTTCGGTGTAACACCGACAACTGCAATCAATTTCGACCCCTTCGGTCATACGAGGGGTCTTGTGCAGATACTCAAAAAAAGCGGCTACGATTCGTACGTATTTATGCGTCCGGCGTGGGTTGAAGCCGAGCACGATTTTATCTGGCGGGGCTTTGACGGCAGCGAAATAATTGCCCACAAGCTCAGCGGCGGATACAACACCGGCAAAGGCAAGGTGATTAATAAAATTAATCTTGCGCTTGAGCGTGAATATGCCGACGGAATCAATATGACCTTCTGGGGTATCGGTAACCACGGTGGCGGCCCGTCAAGAGAAGACCTGAAAACAATAGAAGAAACTATGCGTGTTCACCCCAAATACTGTCTTAAACATTCGTGGTGTGAGAATTACTTTGACCGCATAGATAAATCAAATCTCACAGTGTTTGACAAATCGCTCAACTACACAATGGTTGGCTGTTACACTTCAATGGTACGCATAAAGCAGGCACACCGTAAGCTCGAAAATGACCTTGCTCTGTGTGAAAAAATGCTTGCACTCAGCGGTGCTTCTTACGATAAAAACGAGCTTGAAAAAGCTGAAAAAGCTCTGCTCTTCTGCGAGTTTCACGATATTCTGCCCGGCTCGAGCATAAAGGCTGTTGAGGATGACTGCCTGCGTATGTTGTCCTACGGCAGTGAGATTGCGGACAGATATAAAACAAAGGCTTTCTTCAGGCTCTGCGAGGGTCAGCCCAAAGCAAAGGACGGCGAAATTCCCGTACTTGTTTTCAATCCGCACCCCTTTAAAATCACGCAGGACGTCGAGGTTGAGTTCCAGCTTCAGGATCAGAACTGGAACGAAAACGAGGTAACACTTGTAAAAGTGCGTGACAAAAACGGCAACTACCTGCCCTCACAGAATGAGAAAGAGGCATGTACCTTCAGCCTTGATTGGCGAAAAAGAGTGTGCTTCAGGGCAGAGCTTGAGCCGATGAGCATTAACCGCTTTGACTGCGAGCTTTACGTTGAGAATTACCCCAAGCGTAAGATTGAGCCCTGCGACGAAACCGATACACACTTCACGTTTGACAACGGCATAATGCAGGCTTCAATAAACAAGCAGACGGGACTTATTGACAGCTATAAATATAACGGTAAAGATATGCTCACTGCAGGCAGTGTAGAAATTGCCGCATACAAAGATAACGAAGACCCGTGGGGTATGACGGTTGACGGATTTAACGAAACCGTCGGTGAATTCACCTTACTCAGCGACAAAGAAGCCAATAAATTCAACGGCTATCCCGACGAGAAAATACCCAACGTCAGAGTTATTGAAAACGGTGCTGTACGTACAAAGCTTCAGGCGATTTTCGGCTGTGACAAATCGTTTGCGGTTGTGACCTACACTCTGCCGAAAAACGGCAACTATATTGACGTAAATATCAAATTGCTGTCAAACGACAACAACAGATTTTATAAACTCAACCTCAACACTGCGACAGAGTCGCCCGAATTCTACGGGCAGACAGCATTCGGCACAGAGCCGCTTCGTGCAGAGGGTGAAGAGGCAGTTTACCAGAAATGGTGCGGTGTTTACGAAAACGGCGACGGTATAACTGTGCTCAACAAAGGCACGTACGGCGGCAGTCTTGATAAAAACGTGCTTGGCATTTCACTGCTTCGTACGCCCGTATATTCCGCTCACCCTATAAACGATAGACAGCTTGCCGACACAGACCGTGCACACGACCATATCGATATAGGCGAGCGTGAGTTTGATTACAGAATTACTGCCGACAACGCTCAGCCCGATATGCAGGCAGAAGTTTATAATCAGCCTTGTGTTGCACTTTCTTTCTTCCCGTCAGGTCTTGGCACAAAGAGACAGACGGCTGTTGAAATAAGCAACCCCGATATTATTATGACAAGGCTTTGCGAAAACGAAAAGGGCACGCTGATAAGGCTGTTCAATTCAACCGATAAGCCCGCAAAGGCGACACTTGATTTCATCGGCAAAACTTCAGCTGTTGATATGGGTGCGTTTGAGGTGCAGACTTATATCTTTGCTGACGGCAGATTCAGCTGTGCAGATTTGTTTTAAAAATATCAAAGGCGTATGAGAATCAACTCATACGCCTTGTTTTTTTATCTGCTGTAAAATCAGTATGTAATTGTGTAATCCTTCTCGAAAGTGAAGCCGATAGAAGCGTCGTGTGTGCCGAACAGATTGACTCTTATTTTAAGCACAAGCGGTGTGGTGTAGTTTGTTTTAACCATTCTGCCTGTTGCCTTGTCAATTGTGGCTTTTACAACACAGTTGTAGTACTCGGTTGAAAAATCCTCGATAAACGATGCCTTTTCGGCAACCTCGTTTGCTTCAATAACGTCGCATACTGCACCGACGCCTACACCTGCTGTCGGGCTTTTCTGGGTCTTGAGCCTGAGTACGATTTGGTACTCTTTGCCTGTGTCTGTGCAGGTTGCGCTTGTAACGTAAGCGGGGTCAAGCTTGCTTACGTAGCTCTGCTCGGGTACAAGATACTCGGACTGAATCTCTGCTTTTGTTGCATAAACAATCGGGTCTGTGTCATCTTTCATAAACGTAGCCATCATGCTCTCTGCTGTGGATTCAAGACCTGCAGGAATAACTACCTTATCGTTGTTTACCGTACGCTTTTCGTAGTTCTTTACTACCTTTGTGGCATTGGTTTTTATTTTGTTTGCGCTTTCATTGAACAGTGCAACGATTTCTGCGGCTGTAGCGGGAGCGGCCTCAGTCGCTGCTTGTGTTGTTTCTTCGGGTGCTGAAGTTTCTTCGGCTTCGGTCTGCTCGTTTTCGTTTGTTACGGCTACGGTTGTCTGTGCGGCGTCGGTTGCTGTGTCGTCTGCAACTGTTGCTTGTGTGATTTCAGGTGCTGTTGTTGTGTCAGCAGGCTCTGTATCAGGTGTACAGCCTGCGGCAAGGGCAGCAATTATAACCGCTAAAATAAGTGCTGATATTTTCTTCATTTTTCTATCCCCCAAATAATTCGTGCTCTAATTATAGCACATTTAACGCAGGTTGCAAGAAAAATTCCCTTAAGGAACTTTAATGTTACTTTGCCAAATAATATTTACTTATTGCGATTAGTATGTTAAAATATAGTGATTTTATATTTTAACCTGAAAGGAAAAACGTGTTATGATTCTCGACAAGAATGTAAACATACCAGACCTCGGTGTCATCGGCCCCGAGAGCGGCTTCCATCTTCTTGAAACAACAGAAGACGGCAAGTTTATCACAGGCAAAAACGGTGTTGACTGCATCGTTGCAACTGGCGACAAGAAGGTTGAGTTTGTGTCCTTCGGCTCACACTCACTCGCTTGCGTAAAGTCCGCAATCGCATACCCCGTTTACTACCCCGTATATCCTGTCAATACCGAGTATCCGCTTAACGCAGTACTTATGGACCTTGACGGCACAACAGTACGCAGTGAAGATTTCTGGGTATGGATTATCCAGATGAGCACTGCAAGTATGCTCGGCAACCCGAAGTTTGAGCTTGAGGATGCTGACCTTCCCTTTGTATCAGGTCACAGCGTTTCCGAGCACCTTCAGTACTGTATCGACAAGTACTGCCCCGGTGAATCTCTTGAAAAAGCCCGTAACTTCTACTTCGAGCACACTCACAGAGAAATGGAAGAAATTATGGCAGGCAGAGGTAAGGACGGTGCTTTCACACCTACAGAGGGTGTTAAGGATTTCCTTCTTGAGCTTAAGAGTATGGGTATCAAAATCGGCCTTGTTACTTCCGGTCTTTACGAGAAGGCATGGCCCGAAATTCTCTCCGCATTCAAAACTCTCGGTATGGGCGACCCCAAGGATTTCTACGATGCAATCATCTCTGCAGGCTTCCCGCTTCGCAAGGGCAGCGTAGGCACACTCGGTGAGCTTTCACCCAAGCCCCATCCGTGGCTCTACAGCGAAACTTCAATCGTCGGTCTCGGCGAAGCATTTGCAGACAGAAAAAGAGTTGTAGGCATTGAGGACTCAGGCGCAGGCGCTTGCTCGGTACGTCTTGCAGGCTACACCACAATCGGTATCGCCGGCGGCAACATCGAATCCAGCGGCACAAAGGCTGTCTGCTCACACTTCTGCAACAACTTTGAAGAGATTATGAAAATCATTAAAGGCTAAGGAGGTCTATCAATGGATAACAAAGACAAGCTCCAGTGTCACTTTATATCAAACACACACTGGGACAGAGAGTGGCGTTTCTCAGCACGCCGCACACAGTATATGCTCGGTTATATGCTCGATATGCTGCTTGACATTCTCGACAGATACCCCGACTACAGACATTTCCACCTCGACTCACAGACAATGCCTATTCAGGATTATCTTGAGGTTTATCCCGAGAAGAAAGAGAAGCTTCAGAAGTACATTCAGGAAGGCCGTATTGCAGTAGGCCCCTGGTTCTGTCTGCCTGACGAATTCACAGTAGGCAGTGAGGCTCTCATCCGTAACCTCCTCCTCGGCCACAAGATCGGCAAGGAGATGGGCGGCATCAGCAAGACAGGCTACTCACCCTTCGGCTGGGGTCAGATTTCACAGCTTCCCCAGATTTACTCCGGCTTCGGTATTCACTTTGCTTCTTTCTACAGAGGTATCAACGAATACAAGGCACCCAACTCCGAATTCTACTGGGAGAGCCCCGACGGTACACGCATCTACGCTTCCCGTCTTGCAAAGCGTCCCCGTTACAACATCTGGTACGTTGTACAGCGTCCCGTATATTTCAATCAGGCTGACGAAAACAACCGTGATATGCTCTGGAATGACAACAACGGTGTGTTCAAGCTTATCGACCGTGACTGGAAGCTCGACTACCAGTACACACATCCCTTCTACGAGTATCACAGCGAAAACGTTCAGGCAAGAGCTGAGCAGGCTGTCAGAGAGCAGGATAAAGACTGGACAACTCAGCACCGCTTCTGGTCAGCAGGTCACGATTCATCCTGCCCTGATGCACGTGAAGTACAGCTTATCAAAGACCTCGACGCAGCTCTTCCCGAGGCAGACGTTTTCCACAGCACACTCAAGGAGATGGAACAGGGCATTATCGACAACTTCAAGCCCGATTCACCCGTACTCCGCGGTGAAATGCGTGACCCCTACACAAAGGGCAGCGTAAGCGAGCTTTGCGGCTGGATTCTTTCAGCACGTACATACATCAAGCAGGAGAACTTCGACACAGAGCGCAGACTCATCAACTATGCTGAGCCTATGTCTGTTTTCGCATCTCTCTCCGGTGCACCCTATCCCCAGAATTTCATCGACCTTTCATACAACTACCTTCTTCAGAACCACGGTCACGACAGTATCGGTGCTTGCGGACGTGACGTTGTTTACGAGGACGTTATGTCCCGTTACAGACAGTCACGCGAGCTTTCAATGTGCGTATTTGAGCGTGCATTTATGGATATCGCAGGCGATATCGACCTCAAGTCCTTCAGCCGTGATGACGTAGCTGTTGTTCTGTTCAACCCTGCTCCGTTCAAGAGAACAGAGACAGTCAATATGCGTGTCGAAATTCCTGCAGAGTGGAAGGCAGACAGCTTCGAAATTCTCGACACAGACGGCGAGAAGGTCAAGTATCAGGTTCTCACCACAAACAAGGCAAACGCACAGATTATCCAGAACCCCAACGATACAGCAAACGTTCTTCATACAGAGCAGTATCTTATCGCTGCCGAAGTCAAGAACGTACCTGCAATGGGCTACAAGACACTCAAAATCCGTCCGCTTTACAACGTTCGTGCAACAACACCCGTTACACTTGTAAAGACAACTCAGGTTATGGAGAACGAGTACCTCAAGGTTTCCTTCAACCACAACGGTACGTTCAACGTTGTTGAGAAAGAAACAGGCAAGGTATTCAACAACCTCGGCTATTTCAAGGACAGCGGCGAAATCGGCAACCCCTGGCAGCACGTTGCACCCGAAATTGACGAAACATTCACAACTCTCGGTGAGCAGGCAACAGTAACTCTCCTTCGTGAGGGCGAGTTTGAAACAACATACAAGATTGCAATGCGTTGGGAGCTTCCCGAAAAGAGAGCTTTCGACGAGAAGTCAAGAAGCGAGCACAAGCTGCCCGTTGATATCGAGAGCCTTGTAACACTCCGCAAGGGTGCAAAGTTTGTTGAGATTGAAACAACAATCAACAACCGCTGTGAGGACCATTACCTCCAGGTCGGCTTCCCGACAGGCATCAAGGCAGAGTATGCAGACTCTCAGGGCCAGTTCGACGTTGTATCACGTCCGATTGCAAAGCCCGACTATTCACTCTACGATGAGCCTCCGATGACAGAGCATCCGATGAACTCCTTCGTCAGCATCACTGACGGTACAAACGGTGCAGCTCTTCTCAACACAGGTCTCAAGGCTTATGAGGCTGCTGACGATGAAGAAGGCACACTTTACCTTTCACTCATCCGTGCTTATCCGCTTCGTATCTGCGTTACAAAGGATATGCAGAACTACAGCGATTGGGATAAGGGCTCACAGTGCATCGGCAAGAACACATTCCGCTATGCATTTATGCCTCACCAGGGCAACTGGGAAGAAGCAAACGTATGGCAGGAGAGCGAGCGTTTCAACCTCTATCTCACAATCGGTCAGATTGCTCCCACAGCTCACGGCAAGAATCCGCTTGACCACTCATTCCTTGAGCTTAAGGACGAAAACCTCAACGTCAGCGCAATCAAGAAGAGTGAAGACGGCGAGGGCTGGGTAGTTCGTCTGTTCAACCCCTCCGACAAGGCTGTCAAGAACGCAATCCGTCTCAACGGCGGTATCGCTTCTATCGAAAAGGCACAGTCACCTGTCGAGCGTCAGCAGGCAGAGTTTGAGCTTCCCGCATACTCCGGTAAGCAGTGGAAGGAAGTCAAGCTCGTCACACTCGAAGAGCTTGATGAAGCTCCCCTCACCGTTAATGCAGACGGCTTCGTTGACTTTGAAATCACAGGCAAGAAGATTCTTACAATCAAATTCATCGGCTGATATATCAACCAATAACAATGCCCCGTACTTCTTCAACGGAAGTACGGGGCATATTTTTGTTATGTTTTTCACATAAACTCTTTTACGTCGCGGTCATAGTGTCCGCTGTCCTGGAATCCGTTTTCGGTGCGGATACATTCGCCCCATTTGCGGGCAATTTCTTCGTAAGAGTCGTTATAAACGTTTACCCTTTCAAAGCCGTTCTTGCTTCCTCTCAGGCACCAGTCGGAGCTCCACATTCCGTGACCCGTAGCCTTGTAAGTCCAGAGGAACCAGCTGTAATTAGCCTTGTCGAGAGTTTTGAAGCAGTTGTCCCACGTTGTTTTCTGGTGGGGATAAAACTCACCCATCATCATCGGCACGTCGGAGTAAATAAATTTTGTAACCCACGCAAAGAAATTGAAAATGAAGTTTGAGTTGTTATAGAAATGCACCTGATATACTACGTTTTCCCATCCCTTTGTCCACGCAAGGGGAAGTGCGATAGCAGTCCAGATAGCTTCCATTGTTATAATGTGCTCGCTGTCAACTGCACGGATTGTATCGTAAAGTCGGGTGTAAATCATTTCGTTGTTTTTTCTGCGTTCAAACTCGGTTGCCTCTACGTCACACATCGGCTCGTTGAGCAGGTCGTACATAGCAACTGCAGGCTCATCCTTGAAGCGTGTTGCAATCTCTGTCCACAGCTCGTCGGTCAGCTCACGGTAACGCTCACCCTGCTCTGTATCGGCATAAAGACCTACGGAGTGACCTTTACCGCTGTGGGGTGCATCGCTCTGGTATCCTACTGCACCGTGCATATCGAGCACAACGTAAATCTCACGCTCGGCACATTCGCTTACAACCCACTCAAGGCGTGAAAAATCCCACTCGCCGTTTTCGTCAAGAATCTTTCTGCCGTTATCATCGTAGTAAAAGTTTCTGTACCAGAAGGGCACACGCACGCAGTTGAAGCCCATAGCCTTGATTTCGTCAAGGTCGTACTCGGTAATCCAGTTGTCCATATAGGTGTTGAAAAGCTCGTAAGCCTTTTCCTCACCAAAACGCTCTGTCAGAACTTCGAGTACTGTGTAGTGGTCGAGGTCGTCCTCATAAGGGCAGAGCCAGCCTTCAAATATCATCCACGCACCGAGGTTTACACCCTTGAGCCTAACCTTTTCACCCTTGAGGTTTACTATATCCTGACCTTTGGTGGTAAGAAAATCGTCTGCGGTGAAGCCTGTAACGGTGTCGGCTGATTCACCTGCCGCAAAAGCAGGACAGCACAGTGCAAAAACAGTTGCCGCAATAAGTATGAGAGAAATAATTTTTTTCATAATAAAATCTCCTTTTTATTTCTTGAATCCGCCGTTTACGGTAAGTACGTTGTTCATTACAATTTTTGTTGACTCAACGGTAGTCTTGCCGACTTTATATTGATTTAAATTGATTGCAACGGTGTAGCTCCACGTGCCGTTTACAATTTTTCCGTTGCTGTCAATAAGTACCTTTACGGTGGGGTTTGTGTAATCAATATATGTATGCTCGTCTGAAATTTCAAGCGGAATTCCGAGGTCTTTTATCTGGTCGGTTACGTAGCCTATATCGCCTACAGCTGTTATTGCGTGACCTACAGAGCCGCTGAATTCGCTGTCACGCGGGCCGCCTCTCTGCTCGTGCAGTGTAAGCTCAATTACAGTTTTGTCGCCGATGGTGTGTGTTTTTGCTGTTTTCACGTCAGCTTCGGTAAGGTTTTTGAATCCGCCTGTGATTCCGTCAACCTCTTCTGAATTATTTGAGAGCAATTTGCCTATTATAGGCATAACAAAGTCAATAACGTTTGCATACTGACCGTTGTTGATTGAAAAATCAACCAAAGATATTGCACGGTAGGTTTTAGCGCCTTTATGCGTTTTTTCGGCAGCTGCCTTGTACATTGCAACTATTTCAGCCTTTGATATTTCTTCAGTCAGTGTGGTTGTTTCCTCAGCAGATTCTTCTGTTGAAACTTCAGCCGTAATATCTTCAGCAGTTGTTGTTTCGGCGACTGCAGTTGTTGTGTTTTCTTCGGGTGTGTATACCGTTGTCGGCTCGGTGGTATTTTCAGGCTCAGCCTGATTGCCGCAAGCCGCACAGCTCAGAACCAAAGCTGCAGAAACAGCGGCGGCAAGTAATCTCTTAAAAACCATTATAACCCCCCTTATATCTGTCAGTTTACCAAATCGGCGGCGTGATGTAAAGTTCATTGAGGAATTATATGTTGCATTTTGATTTGGTGTGTGGTATTCTATATAAGTATAATTATATATAACTATAAATGCGACTATATGTAAAAAGGAGAACGCTTTATGGAAATACAACTTCAGGAGCTCATAGAGCAGATAAAAAAAGACGGTGTCCAGGCGGCTGAAGCTCAGGCAGAGGCTATACTGACTGCCGCAAAGGCTGAGGCTGACAAGATTGTTGCCGACGCAAAAGCTCAGGCAGAAAAAATGGTTGCCGATGCAAAGGTTGAAAACGAGCGTACGGTAAAATCTGCTGAGGATGCTATCCGTCAGGCAGGCCGCAACCTTCTCATCTCTTTCAGAGAAAGCGTTGCAAAGGAGCTTAAGGCAATCGCCGGAGAGAGCGTAAACACCGTATATTCTTCAGAGGCTTTTGCGGCGCTTATTGTAAAGGCTGTTGAATGCTGGACAGCAAAGCCCGATGCCGAAGATATATCGGTAATTCTCAATGCAGACGACCTTGCTTCTCTTGAGCAGACTCTGCTTTCCGCTCTCAAAGAAAAAATGTCGGGCGGTATCACACTTAAAGCTAACGATAATTTTGACGGCGGCTTCCGTATTGCCGTCAAAGACGGTGCGGCTTATTACGATTACTCTGCCGAGGCTGTTACAGATATGCTTTCTACCTACCTCAGCCCCAGAGTTACCGCACTGCTGAAAGAGGCTGAATAATTATGGCTGAATATTATCTTGTATCTCAGTTGCCGTCGCTTGACGGAATCGGCGAGAATATGCCTCTGCCGATTACCGAAGAGCGTTTCAATGAGCTGTGCAACAGTCTGCTTGGTAAAAAGGCACGTGAGGAATTGAGCAGGCTTACCCTTGCTCCCTCAAGAATTCCCGAAAAATCGGGCTCGGCTCTGGTTGAAACGTGGAATGAGGGCGAGCGTAATCTACGCCTTGTGCTTGCAAAACTGCGTGCAGAGAAAATGAACAAGCAGTTTGATATGGGCAACAAATCTCTGCCTGTCAATCTTGTGCAGGCGGCACGTACTGCGGTGGATGCCGCAACGCCCATGGATGCGGAAAAGATTCTCAACCGTTATCGTCTGGATTTTCTTGAAACACTCAGACCTATGGACACTTTTTCGCAGGATTTTGTTTTTTATTACGGCTTGAAGCTCAAGCTGATTATGCGTATCAGACAGTTTGATACGGCAAGCGGTGAAGCCGCATACAGAAGCATTTACGACTCCATTATTAACTCGGACAGATCGGAGGTTACACAATGACCGAAACTAAAGGTAAGGTTGTAAGCGTAAACGGTAACCTTGTTTCCGTCAGGTTTGACGGTAACGTTTCAATGAATGAGCTTTGCTACGTTGTTGTTGACGGCACAAAGCTCAAGAGTGAGGTTATCCGTATACGCGGTGATATAGCACAGATTCAGGTTTACGAAATGACGGGCGGCATCAAGTGCGGCGACGATGTCGAATTCGACGGCGATATGCTCTCTGCACAGCTTGGTCCCGGTCTTCTCGGACAGATTTATGACGGACTTCAGAATCCGCTTCCCGTATTGGCTGAGCAGGCAGGCTGGTTCCTTCAGCGTGGTGTTTACGCAGAAGGTCTTGACTCTGAAAAAAAGTGGGAGTTCACACCCACTGCAAAGGTCGGCGACACACTGCGTGCAGGCGAATATATAGGCACAGTTCCCGAAGGTCCGTTTACACATAAGATTTTTGTTCCGTTCTATCTGCTCGGCAATTACAAGCTCAAGTCAATAGCAGAAAAGGGCGAGTATACGGTAAACGAAACTGTTGCCGTTATTGCCGACGAGCGTGGCCGTGAGGTCAACGTTTCAATGTCGTTCAAGTGGCCCGTAAAGCGTGCGGTTGACTGTTACAGCGAAAGACTTGCTCCCGTTGAAACAATGGAAACCAAGGTTCGTCTTATTGACTCTTTCTTCCCCGTAGCAAAGGGCGGAACTTACTGCACACCAGGTCCCTTCGGTGCAGGCAAAACGGTTCTTCAGCACACAACCTCAAAATATGCGGATGTTGATATTGTTATTATCGCCGCCTGCGGTGAGCGTGCGGGTGAAGTTGTTGAAACAATAACCGAGTTCCCCCAGCTGACCGACCCGAAAACAGGCCGTTCGCTTATGGAACGAACAATAATTATCTGTAACACATCGTCAATGCCCGTTGCATCGCGTGAAGCGTCGGTTTATACTTCGGTAACTCTTGCCGAATATTACCGCCAGATGGGTCTTAACGTTCTTCTTCTTGCCGATTCAACATCGCGTTGGGCTCAGGCACTTCGTGAAATGTCGGGCAGACTTGAAGAAATTCCGGGCGAAGAAGCATTCCCCGCATATCTTGAATCATATATTGCCGCTTTCTATGAAAGAGCAGGCTGTGTCCGCCTTCCTGACGGAAGCAAGGGTTCGGCTACAATCGGCGGCACCGTTTCGCCCGCGGGCGGTAACTTTGAAGAGCCCGTAACTCAGGCGACTCTCAAGGTTGTCGGGGCATTTCACGGTCTTTCCCGTGAACGCTCGGATGCAAGAAAATATCCCGCAGTCGACCCGCTTATTTCGTGGTCAAAATATAAAACCGTAACAGACACGGAAAAAGCGG
>JAZRSU010000005.1:0-24128 GCA_045651645.1 Acutalibacteraceae bacterium
ATAAAAAAGGAACTTGAACGAGGCAGAAAGCTCATAAACTCAAAAAATAAAACTTTTTATCTTGATTTCCCTTACGGATGGACATCCCTCTCGGATGTTTGCAACAGTGATGGTGCATTGACCGAAAAAGATGAAGACACCAACGGCGTTGAAGCTTGTATGTGGACAGAATATGTGCCTGATATGAAAAAACTTGAATTTATGACTTTCCCAAGACTTGGAGCAATCGCCGAAAATGCCTGGTCACCAAAGAATTCATCGAATTTTATGGATAAGGTAAAAGATTATTGCAAACTGTTGGATGCTTACGAAGTGAGATACGCACCTTTGAACAAGGCGAATCCATCATTTATTTATAAACATTTTTCTTCCATTTGGTTCAAAAGGCGTGTTTTTCATTGGGAAGGTATTCATATACATTTTGATAACAAGAAAGTAAAGAAGCTCAGCAAAAATTACAATAAATAAGAGTTTAGCTTTTGCTTTTTACTCTACTAACGGTTGATTTCTCCCCTTGCAATAATTTGTTCCTCCTACAATACTAATTTTACCCCCTGCTTTAGTTAGTGGGGTAAAAAGTGTCAAAAGCCGCCAGCAAACCCAAAATAAGACAGTCTTCGGACTGTCTTATTTTTATCCATTGCGAAGCAATGGCATATCATCACGCTTTAGCGTGTATATCATCACCGAAGGTGCATATCGTCAACCATAGGTCGTATTGCTTTCGCAATGATGATATACAAGACTCCGTCTTGGTGATATACAATTTCTTAGAAATTGATGATATACACGGCTACGCCGTGATTTAAATTAATCCGTTATTAAAATCAGTATCACCTGACCACTACGATTTTGATACAATTCCGTAGTGGTTTTATTTTTTGCCCTATCCCCTACCAATGGCTATCTATCAACGAATTTAGCAACAAAAGCACGGCTATAATAAGCCGTGCTTTTTCATTTTATTTACTGTATTCCGTGTGCCTGTAGATTTTACTAAATACAGATTTTGTGACTAATTTTATATAATAATTTGTCAACCGTATAATAATTTGCTAACCCCACAACAATTTGACAGCCTATATAAAACTTTTTATAAATTTGTTAAAAAGGATATCAAAACAACACCCGACCTGAGTTTTCGCACAAGTCGGGTGTTTTAGCAAATTTTATTTTAAAATTGAAACGGCATCGGAAATTGATTTTTCCATTGCTTCTCTGCCGTATTTATCAACATCGGATTTGTTCTTTTCGCCGTGAGTAAGGCAACCTGCGCCGCCGATACATCCGCCGACACAAGCCATACCTTCGATGAAGTTTGCATCAAGAACATTCTTGCTCTTTTTAAGAAGAGCAACACGGCATGCTTCAATACCGTCGCAGACTGCAGGTTTGAGGTCAAACTCAATATTCTGCTCTTTCATTGCCTGTGCAACTGCATCTGAAAGGCCTCCGCTTCTGGCGAAAATTCTGCCGTAATATGACGCGTTATCAAGCACGTCTTCTTCAAGAGTTGTTATGTCGATATCCTTACTGTCAAAGAGTGCCTGAAGCTCCTCGAAGGTCAGAACACTGTCAACATAAGGCTTGACGGATTCAAGCTGTGCTTCCGCTTTCTTTGCGGTGCAAGGTCCGATAAATACAACCTTTGCCCCCTCGCTTGTTTCCTTAATATACTTTGCAAGTGCCGCCATAGGAGAAAGGTTGTGTGAAATATGCTCTGCAAGCTGAGGAAACGCAGACTGAACATACTTTACAAACGCAGGACAGCAGGAGCTTGTGAGGAATCCCTCTTCGGCAAACTCTTTTGATTCAGACATCGCCACCATATCCGCACCGAGTGCAGCTTCAACAACAGTGTAAAAGCCGAGTTCTTTAAGTCCGCTGATAACCTGACCAAGCTTTGCATAGGTAAACTGGCTTGAAATTGAGGGAGCAACAACGGCATAAACTTTATACTTTTTGTTTTCTTCGCTCTTTTTGATAATATCAACAACGTTGACCATAAAGGATTTATCCATAATCGCACCGAAGGGACACTGGTAAACGCAGGCGCCGCAGGCGGTACATTTATCGTTGTTGATTTTTGCAGCTTTATGCTCATTCATTGAAATTGCCTTGATTTTACAGGCACTTTCACAAGGTCTCTTGCGACTTACGATTGCCGTATACGGGCATACCTTAGCGCACGCACCGCATTCAACGCACTTTGATTTGTCAATGTGTGCGACGTGGTTGTTATCAAAAGTGATAGCACCTCTTTTACATACGTCTTCACATCTGTGGGCAAGACAGCCACGGCAAGCGTTTGTCACCTCATAACCGCCTACAGGACATTCGTCGCAGGCAATATCGATAACCTCAATTACGTTGGGGTTGAGCTTATCGCCGCCCATTGCAATTTTTACTCTTTCGGCAAGAATTGCACGCTCTTTGTATACGCAACAACGCATTGTGGGCTCATTACCCGGAACAAGAGTTTTGGGTATGTCGAGAAGGTTGTCAAACAAGGTATCATTCCACGCCTGTCTTGCAACTTCACGTAAAACCTTATATTTAAGATACTGGACTTTTGTATCAAACTTTCTCATTTCACTCACTCCTTAAAAATAACTTACCTTTATGCGTTTGCCCATTTTTTTAAGACATGCGGAAAGCTCTTCAACAAGATTCATTTTTATGCTGAAGTTTATTGGCAGGTCCGGATTCTGATGAGCCGGATTAATAGCTCTGCCTACATAGAAATTTATATCAGTTGCTTCTTCAAAAAGCAAGCGGGAAATCAAGGAAGCACCATCACGCTTGATACTCCAGTGCTCATAGTGCTTGTTTTCACCAAGATAATCATTTGCGTATTCGACAACCTTGTTTACGGTTATAACACCCTCTGTTACAAGGTCAACACCTTCGATTTCGGCAGTTGGCGGAACATCACTCTGCGTAAAGTCAAGGCTTGCTTTTATAGGTTTGCCGAGATATTTCGAGGCAATAGAAGACGTTGTGCCGCCGCAAATTATATGCTTGCCTTCTTTTGAGAAGAAAAGCGACATCATTCGATTGGCATCGTCGCGGTTTGAAGGCGGACCGAAGAGAATATTCATCGGCTCGCGCTTTCTGATTCGGACAATACAAGCTGTTGCATCATCACCGGGTTTTCCGCCGTAAAGTTTAAAGCATTCATCAACAATTATTGTAGAAAGTGTTTTTGCTGTGTATCCGACAGGAGCCAGACTTTCAACAAACGAAATAATATCTTCACGCTTCCAACCAAAATTATATGATATGCCTATACCTGCATGGGGACAACCGTCACTCATTGCAACAAAAATATCGTTTTCACGAAGCTTGATTACACTTTTGAAAATCTTTTTACCGCCGATATTCATTTCAGTTTTCGGATAATCGTAATTTTCTTCGTCACGGATAACAATTACCTGCGGATTATCATACTGAATAATTTCAGCAGTTTCGTTGTTTTTGAGGTGAATAATCGTAAACGTTGAATATGCAACACCTCTGACAGAGCATACGGGAAGTGTGGCCGCAATTGTAGAAACACACTCTTCAATCGGCAGTCCTTCAGCCATCATTGTTGAAATTATTTTTGATGTAAGTGTTGAGAGTATGCTCGCTTTAACACCGCTGCCGAGTCCGTCTGCAAGAACGATAACAGTAGAGTTTTCGTCCTGCTCCACAACGTCAACGTGGTCGCCGCAAAGCTCTTCGCCATAATGATTTACGCTTTTGTAGCCGATATCTGCACACAAATCATTCATTGGTAATCGACTCCTTCAGCTTCGCAAGAGCAATTTTTGTTTCTGCAGCTGTTTCGCCGAGAAGCGAAGCAATCTCCTGAACAATGCGCATCTGCTTTTCAACAACTCTGTCAGCAACCTCAACGGTCTGACGGCTGATATTTTCTTTCTTCTCACGCTCTGCTTCTTCGTCGGTAACGTCACGCATAATGCCGATAAGAAGATGCGAATCGCGGTCATAAACAACCGTCTGCTCCACGTATCTCTTATATTCGGCAAGATATATACGCTGATCACGGACATCTCTGCCTGTTGAAAGAACAGTCATAAAAACAGTAGGGTCAAGAATACGGATAACCTGATCGCCGAGAACATCGGAAGCAGAGCGGATATTCATAATCTTGCGTGCAGCTGTATTTATCTGCTGAACTTCAAGCTGTTCGTTAAGAACGATAAGTCCGTTGGGAGTATTCTTAACAATTGTGTCGGAGAAGCTTTCTGCTTTATCCTTGAGATAAGGCAGGCACATTGAGCTTTCAGCCTTACCCTGAGAAATAGCTATTGCCTTTTCGCGGCAGGTATTATATCCGCAGGAGCCGCAATTAAGCTCATCCGACGGCTTGAATTTACCCATCTGACGGAGAATGTTGTTGATTTCAATTTCAGACGGCAACGGAAGCTTTCTTTCGATGAAGCTGAAATTCTTTTTGAGTTCGATTGCCTTTGGCTGATCAACCTCAAAATCTCTTTTGCCGGCATAATTCGCAACCTCAATGTAATCCTTGATACTTGAGGTGTGGTGATATTTTTCAATAACGGGGCCGCCTACGCAGCTACCGACACAAGATGACATTTCGATAAAGCACTTGTGAATCTTGCCTTTTTCGATATCTTTAAGTACAGCTATACAATTTTCAACACCGTCGATGGCAACGTATGTATAGTCGCTCACCTCGGTCATTGTTTTGAGCACGCCGCCCGTTGTTGGGAAGAATCTAGCACGGCTGAATTCGTCTTTATCAGAAACAGCTTCAAGCTCAATGTTTTCTTCTTTGAGCCATTCGGTAAGCTCTTCAAAAGTGAGAACAGCATCGCAGATTCCTTCGTAATATTCAGCCTCATCCTTCTTGGCAACGCAAGGACCGACAAAAACGGTTTTTGCGCCCGGAATACGCTTCTTGATATCCTGACAGTGTGCCTGCATAGGTGACATAACGTCTGCAAGATATGCGAGAGCGGCAGGATAATGTTTCTGGATAAGCAGATTTATTGAATGACAGCAGGAAGAAATGATAACGTCTCTTTCTTCCTCTGCGAGTATTCTTTCATATTCGTTTTTGACGATTGTTGCACCGATTGCGGTTTCTTCAACGCCAAAGAAGCCAAGCTTCTGAAGCGCTGAACGCATTGCATTGATACCGACACCGTCATAGTTTGCTATAAACGAGGGGGCAAGGCTGACAACAACGGGAGCGCCGCTCTGTATAAGCACTTTTACCTTTTCAACCTCGTTCACGATTTCTTTTGCATTCTGCGGACACACAACAAAGCACTGACCGCAAAGAATACATTCGTTGCCTATAATATGCGCCTGATTGCCCGAAAAGCGTATGGCTTTGACCGGGCAATGGCGGATGCATTTATAACAGTTTTTGCAGTTTGATTTTTTAAGAGTAAGGCAATTCATAAATTATCACTTTCCTTCAACTGCCGATAAAATGTTTTCTTTAAAAAACTCTTTAAAATTCTCTTTTGTTACGCCGACGTGAATATCATCATCAACCTGAATTGTTACACCAACGCGATTACACTTGCCGATGCAAAAGCTTCCGGCAAGTGTAACCTCGTCTTCAAGATGATGTTCTTCAACGGCTTTCTGAAGGAGCTCAACAATTTCGGGTGAACCCTTCAGGTGGCATGAACTGCCGACACAAACCTGAACAATCACCATATCTTACACCTTCGCAATAACTTCTTTTGAGAAGAATTCGTCAACTGTTTCGGGAGTTACCGAGTAGAAACTGTCATCAACGGTAACGCACACACCCTGCTGGCATTTGCCCATACAGAAAGTGCCGCCAAGCTCAACCTTATCGCCGAGCTTATTTTCACTGATGAGATACTGAAGCTGTTCAACAACCTGACGTGAACCCTTTATGTGGCAGGATGAACCGATACAAACTGTAATTTTCATTTCCGTTATCTCCTTTAAGTTTTATTATTCGTAGTCAACAACGTTTGCCCATGAAAGAAGGAACTCTCTCTCTTTTTCGTTGCCCTTTACGGACTGTGAAGCTGCAACGATAGGCATCCACTTCTGAACATACTGCATAGCTGTGTTGCTCTTCTTGCAGAAGAGTTCGAGGTATTCTTTTGCACCGTTGATGTCACCGCTGAGCCAGAAGAGAAGGTAAGTTCTTGCTGCGTCTGCTGATGCGTTGCCCTGTGTTGCGTGTGACCAGTCAAGAATATATGCTGTGCCGTCTTCTGCAATGATGATATTTGAGGGGTTGAAGTCGCCGTGGCAGACCTTATTGTGCTTGGGCATACCCTCAAGACGTGTGTGAAGGTCATACTTTGTTGTTGCTTCAAGGTCGGACTGAGCAATCTTTCTGTTCATCTTATCCTTGAGCTTGTTGAGAAGCGGGCTGGTCTTTGACTGAACCTCGAGCTGAAGGTCAACAAGAAGCTCAAGATACTCGCTCTTCTTGTCTTCATCCTCTGCCATAAGCTGTGCAAGAGTTTTTCCCTTGATATATTCGGAAACAATTGCCCATTTGCCGTCAATCATTGTTACTTCGAGAACCTTGGGAATATTGAGACCAGTTTCTTCAATTCTTGCCTGGTTAAGAGCCTCATTGAGAACGTCAGCCTTTGAATAATCGTCGTTGAAAACCTTAACGCAAACGTCGCCGTCACGGTAGATTGTCTTATTGTTTCTTACTGCTATAACTCTGTCAAGTTTCATTGTTATATATCCTCCTTCTCAATTATGCCTTCTTGCTTTTTCTGTATGCGGACTTAACCTTGTCGGACTCAAAAACCTTGATGTCGTCTGCTGTGGGCATAGCCTTTTCAACAAAGTGCTTGCCGTAGTAAGCATTGAGATACATCTGCTTGAGCTCGCTCATAAGGGGATATCTGGGGTTAGCGCCTGTGCACTGGTCATCAAATGCCTGCTCAACCATATCGTCAAGACGGTCAAGGAAGTCTTTTTCATCAACACCGTAATCCTTGATTGTTTCCTTGATGCCGACTGTCTTCTTGAGATCGTTGATTGCCTTGATAAGGTTTTCGAGCTTCTCTTTGTCGTTCTTGCCGCCAAGGCCAAGATAATCAGCAATTTCTGCATAGCGTGCAAGAGTGTGGGGATGGTCATACTGTGAGAATGTGCCCATCTTTGCAGGAGCTTCGGAAGCATTGAAGCGGAGAACTTCTTCAATCATAAGTGCGTTTGCAACGCCGTGGGGAAGATGATGGAATGCACCGAGCTTGTGAGCCATTGAGTGGCAGATACCAAGGAATGCGTTTGCGAATGCCATACCTGCCATTGTTGCGGCGTTAGCCATCTTCTCTCTTGCTTCAACGTCTGTCTGACCGTTTTCGTATGCTCTGGGAAGATATGCGAAGATATTCTTGAGTGCCTGGAGTGCAAGACCGTCTGTGTAGTCTGTTGCCAGCATTGCTGCATAAGCTTCAACTGCGTGTGTTACAGCGTCGATACCGGATGCTGCTGTAAGACCCTTGGGAGCTGACATATGGAAGTCTGTATCAATGATTGCCATATTCGGAAGAAGCTCGTAGTCAGCAAGAGGATACTTAACGCCTGTCTGTTCGTCTGTGATAACTGCGAAGGGTGTTACTTCGGAGCCTGTACCTGCTGATGTGGGAACTGCGATAAAGTATGCCTTTTCACCCATCTTGGGGAATGTGTAAACTCTCTTGCGGATATCAATGAATCTCATTGCCATATCCATAAAGTCTGCTTCGGGATGCTCATAGAGAACCCACATGATCTTTGCTGCGTCCATTGCGGAACCGCCACCGAGAGCAATGATTGTATCGGGCTTGAATGCAGCCATCTGAGCAGCACCGTTCTTTGCGTTGAGGAGTGTGGGATCGGGCTGAACGTCAAAGAATGTTGTGTGTGCGATGCCCATTTCATCAAGCTTATCTGTGATGGGCTTTGTGTAGCCGTTTTCGTAGAGGAAGTTATCTGTTACGATGAATGCTCTCTTCTTGCCCATAACGTTCTTGAGCTCATCAAGAGCAACGGGAAGACAGCCTTTCTTGATATATACCTTTTCAGGTGCACGGAACCAAAGCATATTTTCCCTTCTTTCTGCAACAGTTTTGATATTTATAAGGTGCTTGACACCTACGTTGTCTGATACGGAGTTGCCACCCCATGAACCGCAACCGAGTGTAAGTGAAGGAGCAAGCTTGAAGTTATAGAGGTCACCGATACCACCATGTGATGAGGGAGTATTAACAAGAATACGGCAGGTCTTCATACGTGCTGCAAACTCATTGATCTTATCAAGCTCTGTAACTTCGTTTACATAGAGAGAGGATGTGTGACCGTAGCCACCGTCTGCAACAAGGTGCTCTGCCTTTGCAAGTGCATCTTCGAAGCTCTCTGCCTTGTACATTGCAAGAACGGGAGAAAGCTTTTCGTGAGCAAACTCTTCGCTGATATCAACACTTTCAACTTCACCGATAAGAATTTTTGTACCTTCGGGAACTGTTACGCCTGCAAGCTCTGCAATCTTTGCTGCGGGCTGACCAACGATTTTTGCATTAAGAGCACCGTTGATGATGATTGTCTTTCTTACCTTCTCTGTCTCGGTTGCGTTGAGGAAGTAACAGCCTCTTGCAGCAAACTCTTCTTTAACAATATCGTAAATGCTTTCCATAACGATAACTGACTGCTCGGAAGCACAGATCATACCGTTATCAAATGTCTTTGAGTGGATGATTGAGTTAACAGCAAGAAGAACGTCTGCGCTGTCGTCAATGATAGCGGGAGTGTTACCTGCGCCAACGCCGAGTGCAGGCTTACCGCTTGAGTAAGCAGCCTTAACCATACCGGGACCGCCTGTTGCAAGAATGATGTCTGCTTCCTTCATAACTGTGTTTGTCATTTCGAGTGAAGGAACATCAATCCAATCGATAATTCCTTCGGGAGCGCCTGCTGCAACGGCAGCTTCAAGAACGAGTTTTGCTGCTGCAATTGTGCAGTTCTTTGCTCTGGGGTGAGGAGAAATAATAATAGCGTTTCTTGTCTTGAGAGCAAGAAGGCACTTGAAAATTGCTGTTGATGTGGGGTTTGTTGTGGGAATAACTGCCGCAATAACACCGATGGGGTCTGCAACCTTCTTAATACCGAAAGCCTTATCCTCTTCGATTATGCCGCAGGTCTTTGTGTCCTTGTATGCATTGTAGATGTATTCTGAAGCGTAGTTATTCTTGATAACCTTATCTTCAACAATACCCATGCCTGTTTCTTCAACAGCCATTTTTGCGAGGGGGATTCTTGCCTTGTTTGCTGCAGAAGCTGCTGCAAGGAAAATCTTGTCAACCTGCTCCTGCGTGTAGGTTGCGAAAACCTGCTGAGCCTTTCTCACACGAGCAATCGCTTCGGTGAGCTTTTCAACGCCGTCAATGATTTCGTAAGTTTTTGTAGCCATTTTTATATCCTCCTGAAATTAATTACCTAATTTATTGTTAAGATATGCGAGTGAGAGTGCAAGCCTTTCCTGTTTGAGAAGTATACTGTCCGGCACTTCAAGGTTGCACGGTGCAAAGTTCCAGATTGCTGTTATGCCGCTTTCAACCATACGGTCGCACACATTCTGTGCAGACCCTGCACCTACCGTTATGATTCCGATCCTTACATTATTCTTTTTGCAGAATTCATCAAAATCATTCATCGGCAGAATTTCAATTGAGCGGTTATACTTAATCGGGTTTTGGTTGCAATCGAACGCGGCTATGATTTTCACACCGTAATCTTCAAAATCGTCAAACTCAAGAAGAGCTTTTCCGAGCTTTCCTGCTCCGACAAGTACAGCATTTGTCATATCACCCTGACCGAGATGAGCCTCAATGCTCTTTATCAGGTCAACCGTCTTATATCCGACCTTGGGCTTTCCTGCGCCGCTTACAACGCTTAAATCCTTTCGCACAAGAACTTCGCCAAGAGAAAGCTTTTTTGCAATTACTGTTGCGGAAATATACGGTACGTCGTCCGGCGACAATTCACGCAACAACTGCAGATAGTGCGGAAGTCTGCCCAACGTAGCTTTAGTCATTTCTGCTTTTTCCACCGTAATTCCTCCTCTCTCTTCGGACCGAAGTTATCTTAACAAAACTTAAAGGAGTTGGGAATTATTAAAATGTTCAATCGGTATTATCAATATCGATAACCCTTATATCGATAACAAAAAATAAGACCCGTCCTTTACGGACGAGCCTTTGAAATTTCATTATTAAGATGTTTGCGTTTTGAGTCACAAAGAGCAGTTATAAACTTTTTATCAAGCTCTGTCAGCTTGTAACCGCTCTTATAAATTAAAACATCTTTATATACTTTTTTGTTATCCACGCATTTTTTCTGCACAAGATTATATCGTTCAAGCACGCTCGGCGGTGCAGGAGAAACCCACATAAAGGTTTCGGGATTCCGCGAAAGCAAATCAAACTGGCTTGCTCTTTCAAAAATGAAGATTCTGCGGTCAATGTTATCGGGAAGTTCCGATTTGACAACCTTTGCAAGCGGAAGCGACGGCACATACGGGTCAGCATGTGCGATTTCAATATAATCAGTCAGGTCATCAAAGGTAATATCATCCTGCTTTGCAAGCGGGTTATCAGCGCTCATAATCAGACAATAAGAAAACTCCGTTACCATTTCGTAGCTGAGTGCCTTTTCTTCAAGCATTGATTTGAAATACTTATCAAAATTCTCCGCATAACGGATAATACCGAGCTTATAATCGTGATTAAGTATGTTGTTGATTGTTCTCTGCGAATTGGTTTCTTTATAGAAAATTTCGCAGGCATCCTTCGAAAGCGTTTTTGAGAACTCTGCAAATGCATCAGAAATGTAGCAAGCTCGCGGAACAGAAATAGAAAACTTCTGTTTCTTAACCTGACCGCTTTTATACATATTCTCAACCTGATCAATCTGCTTGAGAATATCCTTTGCATAGCTGATAAACTCTTCACCTTCGGGAGTGAGCACCATACCTTTTGCCGTGCGGTCAAAAACAGAAATACCTAAATCAGCTTCAAGTTCTTTGATAGAACGGCTGATGTTCGGCAAAGCAACATAAAGACTTTCTGCCGCCTTGTTGAGCGAACCGACCTTCGCAACCTCGACAGCATATTTCATATGCAGTATATTCAATTATCTCACCTCATTTTGGAGAAGGTAATAAATATACATTTATTATACAACTTATTTATAAATTGTTCAAGTAGCAAGTTTATGGTTTTACTAAGCTACCACAGTTCCGAATTGATAGCTTAAAAGGCATTTTATTCAGAATTAGAACAAAAGTTAGATCTATGGTATTTATATCACGGTGGTTTCAGTTAGAATCTGAATGCTACCTGATTTTTGTTTCTACACCCTTATTTTTTAAAAAAACCTTGGGTGTATTTTCGCATCTCTACGTAGAAAGTTACACCCCTGGGAATAAATTTGCACCCTTGACAGCGTTTTTGCACCCCGGCATCCGCCGGTTCAAAATCCGCCATCCTACCCACGACGACTGGACGATAGCTTTATCGTCCAGTTTTCCTTTTTCGTGCCCCAAAACCGTTATTTTCGACAATTTTTATTCTATAATTGCACTAAAGCGGCTCTTTTTTGCTGTTTTGGTGCAATTTTTGTTTGTCCATTCGTCTGCGAGTCAAGAATGTACTAACCTCAATTGTCTTTGTTCCGCTTTCAAATTTGACGTGTAAGGTTTCGCCTTCAGCCTTCTTAACTCCATCAATATACCTTTTTAAATCAACTTACCTTGGTGTTAAAAAATATATTTACAATTACAGCCGCTTATATTAAAATGAATTCAAACAATATATCCAAGGTGATTTTATGTATAATTTTGATTTTGATATTATTTGCAAAAACTATAACTGTAAAGTTACACTTGACCAAACTGTTGAAAACGGTATTCTGTTTGTTAATGTAAATATGGAGCAGAATGAAAAGACTGTGCCTGAGCAGTTTTCCGTTAAATGGAAAATCAGCGGTGCAGACTGCTGCGGCGTGTGGAATTCATTCGCACGCAACCACACAATACGTCCCGACTGGTCAAATGTTGATGCAATTTCAAGGCTGGCTTCAGGTATGCCCGTTCAGCAGATAACAACCTTTGACGGCAACAACAAAATCTGTGTTTCGCTTTCTGACGTTGATATTCCGTCAAAAATTTCGATGGGTTATTGCGAGGAAACTGCAGAAATTATTTGCGAAGCAATATTTTTTACTCTGCCTACAAATGCAGTAGAAAATTACTGTGCAAAAATCAGAATTGATATGAGGGATATCCCCTTTTACGACAGCATTTACGAAACGGTTTCCTGGTGGGAAAATGAATGCGGTTACAAATCGGCGTTTGTTCCCGAAAGCGCAAAAACGCCTATGGATTCCCTCTGGTACAGCTTTCATCAGAATCTGAAAAAAGATGAAATTTTAGAGGAGTGCCGCCTTTCAAAAGAGCTTGGTATGGAAACCGTTATAATTGATGACGGTTGGCAGACCGACGACAACAACCGTGGCTATGCTTATTGCGGTGACTGGTCTGTCTGCGAAAACAAAATGGGAGATATGGCAACTCTTATTGATGAAATTCACAAAATCGGTCAGAAGGTAATTCTTTGGTATTCCGTACCGTTTGTCGGTCTTTATTCTGAAAAATATGAAGAATTCAAAGATTATTTCCTTGATAAATCGGGTAATGAAAAGGACTTTTGGGCACTTGACCCGAGATATAAAAAGGTAAGAGATTACCTCTGCGGTATATACAAAAATGCTGTAACCGACTGGAAGCTCGACGGACTGAAGCTTGATTTTATTGACAGCTTTCTTTTAAAAGGTAAGTCACTCGAATATGATGAAAGACGTGATTATCAGTCACTTGAAGATGCGATTCACGCTCTTATGGCTGAAATCAAAGCTGAGCTTACGGCAATCAACAGCGATATTTTAATCGAATTCCGTCAGTCATATATAGGTCCTTCAATCAGAAAATACGGCAATATGCTCAGGGTCGGTGACTGCCCCGGCGATATTCTCGCCAACCGCAGTCAGATAGTTAACTTAAGAATGACTTCGGGTAAAACCGCAGTTCATTCAGATATGATAATGTGGAACGAAAATGACAGCGCTGAAAATGCTGCATTGCAATTTGCAAACATCATTTTCTCCGTTCCGCAGATATCAATGCTGATAAAGGATTTACCGCAAGAGCATACCGAAATGCTGAAATTCTATATTTCATTCTGGAAGGAATACCGAGAGGTTCTTCTGGGCGGAAAATTAACCGCAAAAAATCCCGAAAACGATTATTCACAAGCTTCCGCAACCCTTGATAACACTACGGTTACGGCGGTTTATACAAATAATGTTGTTGACGCAAAAAACGACACTACCGTGATTGTAAATGCTTCGGGTGCTGATTCTGTTATTGTAAAAAATGCAGCAGATAAGAGCTTTACTGTTAAAAACTGCAAAGGTGAAATAACAGGCATCGGCACAGTTAAAAATAACCTTGAAGAGATTTATGTACCCAAAGCAGGAATTATAATTATTGAATAAAATAAACCAACACCCGACTGAGTTTTTACACTCAATCGGGTGTTTTTAGTTGCAGATATTTTTAGATTATTGAGGAATAATTCGTGAAATACCGAAAAGATTTTTAAAGAAAGATATAAGTTTCTGGAAGAAACCTGCTTTTGATTTCATTGTATATGAAACCTTTATTTCTTCACCTTCACGGAGAACAGGTTCGCCGTTTTCATCAACAACTGTACCTGTTATCTCAGCAGATCCGCTTCCTACCGATTCAACCGTACAGGTAACACAGTCCTGATGCGATTCGCAAACAGCATTTTCGTTGCTGATTCGAAGAACAGCAACGTTTGATGTAGTCCATTTAACGCTTGCTCCTTCGGGCAAATCTGCAATATAGATATGAAGAAGAATCTTTTCACCGTAATTGAGTTTATCTGTTGAAACGTCTTCAAATTTAAGTTCAACATCCTCAAAGTCATCCACGGGCTCTGCTACAGTAATTGTGCATTCATCAAACAGTGTTCCGTCAAACGAGTAAACACCTACCGTTACGCTACCGACACTGTTAGCGACAAGGTTACCGCTTGAATCTACAGATACAACATCGGAATCACTTGATTTCCATACCATCGGAATACCGCTGGCAACAGTTACTGAAGGAACAGCGTTAATTGCTATCGTTTCTCCTGTAAGCATATTCACGTTGTCTGAACTAAGAGCAACTGTAATCAACTCATAATTGATTCCGTTTTTAACAGCGTAATTGTATGCATAGGAATTATAGTAGCAGTAAATTGTTGCATCAGTACCTTCAAATGCTGAATCTGCAATATCGGTTACCGTAAACGGAATTATTACACTTTCAAGATTCGGACAATTTGCAAATGCACGGGAATAGATATCAGATACGCAGTAAGGAATTTCAACCAACTTGACTATTATATTATCCTCAAACGCACCGTATCCAATAGAAGAAATGTCTGCAGGGAGAATAACATTTGAAGCTGTTCCTAAACAGTCCGATAACACGCGATTTTCTATTTTAAATGCTGTTCCCACTGAACCATCTTCTACAATTACATTTATGTTATTCCGTATAGCAAAATCATATGCATAGGAGCCTGATTTACATCTGATTGATGCATTGTAACTTTCTTCAAAAGCTGTTCTGCTGATATAAATAGGCTTATCAGGAACACTGACACTTTCTAATGATGAACAAAGTGCAAATGCATAGTCGCCAATATTGGTTACGCTTTCGGGTATTATCAGACTTGTGATGCCGTTGCAATTATAAAAAGCCCCATTGCCTATATTTGTCACACCATCTGCGATTGTTACTGATTTAATTTTCGAGTTGTGATTTCCCCAAGGGACGTAACCGCCACCTATCCAATCGGCCATATCACCTGTTCCAACAATTTCAAGTTTTCCCGTATTTGCATAAAGCTTCCAAATGAGATTATCACCGTATTTTCCGCCATAATAAGGAGTCTCTGAATTACATTCAAATATCAAAACATCAGTTGAAAAAGACCCACCATCCACGTCTTTCCACTGATCCATCGTTCCGGGATAATATACGTTTTCAAGCTCAGCACAATATTCAAAAGCTGCATTTCCTATGCTAGTTACACTCTTTGGAAGTGTTACGCTTTTGATACCGAAACAACAAGAAAATGCCCCATATTCAATATTTGTTACGCCTTCTGGAATAGTTAAGCCTTGAAGCATATAACAATCAGAAAAAGCATAACTACCTATATTTGTTACACTATTTGGGATTGTTACATCTGCAATGTTCCCACAACCTACAAATGCATGGTCGCCTATACTTGTTACTCCATCATTTATCTTAATTGTTTTTATGTTTGGGTAATAACTCCAAGGAGCTCTTGATTCACCATTGTAATCAAACATATCTCCTGAACCAATTATTTCCAACACACCTGTTTCGACATCAAAAGACCAAGTAAGATTATCACCGCAAGCACCTGTAGTAACACAGTGCTTTGTTGCGTACCGAAGAGGGTCGTTATCCGAATCGATTGATATTATATTCCATTCTGCTACCGTACCGTTATAAAAAACCTCCGTGAGGTTGTTACAATTATAGAATGCCGCACCACCAATGCTTGTTACACTATTCGGGATTTCAACACTTGTAAGGTTAGTGCAATTTGCAAATGCCCCCGTAACGATGCTTGTAATGCCACTGGGGATTCTGACATTTGTCAAACCTTTGCAATTATCAAAAACGCTTTCACCTAAACTCATAACGCTGATAGGAATTTCAATGTTTGTAAGACTAATGCAATTTGCAAATGCAACCATTCCGATACTTGTTACACTGTTAGGGATTGTAATATTTGTAAGGTTGGTACAATTAAGAAATGCTCCTTCTTGAATTGTTGTAACACTATCCGAAATAGTTGCGCTTAAAAGATTACAACAATTATTGAATGAATATTCGCCGATATTAGTGACACCATCACCGATATTCACCGATTTAATATCATTAAGATATGAATACCATGGTACAGACGAGCTAGACCACCAATCATACATCTTTCCTGTACCTGTGATTTCAAGCACACCTGTGTCCGTATCAAGCGACCACGTAAGATCACTACCACATATACCGGATTTTGGAGCAGGTTCATAAGGCGCATCAGGCACCTCAAGAGCCTTTGATATAAAACCAAACAAGTTCGGGAATTCAAGCCCGACAAATCCACTCAACGGTGCAGCACAAAGCAGCATCGCTACAACAAGGAATACAGATATAGCCTTTTTATAAATTCGTTTCATATTTAAACATCCTCCGGACAAAATATGTTTAATTAATCTTAATTTTAGACAAATAACATCCCAAACTAAGTATATACCTTTGACCACAGCTTTTCAATAATGAAACATTCCTATATTTCAATGCTATTATTTTAACAAACTGACCAAAATAAAAACCGCTCACTTAACGCAAACGGTTTTGAAGCGATTCATTTCGAATTGTCAATTATTCTTCCAGTCCCTCGAGCATCTGGGCGAAGAGTGTATTTGCCCAGGCAAACCATACTCTGGTGAAGGTTGCAGGGTCATCGACGTGGAATGATTCGTGCATAAAGTTAGTGCCTGCGTGGGTTTTACTCAGCATATCAAGGCACTCGTTTATCTCAGCTTTATTGCCGCTTGTTATAATCTGCATTGTAAGTGAGATATGCCAGATATGGTCTTTTGGTGTATGAGGACTGCCGACACCCTTGGCGACCTTACCCTCGAAATAATACGGATTATCTGCCGACAGAATAAAGCGTCTTGTATTCTGATAAATTTCATCATCCTTATCGCAATAGCCGAGATAAGGTGCGGCAAGAAGGCTCGGAGAATTGGCATCATCCATAAGGTTATAGTTGCCGAAGCCGTCGGTTTCGTAGGCGTAAATTCTGCCGTATTTCGGATGATTTACAATACCGTAAGTCTTAATACCGTTATCGATTTCGGCAGAGAGCTTAAGACACTTCTCTGCAAGAGCCTCATTACCGAAGCAGTCTTTTGCAAGCTCTGCGGCATTACGCATTGCAATAACAGCCATCATATTTGACGGCACGAGGTAATTGAAAATACAGGCATCGTCTGACGGACGGAAGCCTGACCAGGTCATACCCGTAAAGTTGACAGGTCTGCCGTAGCCGCCGAAAGGCAAAGTGTCTGACTCGGGACAGTTTTTTCTGTCAAAGAAGTAGGTTGAATTCTGAGTGTGGTGCTGTTCTTTAACAAAGTGATCTGCTATTGTTTCAAGCATTTTTTCGGTTTCAGGTGTAAGCACCTTACGGTCGCCCGTAACCTTGTAATATTCGTACAGGAGATAGACCGAAGCACAGAGAGAATCGACCTCATACTTTCTCTCCCAGATAAGCTCGTGGTCAAAATCAGAGGGATCTTTCCATTTTTCGGGGTTAGGCTCGGCATTGAATGCGTTTGAATAAGGGTCGAGCGTTACGTAAGCCGCGTGCCTTGCAATAACACCGCGGAGAATTTCTTTCAGATCCTCATCCTGCGGTGCGTACTTGATATAGGGCTTGAGCTGTGCGGCACTGTCACGCAGCCACATAGCGGGAATATCGCCCGTGATAACAAAATAACTTCCGTCGTCAAGCTGTTTGGTTGTTGTTTCTATTGTATTGAGAAAGCACTGTTTTGCAAGCGGTGCAAGTGCAGGAAAAACACGCTGCATCTTCGCTTCAAGCTCTGTGGCTTTCTGAATTAATATATCGGGTGTTTTCATAACAAATCTCCTTAAAAGTATCTTCTGTTTTACTATACAACATCTGCAGATATTTTGCAAACAAATTCAGCCGTAACTTTACTTGTTTTTAAAGCTTTTATATGATAAAATGAAGCTGTAAATCCAAGTAAGGAGAACTATTAATATGAATATATTTACAAGCATAACCGCTTTCATTCTCAGTGTGTTTACTTATTTCGCTTCAACACTGACACCTTCGTTCACTGCACCCGTACCCGAAACCGTGCAGGATGATTTCGTGCCCGTTATGCGATTTGTTGCCACAAGCGACACACATATACAAAAACTCGGCGACACAGGCTGCCGGAGAATATCTGCGATGATGAAAACCGCTTACGCTTTAAGCGATGCCGACGAAGACTACAATGAGCTCGATGCAGTTGTATTTTCAGGCGACATCACCGACAGCGGCTACGCAAGCTCATTCTTTGCTTTTGCCGCCGTTACTGACGTAGAAATACGTGAGGAAACCGAGCGACTTGCAGTAGTATCAAAAGCACACGACAGCTACACGTTTTTCAACAACAGCCTTAAGGTATTCACCGGCATAACAGGTCAGGAAACTGACTTTCACAGAGTAATCGGCGGATTTCATTTTATAGGCATTTCACGTTCGGAAACGCTCAAGCACTACACTAACGACCAGGTGAAATGGCTTGATGAAAACATCGCCGCCGCTGTTGCAGAAGACCCGGCAAAGCCCGTTTTCGTATTCCAGCACGAGCACGTGCTCGACACTGTTTACGGAAGCAGTAAAACAGACGGTTGGGGTCTTGACGTATTCACCGACGTGCTTTCAAAATACCCACAGGTCGTACACATTTCAGGCCATTCCCACTTCCCTGCCAACGACCCCAGAGCTGTATGGCAGGGTGAGTTTACCGCTATAAACGACGGTGGTCTCGCCTACTATGAGCTTGCAGTTGACGGCAAAAACGGTCAGTTCCCCGAAGAAAAAGACCGGATGAGTCAGGCACTTATCATCGAAGTTGATGCAAATAACAAAGTACTTGTAAAAGTGCTTGACGTTGATGAAGGAAAGATTATGCGTGAATTCCTCATCGACAACATAGCTGATGAGAACAAGACAAAATATTCATTTGAAACAAGAAAAGCAGAATCCTCTGCTCCTGTTTTTGCCGAAGGTGCAACGCTCAGCTATGAGAAAAAGGGTGCAAAGCATTACGTAACCGTACCGCAGGCACAGGTATGCAAAGACAACGAGGTTTTTGTTTACAGAATTACGGTAACGAACGAAAAAGGTAAAACAGTACACAAAGACTGGGCTTTTTCCGATTATTTCTTTGCAGACAAGGCAGAAAACATAACATTCGACGGCTTTATGGCACTTGGCAAAAATCTCACCGTTAAGGTGTGTGCCGAAGACGTATGGGGCAACACAAGCGAGTATCTTGAATTAACAATCTGACACGGGGGCATTTAATTGGGACTTATATTCAACATACAGAAATTCTGCTTGCACGATGGTGACGGCATACGCACCTGCGTGTTTTTAAAAGGTTGTCCCCTCAGGTGTATATGGTGTCACAACCCCGAAAGCCTCGAAAAATCCCCTGCCCTTTCATTCAGCAGACAGAAATGTTCATCCTGCGGCAAATGCGTCAATCTGTGCTCTGCACGCACAGCCGAAAACGGCAGACTTGAAATTGACCGCACGGAATGCACTGCCTGCGGCAAATGCACCGAAATATGCCTCAACGATGCAAACGAAATTACAGGCGAAGAAATGACTGCATCTCAGGTTATGGATGAAGTCTTAAAAGACAAGATGTTTTATGACACCTCGGGCGGAGGTCTTACCGTTACAGGCGGTGAGCCGTCGTATCAGGCTGATTTCACTCTTGAACTTTTGTCACTTGCAAAGGCTAAAGGAGTCAACACTGCAATCGAAACCTGCGGTGCAGGTACAAGGGACTTTTACGAAAAAGCCGCAGACCTCGGCACAACTTTTCTGTATGATATAAAATGCATTGTCCCCGAAAAGCACCGCAAACTTACAGGTGCAGATAACGCTCATATAATGGCAAATCTCAGCTATCTTATGGGCAGAAAAGCGGATATTATTATCCGTCTGCCGTTAATTCCCGATTGCAACGACAGCGACGAAGATATTGCAAAGCTGGCAGATTTTCTCAATAAAAACAAAAGTAAGTACAGATATGCAGAGATTATGCCCTACCATACACTCGGTATCGGAAAAGCTGAAAAGCTCGGTAAAGAGTCAGCTTACGTTCACGACAGTGCAAGTCAGACCGACAAATCACGCTGGTGCTCACAGTTTTCTTCTTACGGAATTGACGTTAAAATCTCGGAATAAAAGAGGATTTATTTATGACTGAATTAGTTCACATTGACCCTTTTCTTTACGGATATTTTCTCGACGAATCGCTTGAACACTGCGAAAGAGTCGGGCTTGCTCTGCTTCACGCCGCAAAGAATATTGATATAAAGCTCTCTCGCCTTTTACTGCCTGAAACCGCATTTGAAACAAAATACGCTACCTCGGGCTACTTACCTTCCGAAGGGCTTTGGTTCAACACCGATAACATTTCAGAGCTTGCCGAGAAATTCCCCGAGCATAAAGAAACTTTACAGAGATACATAAGCGAAATAAATATTTTCAGAAGCAAATCAAAAAGGCTTTTCTGCGAGTCTACCGAAGCACTTGACCGCTCAGGTGCCGAATGGGGCGGCGGTTGGGGCGGTCACGGCAACCCCGATTACGGCAAAATCATTAACTTCGGTACAGACCACATCCGTCAGACAATCGAAGAAAACCGCACGAAATATCCCGATGAAGACGCATTTTACCGCTCTTGCTCCTATGCTCTTGACGCTATGGATATAATCGGCGAAAGATACCGTTTATACGCTCTTAAAAAAGCTGAAACAAGTGCTGATGCAGAAGATAAATCATTCCTTCTGCGTATGGCAGAAGCGTTTGAAACAGTGCCGAAAAAGCCTGCTTATGACTTCACTTCGGCAATGTGCTCTTTTATGCTTGTATTTGCACTTGACGGCAGTGATTCACCCGGCAGATTCGACCGGTATATGTACCCCGCATATTTAAAGACTCAGAACAAAGAAGAAGTAACCGACCTGATTGACAGACTATGGGAATATTTTCACGATCATCGCTCGTGGAATCTGTGCATATCGGGCAGTGATGAACATTTCAACGATGAATCCAACGAGCTTACGTACGAAATTCTGGCTATGGTAAGAAAGAAAGGCTACAACACGCCTAACCTCACCTGCCGTGTACACAGAAACACACCCGATAAGCTATGGAATGAGATTGCAGATACACTTGCAACCGGCACGGGACTTCCCGCACTGTATAACGATGACGTTGTCTGTGCCGCACTTGAAAAGATAGGTATTCCGCCCGAAGACAGCCACGGTTACTGTATGAACGGCTGTAACCAGATAGATATTTTCGGCAAGAGCCATATGGGACTTGAAGACGGCGAGGTTTTGTTTACAAAGTGCCTCGAGTTTGCACTGCACAACGGAGTAAACGGCATGAACGGCGAAAAGATTTCCATTGAAACCGGTGACCCGAGAACTTTTGAGACTTATGAACAGTTTGAGCGTGCTTTTATTAATCAGCTTGAACACGTAACATACAACTCCTGCTCAAGCGCAAATACGTTCCAGCACGTCCGTGCCGTATCTGAGCCACATCCTCTTCGCTCCTGCCTTATAGAAGGATGCCTTGAAAAAGGACGTGACTACCGTAACGGCGGTCCGCTTTATAATCACGGACAGATTCTCGCTGAAAGTATTGCCGATACGGGCGACAGCCTTTATGCGGTTAAAAAGCTGATTTACGACGAAAAGAAGTACACAATGGCTCAGCTTATTGATGCACTGAATGCAAACTTCGAAGGCTACGAACAGTTGCATCACGATTTTAAAAACTGTGAGAAATTCGGCAACGATATAGAGGCTGTAGACGAAATTACCGCACGTGTGCTCAACCGCTTTTTCACATACCTAAAACGAAATAAAACCTACAGAGGCGGTATATATACGGGCGGCTGCAGCACGTTCAGCCGTGCCGCAAACTACGGACGCAGGACAGCCGCACTGCCTAACGGCAAGCTCAAAGGCGAGCCGCTTCTTGCAGACAGTATTGCCGCAACACCAGGACGCGACACAAACGGACCTACGGCACAGATAAAATCCGTTCTCAGATACAACCACACAGATGCCTGCAGCGGATTTGTGTTCCAGAATAAATTCGACAAAAAGCTGTTTAATACAGAAAAAGGCAAGGCATCTTTTATTGCTCTTGCAAAAACGTTTTTTGCAGGCGGCGGTCAGCAGTACACCGTTACGGTAGTTTCACCCGAGGACCTGCTTGACGCAAAGGTACATCCCGAAAATCACCGCAACCTTATCGTCAGAGTCGGAGGCTACAGCGACTATTTTGTAAACCTTGATGAAGGCTTGCAGGATAACGTTATTGAAAGAACTTTTGAAAATGCATAAAATCAACAAATGAATTGACAAAATTATCTGCAGACTGCAACTCTATTATTTCAAATCGTAAAGAAAGGCTCGTTGTATGGAAACTCAGAATATATTTGTTTTTCTTGCCGCAAGTATGCTTTGCATGTGCTTTGGCTGGGGTGTGCGCGGCTCAGCAATAGGCGGCGAAAAAGGTGCTATGCTGCCCGGTGCACTTCTGGGTGTTATCTGTACGTGGTACACAGGCTCTGACCTGCTTATGCAGAACGTTTTCTTGTTTTCTGCAGCAGGTGCACTCGGATATTTTTACGGCGGTATGGAAACCTACGGCTCTACAATGGGGCTTGTTCTTAACCATGGTACTTCGTGGCACAACCCCTCACTCGGTTACCTTGCACTTGCTTTCAAAGGCTCAATATGGGGCAGTCTTGGTGCAGGTTTTCTCGGTGTCAGTTTCTCTGCGGTAAGCGGAGCTGTATATAAGTGGTACGATTTTGTTGTTTTCTTTGCACTTGTGCCGTTTATACAGCAGATTGGTTACCGTATTTTCAACACGCCGTATGACCCTGAAAACGACAAAATGCCCAAAGTATGTTTTTCTGATAAAAGACGTGAGGAATGGGGCCGTAACCTTGCGGTAATTGCCGCTCTGCTTGTGCTTATGGTTTACCGTAAGGATATTTTCGGCATTCTTATGTGTGCGGCAGGTGCTCTTGCAGGCTCGTCAGGCTGGGTTGTCGGCATTTCAATTTTTGATAAGCAGCTTCGCTCGGCACAAAAAGGCAAGCATATGTTTGGTGCACTGAGTAAATATAACGTTGTTGACGGCTGGAAAATAATGGAGTTTGTTCAGGGCTGTTTCAACGGTCTTATTATAGGTGGTGCGTTTGCTCTCGGTTGGCCTCTTGCGGCTGAAAATCTTGCCGAGGCAGAGGCTTCCGGCAAGCTGTGGTGCGGCTTACCGCCTACGGTTGAAGCTGTATTGCCCTGGGTTTTCTGTGCACTGATTATCTGTATAGCCTTCCTTTTCACAAGCAAAAAATTCAGCAAAGCCGATGAAAACGTACTCGATGTTATAGAACGTCCTTTTTATATGGTTGCACCGCTTTGTCTTATTATGCTCGGCTCTGTAACAATGGCTCAGCTTATCTGCGGCTTTGCGATGTACTTTGTCGTTGCATTTCACGATGCAAAGGAAAGATTCAATGAATATAAGCACATAAAGCTTATTCGTGCAGTGCTAATTTTAATCGGTGCGGCAATTTTTGCCATACACGCAATAAGAGGCTTTAACCTTATCGAGGTCTGGGCTTTCTGTTGCTTCGGTTATCTTGTTTTCGACTTTGCGGCTATTTTCCACCCTGCAACGGTAAAAGAAAACCGACAAAAATCCAAAAATATCAAAGAGTTTATTGCTTCATTCGGCGGTTCTTCAACCGTACAGCCTTTCTTCTGGCTTTCGGCAACAGTTATTTTTGTGTTCGGCCTTATCAATTTCTGATAATAAAAAAACACTTGCTAACGCCCGTGCCCGATAAGGAAGTATTTGTTTCTCGAGTAAAATTCCCCGTATCTTTGTCAAAAGCTTCGCAAGGCGACAGCCTTGCTGCGTTTTTGGCTTCGATACAAGAAATTTTATACTCTTACGAAACTGCGAAGCACTTTAAAATGAAATTTTAAGATACAAGAAAAGGAAAATCCCACAGATAATGCTTAACGCATATCTGTGGGATTTGACGCATTATTGTGCTGAAAATTC
>JAZRSU010000006.1:0-22697 GCA_045651645.1 Acutalibacteraceae bacterium
CCCGTGCCGTCCTTTGCGCTGATAATAACCTGATGGCTGAAGCAATCGAGCTGTGATTTATCAAATTTCGGGTCAAGGTCATCCTTGTTTATAATTGCAACTGCGCATTTATTCTTGCAAAGCTCAATAACTGCCTTGTCTTCATCATCAAACTCACGCGATAAATCGAACACCGCAAGCACAAGAGATGCTCTTTCAACTCTGCCTACAGCAAAATCGACACCGATTTTTTCAACCTCGTTTCCTGTTTCACGGATTCCTGCCGTATCTGCAAGGTGAAGCACAACGTTACCAAGTCGCACTGTATCCTCAACAACGTCGCGTGTTGTGCCTGCAATATCGGTGACTATTGAGCGTCTGAAGCCTGCAAGATAATTCATAAGCGTTGATTTACCTACATTCGGCTTACCTGCAATTACTGTATCGACACCTTCGGTAATTGCTCTGCCTGCATCGTAGTTATTAAGCAGGCTTTCTATTTCAGAAAGAACATTTTTATAATCTATCAGTAATTTATCGGTTGAAATCTCTTCAATTTCATCATCAGGATAGTCAACCCAAGCCGCAAGATAAGCAGAATCTGTAATAAGAGTCTGTGCAGCGGCAATAATCTTTTTACTCAGTGCACCTTCAAGTGCAGTCATAGCGGCACCGGCACTCTGCTCACCCTGTGCGGAAATAAGGCTCATAACAGCCTCTGCCTTAGTCAGGTCAAGCTTACCGTTGAGGAAAGCACGCTTTGTGAATTCACCGGGTGCGGCAGGTACAGCACCTGCACCGAGCACGGCACGAAGTACACGGCTTACAACGTAAACACCGCCGTGGCACGAAATTTCGGCAACGTCCTCGCCCGTATAGCTGTGAGGCGCACGGAAAACAAGCAGCACAGCCTCATCAATAGCTTTGTCGCCATCGTAAACAATACCGTGTGCGGCAGTATAACCCTTCATATCTGCAACAGTTTTCTTACCTGTAGGCACAAATATCTTTGAAGCAATATCAATAGCTTCGTCGCCGGATATTCTGATTACACCTATACCGCCTGCGGCTACGGGAGTTGAAATTGCGGCTACGGTGGTTGAGTTTTTCACGTTTTTCACCTCTTAAAATGAAATGATTTATCATTTCAAATCATGTTGCAACGCAACAAATCATGGCTTCAAGCCAAATCATGCGACAGCAAATCATTTTTAATACCTCAATTAAATCGATACACATAGGAAAGCTAAAGGCACTGAGGAAATCAACTGCCATTGTCTTTATCTTTTAATGAGTTGCCTTACGGCGTGATTTGATTTCTTCGAAATCATGATTTGCAAAATTTCATTTTGCGTGATTTGCGTTTTTACAAAACGCATTTGTTACTTCGTAACATAATTATACAAATATATATTATATAAAAAAATGTAAATAATTGCAATAGTTATTAAATTTCGATTCAAGAAAATTGATATTATTATAGACATTTTATTTTTTTTATGTTAGAATAGCAAAGTATGGGTGAAACTATCTGTATGTCCACTATTCATTAAGGAGCAGCCTTATTATGACACTTAAAGAAAAAACTCAGCGTGCCGCCGCATTGGCAGTGCTTGAGCCTTTAATTAAATATATCAAGAAAAATCCGCAGGATAATCTTGTTAAGCTGGTTGACGCAGTTCAGCGTTTTGCCGGCTCTGTTTTCCCTGCAAAAAATTTCGATAAAATACGTGAGGGTGCAGCCGACCCTGACAACGTATATTCAAAGCTCCTTATCCGTGCAATCAACGATCTTCACCCCGACGTATTAAACGGTATGGCTATGGCTCTTGGTCTCGGCGTTGCCGCAGGCACAAAGAAGGTAAGAGAAAACCGTGAAAAATATCACTGCAATATTCCGTTTATTACACTTATCGACCCGACAAGTGCCTGCAACCTCAGATGTAAGGGCTGCTGGTCTGCAGAATACGGTCACAAGCTCCGTCTTACTTACGAAGAGATGGAATCAATCGTAGAGCAGGGCAGAGAGCTTGGCACTCACCTTTATATGTTTACAGGCGGTGAGCCTCTCATCTGTAAAAAAGAGATTCTCAAGCTCTGCGAAAAATTCCCGCAGTGTGCTTTCCTTGCTTATACAAACGCAACTCTTGTCGATCAGGAATTCTGTGACGATCTCAAGCGTGTAGGCAACCTCGCACTTGCAATCAGCATTGAGGGCGACGAAGAGAGCAACGATTTCCGCCGCGGTGACGGTGCATACAGAACATCAATCGAAGCTATGGAGCTTCTCAAGAAAAACGGCTGTATGTTCGGTATTTCTGTTTGTTACACAAGCAAAAACATTTACTCCGTTACAAGTGACGAATTCCTTGACGATATGATCGACAAGGGCGTTATGTTCGGTCTTTACTTCAACTATATGCCTCTTGGTAAGGGTGCTCTGCCCGAGCTTATTCCCGACCCTGAGCAGAGAAAATATATGTACAAGCGTGTACGTGACCTGCGTAATTCAAAAACAGGTAAATCAATGTTCATTATGGATTTCCAGGGTGACGGCGAATACGTCGGCGGCTGTATCGCAGGCGGCAGAAACTACTTCCACATCAACTCTGCAGGTGATATTGAGCCTTGTGTTTTCATTCACTTCTCCGACTCAAACATCCGTACTCACACTCTGCTTGAGGCTCTTCAGAACCCGCTGTTTATGTCGTTCTACAAGAATCAGCCTTTCAACGACAACCATATGAGACCCTGCCCGATGCTCGAAAACCCCGATTATCTTTGCAGGATTGTTAAAGAGACGGGTGCTAAGTCAACCGACCTTATCGACCAGGAGTCTGCTGAAGATCTGTGTGCAAAGTGCAGAAAGTTTGCGGCAGAGTGGGCACCCGTTGCTGAAGAAGTATGGAATTCAACACCGCACAAGCCCAGCAAAACTTACTACTACCGCGACACTCCCGAAGGCAAAGCAGAAGCCGCAAAAAATAATAACTGATAAAAATAAAACCTGTGTACTTTTCGGTACGCAGGTTTTTTAATTCTTAATTCTTAATTCCTATTTCATAATTAAAGAAAAAACCTGCACCTTTTTCAAGATGCAGGTAAAAATTCTTATTTGAGTTTTTATCAGTCGCTTGTGTAGGGAAGAAGAGCGACGTAGCGTGCACGCTTGATAGCTGTTGTAAGCTCTCTCTGGTGCTTTGCGCAAGTGCCTGTTACACGGCGGGGAAGGATCTTTGATCTCTCCGATGTGAACTTGCGAAGCTTGTTAACGTCCTTGTAGTCGATGTAATCAACCTTATCAACACAGAATGTGCAGACTTTTCTGCGGCCTTTTCTGTTGGGACGTCCGTTATTTCTCTCATATGCCATGATGTTATTTCCTCCTTATAGATTTTTTAGAACGGGAGTGAATCGTCATCGTCCTCGATGGACTCGAAATCACCCATACTGCCCGACGCATATGAAACAGCGGGAGCTGCTGCGGGGGCTGCGTTCTCGTAGGGGCGTGAACCGCCTGTTGTGCCGCTTTCTGACTTGGAGCCGCAGAAACTTACGTTGTCTGCAACAACCTCGACAGCTGTGCGTTTGTTACCCTGCTTGTCTTCGTATGCGCGTGTCTGGATTGAACCCTGAACAGCAATCATTGAACCCTTGCGGAAGTAACGGCAGACGAAGTCTGCAGTCTGTCTCCATGCAACGATGTCGATGAAATCTGCCTGGCGCTCTTCACCCTGACGGACGAAGCTGCGATCGACAGCGATACGGAAAGAGGTAACAGAAATTCCTGAAGTAGTTGTACGGAGTTCAGGATCGGCAACAAGGCGACCCATTAAAACTGCACAGTTGAGCATTGCAATTTCCTCCTTATTAATTACTTGCGGATGATCATTGTACGAAGAACACCGTCAGTGATCTTGAGTACACGGTCAAGCTCTGCCTGGAACTCGGGAGCGCTCTGGTAGTTGATTACTACGTAGAAGCCCTCTGCCTCGTCGTTGATAAGGTACTCAAGCTTGCGCTTACCCCATACATCAACGTTGTCGACAGTGCCGTTAGCCTCGATCATACCCTTGAATTTCTCGAGGAGAGCGTTTGCACCCTCTTCGCCGTTAGCGACTGAGAAAACCATCATGATCTCGTAATTGTAGCTTGCTGACATTGTTTTGCACCTCCTTATGGTCTTTGGCCTCAGGTCTTCATCACCTGAAGCAAGGATTTTACCGCTTACATAGTGCGGCAACATCGGATTATAGCAGAATTAACCAAAACTGTCAAGTGTTTTTTGTTCAGTTTTTTCAGGTAATTTTTTAACCGGTAAATTTTACCGATTATTTTTTGTCAAGTGAAAAATTGTTAAAATTAATCAGAAAATGAAATTTCGTTAAAAGCGACAAAATTCAGCTATAAATCTCTCCAATAATTTTTTTAAGAAATTTTTTGAAATTATCACCTGTTCGCATTGAAAAAACAGCCTTTTTGCACTACTTATAGGAGGAGTTTTTCACATTTTAACAAGATGTTGTTCAAAACTTTGCTCCTTCACTAAAGTTGAAAAGGAGGCTTAAATATGGTATACTTACAAGGTCTGTACGGAAGTAACAACAGACCTTATGATGACTACTATCTCAACTGCGGCTACCGCAGTGTTTTTAGTAAAGAAAAAAATTTTGAAAGAAAGGATGTGGACAGTATGGATCTCGTTTACCAGTTGTGGGAAAATGTAAAAGCAGAGCTTAAAAAGAATACTTCCGAAACCGTTTATTCCGTATGGTTTCATGAACTTGCACTCGAAAGCTTTGACGGCGAATCCGTTGTGCTGACGGATGATCCGTTCCGCTGTAAGATTATAAACGAAAAGTTTATACCTCTGCTTGAAGAATGTTTTGAGAAAATAATGGGTTTTAAAGTAAACGTATCTGTTATGCCCAAGCAAGAGAAAGCTAAAAAAACCGAAGCACCGAAAGAAACAAAAAGCTTTGATACAAACGAGCTTACATTTGATAAATTTATAGTAGGTGACTCAAACAAATTTGCACACGCAGCATCAGTTGCAGTTGCATCCGACCCCGGTAACACTTACAATCCGCTGTTTATTCACGGTAACTCAGGTCTCGGTAAAACTCACCTGCTCAACGCTATATGTAATGAAATAATAAAGAATAATCCCGATGCATACATTATATACGTTCGCAGCGAAGATTTTATGAATGAGCTTATAGATTATCTTCAGAATAAAAAAGATACGTCTGTATTCCATAATAAATATCGCAACGCTGACGTGCTTCTCGTTGACGACGTACAGTTTATTGCAGGTAAAACTTCAACAGAGCTTGAATTTTTCCACACGTTTGACACACTTGTAAAGGCAAAGAGTCAGATTGTTCTTACGTCTGACCGTCCGCCCAAAGAAATGGCAACACTCGAAGAGAGACTGCGTAACAGATTTGAAAGCGGACTTATTGCTGATATTCAGCCGCCTGATCTTGAAACAAGAGTAGCAATTATCAGAAGCAAAGCTGAATCGCTCGGTATTGATATTCCTTCTTCTCTTATTCTCTTTATTGCAGAAAAAATAAAGAGCAATATCCGTCAGCTTGAAGGTGCAGTCAAAAAGATGAAGGCATATATCGAGCTTGGCGAAGATGCAAACCTTGCAACAGCCCAGAAAGCAATCCGCGATATTTTCAGCGAGGGTGACCCGACTCCCGTACTTATCGATAAAATTATTGACGAAGTTGCCCGCACATACGGAGTTACCGTTGCAGATATCAAGAGCAAGAAGCACGATGCAAAGTTTGTTTTCCCCCGTCACGTTGCAATGTACATAATCCGTGAAATGACTCCGCTTACAAATAAAAAGGTTGCAGAGCTTTTCGGTCTTAGTGACCATTCATCGGTAATGTACGCATACAAAAAGATATCAAATGACAGAGAAACCAACTATTCTCTTAAAACAATTATTACAGACGTAATGAAGAACGTGCAGGCAAACTGACGCAAAATTTTTTCCACAGTTTTCTTCACATTTCACATTGATTTTTTCACATATTCCCCATTTTCGTTTTCCACGTGAATATCGTGAAATTCTTTTCATACCGGTTTCACAAACCAAAAATCCCGCAACTCTTACAGTATCAACAGATACAGCATTTATCCACTATTTTCACACACTCTACTACTACTACTAAATATTCATTTATATCATTTATTTCCGGAGGCTGACAAAAATGAAAATTTACTGCGATACCGCTGTGCTCAGCGAAGCCTGCTTAAATGTTCAGAGAGCAGTTTCAAACAAAACAACAATTCCTGCTATCGAAGGTATCCTTATAAAAGCAATCGGCAACGAGCTGCTTCTTACAGGTTACGATCTTGAGGTAGGTATTACAACCTCTATTCCCTGCCGTGTTGTTGAGCAGGGTGCTATTATCCTCAATGCAAGAATTCTCTGCGACATCGTACGCAAAATTCCCGGTGATCAGGTTTATATTGAAACAGATGAAAGACTTCTTGCAACAATCAGAGGCGGCGAAGCAGAATACTCACTTATCGGTATTGACGGTAATGAATTCCCCGAGCTTCCGACTGTCAGCGGCGGCTATCCCGTTGTTGTTGAGCAGAAGCTTCTCAAGGATATGGTCCGCCAGACAATTTTCGCAGTATCTGTAAATGACAGCAAGGTTGTTCATACAGGTGTAAAGTTTGAGGTTACACAGAACCTTATCAGACTTGTTGCTGTTGACGGTTCACGTCTTGCAATGAGAACTGAGTCAATCAGCTATATGGGTGACGACCTCAGCTTTGTTGTACCTGCAAAAACACTTAATGAAGTTACAAAGCTTATCGGTGACGATGAGGAGACAGTTTCTCTCGGTGTCGGTAAGAGACATATTGTATTTGAAATAGGCAATTACAGCATTGTTTCCCGTCTGCTTGACGGTGAATTCTTAAACTACAAGAATGCTATTCCGCCTACCTGCACATCAACAGCAATTGTCAACACACGTGAGATGATTGAAAGTATTGACAGAACAAGTCTTATTATTACAGATAAGTTCAAGAGCCCGGTAAGATTTATTTTTGATAACGACCTTGTCAGAATTTCATCCGTAACAGCTCTCGGTACAGCAAATGACAGCTTCAACTGCAAGTATGAAGGCAATAAGATTGAAATCGGCTTCAATAATAAGCTTCTGCTTGATGCACTCAAGGTCTGTGATGCAGATGAAGTAAAAATTGAGCTTAACAGCGGTGCTGCACCTATTCTTATTCTGCCGACAGAAGGCGACAATTTCCTCTTCCTTATTCTTCCGATGAGATTCAAGAAGGACTGATAACTGATGGCAATTAAAATTAAAGCAAAAATCAAAGAAAAGCCCGTAAAGGAAATTTTTATCGATACAGATTTTATCCGTCTTGATTCAGCACTCAAGCTTGCTGACGCAGTACAGAGCGGCGGCCACGCAAAAATTGTTATTCAGGGCGGTGAAGTAAAGGTAAACGGTGAGGTGTGCACAATGCGCGGCAAAAAACTGCGTGACGGTGACACCGCAAGCGTACCTTTTATGAATATTCTTGTTAAAAAGAGATAACAAAAGTTAAAATGTGGAAAAGGTGAAAAAGATATGGTCAGATTAATGTCATTTAACCTCAGATGTGCAAATGTCGGTCCCCGTGAGCAGTGGGACAGAGTTGACGACTGCGTTCAGGAAATTCTTCAGTCCGGCTGTGAAATGCTCGGCGTGCAGGAAGCTACACCCGAATGGATGAGAGACCTTACAAAAAATCTCGATGGTTGGTCATACGTCGGCATCGGCAGAGGTGACCAGAATGGCGGCGAGAATGAATACAGCGCAATTTTTTATAAGAATGACCGCTTTGAGGTAATTGACAGCGGCAATTTCTGGTATTCCGATACACCCGACGTTATGTCAAAGTGCTGGCATTCACATCATAACCGTATATGTACATGGGGTATTTTCTACGATAAGAAAGAAGATAAAAAATTTGTTCACGTAAATACTCATATGGACTGTGATTTTGACCTTATTTATAAGAGTATTCCGATTCTGCGTGAAAAGATTATGCCGATGATTGAGCAGTATCCTCTTTCATGCTCGGGCGATTTCAATTCATTCCAGAACGGCAGAGAGTATAATGAGATTGTAAAATTCCTCAAGGACTCAAAGTTTGAAGCACCCGATACAATGGATTACCTTACATATCACGATGATTGCCCCGAAAAGCACGAGGGTCATATTATCGACTTTATCTTTATCAACGATAAGGTAAAGGCACATAAATACAGAGTCTGTAAGGATAAAATCAACGGCAACTATGCCTCCGACCACTTTGCAATCTGGGCAGACCTTGAATATTAATTGATTTGAAACAGCGATTATTCAATAAATGAATTTTCGCTGTTTTTTGTTATAAATATTGACTTAAGGTATAAATTTTTTTAAGATAAAATTGTGAAATAAATTTTTAAAAAGGAGTGTCGGATATGAAGAAATCAAGAAAAGTAATATCATTATTTTTAATAGTTGTTTTGATTTTTTCTTTATCGGTGATTGATTCTTTTGCCGAAAGTGTTGAAGATGTTGATTATATGGTTCATAGTGCAGAGTATTATTTTCAAGGAATAGAAGAAAATTTATGCTTTGAGACTGTTGACGGTTCTGATTATATTTATATAGTTGTTGATGGTGAGGCTGTTCTTTTGAGTTTTAGGACAAATTTTAAAGGGCCTGAAAAGTCTGTTTTCACTTTGCCGACGTTTCTTGGAGGATATCCTGTTACAACAATTGGATATGAGATAAAGTCAAATGGATCAAAACGCAGCTATGATGCTTCTTGGTTTATTCATCATGGTGATGATGTATTTACAGAATATCCGGAGCTTATATATTATCCTGACTGGGATCCGGGATTAAATTATGTTTCTTGTTTTGTTATTCCTGAAGGTTATAGAAAAATATGTAATAATTCACTTGCAGGTGTTGGTTGTCAAGTGTCATTTCCTAAAAGTTTAAGAACGATAAGCGGCACACCATTTGAAGGGTTATATACTGATGTAAGAAGTGATACAAATAAAAAATTTACGGTATTACCCGAATGTCAATATATAAATCCGACAAGCTTTCCGATTGCTTATAGTGTTTGGGGAGCTACTTATTTTCCATCAAGACTTGGATCTGAATGGCTGGTAGATTATTTTTATAGAGGTGAAATATATATTCCTTATAATTACAGCTACAAAACAATAACAAGTTCGTTTTTTTTCTATTATTATGATCCGGTAAGTGATGAACAACAATGGCAGGCTGATCAAGAGAAAAATTACGGAAAAAATACAATAGTACACTGTGCTCCGGATAGTGAGTTTTTAAAAGCTTATAATGCGATAACATTAAATAATTACTATACCGTTATCACCGACGTAGTACCTGCCGAGTACATAGCTTTCCCGTCCGATGTGGTAAATGTCAGTGTGGGTGAGGTTATGGATTTAGAGGCAAAGACTTATCCTGCCGAGGCTATATGGACAGCGTGCGATTACACTGTCAGCGACCCGTCGATAGTTAAAATTGACGAGTATTCGGGACGTATCACAGCACTCAAAGAGGGCACTGTAACCGTTACGGCAACTCACTGTGAGCGTGGATATGTCGACACCTGTACTGTCAATGTCACAACAAAGCCCGAGCCGGGTGTAAACGGCATTGAGCCTGCAACCGACACTCCTTACGTAACCTACGGCAACCGTGATTACAAAATCAATGTCACAGGCAGCCCGAGCAAAATTCAGGTTGTCCGCGATAACGGCGGTACAACAACAATTGACCGCAGAAAGGCAACCGTTACATCAAACGGCGACACCGAAACATGGATTGTCAATATGCGAGTCGAAGCAGGCACGCACAACATCCGTGCAAAATACGGCAATGTATGGGATGATAAGCTCACACCGTTTACCGTCAAATATGATTTACCCGGTGCATATTCGTTTGACCTTACCTACGAAAACGGAATCGGTAAATTTGACGTAGTAACCGACCCCGAGGTAATCAAAATACAGTTTGCACTTGACAACGGCTGTACGTTGACATACAGCCAGACCAATAGCTATATCGGTGAAGACGGACTGCGTCATTGGGAAATTTTACGTAAAATCCCAAGTGATACAATTTTCACTCTCCGCACAAAGTACGGATACACCTGGACAGATACCAACTTTGAGGTAAACACAATAGTCTGACAAAATGCAATTGTTCGTAGGGGCGACCAAAGGTCGCCCTTTTTTATTGTCTTATCAATTTTTCAATGAGCTGTAGGGGCACATATTATGTGCCCGCCGTTGGTGTCGTATTTCTTTTACCTCGGGCTACAAATCTGCCGGTAATCCGTAGGGGCGGCCATTGGCCGTCCGTATATATCGGGCGAACACAGTTCGCCCCTACTGAGGGTTGCTTGTAAAAAATTAAACCAACATAAATTTTGCAATCCTCCGTCTTTTGCTTCGCAAAATCCACCTCCTTTGAAAAGGAGGTTATTTAACGGCGTATCTTTTTTACGGCGGGCGAGCAAGTGAATCGCCCCTTCAAAAAATCAATAATTGAGCATTACGAATTGCGAATTGAAATGATATATTGTTATTGACAAAATAATAATTATAATGCTATACTTTTATCTGTATGAATATAAATATAATATAGACGGAAAGGGTCGATATTAAATGAAAAACAATATTGTCAGATACGTTGCAATTCTTATATGTTTTGCGTCAATAATTACTGTGTTTACAGCCTGTTCAGACAATGAAAACAAGCTTATATACGAAAAGGGCGGTAAGATTTACTACCGTAAAGACGTCAACGACGATGCTTATGAGCTTGTAACCGATAAAAACGGCGTAACTGTTGTTGATGAGCAGGGTAATCTGCTCTGGAAGGTTACCGATGCAAACGGTGAAGACCAGACTCACCCTGTTTCTTATCCTCACTATATTGAGGACGGTAAGAATATCGAATGTCAGCAGTTTTCAATCAAGTGTCCCAAGGGTTGGGAGAATATAGGCAACTTCAAAATTATGCTCAAGAACGTTGAAGAGGGTCTGCAGATTGACTACTCATATCTTGAGCCTGATGCAGACGGTGCAAAGAGAACAGTTGACACTGAGATGGAAAATCTTCAGAAGCTTTTCAATGGCACAGCAGAGGTTACACGCAAAAAGGTTCAGGTTGCCGGCCGTGATGCAGAGCTTCTTATAGTAAACGGACTTGAAGGCGTAGATGTTTATATGGAAGTTTACTGTGTTGAATCAGCTGACGGTCTTATGACTTTCAACTGCACATATAAAGATCCCGCAAAGAAGGGTACTTTCAATTTCAAAGCAGTTCTCGACACAATCGAGTACAGAATTTAAATAATAAATAACCATTTTGGAGGAGTAATAAATTATGCTTTTTTCACAGGATATCGGAATTGACCTCGGTACAGCAAATACCCTCGTATTCGTTAAGGGTAAGGGTATAGTTATCAGAGAGCCCAGCGTTGTTGCTGTTGACGTTCGTACACAGCCTCCCAAGGTTGTTGCCGTCGGTGCAGAGGCTAAGGAAATGATCGGCCGTACACCCGGCTCAATCACAGCTGTCCGTCCTCTTAAGGATGGCGTTATTGCAGACTTTGACGTTACTGCAGATATGCTTAAGGCATTCATCAAGCGTGCAATCAGCTCTTCTCCCTTCACCAGAGCAAGAGTTATGATCTGTATCCCCTCAGGTGTTACAGAAGTTGAGCGCAGAGCTGTTCACGATGCAGCACGTTCCGCAGGTGCAAAGTACGTTTCACTTATCGAAGAGCCTATGGCAGCCGCAATCGGTGCAGGTCTTCCCGTAAGCGAAGCAACAGGCAGCATGGTTGTAGATATCGGCGGCGGTACTGCAGAGGTTGCTGTTCTTTCACTCGGTGATATCGTTACATCACGCTCTGCAAGAGTTGCAGGTGACGATTTTGACGACGCAATTATCGCATATATCAAGAAGAAGTATAACCTGCTTGTCGGTGAGCGTACAGCTGAGGATATCAAAATCCGTATCGGCTCTGCATATGCTTACGACGGTGAGGGTGCAATGAACGTAAAGGGCCGTAACCTTATGGACGGTCTGCCCAAGAACGTTGAGGTTACAAGTGAGGAAATCCGTGAGGCTCTTTCCGACCCGGTAAGTCAGATTATCGACGCTATCCGTTCAACTCTCGAAAAGACTCCGCCCGAGCTTGCTGCTGATATCATCGACCATGGTATCACACTTACAGGCGGCGGTGCTCTGCTCAGAGGTCTCGACAAGCTTATCGAGATTGAAACAAAAATGCCCGTTCACATCGCACAGAATCCGCTTGACTGTGTTGTTGACGGTACAGGTATCTGCCTTGAGAACGATGCTCTCGGCACACTCAGCGGAGAGAAGAAAAAGAAGAGGTAAACTGCAATGCGCAGCTTTTTCAGAAGCTCACGCTTCAAGGGCTTTCTCGGTGTATTCGGTGTTTTGTTATTAGGTATAATTTTTGCGGCGGCGACCGAAAACGGTACGTCGCCTGCTTCTGCTGTTCTCGGCACGGTCTTTTCACCGCTTCAGAGGGTGTCGGCAGGTATTGCTGACAGCGTGCATGATTTTTCAATCTATTTCCGCTCTGCAGGAACACTTAACGAGCGTGTGAACGAGCTTGAATCACAGCTTGCCGACAGCCAGTCACAGATGGTTGACTACGAAAAAACAAAACAGCAGCTGAAGCTTTACGAGGAATTTCTTGAGCTGAAAGAAGAAAATGAAGATTTTAAATTTGCCAGCGCTTCCGTTATCGGTATGGACAGTACGGATGCGTTTGGTACTTTTACGCTCAATAAGGGTGAGCTTGACGGTATTTCCGTCAATAATCCCGTTATATACGGCAAATATCTTGTCGGCGTGGTGGTAAAAACTGCGCCGACTTATTGCGTTGTAAATACAATTCTCAACCCGTCTGTAAACGTCAGTGCTTACGAGGTGCGTACACGCGAATCAAGCTACGTCACCACAAACGTTGAGCTTGCAAAGAAAAGTCAGTGCTGTCTGACAGGTCTTGTGCGTACTACTTCGGTTGCTCCCGGCGGTATCGTATGCACTTCGGGTATCGGCGGTATTTACCCTGCCGACCTTATTATCGGTGTTGTTGAAGAAGTTAAAAACGATACGACAAATATTTCATCCTATGCCGTAATCAATCCGCAGGTTGATTTCTCCCAGCTTCGTGACGTTTTTGTCATAACCGAGTTCAGAGGTATGGGAGTAGGAGACGTTAATTAAGAATCAGGAATTAGTTGTGTTAATTTTTAAGAGAGGAGAAAGCGAAAATGATACCGCAGGCGTGGAAAGAAAACAAACCGAAAATTATGCGCCGCGGGTGCTTTTTTCTCGTGGTGGTTGCGTTGGGAATACTTCAGATTTCCGACGTACTGCCGACATTTTTCGGCATAAAGTTTCTGCCGCTTTTACCGCTGACAGTTGTGCTCGGTATGTTCGAGCGTGAAACTTACGGTCTTTATTACGGTCTGCTGGCAGGTATTCTGTGGGATATGAATAACGGTGCAGGTGACGGCTTCAATGCGTTTTTCTTTGCATTCATCGGTTTTGCCTGCGGTCTGCTGATGACGTATCTTATGATGAACAATCTCATCACCGCAACCATACTCTGTACGCTTAGTACAGTGCTGTACTTTTTTATCAGCTGGATTGTATTTGTTGCGGCAAAGGGTATCAACGGCGGCGGTGTGCTGTTGCTGACCGACTGTCTGCCGACAGCACTGCTTAATATACTTTCGCTTCCGGCTTACTATTACGGGGTGAGAGCGATAATGAAAAAATTCAAGCTTATGGAAAACGATGAGCTTTCGTTCTGATATTTTAATTTAAAATTTTTGCAAAGGAGTGAGCGACAATGAATAATAAACCTAAATATACCAAGCGCGGTCTTGCCGCTGTTGTTGCTCTCTGCCTTATATTCGGTATTTTCTCGGGCGTGCTTTTCAAAATTCAGGTTATCGACGGTAAGGAATATGCCGCCGCAGGCTCCTCAATCAAGGTCAAGACCGTAAAGGTTGAGGGTGCGAGAGGTGAAATACTCGACCGTAACGGAAATCCGCTCGTTACTAACCGACAGGGTAACTCAATAATTTTCGATTACTCTTATTTTCCCTCTGCAAAAGAGCAGGGCAAACGCAACCAGATAATCGGTGCACTCATCAGTATGTTTGAGCAGAAGGGTCTGCCGTGGATTGATAACCTGCCGATTGTGATGTCGGCTGACGGCAAATCCGTTCAGTTTGCACCTGACAGAGAAAAAGATATAGACGAGCTTCGTACGGATATACTCGACCTGCAGAATTATGCAACGGCACAGAACTGTATGGATGCTCTGATTGAAAAATACGAGCTTCAGTCGCTTCCGCTTGCACAGGCAAGAAAGGTTGCTTCCGTGTGCTACGAGATGAGAAGAATTATCTTCTCGGTCAGCACTCCCTATACTTTTGCCGATGACGTGCCGATTGAAGTGGTTGCACTGATAAAAGAGAACAGTGCTTTCTTCCTCGGTGTCGACGTTCAGATTGTTTCTTACCGTGAATACAGCGACGGCACACTTCTGCCGCACATTCTCGGCAGAGTCGGTCTGATAAGTGCAGAAGAATATCAGGAGAAAAAAGATAACGGTGAAAAATATGCACTCAATGCGATAATCGGTAAAGAGGGCATTGAAAGTGCGATGGAAAGTTACCTGCGAGGTACAATCGGTGTAAAGACAATCAGCACAGATGCTGACGGCAACGTAACCACCGACTACAGCGTTGACCCCGAGCAGGGTAACACGGTTGTTCTTACAATAGATAAAAATCTGCAGGAGGTTGCAAAGAGTGCTCTCTCAAAGGGTCTCGAATCACTGCGAGAGGACAGTATGGTTGACCCTGCAGGTGCAGTAATTATTCAGGACGTCAACAACGGCGAAATTCTTGCAAGCTACTCTTACCCGAGCTACGACGTTTCAACCTTTTCGCAGGATTATAAAGAACTGAGTACGGCGACCAATTCACCGCTGTGGAACAGAGCATTGATGAGTACCTACTCTCCGGGTTCTACCTTCAAACCGTGTACGGCAATATGTGCACTTGAAGAGGGGCTTATCACAAGCGGCACTTATTTCCGCTGTACCCGTGCTTATACCTATCTCAATCATCAGTTCCAGTGCTTGCAGAAGCACGAAAGCCTGACGATGAACGTTATTTCGGCAATCAACGAATCGTGTAACATTTTCTTCTACAACGTTGCAGAGCTTACTGACATCCAGACTATAAATGAGTATGCCGCAATTCTCGGTCTCGGCTCAAAAACAGGTGTTGAGTTGCCCGAAGCAACAGGCAGACTCGACAGCCCCGAATACCGAGCATCACTCGGTCAGGACTGGATGCCCGGTTTCACACTCCAGAACGCAATCGGTAACGGCGGCAGTATGTTCTCACCCGTTCAGCTTGTAAACTACTGCTCGACCATTGCAAACGGCGGCACTCGCTACCGCCCGCACTTTGTCAAAACCGTAAAGGCTTCGGATTATGAAGAAACTCTGCTCGACAACAGTGCAGATATAATACTTGAAACAGGTATTTCACAGAATACACTGCGTACCGTACGCAGAGGTATGGAGCTTGTAGGTACAATAGGTTACTGTAAATACGCATTCCAGAATCTGCCCGTAAATGCGGCGGCTAAAACAGGTACGTCGCAGGTTGACCGTAAAATAAACGGTGTTACCGTTACCACAAACAACGGCTTCCTTATTACTTACGCTCCGGCTGACAATCCGCAGATTGCGATATGTATTGCGGCTGAGGGTGCAGGCAGCGGTTCTTCACTGGCTCCTATTGCCGCAAAAATTTACGACTACTACTTCAACGAAATGGGCAACCTTGACGAGCCACAGCTCGAAGGCGGACTTCTGAAATAAGCTGTGTACAAAGTAACTAAGTAAAGATAGTGGCATAAACTTTCCTCGGTGTAATAAACTTTACTCTGAGGAAGTTGATTAATTGAGGTATTAAAAGAAAGGCGGAATATAAAATGGATATTATGCAGGCAAAACTCGCAGTAATTGAGGCAGGTAAAAAGCTTGTCGAAACAGGACTTATCGCAAGAACATGGGGTAACGTCAGCTGCCGTATAAGTGCAGACGAATTTGTAATCACACCCAGCGGCAGATCTTATGAGGATCTTACTCCCGATGAGATAGTTGCTGTTAAAATCGAAGACCTTTCATACACAGGCGACGTAAAGCCCTCATCCGAAAAGGGTGTTCACGCTTCAGCTTACAAGCTTCGTCCCGACTGTAATTTTGTAATTCACACACACCAGCTCAACGCTTCGGTTGTAAGCGTTATGGGTAAGGATATGCCCGTTACAAACGAAGCTTATGCAAACATACTCGGCAACGTTGTACCGCTTGCTTCCTACGGTATGCCCAGCACAAAGAAGCTCAAGAAGGGCGTTTACACAGCTATCGAGCAGTATCCGCAGTCAAAGGCAGTTATTATGTCCAACCACGGTGCAGTATGTATGGGTAAGGATTATGACGATGCTTTTGCAATCGCTCAGACTCTTGAGGATGCTTGCTATGAGCACCTTTCAACAAAGTATAAAATCTATACAGATAACAAGCCCGTCTGCTACTCATCCGTACGTGCAGGCTCAAACTTCCTGCTCAAGGGTGACGACGGTTCCGAGTACGGCTTCCTTATTTCTGAAAGAGCAGACCTCGGCGGTGTAGCTGTTGCAGCAACACACAGAGACGTATATATGGCACGCAAGGATATCAACGCTATCGTACAGTCAGGCAAGCCCGATATTATGGGTGCGGCAAAGAAATGCGGCAAGAGCCTTCGTCCTCTTCTTGACGACTTTGCTCAGATTGCAGGTACTACAATGCGTGTTGCAAAGGATTATGACTCTGTCGTTAAGTCACTCAAGGGCAGAAACGCTGTATTTATGCCCGACGGCACAGCACTCTGCTGCGGCCCCGATGAGGATGACGCAAAGGCTGTTGAAATGGTTGTTGAAAAGAATTGTAAGGCTTACCTTGCAGCCGATGCATTTGATGCAGTCAAGTACATAAGCCGCCTCGACAGCGTAATTATGAATACAGTCTACAGACTTAAGTATTCAAAGCAAAAGAACAAGTAATTAGGAATTCGGAATTTGTAAAGAGGTAACCTTATGTTTTCGAAGGTCAGCAGTGTCGGGCTTTTCGGTCTGGCGACTTATATGGTTGAGGTTGAGGCAGACGTTTCCGGCGGCCTGCCCCGCTTCGACGTTGTCGGTCTGCCCGATACGGCTGTAAGCGAATCGCGTGAGCGTGTACGCTCTGCGATGAAAAACGCAGGTCTTTCTTTTCCTGTCGGCAGAATTACCGTTAACCTTGCTCCGGCGGACAAGCGTAAGGAAGGCCCTCTCTACGACCTGCCGATTTTTGTTGCCTTGCTTCAGGCTACGGGTCAGCTCAGAGCTGATTTAAACGGCAAAGCCTTTATCGGCGAGCTTTCGCTCAACGGCAACGTACGCCGTGTAAACGGTGCACTGCCCATGGTAATCGAAGCCCGACAGAAAGGCTTTGAGGAGATTTTTGTGCCTGCACTCAATGCGGCAGAGAGCTGTGTTATCGACGGCATAAAGGTTTACCCCGTAAACAACGTTTTTGAGTTGCTTGCTCACCTCAGAGGTACCGACCCGATTGCTCCTGCACAGAAAGAAAATTTTTGTGACCAGTATCTTGAGCCCGATGCTCCCGATTTCAGCGACGTTATGGGTCAGTACGAGGCGAAGTTTGCACTTGAAGTTGCCGCCGCAGGCGGTCACAACGTTATGATGATAGGTCCTCCCGGCTCCGGTAAAAGTATGCTCGCAAAACGCATACCCTCTATTCTGCCCGATATGAGCTTTGAGGAATCAATAGAAACCACAAAGGTGCACTCGGTTGCGGGTGCTCTTCCTCCCGGTGTTTCGCTTATCCGTTCCCGTCCTTTCCGTTCTCCTCACCATTCGGTGTCGCCTGCGGGATTTTCGGGCGGCGGAGGCGGCTCTATGCCGCGACCCGGTGAAATGTCACTTGCTCACAACGGTGTGCTCTTCCTTGATGAGCTGCCCGAGTTTGCAAAAACTACTCTCGAATCAATGCGTCAGCCTATGGAGGACGGCGTTATAAATATCACCCGTGTGGCAGGTACGGTGTCCTATGCCTGCTCGTTTATGCTCGTGTGTGCGATGAATCCCTGCCCGTGCGGATTCTACGGTCACCCGACAAAGCCGTGCACCTGCTCAAACGGCTCGGCAAGCCGTTACCTCAACCGTATTTCAGGGCCGCTTCTTGACAGACTCGATATTCATATCGAGGTGCCGCCCGTAGATTACGAAGACCTTTCTGCAAAGACAAAATCCGAAAGCTCTGCAGAGATAAAAAAGCGTGTTGATGCCGCAAGGCAGATTCAGCGTGAACGCTTCAAGGGTACGTCAACTACCTGCAACGCAAAGATGACCCCTGCACAGACTCGTCAGTTCTGCGTTGTTACCGACAGAGCAAACGAGCTGCTCAAGAATGCGTTTGACCGACTCGGTCTTTCCGCCAGAGCGTACGATAAAATTCTGCGTGTTGCACGCACCGTTGCCGACCTTGACGGCAGTGACGAAATCGACGTACAGCATATCAGCCGCGCAATCCAGTTCCGAAGCCTCGACAGAAAGTTCTGGGGACGTTGAGAAATTATGAATTAGGAATTAAGAATTAATTCTTAATTCAAGTGAAATAAAAAATCAGCAGAGATAAACCCTGCTGATGGTAGTGACTTTAATATAAATAGTTGTAAAGATAAAGGGAATAATTCATAATTCCTAACTCCTAATTCCGAATTATTTTATTATTTCCCCGGTTTCGGCGTTGATAACCTTTTTGAACACTGCGATATGTGTTGTTGAGATGTGTTTATCAATATGCATACTGCCGAAGTACCAGCGTTTGTACTCGCATACGTTGCTCATCTCGTCGAAGTAAGCGTTGAGACCTGTGATTCTTGCAGGCATCTCGGTTTTGAGCTTCATAAAGTTTTTGATTTTTGCAGGCGGCTCGTGGGTGATTATGTAGTCAACCTTGCAGTTAAGCTTTTCAAGTGTTTCAGCACCCTCTGTCAGCTCCTGCTTGTTGGGAAATTCGCGGCGTGACCACGCACCGTTGTCAAAAAGCAGGTCGATATCGGGGCTTTCACCGCCACCCATTGTGAAGTAGATGTCGCCCTCGATGTTGTATGCCTGACCTCTCATAAGGTGGTAGAGGTTGCCCGAAATATTATGTGCCTTACCGCCGCAGAAAACACCCTGCTCGTATTCGTCAAGCAGCTCAAAGTTTTCGTGTGTGCCGTCAATAAAGCAGATATTGAATTTCTTTTTACCGAGCTGTTTCAATATTTTTTCTTCGCGTGCGCTTCCGTCCCATATAAAGCCGAAGTCGCCGCAGATAATAAGTGTGTCACCTTTTTTGAGGCGGAGCGAATCAAGTCGCTCAAAATCGCCGTGAGTATCGCCAGTTATGTAAACCATAGTTTCACCTTTGAATAAATAATTTTGCAAACAATACATCGTCAGAACCGATGTCTTAAATATAATACTACATTTTGTGAGGCTTTGTCTATGAAAAAAGCAATAATTTTTTTGACTTCTCTCTGCCTTATTCTGGGAATGTACGCACCTATAGGTGCAAGTGCACTCTACAACAATCAGGTAAAAACTGAAACGGAGATATTTTATATCGCCAGCCTTGATACGGGTACGGTGCTTTTTGAAAAGAATTCACAAAAGCAGGCGGCACCCGCATCACTCACAAAAATAGTTACCGCAATCGTTGCACTCGAAAACTGTGCCGATCTTGAAACGGTTGTAACTGCAAAAGAGGAGAGCATCCGTATGCTTGACGGTACGGGCAGCTCACTCGGCGGAATCAAGGTAGGCGAAGAGGTTACTATGAGAAACCTGCTCTACTACCTGCTTATCAGCAGTGCCAACGAGGCGGCAACAATCATAGCTGACTATATCGGCGGCGGCTCAGTTGAAAAATTCGTTGAAATGATGAATGCAACGGCAAAGCGTCTTGGCTGTAACAATTCTCAGTTCAAAAATCCGCACGGTCTTGATGAGGACGGTCACTACTCAAGCGCTCAGGATATGGCAACGTTTGCAAAGCACGCAATGACCTTCCCCGTTTTCAACGAAATAACAAACACCTCAACCTATAAAATGCCCGCAACAAATCTTCAACCCGAGCACAATATTATTTCTACAAACTTTATGCTCTCCAGCGGTTACAAGGAATATTATCTGGCTGAGGCAAAGGGTATAAAAACAGGCTCTACCACTAACGCAGGTAAGTGTTTTGTAACAACCGCAACCAAAGACGGTTACAGCTACATCGCCGTTGCGATGAAAGCTCCGTATTACGATTACGATAAGGACGGTTACCCCGAAAACTTTGCTTTTATGGATACAAAGGCAATGCTTGAATGGATTTTTGATAACATCAAGCTCAAGGTTGTAACCGACCCGTCAAAGATAATTACTGTTGTTGACGTAAAATATTCAAGCAAGGTTGATCACGTAAGGCTTGTGCCTGCAGAGGATTGTGTCGCACTTGTGCCTGACAGCGTTGATTCAGACAGCGTGCTTGTCGAGCCGGTCAAGGAAACAATGCCTGCCTTTGTTGAAGCTCCGCTTAAAAAGGGCGATGAGGTTTGCGAGGCAGTTGTCAGCTACGCAGGTGAAGAGATTGCAAGAATCAAGCTTGTTGCCGCAGAGGACGTTGACCGCAACATTTTCCTTATGATTTTCGGTAAGCTCGGCGACCTTATAAAAACCACGGGCTTCAAAATTTTTGCAATAATTGTTGTTGCAGTTATTCTTTTCTTTGTCGGTGCAAATATTTTTGTAAACCGTAACAGAAAGCGTAAGCGTATCAAGGTATTCAACTACCGTGATATGCACAGGTAATTTTGAGCGATATAAATTCAGTAAGAATTTTTGCTATATCAAAAAATCAACCTTAATAAAGGAGCGAAAAACATGTTAACACCAAAATTAGGCGTCCTTAAGGATATGTACAACCAGCTTCGCAAGTACAATGCGCTGTACAAAGCCGACCTTACACACTGGTCACACGAGCAGGGTATGTTTGAAGCAGGCGAGTACTTTATGAATCCTGAAAAGGGTGAAATCAGCCTTGGCGACCACTGGATTTCAGGTTACGATGAGGCTCATTTCTTCCGCACAGCTTTCACAGTACCTGCCGAAATGGCAGGCAAAGAGCTTCGCATCGAATTCTTCATCGGCGGTGAAGCACTTGTAAAGGTAAACGGCATTTTCAGCGGCTCCGTTTCCTGCTCAAAGTATGCTCCCGAGCGTGGTACAATCGTGCTTGGCGGTACATATAACGAGGGTGACGTGCTCAACATCGAGCTTGAAGCTACAGTCAACTCAATGGAATTCTGCGACGAAGGTATGGACGGTGCAAAGAACACCGAGTACACATTCCGCACAGCATACGTCTGGACTCCCGACGAAGCTTGCGAGGGTTACTGGTACGACCTTGAGGTTGCTTTCCAGGCTCTTGAGTTCATCAAGGATGAGCACATCAAGTCACTTGTTTACAAAGCTATTGACGACAGCCTTCACGTTGTCGATTACGATTTTGACGAGCCTGCAGTCCGTGCATCTATTGCCGAGGCACGCAAGCTCTACGGCGAACAGCTTGCAAAAATTCCGTGGGCTGCAACATCAAAGGTTATCTTCACAGGTCACAGCCACATCGACGTTGCCTGGCTGTGGAGAGTGCAGGAGAGTATCCGCAAGAGTGCACGTACTTTCTCAAACGTTGTAACGCTTATGGATAAATATCCCGAAATGACCTTCGGTCAGAGTCAGGCTGTTCTTTATCAGATGATGAAGGACCACTATCCCGAAATCTACGAAAAGATTAAGGAAAAGGTTGCAAACGGACAGTGGGACATCTGCGGCAACGTTTGGGTTGAAGCAGATACAAATATCGCATCGGGCGAAGCACTTATCAGACAGGTGCTTTACGGAACGGAATTTTTCAAAAACGAATTCGGCAAGGTATCAAAGACTTATTGGCTGCCCGACTGCTTCGGCTTCACCTGGGCACTTCCCCAGATTATCAAGGGCTGCGGCATGGAGAATTTCATAACATCCAAGCTCAGCTTCAACGACACAAACAAGTTCCCTTATAATATGTTTATGTGGAAGGGCAACAACGGCGATGAAATTTACGCTCATCTTATGCGTCCTTCATATAACTGCCACTTCAACGTTGAAGAAATTATAACCGCTGATAACGAATGCAACAACAAAAACGAGCTCAATGTTTCGATGAGTATGTACGGCTACGGTGACGGCGGCGGCGGACCAACAAGAAAAATGCCTGAAAGAGGCAGAAGCCTTCCGAATTTCTTTTTGAAGAACTCTGTGCCGTAAAGCACCTGTCTGATAAGCGCTTCGCCCGAAGCAATGTTTGTGTCAGCCTCAACCCAAACGTTGCCGCAGATATCCCACTGACCGTTTGCAACCTTTTCTTTAATTTTTTCA
>JAZRSU010000007.1:0-14335 GCA_045651645.1 Acutalibacteraceae bacterium
TCACAGAACGACATGGCTACGATCCGACTTTGGCTATGTTTTCTGTCTTTGCAAGCGGGCTGATAGTGTTGAATAAGCCGCCGACAGGACGGATATGTGAGAAGCTTTCCGAAATTTCTTTTGCTCTGATATCGGCTGCTGCCGAAAGTTCGGGTGAATAAACAAGTTCTCCCAAACCTTCCTCAATCCGGTATCTGTTTATTGCGGCAATTACAGTTTGTTCATCATCCATATCTTCACTGTCGGTTACTATATCCGTCGGACGCTCTGTTACCGGTGGAGTGATTGTGGTTTGTGTTGATATGGTTGGTGTAGTTGTTGTGATGTCGGGAACAGTTGTCGACGGCGCAGTTGTTGAAGGTGTAGTTGTCGACGGTACTGTTGTTACGACAGGTTTTGTCGTTGAGGGCGCAGTTGTTGTTACATTGGTCGGTGTAACAGCTGTTGTGTTGCCTGCAGTTGTACTTTGACTCGGCAACGTGGTGCTTACGCCTGTAGTCAGTTCTTCTTCTGTTTCTGGATTGCCGGTTGTGCTTGTATCGGCTGATTCAAATGTGCTCAGCACTTCTTCATTCGTTGTTTCCGCGGATGATGCATCATCCTTTACAGGGTTGCGGTCACACGAAACCAAGGCTATGCATAGAATAGCTGTAGCAAGCAACGCAGCAATGGTCTGTGAAATTTTCATTTACTCTTTTTCATCCTTTTATTAATTATCTTCATAAACGCTTTATCAGCAACGGGCCAGGCTGCATTGATAATCAGTACCGCAAAACATACGCACTCCTCAAAAGCGCCGAAACGACGCATAAGCATACACGAAACACCTGCGGTAAATCCGTAAAGTAGGCGGCTGAGGATGTGCTTCGGCTGAGTACTTTGCTCCGTAATAAGGAAGATTGCGGCAAAAATCATACATCCTGCACACAGCTCAAGTACAAGTGATGAAAACAGATTTGTAACTCTCGGGAAACAGATTGCCATAAGTGCAGCACCTGAAAGAAAACCTGCTGTTGTTACAAAGAGCTTTGTGCGTCTTATGAGCATATATATTGCACTGCCTAAAAGTACTATTATACAGCTTGCACCCATAGGGCCGGGGAAGTTGCCGACAAGTATGTCGAGCGCCTTTACCGAGCGGAGGCTGACAGAAGTATTCTGTGCAAGCATGGAAGTGAGTGAAACGCTGCTTGTGCTCGAAAGAGCCGTACTTAAAGCAGATATACGCGGATAGTCAAAAATCAGATCGGGGAAGCATATAGTTAAGAAAGCGAAGCCTGCTGCAGCAGGGGAAAACGGCAGGTTTTCGGCAGAGCCGAAGGGCAGCTTTGCGGCAATTATTGCAAACATACCGCCTAAAACCGGCAGCCAGACGGGAGCATTGGCAGGAAGCATAAGAGCAATCAATATGCCTGTTACAACCGCACTCAGGTCGGAGACGGTGGATGGCTGCTTGAGTATGCGTCTGCCGATAAGCTCGCAAAGAACACAGGCGATAATGCTTACGCAGATAAGGCGTATTGCGCCCAGACCATAGAAATACCATGAGCTTAGCGCAGGAACTGAGAGCATAGCGAGTAAATCAAGCTGAAGTGAGCGTGTCTTGCTGAGTTTGTTTTGCTTTGCCATTTCCTTTTCTCCTTTCCATTATTTGTGCGTTGATTTAATATTGCAGTAAAGTATACGATATAGACAAGGGGGAGTGCGTTATGAAGATTGAACTTCTTGCCGACGATGCGATTATAGTGGAGCTGTCGGCCGATGATATGAAAAAATTAAACATCACCTATGAGGAGATGGACTATTCGAAAATTGAAACGAAGAGAGTTATATGGACTATACTCTCCCGTGCAGGCAGAACCCTCGGGCGCGAAATAAACACCTCGGGCAGACTGCTTGTTGAAGCGATGCGCCGTGAATCGGGCGGATGTGTGCTCTTCTTTTCTGTTGAACAGGAAAAGGGCACAACAAGAACAAAAAGATATCTTGTGAAAAAATCAGACTACATAGCCTGTGATTTTGATAATGTAACTGAACTTATTAATTGTGCCGAGCGGATAAGATTTTCGGGCTTTACCGTTGAAAGCCGACTTTATAAAAATGAAAATAAGTACCGTTTGTTTGTACGTACACAAACAGCGGGAGCAGGGCTAATCAAACCCTGCCTTTCCGAGTTTGGTAATGTAAGCGGTGAAGGGGCACTGCTCTATGCTCACACGGTGGAGCATTGGCAGTGCATCACCGATAAAAATGCTGTGGAAAAACTGAGTCTTAAGACTGAAAAAGGAGCATCATAAAGCCTGCGGCAACCGCTGAGCCGATAACACCTGCGACGTTGGGACCCATAGCGTGCATAAGCAGGAAGTTTGTGGGGTTAGCTTTCTTACCTTCAACCTGTGCAACACGTGCTGCCATAGGTACGGCAGAAACGCGTGCTGCACCGATAAGGGGGTTGACCTTGCCCTTTGTGATGATATACATCAGCTTGCCGAGAAGGACACCGCCTGCGGTTGAGAAGGAGAATGCTATAAGACCGATGACGATAATGCCAAGTGTCTTGACCTGAAGAAACTGCTCGCCGTTTGCGGTTGCACCGACTGTAACACCAAGCAGAATTGTAATGATGTTGCAGAGTGCATTCTGTGATACGTCGCTGAGTCTGTCGACAACGCCGCACTCACGGAAAATGTTACCGATCATCAGCATACCGATGAGCGGAGCTGTTGACGGGATGATAAGTGCACAAAGAACTGTAACAACAACCGGGAAAATTCTTTTTTCTGTCTTGCTTACCTTGCGGAGCTGACCCATCTTTACTTCACGCTCTTTTTTGGTTGTGAGCAGACGCATAATGGGCGGCTGAATAAGCGGAATAAGTGCCATATAAGAGTAAGCTGCAACCGAAATAGGTGCAAGCAGATGAGATGCGAGCTTTGATGCTGTGAAGATAGCTGTAGGGCCGTCTGCACCGCCGATGATTGCGATTGAAGCCGCCTCTTCGGGTGTGAATTTGAAAAGAATTGCAATGATGAATGCAACGTAAATACCAAGCTGTGCTGCAGCACCGAGAAGAAGGCTTGAGGGGTTTGCGAGCAGGGGGCCAAAGTCGGTCATTGCACCTACACCCATAAATATGAGGCAGGGGAAAATACTGCTCTTTACACCTGCGTATATGAGCCTGAGTACACCGTCGTCATACCAGTGTGCACCTTCGATTTTTTGGCTTGCATCCATAAGGCCTGCAGGGTCAGCCATAAGGCCTGTTTCGGGCAGGTTTGCAAGCATCATACCGAATGCGATAGGAAGAAGAAGCATAGGCTCAAACTTCTTGACTATTGCCAGATAAAGAAGACCAAAGGAAACGACAAGCATAACAGCCTGCTGCCAACCGAGGGCAGCGAAGCCTGAGCTTGCCCAGAGGCCTTCGAGAACACCTAAAAATGTCATATTGAGAAATGCCTCACTTTACTCAGATAACTGCAAGAACGTCGTCTGTGTTAACAACTGTGCTGCTGCCGACAAGAATCTGCTTGACAACGCCGTCACACTCTGCTGTGATTTCGTTCTCCATCTTCATAGCCTCGAGGATGAAGAGCGTGTCGCCTGCCTTGACAGCCTGACCTACGCTGCAGAGAACCTTGAGAACTGTGCCGGGCATGGGAGCTACAACGTTCTTGCCTTCAGCTGAGGGAGCTGCTACGGGTGCAGGAGCGGGAGCTTCTTCCTTTGCGGGAGCTGCTGCGGGTGCAGGAGCTGCAACGGGAGCGGGTGCTGCAACGGGTGCTGCAACAGGAGCGGGAGCTGCGCCTGCAGCTGTTGATACGTTTGTGATAACTGCGTCGGTCTCGTTGACCTCTACTTCATAGCTTTTGCCGTTAAGAGTTACGATGTATTTCATTGTTTTTTACCTAACCTTTCTTTTATTCTTCAATAAGTTTTATTGATTTGAAATCGAGACGCTCGAGCGGAATGCCTGTCTGGTGGCTTACCAGCGCCATAATGATTGCGACTGTGGGCTCGTCAATTCCGCCCCACTCGAGTGACTTTATGCGTCTGAAATCGAGCTTTTCAAGCGGAACGCCTGTCTGGTGGCTGACAACTGCCATAACCATTGCTGCTGTAGGCTCGTCAACACCGATAAGTTCAAGCGGAGTATCGAGCAGTTTTATTGACTTGAAGTCAAGGTGCTCGAGAGCAACGCCTGTCTGGTGGCTGACTGTTGCCATTATTGTTGCGGCTGTCTGCTCGTCAACTCCGTAAAGTTCAACACGGCTTGAAGCTGATGAACTCTTGCCAACTGTAGTGGCATCAGAATCCGCAAATACCGATTCAGGAGATTCGTCGGCGGATTTTTTGTTTACCAATGCACTTACAAGACGGGAGAGCAGAAACACCAACACAGCCAGCAGAGCAAGCTCTGCCATAACAACGACTATACCGACACCGGAAACCATGAGTGCGTCAGTCAAGCCGAGTGCTTTTCCTGCTAACATTGATTAATCACTCCTTGATTTCCTGTATTGTATATTTGAATGTGCGCTTTTCTTTTTCAGCTCTTTCTTCGAAGAAAGCCTTTGCCTGCTGCGGGAATGCGATGTAGGAAAGTACGTCCTCTTCGCTGTGAGCGAGTGCGCCTATTTCTTCTTTAGCTGCTTCAAAACCGGGCTCAAGAGTATCGGCAAATCTGCCTGTGAAGGGCTTCTCATCGCCGAGAACAAGCTTCTGAAGGTCTTTGCTTACCTTACCGGGAGCCTTGCCGTATTCACCCTTGATATATGCCTTGACCTCTTTGGAGATGTTCTTGTATCTCTCGCCGAGAAGTACGTTGAAAGTAGCCTGAACACCGACCATCTGGCTCATGGGAGTAACGAGGGGCGGATAACCGAGGTCCTCACGTACTCTGGGTGTTTCAGCAAGAACTTCATCGAGCTTGTCGAGCTTGTTCTGTGCTGTGAGCTGTGCAACGAGGTTTGAAAGCATACCGCCGGGAATCTGATAATCAAGTGCATCTGTTTCTGTAGCCATAACAACGGGGTTGAGAACACCGTCTGCAAGATACTTTGCACGAAGAGGCTTGAAGAATGCGTTGATTTTTGAAAGTGACTTGGGATCAAGGTCAACCTTGTAGCCCTGATTCTTAAGAGCATATACAAGAGTTTCAGTCGGGGGCTGTGAAGTACCGCCGGAAAGGCTTGAAATAGCGGTATCGATAACGTCTGCACCTGCTTCAACAGCCTTCTGAAGTGTGATGAGACCGAGACCTGTTGTTGAGTGTGTGTGAACAACAACGGGAAGCTTGACGGCAGCCTTGATAGCCTTTACGAGGTCGTAAGCTTCCTGCGGAGCAAGGATACCTGCCATATCCTTGATACAGAGTGTCTGTACACCGAGCTTTGCGTAGCCTTCAGCAACTTTGACGTAGTTTTCGATATTGTGGATGGGGCTTGTTGTGTAGCAGATTGTACCTGATGCGATTGCACCGCTCTTGAGAGTCTGGTCAACAGCTACCTCAACGTTACGAAGGTCATTGAGTGCATCGAAAATACGGATAATGTCGATGCCGTTTTCAACGCTCTTTGCAACAAACTTGCGAACAACGTCATCAGGGTAGTGCTTGTAACCAAGCAGATTCTGACCTCTGAGAAGCATCTGGAGTTTGGTGTTGGGACAAGCTGCCTTGATTGTACGCAGTCTTTCCCACGGATCTTCGCTAAGGTAACGCAAGCATGAGTCGAACGTTGCGCCGCCCCAGCATTCGAGTGAGTAGTAGCCTGCCTTGTCAAGCTCGCTGAGAATCTCCTTGAAATCGGCAATGGGCATTCTCGTAGCGATGAGTGACTGGTTGGCATCACGGAGTACGGTTTCAGTGAACTGAACAGTTTTCATCTTTGCCATAACTTTCCTTTCAGGGTGTAAAAATATATGCAAATTTTCACCCATTTTAATGATATTTAATCTCTATTATATTATCCTTTTTATTGGCAAATTGCAAGCGGTTTATAACAAATTTATTACCTTTTAAACATAATCTGCATAATGACGGATATTACCGTAAATATTCCTGTTAAATTGTAAAATATTTATTAATTTTTAATTATAATATTGATATTTATATAATTTTAATTATAATAAAAATTAGCTAAAAAGATTACCCCTAAAAATTAACATAAGGAGCGAAAACAAATGCCTGAATTTACTTACAACATCGTAGAAACACTTGGTGTCCTTTCCGAAACAGCAAAGGGCTGGACAAAGGAGCTTAACCTCATCAGCTGGAACAACAGAGAGCCTAAGCTCGATATCCGTGAGTGGGCACCCGAGCACGAGAAGATGGGCAAGGGCGTTACTCTTACAGAGGAAGAGGCTAAGGAAATCCTCAAAATTCTCGCACAGCGCTACTCCTGATTTTTTGGTATAATACAATGAAAACAACTGCGTAAGTGTACTTGCACTTACGCAGTTTTGTTTTTTTATGAGGAAACTGTGTTGTATAAAATAACTCTGTATGCGTTGTACCCTTAAGGGATACAACGCAGCGATATAAGGCTATGCCTTGTGATATGTCCGTCGGACACGAATGGAATTTGTCAGTTTACCCTGCCTATCATTTCAAGAGGTATTTCTTTAAAACCGGGAGCATCTTTTCTGATTTCATCTATGTCTTTGATATTATAATTTCCGTTATTGATATCGACAAAGATTTTATCACATTTGCCTACACTGTATATTGCATTATCACTTATGTCACTGAAGTTCCATACAGAGCTGTAAATTTCACCATAACTCATATTTTTATTGATGATAATATTATTCTTGAAAGTGCTTGCAGGGTTGGGAATATAATCGGGCGAATCTGATTCTGAGATATCGTCAGTGCAGCTCTTGTATTCGGGGAACGCATTCTGCCAGGCTTCACTCTGCCAGGGTGAATTATACAGTGCTTCCCACATATCACCGCTGCCGACATAAGCGTGAGTAAACCATCCGTTTTCAAGAGCACCTTCTCTTGCTCTGTCATCAAACCTCAAAGCATTGTTGCCGGGATTCACGATGATATTATTGGTTATAACGTTATCTCTGCCACCACCGACGTGAATTGAATTGCTCGGAATATTGATAAGAATATTGCCGTAAATCTTCTGGCCTGAAACCGCATCATCAAGATATATTCCGTCGGGTCCGTGATTTTCCGAGCCTATGTTATAGATACAGTTGTATCTTACAACGTTGCCGTACCACACCCAGCTTCTTCCTGAATAAATTGCACCGGCATCATCTGAAAGAAGGCATACGTCGTGGATAAGATTATATTCAACAATATGATTGTTGCCTTTGTAAGTAACAGCTTCGTGAGGGGAATTTGCCATCTCGTTGTGAGAACAGATATTTCCCACACCTTCAAGAGTAATGGCGGGCTGATAGGTCTGATAAATTTCCGACCAATCGTGGATGTAATTGTTATCAGCCTTGCTGTTGCCGGGAGTAAGAGTTTCTGTATCTCCGCCGGAAATAATGATTCCGCCTTTTCCGGTACGGGTGATTTCGTTATTGTATGCAAGATTGTTGCATCCGTTCATAATAAGAGCATTACCTGCAACATTTTTGATAAGACAGTTCTGAACGGTAATGTTGTTGCCTGTTATAACCACACCGTCGCTTCGTGTTCCTTTTACGGTCAATCCGTCAAAGGTGATGTAATCAGCCTCAGATTTTATTACGGGATTGAGTGAGAGCGAAAGAATGATTTCTGCATTATCTTTGTTTTCGGGTTCCCACATACAGAGGAGTCCTTTTTCTCTGTCGAGATACCATTCTCCAGGTGCAGAAAGCTCTTCAAGAACGTTGAAAAAATAGTAAGGCGCATCGGTTTTTGTTCCATAAAGACTGACGAATCTCGGGGAAAGCTCACAGGTGTCTTTGTCAAAACTTCCTATAGGCGTAGATGCATCAGCCCAATCATATTTCCAATAGCCGAACATCCACACATCCTCAAGGTTTTTCCAGCCTGAAATTCTCTTTGCAAGCTCAGGATTAACCTTGTAAATATCCGGTTCGGGATTACGGATTTCATACCAATCCTTAACCTCGGTAAGCGCACCGTCGGATTCCTTGCCCAAGCCTGTTTTTACAACCTCTTCGGTATAAAGATATTCATTATCGGGATATCTTGCTGTGGTTTGTCTTATGTCATCTACGAAAAGCTCGCAATAAAGAGGACCGGTATAATCACCGTCATAGCTGTCTGCCGTATGGTAAGAGCCGATTGCATAAATCTTACGCCAATGATCGCTTGTGAGCGAATACGCTGCTTTTGTCAGGTCAATAACCATAACATTTTCCTGAGCATCAGCAGAAAGTCTATCTGAAATTTCAGGATAACTTTTGGCATTTTTGAAATCGGCGGTATCAAGTGTTATACCACCGTTGATAACAACCTCACCGTTATAAGAGCGGTATGTTACAGGGCATTTCTCTGTGCCTGAATCCTCTTTGGTAAAGTCAAGCGAAGACACACGGTATTCACCTGCTTCAATGCAGACAGTCATTCCGCTTTTACCCGATTTATCAATATTTCTTACAGCTTCAACAGCTCTCTCTATTGTGAGAAAGGGAGCGTCTTTTGTACCGCTGTTTTCATCATTGCCTTTTGTGCTTACATAAAAATCGCCGATAATCATTTTATCATCATTCTTTTCTTGTGAGACTGTTGTTATAACAGGTGCAGGTGCGGTGTAATCTTCGTAAAGTAAAACATAAATGTGCGATTTGATGTACGAATGACTTCCGAATAGAAATCCGATAATAATAAGTACGGGGAGAATCACTTTCAAAAGCTTGTTGCTGAATATCCTGAACACACAAAGCAGAGCCATAACAGCGGTGATGATGAATGTGAGATACACGGGGATAACCATTGCCGCCAGCTCAAGCTCACCACTGCCGATTATTGCATTTATCAAAAACATAAGTCCAATAAGGATAATTGCAAAAACCAAAGCCGTTAAAACTGAATTTAATGCAGCTTTCTTTTTATCCGCTTTTTTGCACAGCGGTATCGAAAGCAATGCTCCGCCAAGGCAGACAACAAAACCGAGAATAAACTGAAGCGGTGTATATTCGTAGCAGAGATACTGCATATGGTAGTAATACAATCCGACAATTGCAAAAGCTATGCCCAAAACAAGACAAATTGCTCCGGATATTTTTGATTTTAAGCTTTTCTTCATAAAAATAAATCCTCCTGAATTCTGATTTGCTGAAGTAATTACAGCAATTGTTTTCAATTATAAGCGACAAATCACTTTCTGTGTTGTTCAGTTGTATTTTTTGCGCGTCAAATTTTTATTTGTCGGTTAGCTGTATTATAACACAACTTGACCAACATACAAAGAGAATATTAAAAAATACCCGCAGTTTCAAAGCTGCGGGTATACGGTTTTATGGCACTATCCTTAAGGATACAACGCATAAGGTGAGCTTTTTATTCCAGTAAATCTGCAATTATTGCGTTGGAAACAAGGAAGCCTTTCGGTGTAAGGCTTATTGAGGCTTCGGTTACCCTTGCCATACCGTTTTTCTCAAATTTTTTCGCTCGTTCAAAGATTTCAGGAGGTATATCAAAACCGAAACGGGCACGCACTTGGTCGCTTTGCAGACCTTCGTTAAGCCTTAAACGGAGCATTACGTACTCTTCAAAACTGCCGCCGTCACCGTCCTGAATAGGTTCGGCTTTTTCGATGAAGCTGTTTATATCACGCTCAAAATAAAAGCGTTTTCCGCCGAAAAATGAATGTGCCGAAGCACCGAGGCCGAGGTATTCGCGGCAATCCCAGTAAATAAGATTGTGTCGGCTTTCATAGCCGGGTACGGCAAAATTCGATATCTCGTACTGCTTGTATCCGTGCTCATCAAGGCACTCGCAAGCAGCAAGATACATATCGCAGCATTCGTCCTCATCGGGCAGATTCAGCAGTTTTTCAACCTTTTCAAACGGTGTACCTTGTTCGATTTTAAGCAGGTAGCTGCTGACGTGTTTTGCACCGTTTTCAGCACAAAACGCAATGCTTTCCTTTATGCTGTCGATTGTCTGGTGCGGTATACCGAGCATAAGGTCAAGCGAAAAATTGTCGATTCCGCTTGATTTAACAAGCTCTACTGCACTCTTTACCTGCTCTCTGTCAGCCTGTCTGCCGAGTGCTTTACGCTCGTCATCAACAGCAGACTGCATACCCATTGAGATACGGTTTGCACCTGCTTTGGCAAGCAAATCCATATCTTTCAGGTTCCAGTTTCTGCACAAATCCGACGGATTACACTCAACGGTAACCTCGCAATCGGCTGTGCGATTGACGCTGTTCAGAATATCTGCAAGCCTTTTACTGCCTAGTAAAGAGGGGGTGCCTCCGCCGAAATATACGGTCGAAAAAGCACCGCCCACCTGATTATTATATAATATAATGTTTTTAATTAAAGCGTCGGTATATCTGTCCTTCAGTTCATCGGATGCCACAAGCGAATAAAAATCGCAATAAGGGCACTTTGACGAACAGAAAGGCACGTGGATATACAGACCCGGTAACTCAGTTGTCTTCATCAAGCTTGAGCACAGCCATAAACGCCTCCTGCGGTACTTCAACCGTACCGAACTGGCGCATACGCTTTTTACCTTCCTTCTGCTTTTCAAGCAGCTTTTTCTTTCGTGTGATGTCACCGCCGTAACACTTTGCAAGAACGTCTTTTCTCATTGCCTTGACGGTTTCACGTGCGATAACCTTGCCGCCGATTGCAATCTGAATCGGGATTTCAAACATCTGACGCGGAATATTGTCCTTGAGCTTTTCGGCAATCTTTCTTGCTCTGCCGTAAGCCTTGTCAGAGTGGATGATGAATGAAAGTGCGTCAATTACGTCACCGTTGAGAAGAACGTCGAGCTTGACAAGCTTTGAGGGCTGATACTGTGCCAGCTCATAGTCAAACGAAGCGTAACCTCTTGTACGGGATTTGAGTGTGTCAAAGAAATCGTAAATAATTTCGTTGAGCGGAAGCTCATAGTGAATATCGACACGGTCGCTTGAAATATAGGTCATATCCTTGAAAGTGCCGCGTCTGTCCTGACAAAGCTCCATAATAGCACCTACGTAGTCGTTGGGTGCGTAGATATGAGCGTTTGTCATCGGCTCTTCACAATCGGTAATGATTGCAGGGTCGGGATAATTCGTCGGGTTATCAATCTCAAGGATTGAGCCGTCGGAAGTGTGTATTTTATAAATAACGCTCGGAATTGTAGTAACAAGGTCGAGGTTATACTCACGCTCAAGTCGCTCCTGAATAATCTCAAGATGAAGCAGACCGAGGAAGCCGCAACGGAAACCGAAGCCGAGAGCACCGGATGTTTCAGGCTCGTAAGAAAGAGCGGCATCGTTGAGCTGTAATTTCTGCAGTGCATCACGAAGTGACTCGTAATCCGCACCGTCAGCAGGGTAGACGCCGCAGAAAACCATGGGGTTGACCTTGCGGTAACCGGGCAGAGGCTCTGAGGCGGGATTTTCTGCTGTTGTAACAGTATCGCCGACACGGGCGTCGCTTACAGTTTTGATAGAAGCAGTGATGTAACCTACTTCGCCTGCGGTAAGCTCGTCAGTCGGCTCGAGCGATGTAGCACGCATATAGCCGACCTCGACAACGTTGAACTGTGCACCCGTTGCCATCATACGCATTGTGTCGCCTGCTTTGATTTTACCGTCCATAACACGTACGTAGACGATAACACCGCGGTAGCTGTCGTAAATTGAGTCGAATATAAGTGCACGAAGCGGCAGATTTTCGTCTGCTGTGGGTGCAGGAATATCCTGTACGATACGCTCGAGCACCTGCTCGACGTTTTCACCTGTCTTGGCAGAAACACGGGGTGCGTTGGAGCAATCGAGACCGATTATATCTTCAACCTCTGCTGCAACTCTGTCAGGGTCAGCGGCAGGCAGGTCGATTTTATTTATTACGGGTACAAGCTCAAGGTCGTGGTCGAGAGCAAGGTATGTGTTTGCAAGTGTCTGTGCCTCGATACCCTGTGATGCGTCGACGATAAGCACCGCACCGTCACACGCTGCAAGTGAACGTGAAACCTCATAGTTGAAGTCAACGTGACCGGGGGTGTCGATAAGGTTGAGCTCATACTCCTGACCGTCTTTTGCCGTATAGTTGAGCTTTACGGCATGAGCCTTGATTGTAATTCCACGCTCACGCTCAAGATCCATATTATCAAGAAGCTGTGCGGTCATATCACGCTTGGCAACAGACTCTGTAATTTCAAGCAGTCTGTCAGCCAGCGTTGATTTGCCGTGGTCAATGTGAGCGATAATTGAAAAGTTACGTATATTTTCCTTGGGTACTGACAAGGAGTTCACCTCTTAATTATGTTTCTTTTTGTGCTGTTTTTTAACCTTGGGTGCTTTATATTCATCCATATCAATAAACATGAACGCAGCAGTCCACAGTGCAATAAATACGAAGATGAAGAGCACTGCAGTAGTTGCATCGGTAAGCTGTAAAACTCTGAGCTCACCTATAGCGTTGACAAGACCGCCTGCACCGAAAAGACCGGCGATTTGTGCTATTACGGAGTCTGAATCGGTAAGTGCAGTGTTGATGATTTTTTCAAGACCGACAGTGCCGTCAACAATAAGTGAAGTCATATGATTGAACGATGCCATAAGACCGATTGTACTTGCCGCACCGAAAATGCTGAGACCGAGGTTGACCTTGCGTGCGTTTGTAAGTGCCGAGCAGAAAAATACTGCAAGAATTGATACAAGCACAAGTGCAAGGAAAACAAGTGTTACTATTGCAGGTGTTTTTAACGGAGCGAGAACTTCAGCCATTCTTTCGGAAAGCTCTAATTTACCGCTGAGTTCAGCACTTTTATCTTTGAAGAAATCGTAAATCTGATCTATTGAGAAAGAATCGTCAAAGAGAGCTTCCATAAAGCCGAGCTCAATGCCGATGTGGATAAGCTTCAGAAACCAGAGTGCAGGGAGTGTGAGAAGTGCCGCGATTGCAGCAATAACTCTGTAAACTATTTTCATTTATCTGTACCTGCTTTCTGTTATTTCCAGGATGAGTTGAGGGCAACTGTGCGGTTGAAGATAAGGTTGTCTTCTGTGGAATCCTTATCTACGCAGTAGTAACCCTGACGCATAAACTGGAATGTATCGCCTGCCTTGAGGTCTTTGAGACCGCCCTCAATCTTACAGCCTGAGAGGACTTTGAGTGAATCGGGGTTGAGGTCTGCATCACTTTCGGGAGTCTCAACGTTGTAAAGTCTGTCATAAAGGCGAACTTCTGCATCAATGCAGTCGTCAGCGCTTACCCAGTGGAGCGTGCCCTTGACTTTTCTGCCGTCGGGTGAGTTGCCGCCTTTGCTTTCGGGGTCGTATGTGCAGTGCAGGCAGGTTACGTTGCCGTTTTCGTCTGTGTCGTAGCCTGTGCAGGTTGCAAAGTATGCACCCTTGAGTCTTACCTCGTTACCGGGGAAGAGACGGAAATACTTCTTGACGGGCTCAATCATAAAGTCGTCACGCTCAACGTAGATGTTGCGTGAGAATGTAACTTCACGCTTGCCAAGCTCAGGCTTATCGGGATGAACGTCAACCTCGATAGTTTCTGTCTGACCTTCGGGATAGTTGTCGATAACAACCTTGAGCGGATCAAGGACTGCCATTGCACGGGGTGCGTTTGCATTGAGGTCGTCACGTACGCAAGCCTCAAGCAGACCGTAGTCAACAACGCTGTAAGCCTTGGAAACACCGACTCTGTTGATGAACTCACGTACTGCAGTTGCAGGGTAGCCTCTGCGGCGCATACCGCAAAGAGTTACCATTCTGGGGTCATCCCAACCGCTGACAATGCCTTTTTCAACAAGCTCAAGGCACTTACGCTTACTTGTCTGGCAGTAGTTTACGTTGAGACGTGCAAACTCAATCTGTCTGGGGGGCTCTTCGAAGCCGATCTGCTCAAGGAACCAGTTATAAAGCGGTCTGTGATTCTCAAACTCAAGCGAGCAAAGAGAATGAGTGATCCCCTCAATAGCGTCCTGAATAGGATGTGCATAATCGTAAAGCGGATATATACACCATTTATCGCCCTGTCTATGATGAGCGGTATGTGCAATTCTATAAATTGCGGGGTCTCTCATATTAATATTTGGGGACGCCATATCAATTTTAGCTCTTAAAGTATGGGTACCGTCTTCAAATTCGCCATTCTTCATTCGCTCAAAGAGATCAAGATTCACTTCGACGCTTCTGTCTCTGTAAGGACTGTTTTTGCCGGGCTGGGT
>JAZRSU010000008.1:0-134690 GCA_045651645.1 Acutalibacteraceae bacterium
CATTGACCATATCAGCGGTGCCGTGATAATCTTCCTTATGGCATTCACTCTGATTCCTCTTTTCGCATTCTTTGTCACTTCTCTTTTCTCGGGCAAGGAATATAAAATCAAGCACTACATAATAGCCATAGCTGTATATATGGTATCTCAATTGATTTTCAAAGCAACGGTTTCACACTTTATTATTCAGGTCATCCACCCCGATCACGTCGGTTATGCTGCACTTGGTCTTAAGGAATACGGACACAACTATGCAAACGCGATGGCGGCATATATGAGCCATTTTCTCGACAGAGGCTGGACTCAGGACATTCCGTTTTTCGAAAACTACTATATGAGCATTGAGCATATTTCCGATGCTCTTTCAGTTATTGTTCTTTCAGCGTATGCCCTTATTTTCCGCAAGGACAAATATACCGGTTTCGGCTCTCTTATTCTTAATCTGCTCACGGCAGTCACAACAACTGCATTTACCCCTCTTGTTTCAAGCCGTTTCGACTCAGGCTTCTTCAAGGGTGTCGAGTTTTCCGAAACCTTCAGACGCTTTGCGACCTGGGGCACATGGGAATTTGTTACAGGCTTTTTCATCGGTCTGTTTGTTATGGCTTTCCTTGCTCTTACTGCAAAAAAGCATACGAAAGACGATGTCTGCGATATGTCGCCGCTTATCTCAAATCAAAAAATCAATTTCGGTTTTAACTTCATTCTAACGGTATTCATTCTCGGTGTGACACCTGCAAGAGCAATAGGCATCAGGTTTGCACGGCTTCTTGCTCACGCAGGAGCACTTGCGGACGACGAGCCTCTCGGTACAATTCTTACCGTAGTATTGTCCGTAATATTCGGCGTGTTTATGATTAAAATACTTAGCAGAAATATGCTCAAAAAAGAGTCAAACGCCTTTGATATATCCCCCGTAAAATTTGCAAAAATTGCACTTCCGTCATATCTGGCTATGTGTTTTACCGTATATTTCTTCTTTGACAATGTGGGAATACGCTACATCAAAGAGGATATCACCGTGCCGATTATGCTTGTTGCATCAGCGTTGATTGCAGCAATTTATATTCCGCTAAGAAAAATGCAACGATGTTAAAAAATATTTAACGATGTTTAACATTATGTATCTGTGGAACTGTATGCGGTATAAAATGGTGAATATGTACTAACGGAGAACCACTTGTGTTATGAACATCCGCACCAGTAAAAAGCAGTTTCGACTATTTGTCGAGACTGCTTTTTATTTACGTTTATTCAATTTGAATTTTTCACATTCAAAAGCAATGCTGTATATTGAATATTTTGTCAGATTGTGTTAAAATGCCTACGGTATTAAAAATAAAGGGAGAATGAACAGTATGGAATTTTTTGGCTTTACGCTTTTCGGCTCATTAGGCGGCGGTGCACTTATTGCTGTTGCGGCAGTAATATTCGTAGTCGGACTTGCCCTCACAATCAAGGGTGGCGACTGGTTTGTTGATTCCGCATCATGGTTTGCAGAGGCTACCGGTATTCCCAAGTTTGTTGTCGGTGCAACAGTCGTTTCATTTGCCACAACACTGCCTGAACTCCTCGTTTCTGTCAGAGCCGCAATGAACGGTTCGGCTCAGCTTGCAATCGGTAACGCAGTTGGCTCGGTTACAGCCAATACAACGCTAATTATGGGTGTTTCGCTTGTTGCAATGGCAGGTATTGTAAGCAGAAAGAGCTTTTCTCTAAAGGGCGGCCTTCTCCTTGCAGCTATCGTCGGTCTCACCATACTTTCACTCAGCGGTATGCTTCCCACCTGGTCGGCTTTCGTTCTCTGGGCTATATTCCTTGTATTTATGATAAGCAACCTTATAGAAGGCAAAAAAGGTGCTGAAAACGACGAAATCGATGCACACGAAAAGAAAGAAATCCCCTCAAAAGTTTTCTTCTTTATAATCGGTACAGCCGCAATTGTTTTCGGTGCAGAGTTCCTTGTTTCCTCAGGTAAAACAATTGCTTCAGGAATCGGTATCAGCGAAACTATTATCGGCTTTACTGTTATTGCTCTCGGCACATCACTTCCGGAACTTGTCACAACACTTACCGCTATCCGTAAAAAGGAAGCTTCCCTTTCAGTCGGTAACATCATAGGTGCAAACATTATTGACACAACGCTTATTCTTCCCCTTTGCGCAGTTATAAACGGCACTGCTCTTCCCGTAGAAAGAATAAACCTTGTTTTTGATTTCCCTGTTTGTATTGCCGCTTGTGCTGTCGCAATCATCCCCACAATCATTATGGGCAAATTCAAAAAGTGGCAGGGCTTTGCACTTCTTACAATATATGCTTCATATATAATTCTTCTTGTTCTCAATGAAACAGGTGTTCTGACACTCGGTTGATATTTTGTTGATTAAACTAAAACAGCTTCAAATTAACACAAAGAAAAGACCTCAAACTAACGCCACCGAGCCGTAAGGCGGTATTTCTTTAAAATGCGAATTTTCAGCACAATAATGCGTCAAATCCCACTGATATGCGTTAAGCATTATCTGTGGGATTTTCCTTTTCTTGTATCTTAAAATTTCATTTTAAAGTGCTTCGCAGTTTCGTAAGAGTATAAAATTTCTTGTATCGAAGCCAAAAACGTAGCAAGGCTGTCGCCTTGCGAGGCTTTTGACAAAGATACGGGGAATTTTACTCGAGAAACAAATACTTCCTTACGACTCGGTGGCGTAACAGTTTGAGGTCTTTTTAATTTAATTATTCAACTGCTTCGGTGGGGACGATTACCGGCTCGGTAGTGGGAGGCTCTGTGACGACAGGATCAGTTACCTGCTCACCGGGCTGAGTAGTGGTATTATCTTCAACCGGCTCATCGGGAGCTTCGGTATAGCCGGGATTATCGGGAATATCCGGGACATCGGGAGTGGTAACACCCTCGGGTGCGGCACCCCAGACAATAACGGTTACGTTTGTGCCCTTAGGATAGGACTCGCCTACAACAAAATTAACAACAGCCTGGACTGTGCCTTCAATATGTGAGCCGTCGTTTTCGGCCTCTTCTTTTGTAACAGTGAACTTACGCTCGGCAAGAAGCTTACGTGCATCCTCAAAATCCATACCGATGACGGGCGGCAGTTCAAATTGCTCGACACCCTTTGAAACGGTAAGGACAATCTTTGTGCCTGCATTTACCTGTGTTTCTGCCTTTACGCTTTGTTCTATAATATAGCCCTTTGAAACCTTATCGCTGTAGACTTCGACAGACTCAAAGGTGAAATTATTCGTCCAGTATGCATTGGAACTGACCTCGGCATAGTTACGGTTGACAAAATTCGGGACAGTTACCATTTCCTGACGAGTGGTAACCTCTTCTTTTGGTTCACCGACTGAGAAGCCTATTTTATCACCTGCCGCAAGAAGAACTATAAGGAAGATAACAAGACCTGCAATTCCGCTGATAAGAGCTGTCCGCAGAACAAGAACTTTATTATCCAATATTATATTACTCTTCCCTGCAGGTTTGCTGACTGTTTTATCAGACTTAGGTACAGCAGGTTTGGTTGCAGGCTGTGTATTTGTTGCAGGTGCTGCAGGAGCATCAAACTCTGTACCAGACGCTGCAGCTGCTACGGGAGATGCTGAAAGATCGGCACGAAGCTGCTCAACCGAACGTGTACGCTCCTCAGGCATAATCTGTAAAGCGTTGATAAGGCCGTTTATTACGTAAGCAGGAAGCTGCTCGGCAAATCTGCCCGGCACCATAAGCCTGTCATTTGTAAGTCTTTCGGTAGCTTCGATAGGGTCACTGCCGATAAGTGCACGGTAAAGAGTCGCGGCAAAGGCATAGATATCTGTACCGGGGCCTTGTTTACCCTCATAGCCGTACTGCTCAATTGCGGCATAGCCCGGGAAAAGCTGAGCTGAAAGATCGCTTTTAGCAGTGCGTGCCTGCCAGATACTGAATCCGCCGATACGCATTTTACCGTCCTGACCGATATGGAGAGTAAGCGGAGAAATACCGCGGTGGATAATACCTGCTGTATGCAGCATACCGAGAGTAGAGAGTACGGGCATAAACAGCGCTCTTGCTCTCTCCCACGGAATATAGCCTGTTTTAAGGCGAAGAAGATAATCACGCAGTGTAATGCTTTTTACATATTCGCATATTGCATACGCTGTGGAATTCTCTTCAAAAACATCAAATACATTGACGAGTGCGGAAAGACCGCTCATACGGGTAAGCTTGCGCCAGAGCTCGACAAAATCTGCCATACACTCTCTGTAAGAAAGCTCACAGCCCGACAAAACGGAAACTTCTTTTTCGCCGACGCGTCTTGTAGCAAGAGTATCAGGCAGAAACTCACGTATTGTAACAGGCTTTTTCTCGTTGATATCCCATGCGATGTAGGTTGCACCGTCACCGTTATACTCGAGAAGTTTACCTATAAGGTAGCGGTTTGCAACAACCGTTCTTACGGCAAGGTACGGAGCCATCTGCATAGTATCGGCATGGAAACCGCAATGAGGACACTGCTGAACTTCACCGATTTCTTTCATACAGCCCATACAAAGATGTTCACTGTTAATCATAGAATGTCACACGACACCCGAACGCTGTTCCTGAAGAACAAGAAAAACGCCGTGTATCTTCCTTTCTTGCAGATATGGAACGAAAAAGCACAAACACTTTTTCATTGTAAAACTACTGCTATTGTAACATTTTAATTTAATTTAGTCAAATACATTAACAGTTACAAATAGTTACAGTTTTTCAAAACAAAATCCTCCGATGACACTCAGGTGTACCGGAGGATTTGATATTAAACTTCCATAATTACGGGAACTACCATCGGGCTTCTTCTTGTTTTTTCGAAAACAAAACGGGAAATATCGTCCCTTACCCTTGTCTTTGCAGCAAGAATATCTGACGGATTTCTGCCGAGGCGTTCATCAAGAGTATTATAAGCCAGACGCTTTGCCTGCTCGATAAGTTCTTCAGATTCCTTGACATAGACAAAGCCTCTTGTTATAACCTCGGGACCTGATACGATATAGCCCGTATCGGCTTCAACGCAGGCTGTGATAATAATGATACCGTCCTGCGAAAGATGCTTACGGTCACGAAGGACAATACTGCCGACATCGCCGACACCCGAACCGTCAACATACACCTTACCCGCAGGGACACTGCCTGCGACACGAATACCGCCGTCTGTCATTTCAACAAGCAGACCGTTGTCGGCAACTATAATATTCTTACGGTCAATACCCATCGACTCGGCAAGAATTCTATGCTTCTGAAGATGCTTCTGCTCGCCGTGCACGGGAATAAAATACCTGGGCTTGACAAGGCTCATAATCATTTTGAGCTCTTCCTGACAAGCGTGACCCGAAACGTGCACATCGTACATCTTTTCGTAAATAACCTCTGCACCGAGCTTCATAAGCTCATTTACAACCTTACCGACTGTTTTTTCGTTACCCGGAATAGGAGTTGCAGAGATAATGATATAATCCATAGGACCGATTTCGACCTTGCGATGATCGGAAAAAGCCATACGGCTGAGTGCTGACATAGGCTCGCCCTGACTGCCTGTTGTGATGATAACAAGCTTATCGTCGGGATAACGCTTGATTGTATCGATACTGACAATAAGACCTTCGGGCACGTCGATATAGCCGAGATCCTTTGCAACGGCAACAACGTTCTCAAGGCTTCTGCCTGAAAGCACAACCTTTCTGCCGAGAGATGCCGCACTGTTGATAATCTGCTGTACGCGGTGGATATTGGATGCAAAGGTAGCAACGATAATTCTGCGGTTACCTGCACTGTGGAAAAGGCGGTCAAACGATTCGCCTACCTTGCTCTCACTTTCGGTATAGCCAGGACGCTCAGCATTGGTAGAATCGGACATAAGGCACATAACTCCCTCTGTACCGATCTGAGCAAAGCGTGCAAGGTCTATAGGCTCACCGTCGATAGGTGTAGTATCAATCTTGAAGTCACCCATCTGCACAACAGTACCGCCGTCGCAACGAACGGCAAGAGCAACTGCATCGGGAATAGAATGGTTGACGTGGATAAGCTCAACCTCAAACTCACCGAGCTTTATACGGTCACCCGGTTTTACAACGTTGAGTTTTGCGGAAGAAAGCAGATTATGCTCCTTGAGTTTGCCCTGGATAAGACCTATAGTAAGTTTGGTTGAATAAATCGGAATATTTACGGATTTGAGGAGATATGCAAGACCGCCTATATGGTCCTCGTGACCGTGAGTGACGACAACGCCCTTGATTTTGTCGATATTCTTTTCGACATAAGAGAAATCCGGCAGAACAAGATCGACACCCGGAAGATCGGCATCAGGGAAGGCAAGTCCGCAATCGACAAGAAACATACTCTCACCGTATTCGTAGAGAGTCATATTCTTACCGACCTCGTTAAGACCGCCGAGAAAAGCTATACGGACAGGCTTTTTCTCAATTTTCTTGTACTGTTTTTGTTTCTGACGCTGAGGTCTCTGCTGCTTGGCAGAACGCTGATGCTGTGCTTCAGCCGCATTACGCTTTGGCGGAATGCGTGAATAACGAGAAAACTTAGAAGCCTTATTCTGCTTCTTTTTTTCATTGACAGGCTTCTCGCCGCCTGATATTTTTTCTGACATAAATTACAGTTGTGTGGCTTAAAAGATAACAAAAACACAAGCCGACGCTGACGTCAGCCTTAAAACAGATTGAATTCTGATTTTAAATAAGCCACAAAAATTCCTTTCTTTATAGATTTTTTAGTTAAATATATATACTCCGTCTAACGCCCAAGACGGAAAAATCCAAATTAATACAGATAAATTATAGCCTACCTGTCCCCTATTGTCAAGCAAAGTTCATCTGCAAGCTCACATGCAGCAGCACGGTCGTTGGCAATAACCTCCATACAGTACATTCCGTTGCTGCGGCAAGGTGTAAAAAGCACATCACCGAGACGTGTGCGTGCATAAATACCGTTCTCACCGTCAGTTATAATCTCACTGCATTCAATTATATCTGCAAGCTTATCAGTAGGAAGCACGCAGGAAACACTTCTGCGGAACGAAGCATAATCAGGCAAAGATGCGGCAAGCGTGACAAGCCCCTCGCCTTTTTCAGCCATAACAGAAAGCACCTGAGCAACGAGAAAGACACCGTCTTTCTGCCACAGTTCATTTCCGCCTTTGAAACTGCGTTTGAGCGACACCGAATTCTGCTCTGCAAATTTTTCAAGACAGCACGGTGCAGTAAAGCCGACCTCAACAGACTTGCCGCTCATAAGGCTGTGAACACAACAGATATTCAGAAGATTTTCGTGGGTAAGTATATTGCCGCACTCATCAAGTGCACTTACACTAGCACCGGAAGTGCTGATACGGAAACAGGGTTTTGAGGAAAAACTGCCACCAGAAAAAGCAAAGGCTGAACGCACTGAAGCAGAAAGTTCTGCGTTTTTACAGCGGATATCCGCACAGACGTCTTCAAGATTTCCGCAGACTTCAACTATTGATGACAGATAGGCAGAATCAGAGTTTATATATGCTGTACCGCCTGATTCTCCGCACGGTAACTCCGAAGAAGCAAGGTCTGAAATCAGCTTTTCGTCTTCAGCACCGACAGACTTACCGTCCGCACCGCAAACAGTAATATAATCATCCCCTGATACATAGAAACAGGCAGAGAGTGCATAACGCTCGGTAAGGAAAGCAACACGTGACTCATTACACTGACCGAACATCAGAGCACTGCCACCGGAACTTATGATACCTTTTTCAAGAAAAGATGCAGTAAGCACTGATCGCTCATCCGCATTATGCGCAACACCGATTTTTTTACCCATAGCGGCACACACGGCAGACCCGATTCTTCTGCCCGTAGTTTCATTTAATTTCTGATTCAGCACACAAAACGATTTCATAATAAAACTCCCAAAAATTATATGTACAAACTGATTATGGACACAATCAAACAAAAATATCCGCAGTGTGGTTGTAAGTTAAAGAAAAAAATGTTAGAATGTTGATATTATTTCAACGGATGGTAAAATATATGAGTAACGAACTCAAAAAAGTAGAGATTTTTGCAGACGGTGCCTGTTCGGGTAATCCCGGTCCCGGCGGTTGGGGCACTATACTGCGTTGTAACGGTGTAGAAAAAGAGCTTTCGGGCGGTGCTGCTGACACCACAAACAACAGAATGGAAATTACGGCAGTGCTTGAAGGACTGCGTGCACTTAAATACCCCTGCAGTGTTACCGTAACAACAGACTCGCAGTACGTATACAACTCTGTTACAAAGGGTTGGGCTGAGGGCTGGAGAAAAAACGGCTGGATAAAAAAAGACAAAAAGCCGGCACTTAATGCCGACCTTTGGGAAGAACTTCTTAACGAAATTGCAAAGCACGAAGTAAATTTCATATGGATAAAGGGTCATAACGGACACAGCGAAAACGAGCGCTGTGACGCACTCGCTGTCGCACAATCCGAAAAGCACAAGAACCTTTAAAGGATAATACAGATAAGTCCGCTGCAGCCTTCGTTTATAACCTTTTCTATGGTTTCCTGCAGCTTCATACGGGCATCCGTCGGCATTCTGCCGAGCTTATTGCGAAGTCCCTCATTGACGAGCTCATTCAGCGACTTGCCGAAGATATTGGATTCCCAGATTTTAAGCGGGTCTTCTTCAAACTCCTTGAGCAGATAATCTACAAGCTCTTCGCTCTGCGATTCCGAGCCGACTATTGGGGCAACCTCGGTTGTGATATCGGCACGCATCATATGCACAGACGGTGCCGAGGCACGCAGACGTATACCGTACTTACCTCCCTGCTTCATAATCTCAGGCTCGGCAAGTGTAAGCTCTTCGGTGGTCGGCATAACGATACCGTAGCCCGTTGCCTCAACCTCATCAAGGGCATTCTTAAGCCTCATATATTTATTTTTTATTTTATTAAGTTCGAGCAGCTCATCCATAAGAGCCTGCTCGTTTTTTATTTTTGTTCCGGTCACTTCACTGAGTATATCAAAAAACAGCGAAGGCTCGGCAACGGCAGATATTACGGCTGAGCCGTCTGACAAATCCATAGAAGACACTTTAGCTGCTGTAATATACTCGCATTCACAGATATCCGAAGCAAACTGCGGCACATCACGCACGCGCTTGAGACCGACAGCGGCTTTTGCTACAGCCGAAGAAACAGCAGTTTTTACAGCGTGGTCATCAGAAAGACTCATCATCCAGCAAGGCAGGTCAACACTAACCTCTTTAAGCGGAAACTCAAAGAGCACCTGACGCAGAATCTCTTTTATCTGTTCCTCTCTGAGAGTTTTACAGTTGACTGCAAGCACAGGTACGGAGTAAGCAGAAACCATATCGGAAACAAGCTTTTTCGTAGCAGCACTGCCGGGAGAAACACTGTTGACAAGCACAACAAAAGGCTTGCCGAGTGCTTTAAGCTCATAAATTACCCTTTTTTCTGCTTCAATATAGTCAGCTCTTTCAATCTCTCCTATTGAGCCGTCTGTTGTGACAACAAGACCTATGGTAGAATGCTCGTCAATAACCTTTTTTGTACCGAGCTCTGCCGCCATATTGAAAGGAATTTCCTTATCAAACCACGGAGTTTTAACCATTCGCGGCTGCTCGTTTTCGATATAACCGAGTGCACCAGGTACAATATAACCGACACAGTCAATCATACGCACCTTCAGACCTATACCGCCACCGAGTGTTATTTCAACCGCTTCCTCGGGAATAAACTTGGGCTCGGTTGTCATTATTGTTCTGCCTGCGGCTGACTGCGGAAGCTCATCTGTTGCGCGCTCACGCTTTGCTGAATCGCCTATATTCGGTATGACCAGCTCATCCATAAACCGTTTGATAAAAGTAGATTTTCCCGTTCTTACAGGACCTACAACACCAATGTATATATCACCCTGAGTTCTGGCGGCAATATCGCTGTAAATATTTTTATGCTCCATTGTATCGTTCCTCCTTATATAATCAGCATTGTTTCTTTTTCAAGAACGTCACCACTGATATTATTACGTCGGCGTATTGATTCTTCCGACGTATTGTACTTTTTGGCGATATCCCACAGCTTTTCACCGTTCTCACCGAAATATACGGTTACCGCATAATTAGAGCCGCTCTTTTCGGTATTTTCAAGTACCTCTGCATTTGTAACTGCCATAATATTCTCACTTTCAAACATACAGCCTCTTGCTCTGAGCTGAACCTTTGCATTAACAGTTGCCCCTTTACCGTTAACGGAAGTACCGCAGGGCTGTACGGCAATATTGCCGTTTACATTACCTCTGATATTCGGTAAATCCTTGCTGAAGCGGTAATCGTTCTGTCGGCGTGTAAACACAGGGTTGCCTTCGGAACCGTTATAAAGTACACAGAGAGTAATTGTTCCGCTCAGCTCTGTTCCGCCTTCTTTTTCAGTAGCAACACAGGTAACGCTTTCGCACCAGGAATCTATAACCTCACCGACTTCGTTCCCTGTGAAATCCGGCTGAAAACTGACTAAAAAAGTTTCATCCAGCATACCTGCAAATCTGTCAGATTCAATCGGTGACGTTTTGATATCAAGTTCTTTTTTTACAGAATACACATCCTCAACGCAGGCACAGTTAAGAGGTTTATAGGCACACACATCCGCCCTGATAACTACTGCCGCATCGAGATTTTGCATTTCACCGTTATCGTCGGTTTTCAGCCTTATATCCAGAGATGATGCAGCCGCTTTAACATCGCAGATACACGTATCATCAACACCGTCAAGCTCAATTATCTGACTTATCGGCATTGTATGTTCAACCTTTTTAACGGATGAATTTTCACAGCAAAGCGACACACAAAGCTGCATTTCACCTTTCACAAGCAGTTTGTTATTTACCGCTTTTACTTCGTTGATAAGAGGCACGGCTGATGAACGGATAACACCTTTCACTGTCGATTCAACACCACCGAGAGGTATAACCTCGCTCATTTCAAACAGCTTTGACACACATCCTGTTGCACTGCAACCGTGGAAAGGAACGAGCTTCTGACGCACTGAGTCGCCACTGACAGACGAAACAAAGCTCTTGCTTTCACAGCACATAACAGAAAAAAGCACAGAAACACAACCGTGCACATCAACTCTGCGAGGACTTACGGCACGGCAATTCACATAGCTGACTTTTGCATTGGCTGTAACCTGCCAATCCGGATTGAGTGAATTCATTTCAACGTATTTGCTCAAGGGATAATTCTGCTCATAGCAAGCAAGCTTGTCATCAGCACTGACATAAAGAAGCCTGATAACCGCATTCCCCTCAGCTGTGATACGGTTACCCGTAATATTGACGGAGCTTATACCCGGCTCGATACTGCAACAAAGCATACTTTTTATATCCGGACAGTAATCCGGTAAGGTCAGGTCGCTGTCAACACCTTGCTCTGACTTTGCTTCACGAACGATTCTGCAGGCACAAAGCTGCTGTTTATCAACATTAAAATCCATTCTCATTTTACCTCGCCTTCAAAAGTTTCTATGAAATCTATATTCACCCCCTGTCCGAAATAGTACAAAAAAACAGCAGTTTTACATTACTGCAAAACTGCTGTTTAAAAATATCTGATTTAAGAAAAAATACTGTCGCCCTGAGAGTCGATACCGACAATCAGCGGAAAATCGCAGAACTCAAGCCGCTTGACACTCTCGCAACCGAGGTCCTCAAAAGCAATAACCTCACACGAGGTGATACACTGTGCCGCAAGAGCACCTGCACCGCCTATTGCACAAAGATAAACCGCTTTGTTACGTACTATAGCATCAATAACCTCACTGTTACGGGGACCCTTACCAATCATTGCGGCAAGACCGTTATCAAGCAAAAGAGGAGCAAAAGGATCCATACGTGAAGACGTGGTAGGACCGCAACTGCCTATAGGTAAACCCGGAGGTGCCGGAGTAGGACCAGCGTAATATATTGATGCACCGTCAAGTTCAAAAGGCAACTGCTTATTTTCAGCCATCATTGAAACTATACGCTTATGAGCTGCATCGCGTGCCGTATAAACAGTACCGCTCAGAAGCACTCTGTCACCGCATTTAAGCTGCGGAGCATACTCCCTGAGCTGTGAAGAAGATAACCTGTACTCAGCCACGGTTACCCCTCCCTGCCAAGGTATTTGAGAAGAATTTCATCAATTTCAGCCAACACGCTATTCGAATCAAGCTCCTCACCTGAAGGTATCTCGGAAGTTGAAACCGAGCAAGCCTCTTCGTAAACGGCAAGCTTACGTTCAAGATCTTCAATACGGGCATCCTTACGATTATTTTCCGTACGGAGCATTTCGATAACATTCATAAGCTCTTCGATATATGCCATAACATCCTTGCGGTTAAAACCGCCTAATGCCGATTTTTTGAATGATCTTTCTTCACTCATGGTTGGTTTCTCCTCTTATTTTTTGAGAGCAACTGCTGCCTTAGCCTTAGCAACGATATTTTCTGCTGTAAGTCCGTAAATCTTAAGCATTTCTACTGCGGGACCTGATGCACCGTATTCATCCTCAACACCGACGCGAAGTACGGGTACGGGACATTCTTCACATACTACGTCTGCAACTGCTGAGCCGAGGCCGCCGATAACGCTGTGCTCTTCTGCAGTAACAATAACGCCTGTCTCTTTTGCAGCCTTGATAATGATATCCTTATCAATAGGCTTGATTGTAGCCATATTGACAACTCTTGCGCTGATACCGTCAGCAGCAAGTGTCTCAGCCGCGATGAGAGCCTCGTTTACCATAAGACCTGTAGCGATAATTGTAACGTCTGTACCTGCCTTGAGTTCAACGCCCTTACCGATTTCAAACTTGTAATCGTCGCCGAAGAGTCTGGGTGTTGCAAGTCTGCCGAAACGAAGATATACGGGGCCGTCAATCTCTGCTGCTGCAAACACTGCAAGTCTTGCCTCTACATCGTCTGCCGGGTTGATAACAACCATACCGGGGATTGTACGCATAAGTGCGATATCCACACAGCACTGATGGCTTGCACCATCCTCACCGACGGAGATACCTGCGTGAGTTGCACCGATTTTAACGTTGAGATGTGTATAGCCGATTGAGTTTCTGATCTGCTCGAAGGCTCTGCCTGCAGCAAACATTGCAAATGAGCTTGCGAAAACAGTGTAACCTGTTGTAGCAAGACCTGCTGCAACACCCATCATATTACATTCAGCAATACCTGTATCGAAAAATCTGTCGGGAAATTCTTTTTTGAATGCAATTGTCTTTGTAGCCTTTGCAAGGTCTGCATCAAGGACAACTACCTTATCATTATTGTGACCAAGCTCGACAAGCGCTTTACCGTAAGCGTCGCGAGTTGCTGTCTTAATTACGTCTGCCATAATATTCACCACACAGCACGTACGTGCCGTTACCTTTCTTTATAAAGTCAGAAGCGTACCGATTACATCTGCTCAAGCTTTGCAAGCTCTTCATCAAGCTCTGCAAGAGCTGCCTCATACTGCTCCTGATTGGGAGCTGTACCGTGCCAGTCGCAGTTGTCTTCCATAAAGGACACGCCCTTGCCCTTAAGTGTCTTGGCAATAATTGCAGTGGGCTTGCCGACAAAGCTCTTTGCCGCATTGAAAGCTGCATCAATCTCGTCGAAATTATCACCGCAGATTTCGATTACGTTCCAGCCGAATGACTTGAACTTCTCGGGAATCGGATAGGGTGAGTTGACGTGTGAAACAGTACCGTCAATCTGAAGATTGTTGTTATCAACAATAGCTACAAGATTGTCGAGACCCTTGGCTGCAGCGTACATTGCTGCCTCCCAGACCTGACCTTCCTGAATTTCACCGTCACCAAGGACAGCGTAAACTCTGAAATCAGCACCGCTGAGTTTTGCACCGAGTGCCATACCGCAGGCTGCAGAAATACCCTGACCGAGTGAGCCTGTACTCATATCAACACCGGGTGTAAGCTTCATACTGGGATGACCCTGAAGCATTGAGCCGGGCTTACGGAGAGTTTTGATTTCGTCAAACGGGAAGAAGCCCTTGAGAGCAAGAGCTGCATAGAGAGCGGGTGCAGTATGTCCTTTTGAAAGAACAAGTCTGTCACGTCCCTCCCACTTGGGATTTTTGGGGTCAACATTCATCTCTGAAAAATAGAGATATGTCATAATGTCGGCAATAGAAAGCGAACCGCCGGGATGACCCGACTTAGCGTTGTAAACGCCCTCAATAATACCGTGTCTGACTTTGTTTGCTTTGATCTTCAACTGCTTTTTAGCTGCTGCGTCCAAAACAGTCACCTCCGAAACATTTATTTTTTAATATATTGTAACCAATAATTACATACTCTTTGATACCTTTGCCAGAAAACCGGTAAAGTAATCGGGAAGCTCGGCAGAAAGCTCGATATAGCGACCGTCCTGCGGATGCTCAAAGCCGATAAGACCTGCGTGCAGGCACTGACCGCCGAGAGAAACACCGTTTGCAGGGCCGTAGACATCGTCACCTGCTACAGGATGACCTATATGAGCCATATGAACTCTTATCTGATGAGTTCTGCCGGTTTCAAGCTTTACCCTGACAAAGGAGAACTTTTTATAGGTTTCAAGCACCTCATAGTGCGTGACCGCATTACGCGAATGAACAGACGTGACACACATCTTTTTACGGTCGTTGGGATTGCGGCCGATAGGAGCATCGATAGTACCGACAGGTTCTTTGAAATTGCCGTGAACAACTGCACGGTACTCTCTTGTAAAGCTGTGAGCCTGAATCTGGGAAGCAAGGCTCATATGAGCTTCGTCGGTTTTAGCTACTATAAGCAGACCGCTTGTATTTTTATCAATTCTGTGAACAATACCCGGGCGGATAACACCGTTGATACCCGAAAGACTGCCCTTACAGTGGTGAAGAAGTGCGTTTACAAGCGTGCCGTCGGGATTGCCGGGCGCAGGATGAACAACCATACCGCGAGGTTTATTGACAACAAGAAGGCTGTCATCCTCATAGCGGATATCAAGCGGAATATCCTGCGGTTGAGCCTCTAACTCACGAAGCTCGGGTGCAAGCACAAGAACCTCATCGCCCTGCACAACACAGTAACTCTTTTTTCTAAGTTTACCGTTTACGGTAACACCACCGTTATCAAATACCTTCTGGACAAAATTGCGTGAAAGCTCGGGAGCCATAGCACAGATAAGCTTATCAAGCCGCTCGCCCTCATCGGCAGACTCAACGGTAAAGCAGAACACTCGCTTATTTTCCATTGGTTTCTGCCCTGCCTTTTCTGAAGTCACGGAAAATATCCCACAGAAGATATCCGATAAGCACAAACTCACCGACTGTTATAAAACAATCTGCAAAATTGAAAACAGGAAAATCAATAAACAATACCTCGATATAATCGACAACAAAGCTCAGACGAACTCTGTCGATAAGATTACCGAGACCGCCGCCCATTACCATAACAACGCTTGCAATAAGCACCTTTGACTTGAACTTGCGTGCAATAAGAAGGTAAAAACCGACTGCCATTACAAGAGCCGAAAATATTGAAAGCAATACTGTTTTGTCTTCAAAAAGGCTGAATGCGGCACCGGTATTCTCAACATATCTGAACTGAAGAAAATCGCGTATAACAGTAACCGTTTCACCGCCTACAAGCGAAGAGCCGAGCACAGCAAGCTTTATAAGCTGGTCTGCCACAGCAATCAGCACAACAAGTGCACAGCATATAACAGGCGACATTTATTTTCCTCCGTTATTTCTTCTTAAAAAAGCCTCTGAAGAAGGATTCTGCATCACTGTCTTCTCCATCTTCATCATCCTCGTCGATATCATCGACAACTTCGTAAACAGTGCCGTTCTTGGATACGTTGCCGGACTCAATAGAGTCAAAACCCTCTATTGTGAAATCGTCATATTCTTCACCGTCGGCAATCTCCTCTGCGAAACTAAAGCCCATTGATGAATCTTCATCTTCATCTTCATCTTCGTCCTCTTCAGACTCTTCTTCGTCGAGGTCGTCTTCATCTTCGGACTCTTCCTCGTAGATGTCATCTTCGTCTTCATCGGAATCTTCCTCGTAGAGGTCGTCTTCGTCTTCATCAGACTCTTCCTCGTAGAGGTCATCTTCGTCCTCGTCGGACTCTTCCTCGTAGAGGTCGTCTTCGTCTTCATCAGACTCTTCTTCGTAGAGGTCATCTTCGTCCTCTTCGGACTCTTCCTCGTAGAGGTCGTCTTCATCCTCTTCGGACTCTTCCTCGTAGAGGTCGTCTTCATCCTCGTCAGACTCTTCTGCATATTCTACTTCGTAGTATGCTTCTTCAACATCTGCTTCAGCTTCTTCATCCTCTGCCTGTGCATAGACAGCCTGAGCTACGTCGTCTTCTTCAGCAATATCTTCGTATGCTTCAGTTTCTTTCTCGACCTGCTCTGCAGCCTCTGCCTCAGCCTCAACAGCTTCTTCGCAGGCTACGGCAGGAGTTTTTGCCTTGAGAGCGGCAACCTGCTCTGCAGCAAGCTCGGGAAGCTTTTTGATAAGCTCGATATGCTCTGCATATGCAACAAGAAGAGAAGAACGGAAATCGTTAGCTTCGAGTTTAAGTAAATCGATAAGTGTCTGCTGCTCTGCCTGCTCAAGCTCTGCCTGTGCATTGAGTTCAGCAACACGCTGTTCAGCAGCGGCAACCATTTCAGCAGCTTTTTTATCTGCTGCGGCGATTTTTTCATTATAATAGCTGTCAGCCTTAAGCATCTTGTCACGTGAAGCTGAATCAGCCTTGGCAAGCTGCTCGGAAGCTATAGACTCTGCATCAGCAAGAGTTTTTTCAGCCTGTGCATTTGCAGACTCAACAGACTGCTTTAAAACAGCCTCTGCCTCGGCAAGCATAGCCTCTGACTTTGACTGAGCATCGGTAAGAAGCTCGTCAGCCTTGAGCTGAGCCTCGGAAACAGTCTGCTCTGCAAGAGCTGAAGCAGACTCGATTTTTTCATTGGCGGCAGCTTCAGCATCAGCTGTGATGGAAGCTGACATCTTCTGTGCCGTAAGGAGAGCAGCACTGATGTTATTTTCTTCTTTCTGATATGCCTCTACTTTTTCTGTAAGAGCGGCAATTCTTCTTATGTATTCGTTTTTTTCCTGATTAATACCTTCGACAGCTGTTGCAATATCGCCGATAAACTCATCAACGTCTATTGAACGGTATGTGCCTCTGCCGGCTGAGGGGAAATTATGAGCTCTGATTTCTGCAGGTGTCATTATATATATCCTCCTTAGATTGTGTAATATCCGTTTTTAAGGTTTTCCAGAACATCGCCTGAAAAATCGTAGTTGTGCGGAAGAATAATAAAGGTCTTATTGGAAATACAGCTGATTTTACCGTCATTGGCAAAAACAACACCGCTGAAGAAGTCAATCATTCTGCGGACATCAGTGTCGCTGACCTGCTCAAGATTGAGAAGAACAAGACGCTGCTTATTGACGTGTCTTGCAATATCCTTGACTGTTTCAGTGTCGAACATAGAGGGTTTTGCAAGAATAACCTTTGAATTGCCCGATTTTGATTTTGAGCTGAAATCAACAACGTTGCCGCTTGAGCCTGTACGCTGAGGCTTCTCGTCGTAATAATCGTCGTCATCCTCATAATCGTCATCATATTCAAGCTCGGACTGGCGCTTGAATCCACCCTTCAATGAGTGTGAACGGAAAGCATCGAAAATGCCCTTCTTGGGTGCTGAAGCACGGCTCTGCTGTGCAGGAGCCTCTTCTTCCTCATATTCATCTTCCTGTGAATAGTTGTAATCGAGACTGTCAGCATCGTCGTAATAATCGCCCTCGCTGTAGCTGACATATTTTTTGAAAGCGTCCGGTATCTTACCCATTGCTGTTTACCTCCGTTTTAATATTAATATATACGCTTGCCGAAAATTGAAGAACCTACACGGACAAGCGTCGAACCTTCAAGTATTGCGTCATAGTAGTCTGAAGACATACCCATAGATAAAATACTTATATCAGTATTATCTAATTTTTTATCGCGAATGTCAACAAACAAACGCCTCATTTTTGAAAAAAACATACGTGCTTCATCACTGTTTTCACAAACAGGCGGTATAGCCATAAGACCTCTCAGCTTTACACCCTCAATTTCAGCGAGCTGAGCGATAGTTTCTTCTGCAGAATCCCACTCAATACCGCTTTTTGAATCTTCACCGCCGACGTTTATTTCAGCAAGAATATCGGTAGTTATGCCTGCTGCAAGTGAACGTTTTGCTATTTCGTTTGCAAGACGCACACTGTCAACCGACTGAATCATAGTGACCTCGCCTACAATCTGCCTGACCTTATTTGTCTGCAGATGACCGATAAGATGAGCCTCACACTTACGCAGATACGGCTTTTTGCCGAGGTATTCCTGAACTTTATTCTCACCTATTAAATTGATTCCACAATCAATAGCGTGATTGATATATTCGGGCTCTACGGTTTTTGTAACAGCCATAAGTGTTACATCGTCCGCAGACCTTCCGCTTAAGCTTGCCGCTTTTGCAATACGCTCACGGATAACAGAAAGATTATACTCAATATCGGCAAAACGCTGTATATCAACTGATTGTTTTTCCGTCATACAAATCCTTTCCTTTCACTATAATTTCGTCGTACTGCTCAACCTCACTCTTCGGGAGTGCAGCAAGCACTTTCTTCCTCTCCTCCGGAGTCATTTCTGAAGTATCGGGCTGCTCGGGCGGAGCTGTAATAACGTAATCATCCTCTGACCAGACTATATTTATCTCTCTGAAATTAACAAGTGAAGAACGAAGGATATAGACACCCTTGACGCCGTCGACCTCACGCACGGCACTGCTTGGAATCTTATAGCCTCTGACCGTACTGAAAATAAGTTCAATATCCTCAATACGCATATTTGCAAGTTCTTCGTTCATTATCTTACATTTGAGTACAACAGCAGCTTTTTTTGCGCCGCTGACATTTACGGCAACCACGTCAGCCCTGAGCTTTTCGGTAGCGGCATAAGGAAAATCAACCGTTACCGTTGAGCCTACCGACATTGACGAGATTTTTTCAATATCGAGCACACAGACAATATACCAATCAAAGCCCGTAACGATTTTACCCATTACGTTTTCGGGTACATCCTTTGGCTCAGCCGTAAATAGCTGCTCTGCATTTTCGGGAGGAATTGACAAAACATTAGAGCTGTCGCAAATACCCTCATAACCATCAACTGCATTGATATAATAGCCTGAACCGTCAGCAAGGATTTCTTTAGAAGTAATAGTCTTTGACTCAAGACGGGCAAGCTCAGCTTTTATGCCGTCAATTATTCCCTGGAAATCAATAGCTTCACCTAAAACAAGCTGTTTTTTGATAATGGAATCTCTCAGATGCGAGTAACTGTCAGTCAACGTGTCGAGTTTACCGGCAAGCACACCGTCCATAAGATCTGAAACGGAATTGCTTATCTGCTGGTCCATGGTTTTTGTATCTATTGCAGAGGACGGAGAAACAGAGCTGAGTTTCTCATAACGTTCAAGCTCTGCTTTGAGAGTTGTAATACGGGTATAGTTTGCGGCATCCTCATCACTGCCGAAAGCTATTGCAACAGTGTTACCCTTTGACACCTTTTTACCATCGGTTGCAACCGGCACAACCGTACCTGTAGCAGAATTTTCGATATACTGTTCCTGCCTGACAAAATAACCTTTGGTGAAAATACTTTCGTTCACTGTCTGCTCAATCGCAGTAGCGGTTGTAACCTTTTCAACGCTTGAATCATAGAACTGAATAGCTATATAAAATATGAAAAGCAAAGCGATAGCAATGCTCGTAACACGCACAATAAGCGATTTGTTATCGTTATAAAAACCTCTTACCCTTGTTACTGCACGATCGGTAAACTCGGGATTAAGGGCTATCGGTGCCTTCTTCGGCAATTTCATCCTCCCCTTTTCTTAAAAATTCATCGCACAAAGCAAATGCGGCATCTGCAAGATTGTTAAAATCTGCATAATCATCAATATAAAGCCAGTTTACACGCTCATCTTTTCTGAGCCAGGTAAGCTGACGCTTGGCGTAACGGCGGGTCTGCATACGCAGGTTGTCAAGTGCCTCTTCAAGTGACATTTCACCGCTGAAATAAGGTATAAGTTCCTTATGACCAATAGCCTGAGCGGCTGTACCTTTATTGTCACCGATACAGCTGCGTGCCTCATCGACAAGACCGTTCTGAGCCATAATACCGACACGGCGGTTGATACGCTCGTAAAGAAACTCTCTGTCACGGGCATTGAGACCGATAATCAGAGGATTATACGGCGAGCCGTTCTGTTTTGAAAGACGTGTCTGCTCAGTAATGGTGATACCCGTCTGATAATAAATCTCAAGTGCACGCACAATACGCTTGGAATCGTTGATATGAAGCCTTGCGGCAGACTCGGGGTCTACAACTGCAAGCTCACCCAGCAAAGCCTCCGCCCCCTCTTCTTCAAGCCTTTTGTTAAGCTTTGAACGAAGCTCAAGGTCGGTTTCTTCCTCGGTAAAGCCGATGTTATCGACAAGTGAATTTATATAAAGACCTGTGCCGCCGACAAGAATCGGCTGTTTGCCACGGGAAACAATATCGGCTATACAGGCATTTGCCGCCTGACAGTAAGCCGCTACGCTGTAACGCTCACCCTGCGACAGAAATTTAATCATATGATGCGGTATGCCCTGCATTTCATCCTCGGCAGGCATCGCCGAAGCGATATCCATACCCTGATAAATCTGCATTGAATCAGCTGAAACAACCTCACCGTCAAGCCTTTTGGCAAGCTCGACACCGAGAGATGTTTTACCCGATGCTGTGGGGCCCGCAACAACTATAAGCGGATTTTTTTTATTCATATCGCACCTCAGACTCTGCCGAAAAGGCGTTCGATATCACGCCTTGTGAAACCTGCAAGAACAGGTCTGCCGTGGGGACAGTAGCGGATATCGGGCATTGAGAGCACACGCTCGGCAAACTGCTGAAGCTCGTAATCGGAAGTAACGTCGCCAGCTTTGACAGCGGCACGGCAAGCTGCTGAATGGAAAATCCAATCGAGCTTTTCGGTAGTTACGTCGCGCACGTTTTCAGCAAGATAGCCAGCAATTTCGGTAAGCTGAGCCGCAATATCGGCACCCTCAAGAATAACCGGATACTCGCTTACAATTACCGTACCGTCACCGAAATCTTCAACGGCAAAGCCGGAATCGGCAAGAAGGTCGATAGCGGCAATAATTGCGGCATATTCCTCACGGCTGAGATGTACGGGAATGGGGCTGAGAAGCATCTGCGACGGAATGTTCTTATTCTGTGCTTTAAGCTGCTCATATATAATTCGTTCGTGTGCGGCGTGCTTATCGATAAGCAGAAGCTCGTTGCCGTATTCGACAAGGATATATGTAGAAAAAAGCTCACCTACAGCTCTTACCTGCGGCTTTTCTTCCTCTGTGATTATAATTTCAGGAGTCGTCTGCTGTACCTCAACTTCAGCTTTTGCTTCAACAGGCTGAGGTTTGACCAACGGAGTGAAGCCTCCGAGAAGGTCAGGCTCTGACTCATCAACTGCACTGTAACCTTCAGAAACAGATTCGACAACAGTATCAGGAGCAGGCTCTTCATATTTAACGGGAGTAACCTCCGGTAAAATCGGCTCTTTGGTAACAGGCTTGACAAACTCAGGCGAAGCAGGCTTTGACACAACCGTTTCTTCGGGCTTTTTATAGTCCTCAACAGATGCTTTGACAAATGTTGTTTCCGGCTTCGGTGTAGCGGATACACTCTGCTGAAAATGAAGCTGTTTTGCGGGCTCAACAGCGGCAAAAAGCTGTTTTTGCACACGCTGATTTATAATTTTTGAAGCATCCTGAACAGGTGTTTTGTCACCCTGCTCAAGTGCAGATTTCACTGCATAATAAACTGCGGAAAAAACTTCCTTTTCATTGGCAAAACGCACCTCTGTCTTTGCAGGGTGTACGTTTACATCAACGAAATTATAAGGCATTGTAAGATTGAGCACGCAGGACGGGAATTTGCCGACCATAACAGAGCCTTTGAAAGCCTCTTCAAGTGCGGCACAAGCTGTCTTTGTGCGTACCATTCTGCCGTTGACATAGAAAAGCTGCATATTGCGGTTAGCTCTTGCATTAAGCGGCTTTGAAACATAGCCCTCAACCTTAACTGTAGAGTTTGAGCCACTGACGGGAATAAGGCTATCCGCAAACTCTTTGCCGTAGACAGCATAGACTGCACTGATAAGCTTACCGTCGCCCGAAGAGCAGAGAGTCTGCTTACCGTCACGGATAAAACGCACGGCTATTTCAGGGTGAGAAACAGCCAGTCTGTCCGCTACAGCGGCAACGGAGTTAGCCTCGGTAACATCTTTTTTAAGGAATTTCATTCTTGCAGGCACATTGTAGAAAATATCACGCACTACGATTGTTGTGCCGACGGGACAGCCTGCATCGTCAATACTGATAAACTGACCGCCCTCAACTACTGCGTGAGTACCTGTCTCCTCTTCTGCGGTGCGTGTGAACATTTCTACACGGCTAACAGCCGCAATAGAAGCAAGCGCTTCACCGCGGAAACCGAGAGTTGCAACACAGTCAAGGTCATCTGACACTGTGATTTTACTTGTAGCGTGACCCGTAAATGCGTTACGCACATCCTCACGTGCGATACCGCAACCGTTATCGGTGATACGGATATACTTGATTCCGCCTGCTTTTATTTCAAGTGTAATGGAGTCAGCCCCTGCATCAACAGAGTTTTCAAGCAGCTCTTTAACAGCAGAAGAAGGTCGCTCAACAACCTCACCTGCCGCAATAAGCTCATATATTTCTCTTGGTAACACATTGATTTTAGGCATTGACTTCACCGCTTTTCATTTAAGTTTCTTTTGCTTTCTGTACAAATTTGTAGAGCACACTCATAGCTTCTATAGGTGTGAGCGTATTTATATCAAGGGTTTTCAGCTCATCAACAATCTCACCGCCTGCGTTTGAAGCAAACGAAAGCTGCATATCGTTATCGTCAACAGAGTTGAAATAGTTTGGAGCTGAAGCAGGCTTCGGCTCGTCGGATTCAAGCTGACTGAGCACCTGACGGGCACGCTTGACAACACTGTCCGGCACGCCTGCAAGCTTTGCAACGTCGATACCGTAGCTGCCGTCTGCACAGCCTCTGACAATACGGCGAAGGAAAGTAATATCATCACCGCGTTTTTTGACGGAAATGTTGTAATTCTTGACACCGTCAACTGTATTTTCAAGTTCGGTAAGCTCGTGATAATGGGTTGCAAAAAGAGTTTTTGCACCGAGTTTTTTCTTATCTGCGGCATATTCGAGCACAGCACGTGCGATACTCATACCGTCGTAAGTGGAAGTGCCTCTGCCTATTTCATCAAAGATGATAAGGCTTTTTGAAGTTGCATTTTTGAGAATTGAAGCAACCTCGCTCATTTCAACCATAAAGGTTGACTGACCGCCCGAAAGGTCATCAGATGCACCGACACGGGTAAACACGCTGTCAACAATCGGGATAACGGCACTGCGTGCAGGCACGAAAGAGCCTGCCTGAGCCATAATAACGATTATGGCAATCTGACGCATATAGGTTGATTTACCTGCCATATTGGGGCCTGTAATGATAGCACATCTGTTACCTTCGCAGTCAAGCTCGGTATCGTTGGGAACGAAAGGCATACCGCCGAGCATTTTCTCGACAACGGGATGTCTGCCATCGGTAATTTTAAGGGTTGAAGAATCTGTTATTTCAGGTCTTACATAGCCGTTTTCAAGTGCAGATGCTGCAAATGAACGAAGGACGTCAAGCCTTGCTACGGCATTGGCTGTACGCTGAATTCTGCCGAGCTGTGCGGCAGTTTTATTACGTACCTGAGAGAAAATTTCGTACTCAAGCTGGACGATTCTGCCCTGTGCACCGAGCACCTTTGCCTCGAGCTCTTTGAGCTCCTGGGTTATGTAACGCTCGCAGTTGGCAAGAGTCTGCTTGCGGATGTAATCCTCGGGTACAAGCTCTTTGAAAGAGTTTGAAACCTCTATATAATATCCGAATACACGGTTATAGCCGATTTTAAGTTTTTTGATGCCCGTTCTGTCCTGCTCACGCTGCTGGATATTGGCAAGGAAGCCCTTACCGTCGTTGACTATTGCACGAAGCTCGTCAAGCTCGGTATTGAATCCGTCTCTGACCATTCCGCCTTCACGCACGGTAAAGGGAGGCTCATCGATAATAGCTGTATTGATAAGAGTTGAAATATCGTCAAGCGTATCAATGCTTGTACGGATTTCGGTGAGCAGTGCACTGCGGCACTCTGAAATATTTGCCTTTACGTCAGGCAATCTGTCAATAGCGGCACTGAGAGCGCGAAGCTCCTTGGCATTTGCCGTGCCGTATGATATACGGGTGATAAGACGCTCTATATCGTTGATACCCGTAAGAGATGCGGCAATATTGCCGCAGAGCATAGCATCCTGAGTCAATTCATCAACAGCGTTATGTCTGCCGATTATCTTTGCAGGATTGGTAAGAGGTCTGTCAAGCCACTCTCTGATTTCACGCTTACCCATAGCGGTACAGGTTTTATCAAGAGTCCAGAGAAGTGAGCCGCGCTTATCGTTTGAACGCATTGTGCGTGTAAGCTCAAGGCTGCGTCTTGCCGCAAGGTCAAGCTTCATAAATCCGCTCTCGCTGTAATAATCGAGCGAGCGGATATTTGAAAGCTCGGTACGCTGAACTTCACGTAGATATTTAAGACAGATGCCTGCACTCATAATACTCTGAGCACTGACACCGTGAGCAACATCTTCGGGTGTATTACAGCCGAACTGCGAACAGATTGCCGCACTTGCTTCGTTGAGCAGACAGTAATCTTCATCGAAGGTTTCGACAAGTGCAGAACACTTGTCTGTTATAAATGCTTTGACTGCCTTTAAAGCAGAAGCCTCACGGTTGAGGATAATCTCGCTTGGCATAAAGCGTGCAAGCTCATTGATTATTTTGTTTTCGCACATTTTACCGTCGATATCGGTCAGATGCATTGCACCAGTTGAAACATCGGCAAAGCAAACACCTGCCGCACCGTCACGGAAAAAGATGCTGCAAAGGAAATTGTTCTGCGTTTCGTCAAGCATATTGCTCTCGATAACGGTACCCGGGGTAACAATACGCACGACATCGCGGCGTACAATACCCTTTACCGTTGACGGGTCCTCCATCTGCTCGCAGATGGCAACCTTATAGCCCTTTGCTATAAGACGTGCAAGGTATGAATCCACACTATGGAAAGGCACACCGCACATAGGTGCACGCTCCTCAAGGCCGCAGTCACGTCCTGTAAGGACGAGCTCCAGCTCTCTTGAAACAGTTTTGGCATCCTCAAAAAACATCTCGTAGAAATCTCCGAGACGGAACATAAGGATAGTATCCTCATAATTCTTCTTGATTTCGAGGTATTGCCTCATCATCGGTGATAATTCAGCCATTTGCACGCCTCCGCAAAATTAGTAGTAAAAGTTTGTTCAGACCAAACTTGTTGTCTTTTTAGTGTTTTTGATTTCTGTTCGGATTGGGGTGTGTAAATTGCCGATTGATTTCAAAGCAGATTGAAGACGTAAGCGCAGGTAATACTTTGTGTATTACCGAGCATTACGGCAAAAATATGCAAAGAAATCAGCGGCAAGGTACATACCCGTAAATCCGATAAAGAAATCAGTGATTAGTGGCAGTCACTGTTGCAGGATGAGCAGTTACCGCCGCAGCTGTGCTCCTGAGGAGGCTCGCATGTCTCGGGGTCTTCACCCTTGATGCACTCTGTGAGGATAGCTACGATGTAGTTCATCATCTCGTCGATATCCATTCTTGCCTTCTCGTAGTTGATCATATTCTGGTTGTTGAGAACCTTCTCACGAAGACCCATGAATTCCTCTTCGTATGCCTGGAGCTTCTGCTCGTTAGCATCCTCTTTGGAAGCCTCGTGCTGATAGCTCATATGTGTAAGCTGCATTCTGCCGATAAGCTCGTTGAGCTCATCGTCCTTCTCATTTACTTCTCTTGCGGCAACAAACTTGGCATATCTTTCGTCTGCCTGGATTGCCTTACCGAGTTCTCTTGTGAGTTTGATGATGTCCATTTTTTCTTCTCCTAAACATGAAAATTGATTATTTATAAAATCCCTGACTGTGGGTTTTTACCTTGAAACTTCACCGGATAAAATCCAGTTGCGTGCGGCAGTAACCTTGACCTGACAGAAGCTGCCGACAAGTGATTCATCACCCGGGAAGTCTATCATAACACTGCCGTCCGTTCTACCTGAAAGGATGCCGTCGTTATATTCTTCCGCAAGCACACGATAGGTCTGACCAAGCATTGTCTGACAGCGTTTTGAAGCAATCTGCTCCTGAGCTGAGGTAAGTTCACGGAACCACTTTCCTTTTTCTTCACGGCTTACGGGGTCGGGCATCGAAGCCGCCTTCGTACCCTCTCGGGGTGAATAAATGAAGGTATAAAGTGAAGTGAAGCCGACCTCTTCAATAAGTGAAAGCGTATCGCTGAATTCCTCATAAGTTTCGCCGGGGAAGCCGACAATAATGTCGCTTGTAAGGCTGATATCGGGCATAACCTTACGCGCATAAGCAATAAGCGAGAGATACTTTTCTCTCGTATAACCTCTGTTCATTTCCTTAAGCACACGGTCATTACCGCTCTGACAAGGAAGATGAAGGTGCTTGCTTACCTTTTCACACTGAGCCATAGCATCAAGAAGCTCAAAGGTGCAATCCTTCGGATGAGAGGTCATAAAACGGATTCTGAAGTCGCCTTCTATTGCGTTAATCTCACGCAGAAGCTGAGCAAAGCTCATTTCGTCACTGCCGCGGTTGTATGAGTTTACGTTCTGACCGAGAAGCGTGATATCCTTACAACCCGAAGCAATAAGCTCACGGGCTTCGGCAAGCACGTCCTCACTCTTTCTGCTACGCTCTCTGCCCCTTACATAGGGCACGATACAGTAGCTGCAGAAATTGTTACAGCCGTACATTATCGGAAGCCAGCCCTTGAAAGTACCGTCACGGCTGACGGGCATACCCTCGGCTATGAAGCCTTCAGTATCAAAAACATCGAACACACGCTTGCCGCCGCGGAGCACTTTGTAAAGAAGCTCGGGCAGACGGTGGTGAGAATGAGTACCGAAAACAAGATTTACGTAGGGATAGCTCTTCTTTATCTTCTGCCATACGTGTTCCTGCTGCATCATACAGCCGCAGAGAACTATTATCATATCGGGATTTTCAGCTTTTAACGGCTTGAGTGCACCGACGTTGCCGAAAACTCTGTCGTGCGCGTGTTCACGGATTGCACAGGTGTTGTAAAGCACAAGATCCGCACACCCGATATCATCGGTAAAGCTGTAGCCGATAAGGCTGAGCCAGCCCTTAAGACGCTCACTGTCAGACACGTTACCCTGACAGCCGAATGTATGAACATACGCAAGTTTTTTGCCATCACCCATACGTGCATCGAGCACGGATTTTGCCATTGCGGCATACTCACGCTGTTTTTTTATATCGTCAAAAGGCACGTCAAAACGACGCAAATCCTGCAGTGACAAAGCATTACCTCCAAAAGGGACACAAAACCCTATTTTAATTTTTATATTATACTATAAAACAATTGATATTACAAGTAAAAATATTTAATTTAATTGTATTTTTTTATTATATAACTGTAGATTTTTAACAAAGTTAGTGATATAATTTTCCCTATAAAAATTATCCGTAACGGAGGTTATAAAAATGAAACAGCTCAACATCGGCATCATCGGTGCAGGCCGTATCGGCAAACTCCACGCACAGTCCATCTGCTACAACGTACCCACAGCAAAAGTGCTCGGTATCACAGACGTTTACAAGGAGCATCTCCCCGCTCTTTGTGAAGAACTCGGCATCGAAAAAATCTACGACAGCTATGTAGAAATGCTCGAAGATAAAGATATCGATGCTGTCCTCGTCTGCTCTTCAACAGACACACACGCAGACATCGCTATTGCAGCTGCAAAGGCAGGCAAGCACGTATTCTGCGAGAAGCCCGTTGACCTGACACCCGAAAAGGTACAGGCTGTTATTGACACTGTAAAAGAGACAGGCGTTAAGCTTCAGGTAGGCTTCAACCGTCGTTTCGACCACAACTTTGCAACAATCAAGAATATGATCAACAACGGCAAGGTCGGCGATGTTGAGGTTATCAAAATCACATCACGTGACCCCGAGCCGCCCTCAGCAGAATACGCTGCAGTTTCAGGCGGTATGTTTGTTGATATGACAATCCACGATTTCGATATGGCTCGTTTCATGGCAGGCAGCCCCATTACAGAGGTTTATGCAAACGCAACCTGCCTTGTTGACCCCGCTATCGGCGAAGCAGGCGACGTTGACACAGCAGTTATTTCACTCAAGTTTGAAAACGGCGCAATCGGCGTTATCGATAACTGCCGCCGTGCCGCATACGGTTACGACCAGAGAGTTGAAGTATTCGGCAGCAAGGGTGCTGCTTGTGCATCCAACGACACACCCTCAAACGTTGTACTTATGGACGAAAACGGCTGCACAGGTGAAAAGCCGCTCTACTTCTTCCTTGAGCGTTACATGCAGTCATTCCGTGACGAGATGCTTCAGTTTGTTGATGCAGTTATCAACGACAAGGAAGTACCCGCAAACGTTGACGACGGCCTTGCAGCTATTGTTGTTGCACTTGCCGCAAAGAAGAGTGTTGCAGAAGGCAGACCCGTTAAGGTAAGCGAAATTTACTAATTCTGTAAAGGATTGATACAATATGAAACTGACAATGGCACAGGCTCTTGTCAAATTCCTCGATAATCAGTACGTCAGCTTTGACGGTGAGGAAACCAAGTTTGTCAAGGGCATTTTCGGCATATTCGGACACGGCTGTGTAGTAGGTATAGGTCAGGCGCTCGAGCAGGGCGGTCACGACCTCAGATACTACCAGGGCCACAACGAGCAAGGTATGGCTCACGCCGCAATCGCATTTGCAAAGCAGAGCGACAGAAGACAGATTATTGCCTGCACATCCTCTATCGGACCCGGTGCACTCAATATGGTCACTGCTTGCGGTACAGCAACAGCAAACCGCATTCCCCTGCTTGTACTTCCCGGTGACACATTCGCTTGCCGTCAGCCCGACCCCGTACTTCAGCAGATTGAACAGCCCACAAGCTACGCAACAACTGCAAACGATGCTTTCAAGGCTGTTTGTAAATACTGGGACAGAATCGAGCGTCCCGAGCAGCTTATGACTGCTTGCCTCAACGCAATGCGTGTGCTCACAGACTGGGCAGAGACAGGTGCAGTCTGCCTTGCAATGCCGCAGGACGTTGAGGGTGAAGCATACGACTACCCCGAATACTTCTTCCAGAAGAGAGTATGGTATCTCGACCGCAGACCTGCAACACGCAGAGAGATTGATGCGGCCGCAGAACTTATCGACAAAGCAAAGAAGCCGCTTATGATCGTAGGCGGCGGTGTCACCTATTCAGGTGCATGGCAGGCCGCTCAGTACTTTGCAGAGCGTTTCAATATTCCGATTGGTGAAACTCAGGCAGGTAAGGGTCAGATTCCGTGGGACTGCCCGCTCAACCTCGGTGGTATCGGTGTTACAGGCGGTGCAGCCGCAAACGCTATTGCAAAGCAGGCTGACCTTATCATCGCAGTAGGCACAAGACTTACCGACTTCACAACCTGCTCAAAATGGGGATTCCAGAATCCCGATGCAAAAATACTCAGCATCAACGTCAGCTCATTCGACGCATTCAAGATGGATGCTGTTTCTGTAGTTGCAGATGCAAAGATGGCACTGCTTGACCTTTCTGCCGCACTTTCACAGAAGTACTACAGAAGCGGTTGGACTGATGAATTTGCTACCGCAAAGGCAGAGTACGTTGCAGAAATGGATGCTTGCTACAATGCAGAGCTTAAAGAAGGTCTTTCACAGACAAGAGCACTCGGCGAAATCAACAAGCGTATTGCTCCCGATGCAATCGCACTCGGCTCTTCAGGAAGTCTGCCGGGATGTATGCAGAGACTCTGGAGATGCACTCAGCCCAAGACGTACCATATGGAATACGGTTTCTCCTGCATGGGTTACGAAATCTGCGGTGCAGTAGGTGCAAAGCTCGCCGCACCCGACAAAGAAGTTTACGCAATGGTTGGTGACGGCAGCTTCCTTATGCTTCACAGCGAGCTTTACACAGCTATTCAGGAAGGCATTAAAATAAACGTAATGCTGTTTGACAACACAGGCTGGGGCTGTATTGAAAACCTGCAGAATTCTCAGGGTACAGATACATTCGGCACACGTTTCCAGGCAAGAAATCCGCTCACAGGTCTGCTTGACGGTGAAATTGTACCGATTGATTTTGCAAAATGTGCCGCAGGCTACGGCTGCAAGACATACACAGCAACTAATATTGAAGAGCTTATCGAAGCTATCGAAGATTCCAAGAAGCAGACAGTATCAACACTTATTGATATCAAGGTTGCACACGGCAGTATGAGCCACGGCTACGACAGCTGGTGGCGAGTAGGCGTTGCAGAGATATCGACAAGTGAAAAGGTACAGGCAGCTTACGAAGATATGGCTGAAAATATTGCCAAGGCAAGAGAATATTAATCTGAAAGGACGAAACGCAAATGCTTAACAAAGATAAAGTTTCACTCGCTATTGCTCCCATCGCATGGACTAACGACGACCTGCCCGACCTCGGTGCAGAAAACACCTTTGAGCAGTGTGTCAGCGAGATGGCACTCAGCGGCTTCAAGGGCAGTGAAATCGGCAACAAGTACCCTAAGGATGTTGAGACACTCAAGCACAAGCTTGACGTAAGAGGACTCAGAATCTGTAACGCATGGTTCTCCTCTCTCCTTCTCTCTGACGGTTATGAAGCTACAATCGAAGCTTTCATCAAGCACAGAGATTTCCTTCACGCACTCGGTGCAAAGGTAATCGGTGCATCCGAACAGGGCAACAGCATTCAGGGCAAGCCCGTCAGCATTTTCGGCGAGAAGCCCGTTTACACAGACGAGCAGTGGGAGCTTATTGCAAAGGGCTTCAACGAGATGGGTCGCCTTGCAAAAGAAAAGGGTATGTATTTCACAGTACATCACCACATGGGTACAGGTGTACAGACAGAGGCTGAAATTGACAAGCTTATGGAAATCACCGATCCCGATCTTGTTTATCTTCTTTACGATACCGGTCACCTTTCATTCTCAGGTGAGGACGCAATCGGCGTACTCAAGAAGTATGTAAACAGAGTTAAGCACGTTCACCTCAAGAGCATCCGTCAGAGCGTTATTGACGATGCAAAGGAGAAGGGCTACAGCTTCCTCGATGCAGTTCGTGCAGGCTCATTCACAGTACCCGGTGACGGTGACTTTGACTTCACACCCGTATTTGATATTCTTGCAGAAGCAGATTACGAAGGCTGGGTTGTTGTTGAGGCTGAGCAGGATCCTGCAAAGGCTAACCCCTACGAGTATGCTTGCATAGCAAGAAAATACATTTCCGAAAAGACCGGACTCTAATAACACTAAAAGCGGGCGGATAATATCCGCCCCTACATTATTCAGGCAAGAGGCGAAAAATTTATGTTTCTTTTCGACACACACGTTCACACTGCAGAGTCGAGCACCTGCGGTGAAATTCCTGCAAAGGAAATGGTTGAATATTACAGACAAAATGGTTATGACGGAATAATCATTACCGACCACTTCAAGCCTTTCGGCGAGGACAAGCGCTACGGTCAGCTTGACTGGGAAAGCAGAGTCAACGGACAGTGGGTTGGTTATGAGCTTGCAAAGGAATGCGAGACAGACGATTTCACCGTACTCAAGGGTGTTGAAATCCGTTTCAAGGGCATTGATAACGATTACCTTGTATTCGGTGCCGACAAGCAGTTTTACCTTGACCACCCCGATATAACCGAAACAAGCCTTGAGGAATTCAGAAAGGTTATTAATGAGTATGAGGATATACTTATATTCCACGCTCACCCTTTCCGCAACAATATGACTGTTGTCAACCCCTACCTTCTCGACGGAATCGAAGTATATAACGGCAACGCAAGCCACAACTCACGCAACAGCGTGGCTTACGAATGGGCAAAGATACATGGAAGAATGATGCTTTCGGGCACTGACAACCACGAGCCTTTCCGCTCAACACCCGGCGGTGTTTACTTTGAAGAAAGACCCAAAAACGAAAAAGAACTTGTACAGATGTTGAAAGCACAGAAGTACAAGCTTAAACTGCCCGGAGGTATAATCAAATGATATTTCCCCTTAAAATGAAAGAAAACCGCGTGTGGAGACTTTACTACGGCGGTAAGCTGATAGACAAAATGAGAGGTTACGCTTACGGTGACGGTGAGGACGGCAACTTCCCCGAGGACTGGCTGGCAAGCGTTGTTATTGCAGATAACCCCGACAGAACTGACAAGCCCGAGAAAGAGGGCTTAAGCAAAATCGAGACCGATGACGGCAGTGAGCTTTATCTTAAGGATTTAATCGACTCCGACCCAGAAACATATCTCGGTGAAAAGCACATTGAGAAATTCGGCGTAAACTTCGGTGTGCTTACAAAGTTCCTTGATTCTGCAGAGAGACTGCCGATTCAGGTGCACCCGACAAAGGATGCGGCAAAAAGACTTTTCAACTCCGACTACGGCAAGACCGAATCATGGTACATTCTTGATGGACGTGTTATTGACGGCGAAGAGCCTTACATTCTGCTCGGCTTCAAAAAGCCGGTAACTGCTGAAAAGTGGAAAGAGCTGTTTGACAAGCAGGATATGGCTGAAATGCAGGAATATATGCACAAGATTGTTGTTAAGCCCGGTGACGTATTCCTCATAACAGGCGGTACACCCCACGCAATAGGCTCAGGCTGTATGCTGCTTGAGGTGCAGGAGCCGACAGATTACACTATAAGCGTTGAAAAGTGCGATATGCGAGGCAACCTTATGCCCGACCACCTTTGCCACATGGGTCTCGGCTTTGAGAAGATGTTCGAGTGCTTCACATACGAGGATGTTACAAAAGAAGAGCTTCTCGGCAGATACGCACTTAACTCAACAGTGCTTGAAGAAACAGACGACTACAAAATCGAGAGCCTTATCACCTACGCTGACACAACCTGCTTTGCACTCAACAGATACACAGTTGAGAAAGCTTACACTCGCAAGAACAGCGGCAGAGCCTGCTGTATAGCAATTACAAAGGGCAACGGCGTATTCAAGGCTGACGGTAAGGTACTTGAAGTAAAGGCGGGCGACTGCTTATTCGAGCCTGCAAAGACAGTTGACTACATAATCGAGGCAAACGAAACACTCGAAGTGCTCGAGTGTATGCCGCCCGAAATGTAAACACTAAATATACTATAAAGCAAAAATCCACGCTGAATTAAATCAGCGTGGATTTTTTACATTCACTATTTTCTGTAAATATCAATCGGGTGTCCTTTTGAGTCTTTCCATACAGTCCAACCATTATTAGAATGACCAAGCGCAATCCAACCAGCATTTGTAGGAGAATTTGCATCTGTAGTTTCAAGAAGTTTATTATCCTTAATAGGAGCATTTTTTCTAGACTCAGGAACCCAACCTTCTTTTGTTGGCGCACAAACACTACCTTTTTCAACAGAAAGTTTACCATCAACAACAATCATTGTTGCTGTAACTTTACCAAAACCTTTTACATTCTGAGACAAGTAATATTTGCCATCAGGAATAAGAGCCCAGTCTTCTTTTATTTTATGCTCCTCAGTAGCAGCAATAAATACTTCTTCTTTAGTTAGTGTTTCAGGATAAATTTGTTTACCTTCAAAAGATGATAACAATTGTACAACCAAGTCAGAATCTAACGAAAACAGCTCAGAACCCTGAACATTGCTTTTGGCAAATATTTCATCCAGCAGTTTTTCTTTTTCATCATAATCATCGACTTCAATTGCAAATTTTCTTTTCAGTCCAACCACATTAAAGTATCCGTTTCGTTCCAACTGATACATTCTACTCTCGTAATTTTCTGTACCTGTTTTACCGATTTTTATCAAGCCAGGAACAACGGTTGTCATCACATAAATTATTCCCTTTGCCATACAATAAACCTCTTGTTTTATTTTTATTTAAGTATAACACAAATAATATATTTTTCAATGCCGATTTGAGCTTTTATATCAAATATAAAGTTGAGCGTTTTTATTATTTATATATCTCCGACATATCCTCTTCTTCGAAGTTATTTGCCTTACGGTATAGGAAGGCGGACTTTTCCTGCTCGTGCTTGACAACTGTAATTTTACCGTCTACAAAGCTGACGCAGACATCGTTGTCGATACCCATTCCGTCGGGGCCGTTGAGCTTTTTGATTTCATCCTTGAAGTGGTGCCAATGCTCGGACTCAAAATGAGGACAGTTGCAGTAAGGCAACAGACCGACACACTCGACAAACGTAAACACACCGCCCTCGAGGCAATCATCCCAACCCATATCAAACCAGCACATAGCACCTGAGCTTAAACCGGAGAGGACAATCCCCTTTTCATAAGCTTCACGGAAGATTTGAGTTGCGCCGGTTTTATTCCACGTATCCATAAGGAATTTGAGATTGCCGCCATCTACATAGACGATATCACTTGAGAGTATTTTTTCTCTTATTTCATCGTAAGTAAGGCTTTCGTCGGTAAGATAAAGCCCCTCACCCGTACAGCCGTACTTTGCAAAAGCATCAATAAAGGTTTGTGTATCATCGTGAGAATCGAAGCTTGCAGTAGGAAGAAAGAGCATTCTCGGGTGCTCCTTATCGCAAAGTGAGCAGATATGCTCAATCATAGTCCATATTTCACCGTATTCAAAACTTCCGCCGCCTATTGCTACAATTTTACCCATTGCTTTTCTCCTTTTTATCTGTCTCCATAAACTCCCTCTGATGAGGGAGAGATTTTTTTACATACAAATCAATGTATTCACATACACCGTTAAAATTACGGTCAATATCCAAATTGCAAATTCTTATTACTTTTAAATTCATACATTCCAATTCGTTGGTGCGAATTTTATCTTTTTCAGCTTGTTCTGCAGTATAATGACCACCGCCGTCAAGCTCAATAACCAACCTTGCTTTGGCACAGTAAAAATCAACTATATAATTACCTATTGCCTTTTGTCGCTGAAAGCGAATCGGATAGCTTCTTAAAAACTGATACCAGAGTTTTCTTTCCCAAGGAGTCATATTTTTTCTCAAAGTTCTGGCGAGTGGGATATTGGATTTATTATATTCTTTCATCTTCTCTCCCTCCGTCAAAACTTCGTTTTGCCACCTCCCTCATCAGAGGGAGGTTAACAGGATAACATCTTTTCTAAAGTTAAATATAACACTTTACATTGTTTTTTTCAAGGCGCAATAAAAAGAGCTATAAGAATAACCTGAAAAATTCAAGTCAATACTAACATTAAAATAAACGAAAGGAAGAAAAGAATGGAACTTAAAGATTCAAAGACGATGAAAAATCTTTTTGCCGCATTTGCAGGTGAAAGTCAGGCACACACAAAGTACCAATACTATGCGGCAAAGGCAAGAGAAAACGGGTTTGAGCAGATTGCGGCAATATTTGAGGAGACGGCAAAAAACGAAAAAGAGCACGCAGAAATCTGGTTCAAGCTGATTAACGGCGGCAAGATGCCCGAAACGCTAAACAACCTGACAGATGCCGCCGCAGGTGAAAACTACGAATGGACAGATATGTACTCAGGCTTTGCTCAAACTGCAAGGGAGGAAGGATTTGACCAGATTGCTTTTTTGTTTGAAAACGTAGCAAAGATTGAAAAAGAGCACGAGGAAAGATACAGAAAGCTTATTTCCAACATCAATGACGGACTTGTTTTCAGCCGTGACGGTGATGCTATATGGCAGTGCAGAAACTGTGGGCACATCTTTATGGGCAAGGGTGCCCCTGAGATTTGCCCCGTATGTTCACACGCAAAAGCATATTTCCAGATAAAGCCTGAGAATTATTAAGAAAAAAGCTGTAACCAATCGGTTACAGCTTTTTATCAGTTATCTAAAATTTCAATCTTGATTGTGCAGGTGTTTTTACCGCAGTAGTTACCGTCAGCATCATAAGCTCTTACAATGCACATACAAGTATAACTGCCTTTTTTCACAGACATGGTATTGGTCAGCTTATCGCTGAGTATGCATTCGCCGGGCTTAAGTGTTGGTGATTCGTATATCGCATCCTGAATATTTTTGGGATGATAAATTGAAAACTGCAGGCTATATTTAGAAACCGCAGGGTTTTCAAGCATTATTGTTCCCTGTGCATAGGTGTGTTCAAAAACAACATCAGAATTAACACGATAGACAATCTCTTTACCGTCAAGCGATTTTATCTGATTTTCTTCGGAAATAACACCGACCTTTACATCGCCTCGAGGAATAAACCAGCCGCCAATCATATGAAAAAAGCCGAGACTGCCCAGTGCAAAAGCTGCAATAACCATAAGCAGACAGCTTGCCGACAGCATTGCGGCAGCCTGAACTACTTTAGGGTTACGCTTTTTATCAACCTGCTCTGCAGGTTTTTCAGCCTTGTGTTTGAGTGACATCAGAAGTTTCCTCTTCAATTCCGACCTGAACGGTCAAATCCGAGCTTTGTACACCTATAAGCTCATAGGTTTCGGGGTCATAGCCCGCAACGACAAGCTTCATTTTATATGTGCCGTAGTTTTGTCCGTTTATGCCTATATCAGTAAGGATGCGACCTGCAGGCAACCCTCTTGAGCTGTAGCAGATATTACCCGCTTCGTCAACTATAGAAGCTATAATAACGCAGTTGTTATCCGACACGTTGACAAGATTAAGTGCGGCCTGAGACCTTTTCTCAGAAAATATCAGCTCGTCAGAAGCATAATAGCGAAACGCCTTCGTGTCACCCTTACGCTTCATTTTATCCGAAAATTCATACTGAGCCGCAAGATCCTCTGTTACGTACAGCGTCAGCTCAGACGAAATATCTCTGCCTTCGTACTCAGGAACAGCCTCATCCGGAATGCCGAATCGGCTTGAAGTAACCCAGGCAATAATGCAAACCGCAGTAATCAGCACGCTGACAGCCAGAACAACCGCAGCAAACTTATTGACACCAAATGCTTCAATTTTTGCTTTGAGCTGTTTTGCAAGACTGCCGCTATATTTTTTCACAGCCTTAGCTTTGGATGACTTATTGGGCTTGGATTTTTTAGATTTAGCCTTAGCGGAAGTTTTTTCAGCAGGCTGCTTTTTTTTCAGTGCTATTTGAGTTTCGGTCTTTGCAACCTCAACCTTTGCAGGCTCAGCAACAGGAGTTTCAACCACAACGGGCTCTTTCTTTTCTTCCTGAGGCTTTTTAACCGGAGCAGCTTTTATCGGCGCGTTTTTGCCTTTATATGCCGTAGCCGCCTGCTTTGCGGCGGCTGCATTTTTCTTTTTCTTTTTTTGTCTAGCGTTTGCCATTGATTATTCTCCAGAAAATCAGGTTATTTATATTATGCCCAGGGACGTGAGCCTGTACCCCAGAACTGCTGACAGCGGTTGAACTGAACAGCATCGACAGTAATGTTGACAGACAGCTCAACTGTACCGTTGAGAGCACTTATTGCAGATGCATCGAAGTTTGCACCGTCAAAGCCGTTGACAACTTCAATATACCCCTTACTCTCATCAAGAGAGCCTATGTGATAGACGTATCCGTCATTCATACGCTTATCAACAAACTTTTCCGCATTGAGTGTATACGGAAGATTTACTTCACCCTGAAGCCTTGTTTTTTCACCATCAAGCGGAGTATAAAGCCACTCATGTGAAACCTTAACCCTTGAAAAAGCTACTCCGTTACCAAGCTGTTTGATTTCAGCACGCAGACGGCTGACGTAGTTAGGTGCCGAAGCATCTTCATAATCAAGCAGAATTGCACCTGACGATGCAGTATATTCACCTTTATCCTCCGAATCCTGAATCACATAGATTTTCGTACCGTCATCCTGCTGAAAATAGACATTCATCTTATAGTCAAAATCCTGCAGAGAGGTGAAACGAATAGGATTAAGTGGCTCACCCGTAAGCCAGGCAGTTGTTGCGGTATAAATTACGGCAAGAGCGCAAACCACCAAAGCGACAACCGCAAACGGATTGAGCTTGAATTTCTTATTCTTTTTTACAGCCTTTTTGCTCATTTGATTTTGTCGCCCTTTCGGTTAAAGTTTTGGTTTTATTTATTCAGCAGATGTTGTTTCTGCTACGGGATAATGCTCTGCCTGTACTGCGTTAATAACAACGTCAACATTACAAGTGAGAGTACGGATACCGTTTTTAATGGTAATATTTTTATTTTTATCGTCCATAAAGGAATCGTACTCTACCCAGAATACACAGCAGAAGTTCTTTGTTTCACCTGCTTTAAGCTCAATAAGATTGGACGATGTCTGATTCAGGAAAGCAAGCTGTTCTTCAGGGGTCATACCTTCAAGCTCGGTCTGTCTGTCGCCTATCACATCGGTAAGGACATCAGCAACCATTCTTTCTGTTCTGAAATAAGTGCCGTTACTTTCTATAACACGCTTACCGTCGGCATTTTCATACACGCCCGGAACAACCTCTGTAACTTCGTCGGCATTATACGTTAAAGTATTTGTATACTCATAAATATAGCAGCGTACGCCTTTGTCGATTGTAACTGCTCTTGAATCTTCAGTTAAATCTACAAACACCAATGCATCTCTGTCGCCCGAATTTGTAAGGGTAACTGTAAAGAACTTACAAGCATGCTCAAACATTTTGCTTCTTTCGTCTGCATCGGCAAATTTAGTTGCCGCATCAAACTTGAGTTCAGCTGTTTCACCGTTGAAATCGGAGGTAATATCTATACTGTCCATATTAAACTCTTTTGCAGCTTCACCGAAAGCAGTAAACCACGCAGTAGTATGCTCAGCCGATGAATAGAAGCCGACTGAAAAAACGAGCATAAGCGAAAGAATAACGCTCATAACACCGCGTTTATTGAATCTTTTCATTTTCGGTTACCTCCTTATCGGATTTTTTATAAAGAATAAAACGTACAAGCATAAGAACAACAAGTACAGCCGCAAGAACAAAAATAATGGTAGTACTGTTAAAATTCAGCGAAAGCAAACCGAGATACGGCACGCTGAAAACAACCTTACCGATGATATCGGATACAGCGGTCGGCAAACGGTCAGGAGACATATTGCTGTCACCTTTTGTGTAAACAAGACCGTTTTCACTATCGACACTGACTATGCGGTGAGTGAACGTATTATCATTATCGCCAAAAAGCTTGGCTGTAATTACGTCACCCTCGCAGTATTCCTCTGCCTCACGAACAAATACAACTGAGCCTTCGGAAATTTCAGTTTCCATACTCGGTGTTGCAACAGCAAAAACTTTCGTGCCCGTAGCCATAACAACTACGGTAAAGAGAAAAACAAGGGTAATTGTAATTGCGATGATATTGTAGATAATATTAAATATTTTCATAAATTACTCTGTTTCCGAAGTGTAGATTTCACCAACGGTTGACCACTTAGCAATCTCGGACTGTCTGGCTTCGAAGATTACTTTTACCTTGAGATTCTCTTTGCCTGAAATCATACTGCTTTCAGTATTCTCACCGCTGTAACGGATTGAATTGAAAAGCGGAATAACTGCAGGAGATGCCTCCTCTTGAGTCGCATCGAAAGCAGGGATAACAGCGGAAGACTGAGTAGCTTCATCAAAAGCACCATAATAGAGATAACCGCCGTTATAATCCCAACTTTCGGGATTTGTAAGCTCAACGGTAAGCGGAGATGTTGTGGAATTATCAAAAGCAACTTCTTTTTCATCACCATAGCCGTAAACTACTTTTATACGAAGCTGTGTATCAATTGAAGACGTGCTTTCAATAAACATTTTACATTCAGGATGATCTGAAATTTTTGCAATATCCGTAACATCAGCTTCAGCGTCAAAAGAAGCGAGAAGTTCATCCTCCGGAATAATTTTACTGCTGTCAAAATCAGTTGAAAAGCTACCTGTAAGTATATATCCGACGTTACCGGTAGAAAAGCTGTGTTTGCCGCCTGCACCGCCAAGCGAGCCGCCTGAACTGAGCGTAAACCAGGCATAGGCACCGTTAGCGCCTGCGAGACCGACAAGCAACACAACAGAAAGAACAAGGCAGATTATTTTATTTTTCATTCTGAGTCCACCTCTTTTTGTGATTTCTTGGCTCTGCGGCTTTCAATCATTACAGCCACACAGACTATATAAAAAGCAATTACTGCGATTTTACCGGGTAATGTATCGAGTGCCCAGGCGGCATAACCAACAAAAGGAATATCAAACACAACCTTGCCCTTACAAGCCGCAAATTCGGCAGGAACGGGATCGGCAACGTTGTTGTTGTCACCTTTGGTATATATGAGTTGTTCGGTTTCGTTGATATAAATTACACGGTGCATAAAGGTTTTGCCGTTGACGGGGCTTGTGAAAACAAGCACGTCTTCCCCTACCCTTATGTCCTGTATTTCAACCTGCCCGGAGAAGGCAAGGCTACCTTTACTGATTGCAGGCTCCATACTGTCGGAGCTTACGTAGTAGGTATTCATTCCGAATAGTCTCGGCATCCATATAAGGACAGCGAGCAAAAATATAATAACGCTGAGTACTGCAAAAAGCTTATTTCTTTTCTTCATCTGTATTACCGTCCTTTGCGGCGGTGCTTTTTTTGTAGATAGTAAAAACCTCATAAGCGATTATAACGCACATGGGCAGAAGAACCAGCACAAAGAACGTTGCCGGATTCTGTCTGAGATTAACAAGCTTCTGCATAAGCGAGCTTTTAGCGATTACCTTGCCGATAATCTTCTCGCCTTCAGCGGGATATTCGTCGTTAATGGTGTTAGCGTCACCCTTGGTGGTGAAGCTGTATGTACCGTCGCCATCATCAATAACGTCGACAATACGGTGGGTAACAATCATATTATTGAGACCCGGATGGCTTGAATAAAAGGTAATTACGTCTTTTTCATTGAGTTTTGCGGGGTCTGTTTCTTTGACAATTATAACTGAACCTATAGGATATTCGGGAGTCATACTACCCGTCTGGACAGCCATAAAACCGTAACCTAAAACAGTTGTCGCCTTACCGCTTTTAGCGTTGATGCCTGTAAGCAACATAACGCCTGCGGCAAGAAGAAGGACAAGTACAAGTATTACGTTTATTACTTTAGAGATTACTTTTTTCATAGCTGCCCCTTCGGATAGTTTAAATTTAAATTACTGGAAAATAAGCTCAACGTCAGCATTGAAACTCTGGTCAAAATAATCGTTCCCTGCTGTATCGGGAAGCTTAATACTGTAATAGAGAACATACATACCGTTCTCTTTTTCGGTATACTCTGTTACCGGCTTCTGAGAAATGAGTTCCACATAAGGCTTATTATCTTCTTTGTGACTGATTACAAAATCCTTGTAATCGTCTTTACCATCCGATGTGAATTTAACACTGTACTGCAGAGCTTTGATAAGAACAACTTCGTCCTGTGCAGGCTCTTCAAAGCCTGTGAGTCTGAGCCAGTTATGCTGAGATTCATCGGCATTGAAGAGTACCTTAAATCTATAGAATTGACCGGGAACAAAACCGAGGGGGATTTCACCGTCATATTTTTCCCAATTTCTGCTATCAGGGTCATAAATCTGGATTTCGCTGATACCTGAATCTATTGACTCTTCTGTAGTCGGACTTGACATTGAAAAGCTGATATTTTTTACAGTTGAAAAATTACCGACTGCATACCAGGCAAAAGTACCGCAGATAGCGACGAGAACAACAACAATACCTGCAATTACAAGCTGTACTGAGTTTTTCTTCATATCTTTCATATTCAGCTAAATCCCCCTTTCATTAAATTTTAGAAAAGATTGAATAATTTGCGGACACCCCAGTTGGGAGCATCTACAACGTTGATAAAGATGACAATTTCATCACAGTTGATGTTATTGCCTGCTATTGCAAGCTTGTATGTGCCATTTTCAAGCGGTTTATCGACTGGCTTAACACCGAGAACCTTGGAACCGTTATTGCGAACCTCGGCAGAAACCGAAGCTATTGACTTACCTGTGGGAAGCTCACTGCCAACACGAAGGATATATGCACCTTCGTCAGCATCCATCGGAACTACCATGCTTGAGCAAAGGTTTCCGCTGTGCTTACCACTGACAGCAAATGCTGTAACACCTGAGATATTGCTCATACCTGAGAATACGGAGAGAACTGCATTTGCACCGGTATCAAGACCACTGTACTGATAAGTTACCTTGAGGGTTTTACCAACGTCAAGATCAAGGTATCTGAGCATCTTGCCACCATCGAAGCTACCGTCACTGAGTTTATATTCAGCGTAACGCTCAGCTTTAACACCAAGAGGAAGTGCTGCAGTATCGGTATCAATCTGGGTTGTTGTACCTGCGGGCTTGACAAGGTAGTAATTATAAGTATTATTTGGATTCTCATCATAGGTGCCATATGTAAGCTGTGCATCGAAATTACAAATGACTTCCTCGCCGAATTCATTAACAGATTTATAGCTTCCAAGCACTGAAGGAGCGGTAATATTGGTGAAGGTTGTGATTGAACCTACACCTGCACCGCTTGCAAGGTTAATTCTTGCACTTGCAAGCTTGACACCTGCAAGGAACTGTTCACTCGGAACAAAACCGTTAGCTGCATCTGTATTAGCAAACGCAACCGGTACGGGATAACCCATAAAGCTATCGTCGTTAAGTCTGGTCATTGATTCAATAAATTCAGTCTGATTTTTACCAAAACCAAGCTGACTCATTGAAGCACCGCTTGTGAGGTAGTGAGTAAGAGCTGATGTTGAAGCGTCTTCTACAGATGAGAGCTGCTTATCATAGTAGCATGTGCTGTATGTTGCACCGTCACCTGTTATATTGCCGCTTGTTGCAGCCTTGACATCGGAAGCGAATACGCAGTTTTCAAGCGTAACAATGCCGTCAACTGAACCTGCGATACCTGCAGCTACACCGCCGGCAGCAGAGGAAGCATCGATATAAACAGTTGAAAGAACGTTACGGATTTTAGAACCGTCACTTGCCGAAGCAACGACACCACCGGTTACAGAAGCATCGGAATCAATCTTACCGGAAACGATACAGCCGTCGATTGTTGCACCGTTACAGTAACCGACGAGACCGCCGACTGCAGACTGACCGCCTGTAGCAGAAGCATTTACCGTACCTACTGCATAGGTGTTGGTAATTACAGAACCGCTCTGGGCTGCCTTTGCAAGCATACCGCCGCCCTGCTTACCTGTAACAGTGACATCAATACCTGCGATGCCGAGACCGTCAATCTTACCGCCGTTGATAGTACCGAAGAGTGAATCGTTACCTTCAACACTGATTGTGATGTTTGAAATAGTCTTACCGTTACCGTTGAGGTTAGCCTTAAAGTTGTCGATATAAGATGACCATACAACCTCGCCCATATCAATATCGTTAACAACCTTAAAGTTGTTAGCTGAATTTGTGCCGTAGAATGAGAGAGCAACAAACTGGTCGGGAGTTGAAATCTCAAACGGAGAAGCTACTGTACCCTGACCGCCTGCAAAGTTGGGGTGACCGAGACCGGTTACCTCAGCAAAGAGGTCAAGCTGTGCTTTCTCTGCAAGACTTAAGCCGTAGAAGTCGGTAACAGTAACTATTGCACTGATTACCGAGCGATTGTCAGCAGTTGCATCGTAGTCGCCGGGCAATGAGTTTACAGCAAGTATTCTTCTGCCGTTTACGTTACTTGATCCACCAAAGATGGTTGCCGAGGCAAGCTCAGAGCCTGATGTACGTTTCCAGAGGTCTCTGTTAACCGCATCATAGCTGAGCGGAGTTGAACTGCCGAGAGCAAGATTATCGATATAGTTATCGTTACCTACAAGTGCAGTTGCCGAACTGATGAACGAGTATGCACGCAGTACTCTGTACATACGGCTGCGTACGGTTTCAACATTTTTGCCGTCTATGGTCTCGTATTCTTCAGTATTAAGAATAGCAGTCAACTGCGGATAGTATACGTTGTGATACGTCTCGGTTGCACTGTCTGTAACTATACCGTCAGATACTTTATAAGCTATGAGAGTATCTGTGCTCTTCATCGACTGATGATTTGTAAGGTTAATGATATCAATAGTACGTTCAGCAAGATTATAAATACCGCTGAATTTACTGCCGCTCATCTGCTTATCAAACATACAGTCTTCAAGCTCACCTGTGGACTTGGCAACAAAAATGCTGTACGGATTTGTATCGGCTGCAAGATCAAACATACCCGATGAATAGGCTGATTTGATTGTGCCGCTATTATGAGCTGCAAAGCCGCCGATTACACTGCCAGTACCGTTACCGCTTAACATAATGTTGCAACGAGTGTAGCAATTTATTATGTCAGCAGTATTGTTGTTGACAAAACCGCCGAGGTTAGTTGCATCACGGAAATCAACGTTGCCGATAGTGAAGCTGTTGCGTATTGTACCATTATTGGTAACAGCAATGCCGCCTAAGCCGGATACGTAATCACCTGTGAAGCTACCTGCGGAAGCACAAAGCTCAATAATACCGCCGTTAATAACGGCAACACCTGCTACGTTACTTGCAGAAGCGTTATCCGCATAGTCAAGGTCGACAACCGAGCCTATGATTTTTCCGGACAACGTATCGTCTGTTTTAACAACCTCGTAAGCAATACCTGCAACATTGCTGCCGGAAGCGGTGCCGTAAACGTTGACACCTTCTACCGTACCTGCAACCTTGCCTATCAAACTGTTGGAGCTGAAGTTAACGTTTTCAAAGGTCATATTGCTGAGCTTTGAATTGACGTCAATTGTCTCAAAAAGTCTGGTGCTGAGGTTTCTGATAGAGTATCCGTTACCATCGAAGGTAATACCCTCGTACCTGATGTTTTGACCACCAATGTTGTAAACCTCATCTTTAAGGTCCTTGATTGTTCTGTTGTATCCGTCAAGCGGAACGTAACCCATAAGCTTGAAGTTGACTTTACCGCTTGCGGGTGTGCCGTTTTCAAGAATGGGAGTCGCCCACTGCCTGTACATGGAATCAGGGTCAGATACGCTGATCTGATCAAGCTCATCAGCAGTCATACCTACGTGCTTGAGGTCTTCCTGAGTTGCAACGAGGTAAGGATGAGACTCTGTACCGAGCATCGGAGCGCAAAGACGGGATACAAGACGGTTAGCAACCTGTGCATAAACCTGACCGTCCTTATCTGCCGTTTCATCATCCTTCGACTCGATTGTGATAACAAAGTTGACATACTGTGCTTCATTCTGTGTTCTTTGAATTGAGAGCGTATGAGTAACGTCGTCAATAACGCCCTGTGCTGCATCGACAATATTGTTTTTATCAGCATAGCCGTATTTATAAACACCTACGTTCTCTGAATCGTCCGCACCGCCGCTGGAAATATATTCAAACTGCGTCGGGATGTTCAGTGCCATCGAAATGCCTTCACCATTTGCCGCTGAAACGTCAAGCGGATTGAGCTGAAGTGCAACAACGCTGAGAAGAGCATTGAGTCGGACAACCAACAGAACATCGTTCTCAAAGAAATTGTTGAGATACGGATAAGCACCCTTAATATAACCAAAATTATAGTTGATAAGGTTTTTGTTACCTGCTGTAAGCTCCTCGGTTGTGAGTGCAGAAGAGACAGAATCAATCTTACTGTCACCCATATATTTACCTACAACCTGATCGGTAATTGAAACATTAAGGTCAAAGAAAAGGTTAGCACTTGTCGCATTGGTGCTGAGCACACCGATAACGCCGCCTACACCGTAGTTGGAATTGCTGTAATCGTTGGTAGATGTTGTACCGAGTGTTGCACCTGATGAATAAGAGTCGGAAAGCTTACCGTAAGCGACACCGATAACGCCGCCTGCACCAACAAGGGTTGCAGACTCTACGTCACCGAAATCAGCTGCGACGGAAGCACTGGAGTAAACGCTGGAAAGTTCGTTATAGTTGACACCTATAAGACCGCCTACGCCTACGGTAGTATTATCGCACGCAGGCAGAGCACCGTCAGGATTACCGTAGCAGTAATATACGTTACCGCTTGAGAAAGCAGTGTTTACGTTTGTACCTTTATAGGTAACGCCTGCAAGACCGCCGACACCGTATATACCGTATTTGTAATTTCCCTGTCCGTTGTTGTAAGCAGCGTTACTGACCGTAACGATACCGCTGCCAAAGCAGTACGTAATAGCCGCCGTAGCAGACTCGCTTACCATGGATTCGTTATAAAGAATACCGACAAGACCACCGGCACCGAATTGAGCAGAGCTCTTAATTGAAGCAACCGATGTGGGCCTAGTACCGTTAACAAGCCATGCATGAATCTGAACGGGAGTGTCGGAAGGAACAAACTCAACATTAACCGCACCGGTTGAATAGCTGTTTGTAACAGCCAGCTCACAGTAGCCTATAAGACCGCCGACTGCATTGAAACCGCTGACGGTTACAGAAGCCGAGGATGAGTCAACGCCGTAATTTTTACCGCTGCGTGTAGCTGCACCGATAAGGCCGCCGACATTAGAGCCTGTTGCAACGATACCTTCTCCGCCCTCAGACATAACAGCGTGACAGTTTGAAATAGTAACACTGGTTTTGCTCAAGTTATTATCGCCGTCACGCACAACAACAGCACCCGCCAGAGCACCTACGTTGTTGTTACCCTGAATTTCATTTACGCCGATTGTAAGATTCTGGATTGTTCCACTTTCGAGAGTACGGAAAAGACCGATTTCGTTATCATTCGGCATATTGATAGTAAGGTTATCAGCAGTATAGCCGTTACCGTCGAACGTTCCTTTATAACCGATTATCGGCACGAAGTTCTCGCCGCTCAAATCAACGTCTGCAACCATCATATAGTTGCGGCTTGCAGATTCAGCGTCGATGTCGAGTACACCATTTAAGGTATAGAAATCATAGAACTTCGAACCCTTTGCAGCCTCGTAGCTATTGCTGAGTGCAAACAGCTGTCTTGCAGTTGAGATTGAATAGATGGTACCACCCTTTGAATCCTTACTGCCACGTACGGGATAATAGACCTTTCTGTTTACATCAACGCTTATATCGCCTACGCTGACTGACTTTTTCATATCAAAGTAAGGCAGCCTTGTGTCGTAAGCAACTTCGCCGTTGTCGTAATCTTTGCCGTCGTTACGAACAGCACCCTCTTCACTTAAGTATGAGTTGGGATAAACCTTTGTTGAACCATCGGTATCACGGAAGAGAAGATCGGTGTTTTTGTTAACGCCGTCTGCCGTTTTAATACCGTACATATCAGCGTCCAAACCTGCGGGATACTCGACAGTATCAGTAAGGTCAAGGACAGATGATGAGAACAGATACTCACCGTTGTGGTCAACAGTCAACGGATACATATAGCCTGCATATTTTACAGTTTCGTTCGTCTTGTCTGCTACCTCGTTGGGGTCAACCTCGAGAGGTAATACGGCAATATCAACGTAAGCTGCCGTGTAAGCGTCACCTGCTATTTCATCATCAGAGCTGACAGAGAAGTTGTATAGACCGTCAACCTTAGTAACGTTTGTGTATTCCTCTGTTCCGTTAAGTGAACCAACAAGATCAACGTCAACGAATACATTTGTTACTGTTGCGCCGCTTGTAAGAATCGGATTAATAATCGACTCGTTGTCAATAAGCAGTGCGTTTGTCGGAGCAACCGTTATGCCGGAAGCAACAACGGATGCAACACCTGCACTCTGACCTACGGTAAGACCGCTGTAGTTCTTACCTTCGTTGCTCAGACCTGTATATTCAGACACTGTTGCACCAACAAGTGAATCAGCAATGCTGAGAGTACCTGAGCTAACGTAGCCTACAAAGCCGCCTGCAACACCGCTGGTGGTTGTTGTACCGACACTTGCAAGACCGAGAGTAAAGGAATTTTTAATGCTTGTTGTTGAACCTACAAAGCCTATAAGAGCACCGACATTCTTACGGGTTGAAGATGCGGATGCACTTGTATCGGATGAATAAGTTGATGTTGAAGTAAAGCAAGAATCAAGCTGAGCCTCATTTGCTCTGCCTATAAGTCCGCCGACTGCTGTACGTGCTATTACAAAACCGTTTGCAACTGAACAGTTAGTAATAATCGCATTATTTGCGTAGCCTACAAGTCCGCCAACTTTTTCTTTACCTGTAATACCGCCGATAAGGGCATCATCTTCATCGGTTATGACAATTTCAGACGCCAGCTCAATATGAATGTTCTTGAGTGTTGCCGCATTGTTACCTGTACCGATGTAGCCGAAGAAGCCGACATTTTCTTCGTCAGGACGGGCAATATAAACGTTAGAAAGAACGTAACCCTGACCGTTATAAACGCCGGTGAAGGGAGCGGAAGAAGTACCGATAGGATCGATACCCTTGCCGTCTGCAAAGAGTGCACCGTCTGTTGTGGGGCTGTACTGATTAGCATCAGCTGCTGCAAAGTCGATATTTGCAACCTGTTCGTAGTAAGCACCGCGAAGTGCACGTACAACCTTAAAGTGCTTGGGCTTCTCAACCTCAAACGGATTTGAAGCACTGCCGTTACCGGCAATTTCCATACTTACAAACTGAATACCTACTTCGAGGCCGTATGAATAAGAAGCACTGATATAACCGACGATATCAACATTTTCTTCTGAAGCTAAGGTAATAACACCGGGATAGTAAGAGTAGCTGTATGTCGTACCATCTACTGTTTCCGTAAGTCTGGGGTTTTCACCGTTATAGAAGTTTGCTGAAACGGTTACCTTGTTAAGGTCAATAGTGTCATCCTCAACCGAAATACCAAACTTTTCTTCAAACTTGATTTTCTTGTCAAGGCTGTCGTCGAGTCTGATATTGTCATAAGCGAGTCTGAAATATCTTGATGAAGTTGTACCCTGCTGGACATTTTCTTCATCAAACGTGATGATAGCGACATCAGAATATGTACCGCTGTTATAATCATCGGGCTCATTTTCAGTGTCAGCAACCGTGCTATCCACCATAAACGAGCTTACCGTATCGGTACTTTCTGCTTCCGCTGATGTGTAGCGATTTTCCTTATTTATATCAATATAGGTATCATCAGCATCGTTAAACTGGTTGGTGTAGAACGTATTGCAGCCGTAAGCAACAATGTTCTGCGGATACGATGAGAAGTAAACCTCTGATACGTAGTTTGTAAGTTTGACATTGCTGTCAAGCTCACTGCCTGCCGTCTTGGCAAAATTGCTGTCGCTGCCGTCATTTCTGACTTCACCGATAATCTTGCCGACGTTTGTATCGCTCAGATTTTCAAGTGTTGCATAGTCTGCCTTCTCGGTTTCACCACTGACGCTGTTATAAAGATATATCTTTGCAGAAACTATGGATTTGGAAATCATAACGTCATCAGATCCGGAAGACTTGCTTGCAAAGTTGTATATCTTACCGATAATACCGCCTGCTGCACCGAAGGCACGCAGATTATCGCCCGTCTCATAGCTTCGACGATAACCCGCAACCTCACCCTGAACGGTTGACGTTGTAATTACTATACTGTCAAGCGAAGCAATATTCTCACCTATCAAGCCGATAATACCGCCTGCAGTACAATTCTTATGCTCAACAGAATACTGACCGATTTTGCCGAATACATCACAATCGCTTATTCTGAGAACGGCAAGGTTATCAACATAACCGACAACACCGCCGGCTGCAGCATAAACGGAACGGTTTCTTGCAACACCTGTTTTATTAGATGCACCGATTACAGTGATATTTGCCGGAGTTGACTCTGTGCCGATATCACAGCCGGTAATTTCAACGTTACCTGCATCGTTTGCAATCTCTGCAATAATTCCGCCTGCTACGTCGTAAGCATTTACGGAAATTGAATTGAGCTGCACATCTGCTACCTTAAGGTTGCCCTTGGCAAGACCGATTGCACCGCCGAGACGGTCACCTGTTTCTGAATAAGCATTAGGTGCGTAGCTGACAATAAATACACCTTTAGATGTGGTATATCCAGCAGTGCATCCGCTTATCTGAGCCGATATTTCAGCTCCGATAATTTCGCCTGATGCCTCACCGGCAATACCGCCTGCATAAGCAACATAGCTCTTGTGCTCACTTTCTTTTCTGTTTACAAGCAATCTTACGTCAGATACCGTAACAGAAGGTTTGTCATCCGCACCGTCTTCAGGCTTGATTGTGCCGCTGAATACGCCTGCAACGCCGCCGACGAATACGTTTTTGATAGTTGTATCGCTGAGAGTAGTGCCTGCTGTAGCCGCACCGACAACGTCAACACCGCTGACACTGATATCGGTAAGTGTGGAATTACTTATCTTACCTGCAACAGCACCTGCGTTTGTGCCTGCAAAGTTAACAATACGTTCGCTGACAACAAAAGCTCTGTCGCCGTTGACGGAGGAAACAGAAATGTTACTGAGCTTTGCACCGTCAATTTCGCCTGCAAGCACACCGGCATAGTTTTCGTCCGTGCCCTGCTTGACAACCGTAATTTTGGGATTGATAAACGATACACCGCTGATTATTGCATCTGAGCCGATCTTGTTGAACATACCCGCATGGGTTTCTTCAGTAACATAGTTCGCGGTATCGGCACGAAGGTCGAGTCCGTAAATCTTGTAGGTTTCGTTTGCTTGGGTAAGACCCGAAACAACGAGAGCTTCAAGAACCTTATAAGTACCGACAAATGCATCGTTACGGTTGTAAATAGTCGGGCCGCAATCCTTGCCGTGAACGTCAAAAGCTGTGTTACCTATTTCGCCTACCAGATCGGAAAGAAGAATTGCACGGCGTTCCTCAAGGTTGTCGGTAGAGAACATCTTGTCGAAAGTGATGTATCTCTCCGTAGCCTCTGTACCGTCATATGCCGGGTTGGGATGCTGATAATTAGCAAGCTCGTTGATAAATTCATCTGTATAGACATCACCGAGTGTCTTGCCTGCAATTGCGGCATTTGCTGCAGCAATTGTATCGGCATCGCTTACCGTCCAATATACATCGTAGCACTGAGTGATAATTGACTTAGCACTTGCTGTGCTCTTGACGTAGCTGAGGTTAGCAGCATTGAAGATAAGCATATCGTTGACAGAACTGTCAACTGCGTTTGCTCTGAACCAATAGTCCTCAGGCTTGATTTCGATTTCAATGCCCAGCGTAAGTGTAAGGCCGTTTGAATAATTGAAATAAAGCTGTGAATTTACACTGCCCTCAAGAGGTGTGGTTGTAAGCAGATACTGACCGGGAACACCGGATTCAGACGTGATTGTGACACGGGAATCATCACAGGTTATGCTCTCCAGCACAAATTCTGTTGATTCGGCCGTTACTGCACCCTTATTGGTATCTGCCGTAACAGTGAATCCGTCTATTGAAGCGGCGGATTCAAAGTAGAAATGATCGGTTGTATTTGACTCGGAAACAGACGTATCAATAGCAAACTCACTTGTATTAAACGAGTATCCGGAGGCCTGTATAAAGTTGTAATTGAGCTTATATATATACTTCTCCGAATCGAGATTACGCTTAACTGATACTCTGTAGGTGTCGTCCGTATATGTTACGCAAGACGTTCCGCCTGCACTTGAGTTGTTGGCTGTACCCGACGCATTGTTCTCAATAGTGTAGGTACCTGTTCTGTTAAGGTTGTATATATAATTGATATAGTCAGGGTATGTGTTGGGTGAGTAGTTGTTATTTGAGTTGGTAATACCGTAAAGTCGTACATAGTCGTCACGGTATACGCTGTCTGAGATATAAATGTTGTAGAACGGGTAGTTTTCACTTGTAAAGTTACCTTCTATCAGACAGCCGCTTTGGGTAGAAATATAGTAAGAACTACATTCATGACCAACGATAATACCTGCCCACACGTTGTTTGCCGCAAATGCAGAAACACCTTCTGACGTTTCAAGCTTAGCAGAAACTACACAGTTTTCTACAAAATGATTAGTTCTCTTGCTAACAGCGTACGTACCGTTATTGACTGAAGTCCAGTTTGCACCGATGATACCACCGATATTACCTATACCGCGTACAATACCGCCTGCCGTACAATCACTTATTGTTATGTAGAAAGGCAGTATATATCTTGTAACGTAACCGAGAATAGCACCTGCACCGACACAATTGCGGTTAGTATAATTAGAGTTTGTCGGAAGTATGTTATCAGTGGCAGTTATTTCAACAGTCGCATAGGTCTCACAAGATTTTATTGAAAGACGGAAAGCTAATGATGTAGCTGAAGTTTGAGGTGATTCGAAACAACCTACGATACCGCCTGCACCGTAAAGAGCTTTGATATGAGTATCGCTGTCAAGAGTACAGTCGGTAATTATATGGTCTACATTACAAGCATCAACACGGGCAAGAATACCTGCCGAAGCACTGTAGCTATACGCATTACTTGTAGAATTTGCTGAGTGCGTACCCGTTACCTTTGTTCCGATAACGTCAACGTTGTTAATAGAAACTATTGCTGCACGTGCTGTTGGAGTTGATGCAGATATCTGACGACCGACATACATCGTAAATGCAGTCTTTGAACTTGAAGTATAGGTACGTGTAACAACACCGGATGCCACTTCACCTGTGATTGAACAGCCGATAATCTTGTTTCTGTTCTCACCCTCTGCCTCGATAACGCCGGAGAAAGCAAGCGAAATACCTGCTGCACCATAGTCGAAATAATCGTTATCTTTAACATCGGTAAATTCCTGAGTGATTTCAGCATCGGCAACTGTGATACCGGACATATTTGTGCTGTTATGTGTTGTATGCGAAACAATACCTGCAGCACCGTAACGGCCGACGATAACGTTGGAGTAAACATCATCGGATGTATCGCCGATAACCGCACAGTTTTTAATTACAGACTCAGAAGTACCCGTAGTTGGGCTTGCAATTATACCGCCGAAGAGACCTGCTGTATGGTTAGCACCTGAAAGGTTAAGGCCTTTAAGTGTGATACCCTCTGCCGTTACATAGTCCTTAACTGTTGCGACAACAGCACCGATATAAGAAATGTTTGACGTATTTGTAGATGCCTTTGTGCATACCGCAGTAACGTTTTCAAGTGTAAAGTTTCTGAACGTTGCACCCTGTGCAGTGTCAAAAAGACCCATATGTAAGCCGTCAGCAAACTGAAGACCCTTGATTGTCATATTACCGTCGGAAACAAACTCAGTACCGCCGGCTGAAGTATACGTACCCGCAGGCATTGACTCAAACGTACCTGTAAACGGAAGAACAGCATCTTTAGTAGTACCAATCGGTATGAAGCCCCCGTCAAAGAAACCGTCGGTAACAAACATTGACGCAGGAATATCAATATCCTTTGCAATCCAGTAATTGAGTGCAAGATGCTCTGCATCAAAGCTACCCTGGTTAGCGGCACCGTCAGTCATATTCTTACCTACGATACCAAGGTCGTAGGGGTTGGTTATAAGGTAATATCTTTCGCCACCTACTTCGACATAGTCGAGCGGATCCTGATTGTCTGATTTGAACTCAAAGCCTGCAGGAAGAGCAACCTGAACAGACCAGTTACTGTCGCCTACTGTTCCGACGTAATTGATAGCAACTTTCATTGTACCGCTGTTGAGAGGCTCGACAGTAAGGTCATTTGGGCCTGAGCTCTCAACTCTTGCAATATCGGCATTGAAGCCGTACCACTTCTGACCGACTACGGAGTAGCCGCCACTTGCAGGACGGTTCTCAGCAGGATACTGGTCGGAAGGAAGAACGTACGTATCTGCACTTTCTTCATCATTGAACTGGCGAGTTGCGTTATCATCCTCTGTGTTAACGTCATCGTAGCAATTTATAAGCATTGCTTTTGCGTTTACGGCAAGAGGAGAAAAATCAGATGATACGGTAGTGCTTACAGCATTATGATAGCCGAATACAGGCCACTTGGTTGTATCGATACTGAATGAAGTAAAGTATATCTTATTGAATGTCTTTGTAACATCGGTACCTGAAGCAACGTCAAAGGCATAGTGGTCATCTTCATCGGAATCCGCCACACCGTTTGACTTGACAGGTATATGACCTATTGCTATACCACCACGGAAGATAGTGGTATTATCAAGGGTTGACGCAAGTGAACCGGTAATTGCGATATCACTGAGAAGATTGGTAGGAATATCGCTAGTGTTATAAGCAGAAGCTGCTGAAATAACACCTATCGCACCACCGATACCGTCAGTACCGATGACTGAGCCGCCGAATATGCTGTGCTGAATGCTGATCTTTGAAAGGTCGCATACTTCATAATCTTCAGGCTCGTATGAGGTGTACTGATTACCTATAAGAGCACCTACAATACCGCCTGTTGCGGAGAGCGTTACATAGTAATCTCCTGTTGCATCAGACACTGTTGTATTTGAAGGTTCGTTTTTTTCGGAAACGATTTTTGCATAGACTTCGTTATACTTGATATCAAGCAAGCCTGCAACAAGTCCGTTTTCGTAACCCGCACCAAGAATACCACCTGTTGCTGCATGAGCAGGAGCGGTAATCGTGTTGGTAATTGTTGTATATTGGTCAACATAGCAACGCTGGACTGTGGTATACATCGCATAGCTCCAGAGGTTGCGTCTGTTTGTACCGAGGATACCGCCGACACCGTATGCCATCCAATTACGGTAATTTTCCTCTGCAGGAACACAACCGTTGATTGTTGTAATTTCAGAGCCGAGGACTGAGCAGTTGTCGATATTGATTGAGTTAGCCACAGTAGCATCCGGAATAAGGTTTTCGCCTGCAGTACCTGTTGTTTCAACACCTGAACCGACAACACCGCCGACAACAACACCTTCAATATGGCTGCCGGTGACTGTACAACCTGAAACAGCGTTTGAATCCATATTGCCGTTTATAGCACCGACAATACCGCCGACCGTAACGTTACGTACACGCTGATTTACCAGATCCTCTTCATCAATAATCGCACGAACGTCAACATTTTCAACCTTACTGTTTGTAACTGAGCCGTATACTCTTGTAAGTGATGCACCATCAGAAGCACCGACAAGAATTTTTTCACCGTTGGAATTTGTCTGATCATCTCTTGCCTTTACACCGATATAACCGGCAATACCGCCAAGGAACAGATCTGTTTCACCGAGCACGCGCATCGTAAGTGCCTCGGCATCCTCAGCACCTGCAGCCTTTTTGCTGCCGTATACGTGAGCTGCGTTGATGCTGGTAATAACGTTAGATGCACCAAGCACGCCGCCTGCGTTACCGGATGACTTTATGATGGTATCGCTTACCTTTACATTGTTAATAACAAGTGTTGCGTAATAGTCTGTATCGACTGTGTACTGAGTAAAGAAGGAACCAACCACACCGCCGGCATTTGCGGGAGCGTAGATCTTTTCGTTTCTGATGTTAAGACCGCTGATTGTTGAGCCCGAAACATCAACGTTGCTGATATTAACGGTCATTTTTTCTGAAACGTTATATCCGCGATAATACTCGTGAATAACACCGACTACACCGCCGATACCTGCTGAATAGCCACCGCTGTTTTCTCTCTTGGCAACAAAGTAACCGGTACCAGCCTGGTAGTGACGTGTCATAATCTCGACACCGTCAACCTTTATATCGCTGATATCAAGGTTTACACACTCTGCATAAGCGAGCACGGCAGCGGCACTCTTACCCGAAGCCGTGTCTGTATTGATGCCGGAGTAAACCTTAGAGTTGCTTATAATAATGTTTTTAATATATACGTCACCGTATACGTCATTACGCTTATCATCATAGATGCTAAAATCGGGGTCTATTGCATAACCGACAAGTACAGCAACGTTGTTTTTACCTGTTACCGTTGCACCGGAAACAGCTATATTGCTGATTCCTCTCTTGACAGTATCACCGTTTGAGCCGAGAACCAAATCAGCATCGCTGAAATCAACGGCGCCAAAAAGACCTGCATTATCTGCAGTAGTTTCTATATTGAGATTGTATATTGTGTAAAGCGGCTTACCATCCGAATCAACAGGACCTGTAAAGACACCCTTGAAAGGTGCGCCTGCGTTACCGATAGGAGCCATAGTTATACCTGTCATATCGACATCGGTATCAAGGTAATATGCTGCCTGACCGTAAGTACTTCCGCTGGCGTTGGGGTCACCTTCAGAAATATGTTCGGAAATGAACTTAATATCGGTTGCTGAGGTTATGTGATAATATCCGTCCTCAGCGTTATAGGTAAGACCAGCCTCTTTGACAACGAGCTTTACAAAAGTGGTAAGTCCGCTGGGCTGATGGAAAACGCGGATATTGTCCTTAGAACCAACAACAGCATCATCTTTTGCTTTTACAACAAACTTAAGGTTTATACCATCCATCTCAATAGACTGGATTGTGAAAGCACTTTCTTCACCGTTGTCAGCAGAAACAGAGAAATCACTTGCTGTTGTGCCTGTGAACGCCTTAATGTTATGGGGAATTTCTATAGTAAAGCTTGACGATACACCGGGGGCAACATTCTTTTCGGGATATGAGTAGTTGTTGCCTGAGGTTGCAGTGCCGCCCCAGAGAAGAATCTGTGTTTTGTCAAAAGTAGAATTTGTCGGATAAAGAAGCTTATCCTGCACATTCTTTGACCAAACGATATTCTTATACTTGCCGAAGTTATTAGCATTGTCCATCTTACCGAAAACAACTACACAATGGTTGCCGTTGATACCGGATGCAATGTTAACTACATCTGTACAAATAGCACTGTTAAGTATATAGCCTTTATTTTCGGAAATGTTGCCGAGGAACACTGCACGGCCTGTGTTGGAATTAATACCGCCCTTGATATAGATATTGGCGTTGATATAACAGTTATCAACCGTTACGTTACCGGTGAGCTTACCAATAAATATTGCAAGGTCATTATAGGAATTGCCTGCTGAATCGTTCTCGATATAAGTAGATACATCTACTGAACAGCCGTAGATGTATGAGAATCCGTTGGCTGAAGAAATGAAAGTTGCATCACGCTTGTTTTTAAGTGTAGCAACAAAGCCATCGAACGTATCGCTGTTACCGTCATCGGATGAAGGATCACCGTCAGTAAGGCTGACATCAACAAACGTTGCATTGATAACGTTACCGAAAACCGAGGTAGTAATATTATCATAAAGTTCAACCGTAAGGTTTGTTATGTAGCCTTGTTTGTGATAATCGATATTATCGTTGTCGGGATTTGTAGAATAATCTGTAGTATCGAGAGCAGTGCCTATATCGCCTGTTCTGTTACCGATAACTGCATCAAAGAGCGAACCGCCGACCGAAATTGTATTGCCGTCACCGTCAAGAGTACCTGAGAACAACGGTGCCTTCCAGCTATCAGCATCAACAGAAACACGCTGACCGAGCTTGAAATGACCGTAAGGCACAAGTGAAAGGAACTTCGTCTGTGCTGCACCGGAAATAATCATCGGGTCGTTTATATTGTCGGGGTCACCTGTTGCAGTTGTGACAAGAACATCAATATTGAATGAAACCGACATACTACCCTTATCGGATGAACCGATACCTTCAGGGAAAGTAACTTCAACACTGTAAGGTGCTTTTGCAAGGCTGTTATTTGCAACGTTGGTAGGAACGGTAATGTCTGAAGCAGGTTTTGTGAATTCAACACCTGTTCCGTTCCAGCTGTTTATAAGCTCATCTTTGTCAACAATAACCGTAAGGTTTCTTCCGGCTACAACAGCCTTGTTTTTTGAATAAAGGTTACCGGTAAGTGCATCAGCACCTGCGATAAGGTCGGTATAAAAATCATCGACCTGGAGATATGATGTTGAGCAACCGCTTACCTGATCGGACCAGTAGCAACCGGAAAGTGTTGAAGCTTTACCGCCCCAACCGATAACAGCACCCATATATGTCTTTGTGGGGTTGTTAAGTCTGAAGAGAGTATATGTATTTTTGATTGCTCCGTCAGCAATATCGGAAGGAGCATATGCGATAACACCGCCCGAGTAAATGTCAGTGCTTTCAGCCGCTGAGAAAGTACCCGTAGACACGCAGTTAACAATTGAATCAGCAGCAGTAACCGTTGACGTAATACCGCCAAAATATGCTCTTTTCATAGCTGTTGTTGCGGAGAAGTAGAAACCGACATCAGCTACAGTAACGTTAGCGATTTTACCGGTGCTGATACCTGCGGCACCACCGTAATAAGTAAGATCTTTACTTGCAGAGCTTACGTTACCGAGCATATTGTAAGCAACAACTGTTGTGCTGTCAGATGATCTGAACGTACCTGTTACAGATGAATTGTAGAGGTAACCGTCGTTACTGCCTACAAGACCGCCAACATATGCACCGCGGGTAAAGTTTTTGGTAGTACCCTTAGTACCTGCCATATCAACAGAACAGTTCTGGATACCGAAATCATTTGAATCAGGCTCGTTGTAGCCTGCGATACCGCCGATATAGTAGTTATTGACTGTTGCGTTAATCTGAATACCGGAAACTGAAGACTCGGTGATAAGACCTCTGTTCTGTGCAACAACTGCACCGATATAGTCATCCTCACCCTTGACGGTAATAGCGATATCATTTACAGAGACACCGCGTACAATACCCGCATTGTCTGCAACAACAGCTGCGACACCGTTATAGAAGTTTTTGCCGTCAACAATGTAGTAAGGATTGTTGTGATTGCTTGTCAGAGAGGAAGTAATACTGCAACCGTTGATGCTGCAGTTTTCGATAAGACCGTCGTTCTTTGTTGCAACAAGTGCAATCTGACGAGGACTTACGGTGGTTACGTTTACATTGATGTTCTCAAATATAATGTTGCTGACAACAGATCTCTCACTGAGATAACCGAAAAGTGAGAAATTCTGATGACCGGGGATTTCAATATTCCAGCCTGAAGCACCGCCGGTAATCTTATGACGCTGAGGCTGACCGTATGAGTCAACGTAAGAACCGTCAATATTAATGTATACCTGCGGAGAGTCCGGATTCTTATGGTCGGTAGAAATGATATAAGCATTACCGGTATTTTCAACAAAATCATCAACGTCAAGTGAGCTGATATCAATATCAGCAGTAAGTACAAAATGCTTCTTGGTGATATTTGCAACATCAATGTTTTCACCGGTACTGTCGTTTACGATTTCGTTTACTTTAAGCAGGTGCTCAAGTGAAGAAATCTCATAAGGCTTTTCCTTAGAACCATCGTTACTTTTCTTTTCGCCGTTTGCTTCAAGATAATAACCCCAATAGAAACTGTCAGAAGGAACTGTACTGTCGTCAGCGTTGGTGTCAATAATCAGATCTCCACCCTGTACGGTGATGTTGGGCTCATAGTTTCCATCAGTTACAGTTGCAGAAAGAGCAGAAGAATCTATCTCCTGATTAGCATAAACCAGGAGATTGTATGCACTTGTAGAGGACAGCAATGTCGTTGCTGCCAGCAATATCGTTAGTGTGCGGAACCAAAGTTTCTTTCTCATGGTTTAATGCCTCCAAAATAATCAGGTTTGCTCCATATTGTTTCACGCAAATCAGATGCCTCTTTCTGCGTTTACACCAGATTTACTGCGAAACAGAGCGTTTAATTAATACTTAAAATCAGTTTGTTGAGTCATCAGCAGGTGTTGCTGACTTTTTAGCAGCGAGCTTTTCTTTTTCTTTCGCCTTTTTTGCTTTCTCTGCCTGTAAAGCCTTAGCCCTTGCAGCCTTCTCTTTTTCCTTTTGTTTTGCCTTGGCTGCCTTTGCTTTCTCAAGCTCTAAAGCACGCTGTTTAGCCATTTTTTCTTTTTCCTTAGCTTTGGCTTTAGCAGCTTTTTCTTTTTCTGCCTGTAAAGCTTTTTCCTTCGCAGCTTTTTCTTTAGCTTTCTGCTTTTCAGCTGCTTCTTTTGCCTTCTGAGCTTCAGCAGCCTTCTGCTTAGCTATACGATCTTTTTCTTTCTGTTTTTCTTTAGCAGCTTTCTCTTTTTCGGCCAGAATAGCTTTTTCCTTTGCTGCTTTTTCCTTTGCTTTCTGCTTTTTAGCTAATTCTTTAGCTTTCTGTGCTTCAGCAGCCTTCTGTTTTGCTAAGCGCTCTTTTTCTTTGGCTTTTGCTTTAGCTGTACGCTCTTTTTCAAGCTGTAAAGCCTTAGCCCTTGCCAGTCGTTCTTTCTCTTTTTGCTTAGCTGCACGTTCTTTTTCTTTAGCAGCCTGCTGCGCAGCAAGCTCTTTTGCCTTCTTTTGCTCTGCAAGAAGAGCTGCTTTTCTTGCTTTCTCTTCTTCAAGAGCCTTAAGTTTTTCTGCTCTGGCCTTTTCTTTTGCAATTCTTGCTTTTTCCTTTTCCTTAGCAAGTCTTGCAAGCTCCTGCTCACGCTGCTTTGCTTTGCGGATGCGCTCTCTTTCTTTTGCCTTCGCAGCTTTTTCGAGTGCAAGCTCTCTTTCCTTCTTGGCTTTGAGTCTTGCCTTTTCCCTTGCTGCCCTTGCTTTTTCGAGAGCAAGCTCTTTTGCAAGCTTTGCCTTTTCGCGCTCTATGCGACGCTTTTCAATTTCTTTCTTACGCTGAATTTCAGCCTTGATTTTAGCTTCAATTTCTGCCTTGCGCTCATTTTCTGATTTAAGAGCACGATCGATAGCTTCGTTAATTTTGGTTTCGCCTGCAGTCTTCTTCTTGTTAGCTCGTTTGAGCTCATCAACAAAGACCTTACGTATCTCAACTTCTTCCATATCGTAGTTGAGAACAAGTTCTTCTGCAAGACGCTTGAGAAGCTTCGGCTTGAGCTTACGCTTCTTCTGTTTGATTTCGCCTGTCTCCTGCTCACCTGTATTCTTCTTAAGAAGCATATAGTTTACAGTTGCAAGACGGAAAAGGTCATCCTTGTATTCATCGCTGACCATTTCATTGGTTTCTTTTGCTGTTATTTCATAACCAACCTCGTCATAAGACGAAATGAACTGCCATAAATTAAGGCAAGCACGGAAGTTGGGGTCTTTCTGAATTACGTTTGTACGCATAATGGGAGGACGTACGGGAGTACAGTGCTCAAGGTCACGCATAAAGGACGATGAGCAGAAGCCGTTGACAACGCGCTTGATTCTCTCAATTCGGGCGAGAGCAGTAGCGTTTTCGTCACCGGGATTTATAGCATCCGTGGCTGACATTGTTGAAACAGCCTGAGAGGAAACTTCGAGTTTATAGCTTATTTTTTCATTACCTGCACGGAACTCACTGTTCATTGTGAGTGAAGATTTCTTTTCGTCCTGTTCCATATTGAACAGAACGTTGTATCGCGTATCGATAAAGTGGCGTAAATTTCGGAGAAGGGTGAAGATAAAGCGGTTTTCATAAATTTCAAAGCTTTCTTCACGGAAAACGTTAAGAATCTGGCTGGGAGTAACTCTGTCACCGTCAACGCGGGCAATCATACTTGTGTGCTGAGCAAGGTGGCGAACGGACTCAGCTGTAATCTTTCTTGCACGCTCAATCGGAACGATTTCTTCTTCCTGAACGATGAACTTACGGGGGTTACGCACGATGGTATCGAGCGCAACTGTACAAGCCTCAATGGCTTCAACCCATTTGAGGTCAATCTTCTTTTCAAAAAAACGGTTGAACAGCGATATCTCGTGCTTGCCGCCATCCATAGCTTCAAGCATATCGCCGTAATACTCGTCACCTGTAAAAACAGGAAGTGACGCATTTGTATATTCACTGTAAAGTTCTTCGAATGAAGTGCCCATTTCAGTTTCGCCCCTTAAAAATCAGAGTTACATTTTTATGCATGCCCCTGCCCTTTTGCAAGGGCACGCATAGATTAGTTTTAGAAGTTATAGTTTAGATCATCTTCTGGAGACGCTCAAGGTATTCCTTAGACTCAGTCATATTTGACTTACCGAAGTGCTTGTTGAGGTAAGTGATAAGACCGGAAATTTCATCACGGATGAATGAAAGGTTGAGTGATTCAAACTTACGAAGAATCTTGTGACAAAGAACGAAGTCAAGACCGTCGATTTCTGTACCGCCGCAGCCAACGTATGCCGGAACGAAATCCTGAAGCTGCTTAACAATACGGTTACCGAATGCAAGACGGAAGTGTTCGATGACGTAGTCATCAAGCTCTGCCAGCTTACGAAGGCTTTCTTCAGAAACCTTATACTTTTCTTTACACTCTGCAAACATTGACTCGAGGTGCTTGTAGCTGAGAGTGAGGTTATCAGTCCAGGGAGCTTCAAAGAACTTACCCTTTGTATTGATGTCAATCGGGATAGCACGGTCGTAAACCTTATCAGTAACAGCGAATGTCGAGTCGTCGTTATTGATTGTACCGATGTACCACATATTATCCGGAAGCTTGAGCTTACCGTCAAAGAGGTGTTTCGGGTCAGTCGGCCATACTGAAGGAACAAGAGAAACAATCCACTCGTCACGGCTGGGCATTTCAAGGATTGAAAGCATTTCAGCAAAGTAATACTCAACACGTGCGATATTCATTTCGTCGAGGATTGTAAGGTAGATATCCTCTTTATATGTAGCTTCGTACATCTTCTTGAGAACTTCTGTTTCGTTGAAGCGCTTTGTAAATTCGTTGAAGTAACCGAAAAGCTCGGTACGGTCACGCCATGAAGGCTGAACAGATGCGATGATAGCATCGTTCTGAAGGAACTTACCGAATGAGTAAGGAAGTGAAGTTTTACCTGTACCGGAAATACCCTGTAAGATAATCAGACGGGTTGAAGCGAAAGCAGCAAGGAAGAGACGGAGAGTTCTGTGCTCATAGTAGAGACCCATTCTTGATGCTGCGAAGTTGCGGAACATATCAATAATACCGGGAAGTGTGATCTCGTTATTGTACTCGGGAGCAACATAGTCTGCCATTTCAAGGTCAACCTGAGTAAGCTTGTAGAAACGGCTGTAATCTTCGTCGAGTGTGGGATCGCCCTCTGCACCTTCAGCACCCTCTGCACCTTCGGCAGGAGCAGCAGTACCGTCAGCAGCCTCAAGGTAGGGATTTTCACCGGGACGCAGACCGAGCTGTGAAACCTTCATAGCGAGAATCTTATCCTTCTCGATGTTGAGTTTCATAACTTCACGGTTAAGTGTTGCAACCTCGTTGAGAAGCTCTTCCTGGTTAACAACAGTCTTACGGAAACGGAGATACTTCTTGACAAGCAGAACAACAAGTAAAATTATTGCTGCAAGAAGTACAAGAACAAGGAGCATACATACGGCGCCGAGAATAATTCCGCCTACACCGAGTGTACCTGAATGGTTCTTGAACAATTTAACGTATGCGGGAACATTGAAGATGTTAGCAATACCAAGACCGAAGCCCTTGATAATTCCCCAGAAACCTTTGACGAAAAGCTGGTCGAGGAAGTCACCTAAAAACTGTAAAATACCGCTCATTTTATAGCCACCTTTGCTGTATTTTTATATTGCATTTCTTTTAATAAACTTAGCTGTTTGTTTCGTCATCTGCCGAGTCAGTTTTTTCGCCCTGCTCTGCTGCTTTTTGCTGAGCAAGGAATTCAGCGATAATCGCTTTTATCTTTTCTTCCTCAGCCTTAGCTTTTTCTGCTTCTTCCAATTCTTTCTGCTTAGCGAGATATTCTTCAATAATCTGTTGCTTTTTGGCTTCCTCAGCCTGCTGTTGTCGCAGGTATTCCTGAATTATAGCCTCTTTCTCACTTTCCGCTGCAGGAGGGTAATACTGCTGCGGCACCGGAGAAGGTGTACCCGTAGCTGTGGCAGTTGTGTTAACAACTTGCTTGCCGACAGCAAGCGAACGAAGATAACTGAAAAGCTGCCAGATTACTATCAATGCTGCAGGAAGAACTATCATCAGCACAACACCCTTGGGTGTTTTTGTAAAATCGAGAACCGAGCCAAGCTTCGCAACACGCACACCGGTATATACACCGAGAATGTTTGAAGCGGGAACGTGATTCTCATCGACAGGTGCTTTGGGGTGGTCGCCCTTTGTGATGTACGCTCTGTAGTCAGCACCCTCGATTATATCGTGAATACGGTGAGTGTTGACGTAATACTCACCCGTATTGTTTTTGGCAACAAATGATATGACGTCGTCGACCTTGTATTCGTGCCTTCCGTCGTTTGCGTAGCGTTTGATAACTATCAGGTCACCTTTATAAAAGGTAGGATTCATCGAGTTACTTTTGACAGAAAGGAAAGAATAACTGCCGAAATTCGGTACGCCGATATCAGCTTTGGCAGAAAGCACAACGTTGACGCATATTACTATTGATACAATAAGAATAACAGTCGAAACAATATTAATTATTGTATTAAATCTTTTATTGTCGAGAATGTTCTTTATCTTCATAGTAAATGTTTACCTTTGCGTAAAGTTGCGGTCTGTTGCCGTTATGTTATCTGTCAGGGAGTTTCTGTGCCGCCGTTGTTGTCTGCGGAAGAACCGAACGTAATCTTTGTTGAAAGATGCTTAGCACTGAGCTTCTCACCTGTACAGTCAGTGTCGTTACCTTCAATCCATACACGGATTACGATTTCGTTGTAACCATTATTTGCGTTACCTGAAACCTGAGGAAGTTCCATTGTTGCTTCAAACTTATTAGCATCTGCTGCAGACTGTGCAAGCTCTGTTACTGACTGAGCTGCAAGTGTTACAACACCCGCTTTTTCCGAATCGTCAATAATGCTGTTATTGTTTGAATCCATAACAGTTGCCATCGGGATATCGTTTGTTGTTACAGCACTTGTAGCATCACCTGGTGCAGCGAAAATAGTTGTAGTGCCGTTATATGTAACCGATACACGGGCTGCTTCGACAGCTGCATTGTCGCCGTCGCGGCCTGTAAGGGCAATATTCATTCTTGCGTCAACCGACTCGGTTGTGGTTGAACGGATTTTAATTCTTAACTCATTGTAGTCAACGCCTACCTGAGGATCGAGAGAAGCGAAGTAACCGCCTTCAAGACCAACCTTTGTGAAGGAGGAACCGTTTGCACTTGATACAGGTGCATACTTGCCGTCCTCTGCGATAAGCTCGCCTGCTGCAAAACAATCACGCTGAAGATATGCGCCCCACTCAACCTGAGCAGCACCATCTTCTGCACCTGCGTGTGCGTGACCTGCTGAGCCCTGAAGCTCAATACCGCCGCTTGCCTCGATAACGTCAAAGCCGAGGTCGAACAGCTCTGCGAAGCCACCTACGAGGAACCAGGCGTATGTACCTGAAACCATTGTTGTTGCGGCAACGATAAGAACGATGATGGACAGTCCTAATTTGCGTTTTGCCATTTTGTTTACCCTCTTTACTAAAAATTTTTATTTACAGAGCGAACGCTCATAAATACTATTGTATATATTTATTAAGGAAGTAATTCTGTAATGATACGTCAGTCGTTTGTTTCACTATCTGCTTTGTTTTCAGCAGCCTGCTGTGCAAGATACTCTTCAATAGCTTTTTTCTTTATTTCTTCTTCTCTTGCGGCAGCTGCCTTTGCAGCCTCCTGCTGAGCTATATACTCTTCAACAGCACGGCGCTTGATTTCTTCTTCAGATTCAGCGGCTGCAGGTGCAGGCTCCGGAGTCTTTGCAGCCTTCTCTGCTTTTTCGGCTGCAGCCTTTTCTGCTGCGGCTTTTTCAGCCTCCTGCTTTGCAAGCATTTCAGCAACAACTCTCTGCTTGATTTCGTCCTCTGCATTCTTGACAGCTTCAACAGCCTTCTCTTTTTTGCTTTCCATAAGAACGCTGATGAACTTGAACAGCTCAAACAGGAAGAAGATAGCTGTAGGAATAACTACACAAATCATAAAGCCGAGCTGTGACTGAAGGAATGTCATAACAGAGCCGAGGTGAGGAATTGCTGTGCCGGTCCATACAGCAACGATACGGTCATTAGTAAGGTAATCGATTGAAAGATTCTGATGATAGTCGATATCAGGTGTGTTATCACCTCGTGTAACGTAATAAGGTGTACCACCGTGAATCCATATACCGTCTTTTACTTCACTCTGGTTTGAATATGTATCCTCAATAATTCTATGGGTTTCAAGGTAAGGCTGATCTTCATAATAACGCCAGAATGTTACAACGTCGCCCACCTTGTAAATCTTATCTTTGTTCTCTTCGGGGCTGACAAGGTCAACAACAATCAGAGCACCTTTGTCAAAGCCCTGTTCACTAAGCATTGAATCAGTTGCTACACTGAATATTGCCTTGCCGAAAAGATTGGGCAAACCGGAAGAACTCTTACTGGATGATATTACAGCAACGGTCATTATAATTGAGAAAATCAATATAACCGTAACGGCAACATTACCTAATACTTTTCCGACCTTCTTCATTTAAATTACCTCACGTTTAATTTTATTTGGAATTTTAGTGAATTTATCTCATTTCAATACTAAAAGTGATTAAGCTTTTAATATTTAAATCAGATAAGTTCAGTGTACTCAGGCGGCCCGGTCCGATCGAAACCGGACCGTCTGAACTGTTTAGAGACTGTTTTTAACAGCCTTAAAATTTGTGTTTTAGCTAAATCACAATTTTTTCGGAGTGGAGAAAGCCACCCCACCTTGGGGGAGAATAAAATCTTGGGGGGATTTCCGGGTCAGGTCTGACCCGACCCGGAATAATTTAATTCAGGTTAGTTTAAGTAGTTAAACTTAGACCTTTGCGAAGTCAAGAACAACGCCGCAAGCTGCCTCGGGAACTGCACCTGCACAAGCCTGGTCGTTACCCTCTGCCCAAACGTAGAGTGTAACTGTCTTGGGCTCGTTAGCTGTAAGAGCGATTGTGAGAGCATCAGCTGTTGCGCTTACGGGAGCTGAGCCAAGGCCGTTGTATGTTGTTGTTGTGCCGTCAGCAAGTGTATCGTTAGCGTCCATGATAGCGTTACCATTTGCGTCAACACCCTTGATAGCGGAAACAACAGGTGTGTAACCACGGCTTGATGTCTTGTTGTAGATGTTGTAGTTGCCTTCAGCATCGTAAAGAGCAGAGTAGATGAAGTCGTATGTTGTGCCTGTCATGTTAGGAGTGATCTTAACATTGCAGTCAACGTCAGACTTAATGTAGATGTTGATCATTACATAGTAGCTGGAGCCGTCAGAAACAGTTGAAGGATCGAAAATGAACTTGCCTTCTGTTGCGCTGCCTACTGTAGCATCCTGCTCGATGGAGCCAGCGATGAAGCTCTTAGCATCGGGGTTGAAGGATACGGGGCTGAAGCTTGTGGGCATGAAGTTACCGGAAATGCCGGAGAAATCTGAGTAATCAAGAGCTGTGCTGTAGTTTGTACCGTCAGCAGAGATCTGGATGTTACCTGCTGTGTTAGCAACTGTAGCTGAGATGTTGGAAACCTTAGCTGTTGTACCGGTAGCAAACCATGCGTAAGTTGATGATGTGAGAACAATTGCGGACACCATGAGCATTGCAATTGCTGCCACGAGTGAACGTTTTTTCATAGTTATTGCCTCCATTTTAGAGTTTGCGTGTTTTGTTAAACACAAAATATATATCCAAAATGCCTTGGACATTGTGACGAGTGGTTTTCATCTGAAAACCGATACCTTGTAGAGTCTCCCCCAACTTACTCAGTATCGAGCTTCTCGATTACGTTAAACTCCATCTTGAGTTTAACCTCACTCTCCATAATGTCGTTGACACATTCAGGATCTTCGCCTTCGAGCCAGATTACAACCGTATAACGGTCAACCGAATCTACCTCGAAATCGCTGCGTACGTACTCCATAACCTTTGTGTCCGAAATGAAGTTTTTGTCTGCAGCAAAGAGTTCCTTGACATTGTCTGTGCCGAGCCTCGGTTTAGCGTAAACCGTAGGTTCGCCGTTTATGAATACCATGACTCGCATTGCTTCGTCAGCACCGAAGGGGCTTGCGCCGCTGTCATCGACAGCACGATTGACCGACGTAACCTTGAGCGTTGTCATGTAATCAACTGTTGCATCCTTGCCGTTTACCTCTTCGCCTGCGTTACGCACGAAGAAGGTATATGCAAAGTAGGCACCGTTGCCCTTCTCCTCACCCTCTGCCGGGAAGTAGGCATTGTGTGAGCCGTAGACCTTTTCAAACTCTTCGTATGATTTGTATACAGGAGCCTGAGATCCGAGTCTGCCATCTTTATTGAGAATCCAGTCCTTTGTGATGTTGTCGAGATTCTCAATTGCTTCACCGTAAAGCTGAAGCGTAGGCTTATCGAAGGTAGGTGTATCTGAAAGCTGGATACCGTAGCTGTTGTTTGTCATACTTACGGTAAAGCGGCCGCCGTGATTCATAACCGTTACACAGCCAAAACCTATACCGAACAGCAGAAGCAATATGCCGATTATAATTGCTACGATTCTTATCAGCCAGTTTCGCTTGTAGACCTTTTCGGCTGACGTATTAACGTCGTACTTGCCCATCGGGTCGTCAAGAGCGGGTATGTAGGAGCCTGTCGCACCGGCTACGAAACCGCCTGTTGCAGGTGCTGCATCGGGCTGAGCCGATTTTTTCTTTCTTGCCAACTCAAATCATCTCCGATTCTTTTGAGATTTGTATGTAAAGTGGTGTTACTTTATCTTCTTTTCGTCCCAGAGTTCGGTGCAGTAGAACTTACCGTGCATCTGGTCAGCACCCATCTTTGTGAGGAGTACCGAAAGCTCCTGAGTGTCGACACCGCCGACCTTGGTTTTTACACCGAGCTTCTTGGCGAAATCTATAAGACCCTGAACTACTGTTCTTGCCTTGTCCTCATCCTCGTAAAGGTCAGGCTGTATCGGCTCAACAAGCTTTCGGTTGATGCCTATGTAATCGACTTCGTACTGAGCAAGGTTTGACATTGAGGTGTACTCAACACCGACGTCGTCGATTGAGAAGAGAAAACCGAAATCGCGGAGCTCACGGATATTCTTGAGAACCTGTGCACTGACCGCCTCGTAAATATTCTCGGTGATGTTGAAGCAGAACTTATCAGGCTCAACCTCGTGTTTTTCGAGAATCTTTTTGACCTGTGTTGTGAAGTAGGGCTTTGAGAGGTAGCGTACCGAAGTGTTGAGAATAAGTCGGTTGATGCTTGCATCGCGTGCCTCAGCACGGTTGATAACCTCGCAACCTTCTTCGATTGCCCAACGGTTTATTTCGCAGATGCGGTTGCTTTTTTCTGCTACAGGCACGTAATATTCAGGAAGCATTACGCCCATCTTTGGGTCGAGGATGCGAACCGTCGCCTCAAAGTCGAGTGCCATATTGAGATGAGTGTCAAAAACAGGCTCAAACATAAGCTCCATAGAGCGCTGACGTCTTCCGCCCTTTTTTGCGGGCTTTACGCTTTCCTGCTCGACGGCAAGCTGCTTGTTATCATCCATTTGCCTAACCCCTTACGTTGAATTAATTATATTATCTATCTTTATTATAATACTTAAAAATATAGAGACAGATATACACAATGAAATTCTATCACTGCGTAACAAAAAAGTCAACAAAAACACTCCTTATTTATTAATAAAAAATAAATTTGTATACATCGTAGAATTTCACTGCCGACTTATAGTTGTTTTTCACAAAAAGAAAAACAGCACTGCTCCGCTGTAATGCACAGAGCAGTGCTGTTTGCTTTAAATTCAGTTTTGATAAAAAATCGACTTAATATCTTTTATCAGTTCCTCGTTCCACGAGCTGTAAATATAGCTTGCTATTTCCGGCGTCGCAGTTATTATTCCGTCCACGCAGAAGTTGAAAGCTCTGATGGTGTCATACAAATCATCGTCGCATTCCACCCACACAAGCAAGCCTAAAGAACGAGCTTTTTTAACCAACGCCCCGCTAAGCTTGTCTGCTTTGCAGATTATACCGTCAGCACCTGCCTCAGACAGCTCCTCAAGCGTCATCTTCGTTTCCGAATCATAGGTGCAGAGCACGGGTGTTTTGGCAAAATACCGTGTAACAACCGACAGTGCATTTTCGTCAACGCCGACGATAACAGTACGGTATTGCAGACCGAGCTGTTCAATGTTTGCCGCAAGAGTACCGAGCGACGTATACTCGCAAAGATCAAGCACAAAACCGGTTTCGTCATCGCTCTGCTCAACAACGTGCCTGAGAACTCTTTCAAACGGTACAGAATCCTCATTGACACTGTCAAAAGAATCAGCAAGATAAGGCACGCCGCTACGGTCAAACGCAATATTCAGTTCTACGTGAGTAGCGCCGCTCTCATATCTGTTACGAAACCAAAGGAAAGAATTTGTGTCCGCATTTGTGCTGTCGTTTGCTGCGGCAAAAGACACAGAGTTAATTATTTCGCCCGTTTCTTCATCGATAAACGGATTGGAAGAAACCATAGTTTTTACGTGTATTTCCTGAAAAAACGTCAGCGTATCCGCGCCCTTGAAAAATGCCAGAAAACCAAGCAGAATCAACAAAAGAGCGCAGACAGGCAGAGCTTTCAACAGCTTTTTGTTCACTGTCGGCTCCCCTTTCGTTTATTTGAGATTTGAATAAATTGACTGAGTTACAGCAAACATCTCGTCGTAAAGCTTTTCCATCTCTTCAACAAGCTTGAGCTGTGTACGGCAACGGTCGAGATTCTGTTCGGGATAGCCGATTCTGAAGTAAACATCGCCATTAAGATAGTCGGTAAGGAAACGTATACCGCACTCAAGAGTCATAACTTTGCAGGAGAAAGGCAGATAGTAAACCTCTTTTTCAGTCAGGCTGTCGCCCGCAGCAGACAGGTAACCTTCTGTGTAGCTGCGGTAATAATCCATATTGAACTTGACCTTCGAAAGATCCTTTTCATCCTCATCAGCAGTGTTACCTGCAAAACGCAGACTGTCGCCGAAATCATAAAGAGAAAGACCGGGCATAACTGTATCAAGGTCGATAACGCATATACCCTCGCCTGACTCCTTATCAAAAAGGACATTATTGAGCTTGGTATCGTTGTGAGTTACTCTTATCGGCAACTCACCTTTTTCAAGCAGATCAAGAAGCACCGAACAATCTTTTTTGCGGCTTACAACAAAGTCAATTTCCTTCTGCACGCTTGCAGCTCTGCCGACCTTATCTGCCTTAAGAGCCTCTTCAAAAGCGGCATAACGTGAAACTGTATTGTGGAAATTGGGTATAGTTTCAACAAGAGTCTCTGCAGGATAATCTGCAAGAAGCTTCTGGAAATTACCGAATGTTTTACCTGCTTTGCGGCAGATTTCAGTGCTGTCAGGAAAATTGTAACTGACAGTATCGATAATGTAGTTGATAACACGCCAATATCTGCCGTCTTTATCAAGATAATACGATTTACCGTCATTGGTAAAATAAACCTTGACGGATTCACGTTTGGGGTCGCCACCTGCTGCCGCTACCTTTTTGCGCACAAAATCAGTAACGCTGACGTAGTTATTCATAAGTCCGTCAGGATCTTTGAAAACAGCAGTATTAATCTGCTGAAGGACATAACTCTTTTCACAGCCGTTATAATCAAAACGCAGCAGATAGGTGTTGTTTATATGACCGTTGTTAAGGGTCGAGTAATCACGATATTCACCTTTAAAAGTATAATTCGCCAAGATTTCATCAATGTCAAAAAAGTTTGTTGTCATTGTGTATTATCCTTTCACGTGACCCACAAGTCACTTTTTGTTGAAGTATATCTTTCCGAAAAATTCCGGTCTGTGATAATCCGGGTTCGGGGTATCTACAAAGAAAAGAGAAGCATAGTGAGGTGACGGAGTAAGATCACCGCACTTATAAAAATTCGCACGCAGATATTCAGTTCCGGCAACAGAAAACTTTTTGCCGAAAACTTCAGATATAAGTTGTTCGGGAACAAACAGTTCTGCACTCCATCCCGAGTCGGAAATACACCCCTTTACACAAGGTTCACATTCGGAAATTTCACGCAGAAAAGCTCTGTCCGATCGATCACGACCGACCGCACAAAGATATGCACCGTTTGGGTTAATTTCAAAGTTGATATACCGCTCATCATCGGCAAACGGCTGGAAGAAAAATTCCATACAGCTATCGTTATAAACTGGATCATCTCTGTTCTCAAAAACGGCTCTGGGTGAAGGCTCATCAGCTTCAAAGCGGACAAATATGCCCTGATCCGCAATGCAGCAGACTGCAACCCTGCTGCTGTAAAAAGCAGGATAAAATTCACTCCAAAGATGATGTTTGAGTTCTGAAAATTCAAGCTCTGATATATCGGGATATGACGGATAAATATATGCGTTTTTCATAATCATCTTGACCTGTATTCTGCCCAGAGGCTTTCGAGCGATCTGCCTGTTTCATTGACCCAGAAATTACTTTCAAACCACGTTGAGGACGTGAGAGTTTTGTTAGCACGGTAGGCAATATCTACGTTATACCTTGATTTTATCCAATGCAGGAAATCAGCACCGACTTTACCGCCGTCTTCATAATGTCCACCGCTGTATCTGCCGGAAAACTCATAGCCATAAGCTGAGAATTCAGCCGCAATATAGTAATTGATCGAACTCTTCAGCCATTCAGGTGCAGATGAATTGTAATCAAGCACAGTTCCGGCAATACAATATATAATTGCACTTGCTCTGTCGTGATGATTATTGAACCAGTTTATGTTGATATTGATAGTGTTACCTACAACGTTTGCAGGATCATCCCTAAGATAAGTCGGATCAAAATTGAGAGTTATAACAGGTTCATAATACTCCTTACCGTACTTATAATAAATGTTTGGATATGTTCTGTTGAAAATGTCGATTATGTCAGTATAGACTTCACCGTCAAGAAGATTACGGCTGCCGCTGACTCTGTAAAGAGCTGTCGGGTCAGTCGCCTCAACGCTTGCAACCTCACCTGCATCAGCAAGGCTGTCATAGTATGAAACTTTTTCATCAAAAGACAATGTGGTGTGTTCAGGCTCTGATTTATCAGGAGCAGGACCGCAAGCAGAAAAGCAAACCGATATTACAGAACACAAAACCAATAGAAGAGCTGTTTTTTTCAAATCAGGACACCTCAGAAAATATTTTCACTCAGTTATTGAGAGCAGCCTCGGGAGAAGGAGTATGCGGACACTCGATTGACGGCTGACGGTAAAGCGGAGCCGCCCAATGAACAGCGTTATTGATAATGCGCTGTACCTCAGGAATAAAATATGTAGGATTACTCTCGTGACCGGGCTGGAAATAGAACACTTTACCAAGGCCCTTGCTCCAACAGCAACCGGAACGGAATACTTCGCCGCCCTTGAACCAGCCGAGGAAGATAAGTTCATCGGGAGTCGGAATATCGAAACGCTCACCATACATTTCTTCTTCGGGGATTTCGAAATAGTCACCTACACCCTGAGCAATCGGGTGGGAAGGCATAATATTCCAGACACGCTCACGGTCACCCTCGCGCCAGCAGAGTGAACAGGTTGTACCCATAAGTCTGCGGAAAGGCTTTGAGAAATGAGCTGAATGAAGAGCGATAAAGCCCATACCGCACATTACCTGGTTGTATACAAGTTCGGATATTTCATCGGGCACTTTTTCGTGAGCACAGTGACCCCACCAGATAAGTACATCAGTATCTTTCAGCACTTCTTCTGTGAGCTCGTTTACGGTGTTGAGGGTTACGGTTTTAACCTCAATATTTTCATCTTTGCCGAGGAAGTCTGCAATACAGCCGTGAATACCCTTGGGATATACTGCGGCAATACTTTCGTCCTCAAGCTCGTGTACGTATTCGTTGTAAACAGTTACTTTTATCATAAATACAACATCCTTTGCTGTTTTATCTTATTCTAGTATTTTACTTGAGTTTTTCGATTTAGTCAATAAGCAATATAATTAAAAAGAGGCACGCTGCTATGTGCAACATTGCCTCTTTTCGTTTATTTCGGCAGCTTAGTAAGGGGCTTGAATACGTAGCCCTGAGCAAGAGCGTAGTCGATAATATCACCAAGTGCCGCCGCATTGTCCGCAGAAACAGAGTGAAGCAAAATTATCGCACCGGGGTGAAGTCTTGCCGTAACAGTGTTGAAAGCATAATCCTTACCCTTCTGTGCAGAAGTGTCCCAATCGGAATATGCAAGCGACCAGAAAACACTCTTGTAACCGAGAGACTGTACGAGGTCAAGCGCACTGTCGTTATAAGCACCCTCGGGGAAGCGGAAATACGGCGAAGAATAGCCATAATTTTTACGCAGATGATTCTCTACGGTCTGTATTTCTTCCGCCATCTTCGTACGGTCTATCTTGCTGAAATTCGGGTGATTATCGGAATGATTGCCGACAATATGGCCCTCTTTAATCATACGCGTGATAAGCTTAGGCTCAGCTTTTATATGATCAAGCGTACAAAAGAAAGCCGCACTGACGTTCTTCTCTTTAAGCACGTCAAGCACGTCGTAGGTATAGCCGTTTTCATAGCCGCAGTCAAAAGTGAGATAGAGCACTTTTTCAGTGGATTTCGAGTCGTAGGTTACTGCATTGAAGCCCTTCGAATCAAAATATTTCTGCGAATCTACGCTTATCTGATGCGGCTTTGAATTCTTCGCAACACCGAAGCTGTGATTGATTGCAGACGTCGAAAGCCCCCTGCTGTTTGTCGGGTCGTTAACACTGAAATTTACAGCAGGCAAAGGCGTATACCCCGTATAAGTGCCCGCAGAAGCACTCGGTGCACCCGTAATGCTTTCAGCCTTAAAAGTCGGATTTTTATACGTAGGTTTAGCTGTTGTCGGCACAGGTTTTACCGTTGTAGGCGGTACGGTTGTTACAGGCAAAGTCGTTGACGGCACAACCGTTACGTCAGTCGGCTTATTCATAACGTCAGCTGTTGTAACCTCAATTCCGGGCTGTGTTTCGCTCACCTTTTCCGTACCGAAAAGCAAGTCTTTATTAGTAACAAACACACCTACCGCAACAGCCAGCAAAACCACGCTGACAGCTATAAGTGCATATTTTTTCATATATCAAGTCTCCTTATACCGTATATGTTAGCGGCAGAATATGCCGCTTTTCTGCATTATACTACATTCTTTTCAATAATGGAAGCTATTTCATAATTTCCTGTATGCTGTCCATCATTGTGCCGAAAGTCCTCATTGCTTTCATAGCATTTTTTCTTGTCTGCTTTTTAAGCGACGGGCTCATCATTGTTGAGCCGATTGCCGCAACAGCACCGCCTGCAAGCATACCAAGAGCAATTTTTGAAGCTGTTGATTTCACTTTTTATCACCTCACAAAACTTTAAGAATTGATATTATTTTTAGCTGTTTTACGTGATAAAAACGGGTGAAGTTAATGGAAGAAAGTCTTGATATTATCATCGGCGTTGTGATATAATATTTTGGTATTTTTTGAGAAACGGTGATAAAAATGGAAAGAATAAACCGTGTACTTGCAATCCACGATATTTCAGGCTTCGGCAAATGTTCTTTAACAGTTGCACTGCCCGTAATATCTGCCTGCGGAATCGAAACAACAGTAATGCCTACAGCTGTGCTTTCTACTCATACAGGCGGTTTTTCAGGCTACACCTGCCGTGACCTGACGGGTGATATGCGTCCTATGGCTGACCATTGGAAAAGCATAAATATCGGCTTTGATGCTATATATTCGGGCTATCTCGGCTCGTTTGAGCAGATTGAACTGGTAAAGGGAATAGTTAAGGATTTCAAGGAAGAAAACAGCTTTTTTATCTGTGACCCTGCAATGGCTGACCACGGTAAAATGTACGCTCTTTTCGATATGGACTTTGCCAAGAAAATGGCTGAGCTTTGCTCAATGGCAGACATCATTGTGCCTAATTTTACCGAAGCCGCATTTATGACAGGCGAAGAGTATAAAGAGGGTCCGTATACAAAAGAATATGTTGAAAATATGCTCTATAAGCTTGCCGCACTCGGCCCGAAAAAAATTGTGCTGACAGGTGTATATTTTGACAGTGATAATCTCGGCTGTGCCTGCTACGATAACGGCAAAATCGACTATGTTATGATGCCTCGGCTTAAGGGCACTTATCACGGCACGGGCGACGTTTTTGCAAGCTCACTGTGCGGTGCACTTATGAACGGAAAAGAACTTACAAAAGCCGCTGAAATCGCAACAAAATTCACCTGCGGATGTATTGAGCGTACGCTTAAATACACACCCGACGTGCGTTACGGCGTAGCGTTTGAGGGTGAATTACCTGCACTTATAAAGGAGCTCGGTCTCTATGAATAAATATACACTCAACATAGTGCTCATTGAGCCTGAAATACCGCAGAATACAGGTAACATTGCACGCACCTGCGCGGCTACCGGTGCAAGGCTTCACCTCGTAGAGCCTATGGGCTTCAAGGTTGACGACAAAAAATTAAAGCGTGCAGGGCTCGATTACTGGCACCTGCTCGACATTACATATTATAAGGATACGGCAGACTTTTTTGAAAAGAACAAAGACGGTAATTTCTTCTACTTTTCAACAAAAGCAACACATCGCCACACCGACGTCACCTACCCCGACAACACATACCTTGTATTCGGCAAAGAAACAAAGGGTCTGCCTGAAGAATTACTTAAAGCAAACCCCGAAAAATGCGTCAGAATACCTATGATAAACGATTCTGCGGCACGAAGCCTCAACCTTTCAAACTCCGCCGCAATAGGAGTATATGAGGTACTCAGACAGTGGGATTACCCCGAGCTTCTCTGCGAAGGTAAGCTTACAAAATATGAATGGTAAATGGTTTTATGCTGTCATCCTGAGCGTTAGCGAAGGATCTTTAAAAAAGCATATACCGCACGGTACAGATTCTTCGCTTACGCTCAGAATGACAATCGTGCTATAATTAGGTAAATTTCGCCTGCAACGATTTACTAAAAGGCAATAAAGGGAATTATCAAATTGTTTAACAAACAGTTAAAAACAACAAAACCATACAAGCTGACGAAATCAACTTGTATGGTTTTTGATTATTGAATCAGAACACTATGCTTTTGTGAAAACATAATAATTTGTATCATATCCGCCGTAACGATAATCTCCGCTTTTCCATTCAATTATCATATAATCTTTTTCGTCAACAGTTCTGATTTCGTATTCACAAGCAGACCAATTCCACTTGCGAAGAAGATAATCTTTTGTCCATACTACGGTATCCTCACCCTCAAAAACAGCATCCGCATAAACACATCTGCAATTACCGTCGGAGAAAAATTCAATTTCTTTGAAATACAAATCTTCAATAGGTTCTTCCTCCTGCGTGAATTCAAATTTATTACACAAGAAAGAATGAGCTTTCCATTTGCCGATTATCCTTTCATCATTTACAAAAGGCTTGTCAATATCATCCTTTCTTGCAACGCTTTCGGCTGAATATCTGTTGCTGTCTAATTTTTTCAGTATCAGATATGTAGGCTTGCCGCCTCTGATAAATTCTGTATCTCTAAGGGTTATAAGCATATATGTTCCGTCAGATTTTTCTTCAACCTCATATTCATTATAAACAAAACCCGTTAGATAAGCATTGCTGATAAAATATCCTTTTGTCCAGCTGTATCCCCAATACTCCTCGCCGTTGGGAAGAAAATACAGATATTTTATATCTCCGCCGTAAAAACCTGTGTTGTCACAAAAAACATTCTGGGCATAGTCCTCTTTGACTGCAAAAACACCTTGAATTTCCCATTTTCCTATAACAGTCTCGTCGTTTACAAATGGAATTTTCTTTTTCGGCTGTTCGGTTTCGTCACCTAATTTTACAACCTTGCAAACAATCTCATTCTCACGGATTTCGTATTGAGATATTCTTTGGTAATCGGCCGCTTTTATCTCGGTTTCCGCAACCATACATAAATCATTTGCGTTATCGTCAGCGGTACGGCTGATAAATGCCGTATCGTTTTTGAAAACAATATCCAACTTTGTCATCATAATTTTAGCCTCCTTCAGATTTTTCAATGCATCGAGAAATTCACTTTCCTTCTGTAAAAAAATTGTTTCAATTTCTTTATTCGTTTTTCTTCCGGAAATGATTTCTCTGATTTCCTGCAAGGAAAAGCCTGCCTTTTTCAAAGCATTGATTCTGTAAAAAACAAGAATTTGCTCAGATGTATAATACCTGTAACCAGAAAAAGTATCAATGTATTGGGGTTCAAGAAGCTTTTCTTTATCGTAATGACGCAAAACGGAAATTTTTGTTCCGCACATTTTTGCAAACTCTCCGATTTTCATAAAACTGCTCTCCTTTGCATAATCTAAGGCACCTTATGTACATAGCATAAACCTAAAGTTAAGTTGAGAGTCAATACTAATTTTGAATATTTTTTCTGCATATAAAATTGACATTACTAAATTCCGTATCTTCCGCCAAAATCAGCCAACAAAAAAGCATCGCCTCGGTCATTTGTCACCGAGGTGATGCTTCTTTTTACATATCTTTTGCGATTATATCTTCGTAGGTTTCGCGTCTTACAACTACTCTTGACTCACCGCCGCTTACCATTACAACGGGAGGCTTGGGAATTCTGTTATAGTTGGATGACATTGAATAATTATACGCACCTGTTGAAAGAACAGCCATTATATCGCCCGGCTCAACCTGCTGAACAAGTGCATCCTCCTGAATAAGGTCACCGCTTTCACAGCAACGTCCTGCAAGAGTAATCTTGAAATCCTTCGGCTTATCCGCCTTATTTGCACAGATAAGCTCATAGGTTGACTGGTAGAGAATATATCTCGGGTTGTCACCCATACCGCCATCAATTGAAACGTAAGTTCTGATATCGGGTATTGTCTTGACGGCACCGACAGTATAGAGTGTTATACCTGCACTGCCTGCAACAGAACGACCCGGCTCAATAACTATAAACGGCTGTTTTACGCCCCTCTTGACACATTCTGCCTTGAGCACACCTGCAACCTTTGCCATATATTCGCTGTAAGCAAGCGGATTATCGTCGCTTGAATACTTGATACCAAAGCCACCGCCAAGGTCAAGCTCTTCAACCTCAACACCTGTCTGAGCCTTGATATCAGCCATAAAGCCGATCATAACCTCTGCCGCACGCTCAAAAGGCTCAACGTCAAAAATCTGAGAGCCGATGTGACAATGCACACCCTTGAACTCGATATTTTCAGCAGCGATTGCAGCCTTGACGCCGTCCATAGCCTCGCCTGTTTCAAGGGCAAAACCGAACTTGCTGTCAATCTGACCTGTCATAATAAATGAATGAGTATGAGCATCAATGCCGGGCTTGATTCGAAGCAGAACACCTACTGTCTTACCCTGCTTTTTTGCAGCCTTGCTGAGATTTTCAAGCTCATAGATATTGTCAACAACAACTCTGCCGACACCTGCTTTTACAGCCTCATCAAGCTCTGCAAGCGTCTTGTTATTGCCGTGAAAGTATATTTTCTCTGCAGGAAAACCTACACTCAGCGCAGTATAAAGCTCACCGCCCGAAACAACGTCGAGACCCATTTTTTCTTCGTTGACAATCTTACACATAGCCTTACAGTTGAATGCCTTTGAAGCATAGATAGCAAGACCGTTACCATCGTAATTATCCTCAATAGACTTGACGTACGCACGGCAGTTAGCCCTTATCTGGTCTTCGTCGACAACGTAGCAAGGTGTACCGTACTTTGCGGCAAGCTCAACAGTATCGAGGCCGCCGATTGTAAGGTTGCCCTTTTCATTTACCGATAAACAATCTGAAACAAACATTTTTATTTTCACCCTGACCTTAACAAACTTTCTCAATCTCTGCCTTGACAGCTTCAATGCCGTCACCCTTGACAGATGAGCAAGGAATTTTAACTATATCTGAATACTCTGCAAGCTCTGTTTCAAGCGCTTCGAGTCTTGCGTTGAATTCTGTCTTATTGAGCTTATCACACTTTGTAAGTGCGATAATAAACGGATAACCCATTTCACGAAGGAATGAGAGCATAGTCATATCATCTGCAGTAGGCTTATGACGCATATCAATAAGCTGTACAACAAGGCGGATATCACGTTCTGTTTTAAAATATCCCTCCATAAGCTCTGCCCATCGGCGTTTTTCACCCGGAGCAGCCTTTGCATAGCCGTAACCGGGAAGGTCCACAAACCTTACATCACCTACAGAGTAGAAGTTTACTGTAATAGTTTTACCGGGCACCGAACTTACACGTGCAAGTGACTTACGGTTGAATATTTTATTGAGAATTGACGATTTGCCGACGTTTGAACGGCCTGCAAACGCGATCTCCGCTTTCGTTGATTTCGGAAGCTGTCTGAGGGTGCCGAATGCCGCCTCAAACTGTACGTTATTGTAATTCATAGCCACACCTCATCACTGTGCATAATCGTGCACGGATACACCTTTTTCTTCAATAGGTGCTTTGATTTTTTTGCGTGTGCCCTCACCACCGGGCATTCTGACAAGCGCTGTTTCAAGCACCTTCATAACATCGCTGACCGGCACAAACTCAACGTTTTCTTTAACGATTGTTTCAACCTCGTCAAGATCAGAAACATTACGCTGAGGAATGATAACCTGCTTTGTACCTGCAAGATATGCCGCCATAGACTTTTCTTTAAGACCACCGATAGGAAGCACTCTGCCTCGGAGCGTAACCTCACCCGTCATTGCAACGCTTGACTTAACGGCAATACCCGTAAGTGCGGAAACAAGAGCAGTTGTGATAGTTATACCTGCTGACGGACCGTCCTTTGGCACTGCACCCTCGGGGAAATGCAGATGAATATCCTTGCGTTTATAGAAATCGGGTTCAATTCCGAGCTGTGAAGCACGGCTGCGGATAAAGCTGACCGCAGCGTGTGCAGACTCCTTCATAACGTCGCCGAGTGAGCCTGTAAGCTCAAGCTTGCCCGTACCGTCAAGCACTGCCGCTTCAACGTCAAGCATCTCACCGCCGACAGCAGTCCACGCAAGACCGCGTGCAACACCGACTTCATCCTTGATGAATTTATCTTCTTTGCGGTATTTTCGTGTGCCGAGCACAGTTTCAAGGTCTGCAGGCTTTACGCTGAAGCACTTTGCACCGTCTGCAACGGCAACTGCACCCTTACGGCAGACAGCGGCCAGCTCTCTTTCAAGCTTACGCACACCGGCTTCACGTGTATATCCGTCAATAATTTCACGCAGAGCCGCATCGCTCACACGCAGTGTGCGTCCGTTGAGACCGTGACGCTTTGCCTGCTTTGGAAGTAGATGCTTCTTTGCGATATTGAATTTTTCCTGTGCAGTATAACTGCCAAGCTCAATTATTTCCATTCTGTCCTTGAGAGGACCGGGAATTGTATCACGGTCGTTTGCTGTTGTGATAAACAGCACTCGGCTCAGGTCAAACGGAAGCTCGATATAATGATCACGGAACGTGTCATTCTGTTCGCCGTCAAGCACTTCAAGCAGAGCAGACGAGGGGTCACCCTTGTAGTCTGCACCGAGCTTATCTATTTCATCAAGCAGTATAAGCGGATTGCAACTGCCTGCGTGGGTAATTGCATTGATAATTCTGCCCGGCATTGCACCGATATAGGTCTTTCTGTGACCTCTGATTTCAGCCTCATCCCTTACACCGCCGAGTGAAACACGGGCATATTTTCTGCCCATAGCCTGAGCAACAGAGCGTGCAATAGAGGTTTTACCTACACCGGGAGGACCTACGAGGCAGATAATCTGACCCTTGATATCGGGTGAAAGCTTACGGACAGCCAGCATTTCAATCATTCTCTGCTTGACCTTTTCAAGTCCGTAATGGTCGTCGTCAAGCACTTTTCTCGCTTTCTGAAGGTCGAATGAATCCTCGGTATAAACTCCCCAGGGCAAAGCGATACAGGTTTCGAGATAAGTGCGTATAACCATAGCTTCTGGAGAGGATTTGTTGGTTTTATCAAGCCTTGAGCACTCCTGAAGCAACTTTTTTCGTACATCGTCGCTGACGTCAAGTGCTTCAATCTGCTCACGGAAAATTGCGGCTTCATCAGCCTCTTCACCGTCAAGCTCAACAGATATTGCTCTCATCTGCTCACGCAGATAGTATTCACGCTGATTCTGGTCAATCTGTGTCTGTACTTTGTCCTGAATATCCTCTTCTATTTTGAGAATTTCGGTTTCGCTTCGAAGAATAGCACAAAGCTTTTCCATACGACGTAAAGGATTCAGCTCGGAAAGCACAATCTGCTTTTTAGCGGCATCAATAGCCGTATTGCTTGCAATAAAATCAGCAAGCACGCCGGGCTCTTCCTGTGCAAGTACGTCGAGAATAAAATCTGTAGGCATATTCGGTACAAAAACGGAATAATCCTGAAAATCATCCTTACACACACGGACAAGCGCCTGAGCATAGTCCTTATCTTCTGATTTGATGCGTGTTGTTGTACGCTGCTGAACAAGCGCCACAAGGTGAGGTGCTGTACGCTGAAACTCAACAATACTGCCTCGGCTGATTCCTTCAACCGCAACACGAAGATTTTCACTGTTGGGAGAGCTGAGAATCTGCTGAACGTCGCAGATAACGCCCATCGGATAAAACTCATCGGGGGTTTCCGGATACTCTGTACGCAGGTCTCTCTGCATTATGAGAAAAACCTCACGGTTGCCTGCCATAGCAGCTTTAAGTGCAGATATCGACTGTTTGCGGCTGACCTCAAAGTGCAGTTGCATATCAGGGAACACAGCCATGCCACGAATGGCGACTGTGGGTATTGATCGTAAAATTAGTTCTCTTGCCATTTCTTTTTGTTTCCTTTCGTTTTCATACGGCTCTTTTATACGCGTATGTAAACCTCTAATAGTTCGTTATTTTAACATAAAGAAAAATTTTAGTCAACTGAAATATATGGATATCAAAAAAACTGCAGCCTGATTTTATGTAAAGTGTAACATCTTTACAATTTTGCTGATTTTTTCATTTTTTACACATTTTCCAAAACACGCCAACAAATGGCTATATACAGCGGTTTCAGCAAACGCTCATCACAACACAAAGCTATATTTTTTCACATTTGTAAAGCACATACTCTTTACAATCGTAGCAAGGCAATAAAAATCCGCTCCGTTGTTACAGAGCGGAAAATCATCATATTTTTTTGAGTCTTTCGTATTCTTCGTCGGTTATTTCAATAATTCCGCCGTGTTTGAAGCCGTAAGGAAAGCTGAAAGCTTCGTCCGAACGGACAAAATCGTTGGCACCGGGTTTTGATGCAATAAACGGCACGTAACCCATTTTTGCCTTTTCACAGCCGAAGAAATCAATCATCAGGCACCATCTGCCGTCAGGTAAAGTAAGCGTTGTCGGTGCCTCATAAGCACCGGGTGCTTCAAGCGTTGACATAAGCTTCTCAAAGCTTTCATCGTGCTCAAACGGACCATAGAGATTATCTGAAACCGAATGCATATTCATAGTCGGTCTGTCGGAATTTTTATAAAACAGATGATATTTACCGCCAGCTTTTACGATATGAGAGTCGAGAATTTCGTTTTCTTTTGTAAAGTACAGTTTCGGCTCGGAGAATGTTTCAAAATCTTTGGTTGTACAGCAGTAAATTGACATATGGGTAAAGTTATCTTCCGCTACGGTTGAGCCCCAGTGAATAAGATATTCTTCATTTTCTTCATCAAAGAATATTTCAGGTGCCCATAAACAACCGAAATCATCTCTGCCGAAATATATCAGCTTCTGCTCGGAGAAATTGACAAGGTCGTCCGTATGCCACATCGAAAGGCATTTACTGCCCGTACTGTTTACCTTTTTCCAGTCAACCCAATAGTTTTCATCCATTATGTTTGCAATACAAAGGTCAGTCGTCAGAATAACGAAACCGCCGGTATGAAGCCTTATTATTTCAATATCACGGCATCCGCAAGTGCCCAGCGTACTTGTAAGCACAGGCTCACCGCCGTTCACTTTCTCCCAGTTCAATCCATCTTTACTGACAGAAAAATAAACCTGCTCACCGTCAGGTGTAATTTTCTCTTTAAAATGAGTAAACAGATAAGGCATAAACGTAAATCCTTTCCTCAGATGTATTACAATTTTATCAAATAAAAAAAAGAATTGCAAGGGCACATCGTCTATTGACTTGTATTTAATATAATATTATACTTGTGGTGCAGAACAAATTCACTTATAAGGACTGATTATAATGTTTGATTACCCCGAATTTGGCAGCAACGGCATCCTCACACTGTGTGAGATGGGCGGTAAAAACGCTGAGATGCTGATGACAATACGTGTAAAAAGATTCAAAGAAAACGAAACATTTGAAGTATACGATGAAGAATGCGAAACCGCATTTCTTATTCAGCGTGGCAATGCCGAAATCTCCTGGAACGGCAATACCGAAAAAATGATACGCCGCGATCCGTTTGAGAAAAAGCCCTACTGCCTTCACGTGCCAAGAAACACAAAGGTAAGCATCACTGCGGCAGAAGGCACTGAAATACTTGTACAGCAGACTGACAACGAGCGTGATTTTGAGCCTGTTTTCTACACACCCGATATGTGCCTTTATCAGGAATTCGGTAAAGGTCAGTGGGGCGGCACAGGTCACAGAATCTGCTCTACCCTTTTCGATTATGACAATGCACCCTACTCAAATATGGTGCTCGGCGAGGTATTCAATCAGCCCGGCAAATGGTCAAGCTATCCGCCTCATCACCATCCTCAGCCCGAGGTATACTATTATCAGTTTGATAAGCCACAGGGCTTCGGTGCCTGCTTTATAGGTGACAACGTATTCAAGAGCACTCACGGCTCAGCTTCGTTCATCACAGACGGCAACGACCACCAGCAGGTAGTAGCCCCGGGCTACGAAATGTGCTACGTATGGATGATACGTCACCTTGAAAATGACCCGTGGTACAAGACGACACGCTTCTACGCACCCGAGCACGAGTGGCTTACAAAGGAGAACTGATTATGAAAAACAATGAAATTCATATCCGCGACCCGTTTATTCTTGTACATAACGATAAGTATTATATGTACGGCACAAGAGGTGCAAATTTCGGTCAGTGCACAGGCGGTGTTGACGTATACATCGGCACGGACCTTGAAAATTGGTCTGACCCGATACAAGTTTTTGACAGCGTAAAATACGACCTCAACAAGCAGGCTAACTGGGCACCCGAGGTGCACAGATTCGGCGATAAATATTATATGCTTGCAACTTTTATGAAGCCTGACGGATTAAGAGGCACTTATATCCTTGTAAGCGACAAACCTGAGGGTGAATTCGTGCCGCTAACAGGCAAAGCCATAACACCCGAAGGCTGGGAATGTCTCGACGGTACACTTTATATTGAAGATGGTATCCCCTACTGCGTGTTCTGCCACGAGCATACACAGATTCTTGATGGAACGATAAATTATATGCAGCTCTCAAATGACCTTAAGGAAGCCGTAACAGAGCCGGTTGAGATTTTCAAAGCCAGCTCATTCTGCGGCAAAACACAGGATGAGGATGACCACTACATAACTGACGGTCCGTTTATGTACAGAAAATCCGACGGCAAGCTGATTATGATATGGTCAACTTTTATCAACGGTTATGCACAGTGTGCAGCAACATCGGACAACGGTAAAATCAACGGCAACTGGTCTCACCTGCCCACAATTTTCGACAAAGACGGTGGTCACGGTATGATATTCAGAAGTCTTGAAGATAAACTTATGCTGTCACTTCACAGACCCAACGGTCAGCCGGACGAAAGACCCGAATTTTTTGAAATAAAAGAAACCGAAAACTCATTGGAATTAATATAATTTAGGTGCTGATTTAATGAAAAGCTTTACTATAAAGCAGAACGATGCCGCACAAAGGCTAGACAAATTTATAACAAAAGCCGTACCGCTACTGCCCAAAGCGCTGATGTACAAATACATACGTACAAAACGAATCAAGGTAAACAGCAAGCGTGCTGAAATTTCAACAAAACTGCAGGTAGGCGACCTTGTTGAAATGTATATCAATGATGAGTTCTTTGAGGCAAAGCCCGATAATTACGATTTTCTGCGTGCATCCAAAAATCTCGATATAATTTATGAAGACGAAAACATAATTCTGCTCGACAAAAAGGTAGGCTTACTCAGCCACCCTGACGAGGGCGAATACGTCGATACACTTATTACACGTGTCGAAAGATATCTTTACGAAAAAGGTGAGTACGACCCGAAGGGCGAAAATTCATTTGCACCCGCACTTGCAAACCGAATTGACCGCAACACGGGCGGAATTGTAATTGCAGCAAAAAATGCAGAGTCTCTTCGTATTCTCAACCAGAAAATAAAGGACAGAGAACTGAGCAAAATCTATCTCTGCCTTGCTCACGGCAGGTTTGACAAAAAAGAAGCCACACTCACCGCATACCTTCGTAAGGACGAAAAGAAAAACAAAGTGCAAGTGTTTGATACGCCTAAACCCGACGCAAAAGACATTCGCACAAGGTACAAAGTGCTTGACGAAAAAGATGGGCTCAGCCTGGTAAGAGTTGAACTCCTTACAGGCAGAACCCATCAGATAAGAGCACACCTTGCACACATCGGTCACCCACTGCTCGGTGACGGAAAATACGGCACAAACGCACTTAACAAAGAAAAAGGCGGCTACAAAAAGCAATGTCTTTATTCATACCGCCTGCAGTTTACATTTACTACCGATGCAGGTATTCTCAATTACCTGAACGGCAAAGCTTTCGAAGCCGAAAACGTATGGTTTGAGCGTGCTTTCTATGAAGGCTCACTCTGATACCATAGCGTTAAACTCTTCTTCGTTTATTACGGTAACGCCAAGGTCGTTGGCTTTTTTAAGCTTACTGCCTGCATCCTCACCTGCAAGCACAAAGTCGGTCTTTTTAGAAACTGAGGACGAAACCTTACCGCCGAATTTCTCAATTATTTCTGCGGCTTCGTTTCGGGTATAGGTAGGCAGAGTACCTGTAAGAACAAAGATTTTACCTGCAAACTTATCACTTTCAATTTCACGGAGTGATTTCATATTCAGACCAAGCTCTGTAAGCTTTGCAATTAGCTCTGCCGTCTGCGGCATTGCAAAATACTGTGCAACGCTCTGAGCCATAATTCCGCCGAAGCCTTCAATTTTTGAAATATCTTCAACACTTGCCTGCTGTAAAGCATCCATCGTAATGAAGTGCTCACTGAGAAGCTTTGCGGATTTCTGACCGATGTGTCTGATACCCAGACCGAAAATAAGTTTATACAAATCATTCTGCTTTGAATCGGCAACAGCCTTTATAAGGTTGTCTGCCGATTTTTTTGCAAAATGCTCGAGACCGATAATATCTTCAGCACGAAGTCTGTAAATATCCTCAACGCTTGAAACAAGTCCGTTATCAACAAAAAGGTCGATATTTGCTTCACCGAGGCTTTCAATATCCATAGCATCGCGTGAGCAGAAATGAATAAGTCTGCGTTTGAGCTGTGCAGGGCAGTCAGAGTTATTGCATCTGACAGCCGCTTCACCGTCTTCACGCATAACCTCAGCACCGCACGAAGGACATACCGACGGCAGAGTAAAGGTAGGCTCACCGCAGTGATTGACAACGCTGAGCACCTCGGGAATTATGTCGCCTGCTTTGCGTACAACTATCGTATCACCTATAGCAATCTGCTTTTCATTAATAAAATCCTGATTATGGAGCGTTGCTCGGCTGACTGTTGTACCGGCAAGCTGAATCGGGTCAAATACTGCAGTAGGTGTAAGCACACCTGTTCTGCCGACTGTGATTTCTATTTCACGCAGTACAGTGCTTTTCTCCTCGGGAGGATACTTGAAAGCAACCGCCCAACGGGGAAATTTTGCCGTGCTGCCCATAATTTCACGCTTTGAAAAATCGTCAACCTTTATAACTGCACCGTCAATATCAAAAGCAAGCGTACCACGCATCTCGCCGATTCTGTCAACGTGAGCCATTACAGACTCAAAATCTGAATGAAGCTCATAACCCGGTACTGTTTTGAAGCCGAGTGAAGTAAGATAATCGAGCGATTCCTTGTGAGAGTTGAGAGTTTTACCCTCAATACGCTGAATATTGAAAACAAACATATCAAGTCCGCGTGTTGCGGTAACTGATGAATCCTTCTGCCTGAGTGAGCCTGCAGCGGCATTACGGGGATTTTTAAAAGGCTTCTCCCCTGCTTCATCCTGCCTTAAAATAAGCTCTTCAAAGCTGCTGTGAGGCATATACACCTCACCTCTGACCTCTAAGAGAGGAAGCTTTTCATTCAGCTCAAGCGGAATTGACTTGATAGTCAGAATATTGTGTGTTACGTCCTCACCTACATCGCCGTCACCACGGGTTGAACCACGCACAAGTCTGCCGTTTTCATACTCGAGTGAAACAGAAAGACCGTCGATTTTAGGCTCAACAACGTAATTTACTTCGCCTGCCGACTGCTTTACTCTTGTATCAAAGGCTACAAGTTCATCTGCACTGAATGCATCGAGCAAGCTCTCCATACGTACGGTATGAACAACGGGTGCAAACTTTTCGGAAGCAGTACCGCCTACACGCTGTGTGGGTGAATCGGCAGTTATGAGCTGAGGAAACTCAGCCTCGATACTCTTAAGTTCACGCATAAGCATATCGTACTCATAGTCCGATATTTCGGGAGCATCTTCATCGTAATAACGCTTTATATGATAGTTGAGCTGTTCTTTCAGTTCAGCCGCTCTTTTTCTCATAATCTCAAAATCTGCCATAATAACACCTCATTGTGCCGATTCAAATTCTGAATTTATTTTACCAAAAACATAAATATAAATCAACAAAATAACATATAAAACAAAAAAATTCCCGCTCTGTAACAGAGCGGGAACTGTATGTTTGAAGCTTAGAATGTTACAACGTAGGATGACTTTGTGCCAAGGGGAATGATAGCACCAGCCTTGTCAAAGTTGATTGTCCACTGAACGTCGTAATCAGCTGTCTTAACGTTGCCTGTTGCAGCGTCAACTGTGATAACGATCTTACCGTAGGGGTAGTTCATTGAAGCTGTACCTGTGATGCTTGTAGCAATACCGGGGATGTTATCGTTGATAACACGGGGAGGAACAGCGTTGAGAGCCTTGGGGTTGTGGCCCTGACCGTAGTCGATTGTGCTTGACTTGCCGTCAGCCTTTGTGAGGATTGTGATTGTGTAAACACCGTTAGCCTCTTTGCATGTAGCGGACTTAACGTCTGCTGCTGTAAGCTTAGAAGCCCATGTCTGATCCTCTACGGGGAAGCCGTGCTTGATGTCAGCCTTTGTTGAGAATGTAGCTGCACCCTGGCTGTTGTCCTTGAGCATACCGTCGAGCCAGCTGTCACCGCCGAGCATCTTGTATACACCGTTAAGTACGCTGGGAACTGTTGCGGGAGCTGCAAGATAGTTGTTAACGTACTTCTGCTGTACAGTCTTTGCGTTTGCCTTTACGTTGTCAACAGCCTTGTTGAAGTATGCAACAACTTCTGCTGTGCTTTCGGGCTTCTTGGCTGCAGCCTCAGTTGTTGTTTCGCCTTCAACTGTTGTTGCTTCTTCAGCTGTTGTTGCTTCTTCAGCTGCTGTTGTCTCTTCAACTGCTGTTGTCTCGTCAGCTGCTGTTGTTTCGTCTGCAACTGTTGTTGCGTCAACTGCTTCTGTTACTTCGTCGGGAGCTGCTGTTGTTTCAGGCTCTTCCTTACCGCCGCAAGCTGCGAAGGAAAGGCAAAGAACAAGAGCCATAAGAAGAGCAAGGAGTTTTGCTGTTTTCTTCATCTGGATTCATTCCTCTCAAATTTTTTAAAATTAGCTTAATTGCTTTCGTCATTATATAACATAATAAAACGATTTTATTTCTAAAAAAGAAATAACAAATTATTTTTACAGAAAATTCACTCTTATATTTTACTTCTGATTTTGTCCAGCAAAAACATTGCACTGTATTTTCCGGAGTGCAAAAGCTTCAGCCGTACCTGCTTTGCTTTGCCGAACTGCGACAAATCGGTGTTTTTCATAGCCTGACTGAACATATCCGACTCACAGACTTTATTCAGATGAGAAATCTTCTCTTCTGTTTTCATACTGCTGACACTTGCCTGGTAAGCCCAGTCTGATACACGCCTGAGATACCCTGCGTAGAGTACCTTTTTATTGGTGTCGTTATCAAGTCCGAGCTGTTCAAGTTCAGCCCACAGAAATCTGCGTGAAACAATAAATTCATCAATTTCTTTCGCATTGAAACTGTTGGTTATACTGCCCTCATTTGTACGGTAATAATAAAGCACATCCGGTATGTAACTTATCTTATCCGCCGCCTTTGCAAGCATTGTTGACAGCACAAGGTCTTCGGAATTGCGAAGCTCTGAAAACGCTGATATATCAACGTTTTCAAACAGTTTACGTGCATAAGTTTTTATAACCAGACTGTTCATTCCGCTCTCTGCAAGGCTCACGGTAAAATACTCGGAATGCGTAATATCCTCACACTCACCGCTAAAGAAATCGTGACAGCTTTCACTGCCTTTTTTCAGCCTGAAAACAAGCATATCACAACCAAAACGCTCAAGGTTATTTTCAACTGTCGACAGTGCTCCGTCAAACCAGTAATCGTCACTGTCCATAAACATTATATAGTCACCTTCAGCCGCTGAAACACCGTTCATACGGGCAGTAATGTGACCGCTGTTCGGCTGATGAATAACCTTTACTCTTGAATCACGCAAAGCAAAGCGGTCACATAAATGACCGCTTGCATCAGTTGATCCGTCATTGACGAGTATAAGTTCAAAGTCCGTCACATTCTGTGAAAGTACAGACTCAACACACTCGCCAAGATATTTTTCTGCATTGTATACGGGGATAACAATACTGAATTTTGGCGTAATTACCACTCCATAATCTGTTCCGGATTATCACATATATCCTGAATTTTATTGAGGAAACCGAGCAAGTCGCTGTATTCGCATGCACGGTGATCAAACAATACCGTCATAGGAAGAATTGTGCGGATTGCAATCTCTTTTTCACCCTTGTCGTTTACGATAACAGCAGGTCTGTCTGTTGCAGCATAAAGTGCAATAACCGATACCTGAGGCGGAATAATTTCGAGAATAGAACAGTGGCCGTATCTGCCTCTGTCAACCGAACCGAGGTTGCTGACGGTTATTGTACCCTGCTCAATATCTCTCTTTGTGATTCTGTCACACTCAGGTATTTTAAGATACTCTTTCTTAGCTTTACCGCTGAGAGTTTTAACCTTATACTTACCTGTTTTTGCACCGATAAGACGGCAGAAAACAGTCTTGAACTTACCTTTTTTGAGTGCGTTGATTGTGTTATCCATTGACACCTCAAACATAGCCTCTGTAAGGTTTGTGTTCTTGAGTCTGCGAGAAACGTCCGCAATATATTCTGTCATTTCATCGAGAGTTTTGTTCTCAAAATTGTGGAAATTGATAGTCATCATCTCGCCGTTGGGAAGCTGCATAGGGATTGAAAAATGCACTTCATCGAAGAGCTTGAGCTGACCTCTGACAAGGTGACGGTTAAACTCAAGATGCGCATTCATTCTGGGAGACTCTTTAAGACCGAGAGCGATAGCCTTGAGCATCAGAGTGTTAAAGCTGAGCTTATTCTTAAGTTTACCTGATGCACGCAGAATATTGAACTGAGCCATAAGGTCAGTTATATCAAATTCTACAACAGGACCTGCATGAGGAATTTCGGTCCATGACTGTGCAGTCATATTGGAAACGATTTTTCTCTGGATTCCGAAATGTTCTGTTTTTACGGGTTTCATACATTTGCTCCTTATAAATTTGTTACACTGAAAAATAGCATACCTATGTAAAAATAAAGTCAATGCTTGACCTGCATACACATTTAATTTACCATAACAAAGCCCTGCTGTCAATTTATTATAAATAAAATATTAAATAATCTTTAATTTATGTTTTACCTATTTACTATTCGACATATTTGGTGTATATTATTAGATTAGATAATCACGCTTTAAAGGAGGCATCGCCGCTTATGGAGTTTTCAATTAACCCTCAGATAATGTTCGGTCTTTCGTTCAGTGTACCCGTTGCCGTAACGGACAAGCACCTTAAGCTTGCTGGTGCCGCTCAGATAAAAGTTCTGCTGTGGTTGCTTCGTCACGCAGCAGAAAACCCGACGTTGGAAGAGCTTTGCAAGGCACTCAATATGAAGCGTGCCGATGCAGCAGACGCTATGCAGTACTGGGTAGAATGCGGAATAGTGCTTGCCGACGGAAAAGCACCCGAAGTACAGTCAGAGCCCGAGTATGCCGCCCCTGCAAAAGCAAGCACGCCTGTAGAAATACCAAACGAAATCAGTTTTGTAAGACCTACGGCAGAACAGATACTTGCACGCACAAAAGAAAGTGCTGAAATTCAGTTTATGTTCAACGAGGCACAAAAGAAGCTTGGCAGAACCATCGGTTACGACGGGCAGTCAACCCTGCTTATGATTCACGATTCTTACGGCTTGCCCGTAGAAGTGCTTCTGATGCTTATCGAATACTGTGTTTCAATCGGCAAAAACTCGATTGCATATATCTCAAAAGCGGCAAAAACCTGGAGCGAAAAAGAAATTGACTCAATCGAAAAAGCAGACGAGCAGATACAGACTCTCCGCCGTTGCGACGGTACGTGGAAAAAGCTTTGCGAGCTGACCGGTATAAGCACGCCGAGACCTACCGCTTCACAGAGCAGCTACCTTTCACGCTGGACAAACGAACTGAAATTCGACATTGATATGATTTACCTCGCATACGAGGAAATGGCAAACCATACGGATAAAATCAGCTTTCCTTATATGAATAAAGTGCTTCAGAACTGGTATGACAGCGGCATAAAAACGGCAGCCGACGTTGAAGAAGCAAAAACACAGCGTACAGCAGAAAAGACAAAACCCGTAAAGAAACAACCAGGCAACGGTTACGAAGCCTCATACGATATAGATGAATTCAACAGACGCTCTGACACAGCACCGCTGGTGTACAAAAAGAAGAGCGACAATAACTGAGAGGTGTAAAACAGATGAGTTACAGCAAAAACATATATCTGCTTGCACAAAGCAAAATCGAAAAGCGTCGCAAGGATGCTGAAGAAGCACTTGAAGCAAGACGAGCAGACGCATACATAAAAATTCCGAAGCTTATAGAGATACAGAGCCGTATCGCTATGCTCGGTGCAGAGGCTGTTTCAGCAATCTCAAAAGGTGCTGACGGCCCTGCATATATCGAAAAGCTTGCCAAAGAGAGCCTCGCCGCTCAGAACGAACGCAAGGAACTTCTCAAAGCCGCAGGTCTGCCCGAGAATTATCTTGAGCCGCATTATTTCTGCAGCATCTGCGAAGATACGGGCGTAACAGATGAAGGCATCTGCAACTGTCAGCGTGAGCTGCTTGTAGAAACCGCAAAAGATGCAATCGAGAAATATGCACCGCTCAGACGTTCAACATTCGAAAGCTATTCATTGAAATATTACCCTGCCGAAACAGATGCTTCGGACATTTCACCGCAGAAGAGAATGGGTGAAATCGCACAGTTCTGCAAAGACTACGCTCTCGATTTCTCGCTCGAGTCACCTTCGCTGTTTATGCACGGTGCAACGGGTCTCGGCAAAACCCACCTCTCTCTCGCAATCGCAAACGAAGCCATTGCAAGAGGCTACGGCGTAGTCTACGGCAGTGCACCGAATATGTTCAGCCAGCTTGAAAGAGAGCATTTCGGCAGACAGTATAATAACGAAAGAACGCACGAGCAGGAGTTGCTTGAAACCGACCTGCTTATAATAGATGACCTTGGCGTTGAGTTTTCAACACAGTTTACCGTAAGCTGTGTTTACAATATTATCAACTCACGTATTCTCAGCCGCAAGCCCACAATAATCAGCACAAACCTCACACCCCGTGAGCTTGAAGATAAATACACACAGCGTATAACTTCCCGAATTATAGGCAGTTATATTTCACTTAAGTTTATCGGTAAGGATATCAGACAGATTAAAAGTTATTGATTAGTTTCATCAGGGAGGTCACAAAATGAAAGCTATCAAAAAATTTCTCAACCGCCTTTTTATTGACGGACTCAGCGGAATGGCTTCCGGTCTTTTCGCAACACTTATTATCGGCACAATAATACAGCAGATAGGCACGGCAATAGGCGGTAACGTCGGCGGTATAATTTTTACACTCGGTAAAGTTGCCGCATCGCTTATGGGTGCAGGTATCGGTTGCGGAATCGCCGCAAAATTCGGTGAAAAGCCGCTTGTTACTCTCTCTGCCGCAGTTGCAGGTATGATTGGTGCATTTGCAAGTAAAATACTTGCAGGTACAGTTGTCAGCGGCGCTGTCGTTTCATACGCAGGCCCCGGTGAGCCTATGGGTGCTTTTGTTGCCGCATATGTAGGCATTGAGCTTGGCAGACTTGTCGCAGGCAAAACAAAGCTTGATATTATCCTTACACCAATCGTCACAATCGGTACGGGTGCTGCCGCAGGTCTGCTTGCAGGTCCGTACATTTCACAGTTTATGACCTGGCTCGGCAGCCTTATCAACTGGGGCACAGAGCAGCAGCCTGTAGTTATGGGTATTGTCGTTTCTGTACTTATGGGTATATTCCTTACTCTTCCGATAAGCTCAGCCGCAATCGGTGTTGCTCTCGGTCTTAACGGTATTGCCGCAGGTGCTGCTGTCGCAGGCTGCTGTGCAAATATGGTAGGCTTTGCAGTCGCAAGCTACAGAGAAAACAAATTCGGCGGTCTTGTCGCACAGGGTATCGGCACAAGTATGCTCCAGATGCCCAACATAGTAAAAAAGCCGATAATATGGCTTCCCGCAATTATTGCAAGTGCTGTTACAGGTCCCGTCTCCTCTGCCCTTCTCGGAATGGTCAACAACTCAACCGGTGCAGGTATGGGTACGGCAGGTCTTGTCGGTCAGATAATGGGTTACCAGTCAATGACTGCTGCAGGTGTCGAGCCTGCGGTTGCACTGATTGAAATAGCGGCAGTACACTTCATACTGCCTGCAATAATAGCTTTCGGTGTATCCGAAGCTATGAGAAAGTTGAAAATAATCAAGAGCGGAGATATGAAGCTCGAAGTATAAATACATAAAACAGAGGTACAACAAATTGGATATCATTTCATCTATAACCACCGAATTCCATCTTCAGAGATGGCAGGTAGAAAACACGGTAAAGCTGATTGACGAAGGCAATACAATTCCTTTCATAGCACGATACCGTAAAGAAGCTCACGGCACACTTGACGACCAGGTGCTCCGTGAAATTTCTGAAAGACTCGAGTATCTTCGCAACCTTGAGAAAAGAAGAGAAGAAGTCAGAACAGCTATTGAAGGTCAGGAAAAGATGACTGAAGAGATTGCCGCCGCACTTGATGCCGCAGTAACACTCGCAGAAATCGAAGATATTTACAGACCCTTCAAACCCAAGAGAAAAACAAGAGCCAGCGTCGCAAGAGAGAAAGGTCTCGAGCCGCTCGCACAGTATATATTCAGCCAGCCTGCTTCGGGTAAAACACCTGTTGAAGCGGCAGAAGATTATATCGACGAAGAAAAAGGCGTAGCTACTGCAGAGGAAGCTCTTCAGGGTGCTATGGATATCATCGCAGAAGACATTTCGGACGATGCAAACATCCGTCGCAGAATCCGCAACCTTTTCACCGTAACAGGTATTGTCACGTCAAAGGCGGCTGACCCCGACAAAGACAGTGTTTACGCACAGTATTACGATTACAGCGAGCCTGTAAACAAAATCGCAAACCACCGTATTCTCGCCATTGACAGAGGCGAAAAAGAGGATTACCTCAAGGTAAGCGTAACACTTGACGTTACAAAAGCTCTCGGTGTAATTGCAAGCGTAACACTTCAGAACAACGGCTCGCCCTGCACCGACACAGTTCGTGATGCAGGTGCTGACAGCTATACAAGACTCATTATGCCCTCTATCGAGCGTGAAATCCGTTCAATGCTTACAGAGCGTGCGGCGGCAGAATCAATCAAGGTATTTGCCGCAAACCTCCGTCCCCTTCTGCTTCAGCCTCCCGTAAAGGGAAAGGTTGCGCTCGGTCTCGACCCCGGCTACAGAACAGGCTGCAAGGTAGCAGTTGTTGATACTACGGGCAGAGTGCTCGACACAGGCGTTATCTACGTTACCCATTCCGAGGCTCAGAAGCAGTCTGCCAAGCAGACAATTGCCGCACTCATCAAAAAGTACGGTGTTGAGATTATCGCAATCGGTAACGGTACAGCTTCAAAAGAGACAGAGATTTTTGCCGCAGAGCTTCTTCGTGAAACAAAAAGCACTGCAAAATATATGATAGTCAGCGAAGCAGGTGCTTCCGTCTACTCCGCATCAAAGCTCGCCGCTGAGGAATTTCCGCAGTTTGACGTTTCACTCAGAAGTGCGGTTTCAATCGCAAGACGACTTCAGGACCCGCTTGCTGAGCTTGTAAAGATTGACCCCAAAGCAATCGGTATCGGTCAGTATCAGCACGATATGCCGCAGAAAGAGCTCGGCAATGCACTTGACGGCGTTGTTGAAGACTGTGTTAACAACGTAGGTGTTGACCTCAACACAGCTTCACCCTCACTTCTCACAAGAGTTTCGGGTATCAACTCAACGGTTGCCAAAAACATCGTACTCTACCGTGAGGAAAACGGCGAATTTACGGGCAGAACTCAGCTCAAAAAAGTACCGAAGCTCGGTGCAAAGGCATTTGAGCAGTGCGCAGGCTTGCTGCGTATTGCTGAGAGCAAGAATCCGCTCGACAACACAGGTGTTCACCCCGAAAGCTACGATGCCGCAAAAGCACTCCTTGCAGAGTGCGGCTACGACCTCAAAGATGTTTCAAAGGGCAATATAGCCTCTCTCACACAGAAGGTTGAGGAAATCGGCACAGAAAAGCTCGCAGAAAAGCTCGGTATAGGTGTACCGACTCTCAACGATATAGTCAAGGAAATGCTTCGCCCGGGTCGTGACCCGCGTGACGAACTGCCGCCTCCGATGCTCCGTACAGACGTTATGGATATGAGCGACCTTGTACCCGGTATGGAGATGCAGGGCACAGTACGCAACGTCATAGATTTCGGTGCTTTTGTAGATATCGGCGTTCATCAGGACGGTCTTGTACACATTTCACGCATCACAGACAGATTTATAAAGCATCCCTCCGAAGTGCTCAAGGTCGGCGATATCGTTACCGTATGGGTGCTCAGCGTCGATAAGGCGAAGGGCAGAATTTCGCTGACAATGAAGAAACCGAAGGAGGCTGAGGCAGTTGGCTGATTTCAATAAAGACCTGACCAAAGGCAGTGTTACCAAACAGCTTATAAAGTTCGCAACGCCCTTCCTCCTCTCCAATCTTTTGCAGGCACTTTACAGCGTTGCTGATATGATAATTGTCGGCAATTTCCGTGGCGAAATCGGTATTACCGGTGTTTCAATCGGCAGCCAGATAAACATACTTGTAACCGGTGCGGCAATGGGGCTCTCAGTCGGCGGTACGGTTATGATAGCGCAGTACGGCGGACAAAAAATGTTCAAGGAACAACGCAGTACAATCGGCACAATGACTACGATTTATGTCATCCTCGGTATTGTGCTTACCGCCGTAATGCTTATTCTCTGCAATCCGCTTCTCACTCTTCTCAATACCCCTGCAAGCGCATATCAGGAAACAGCCGACTATTACAACATATGCATGGGCGGTATGATATTCATGTTCCTGTATAACGCTATAAGCGGTATACTGCGAGGTATGGGTGATTCAAAGCGTCCGCTTTATTTCGTACTTATTGCCGCTATTACAAACGTTGTGCTCGACCTCATACTCGTCGGCAAGTATGATATGGGCAGTGCAGGTGCAGCATGGGCAACCATAAGCTCGCAGGCTCTGAGCGTTATCATTTCTCTCGCTTACCTTGCAAAGAAAAAATTCTTTGCAGAGTACAAGTGGAGCGACCTCAGAATCAAAAAAGAGCAGCTTGTGCCTCTGTTCAAAATAGGTATCCCGTCATCTGTACAGAGCCTTGTCGTTTCACTTTCATTCCTCACTCTTACAGCCCTCATCAACTCTCTGCCCAATGCAGAAATCGCTTCCGCCTGCCAGGGTATCGGCGGTAAGATAAACTCGTTTGCAATTCTTCCGGGTCTTGCAATCAGCAGTGCGATTTCCTCAATGGCAGGTCAGAATATAGGTGCAGGAGAATATAAGCGTGCGAAGAAAACAATGTACATCGGTATGATAATGGCATTCTCCGTATCCGTAATTGTTTTTATCATCGTAAACCTCTTCCCGCAGTTTCTCATCAGACTTTTCGGCGATAACCCCGAGGTCATCGAAACAGGCGCACGCTATCTGCAGCTGATATCATTCGACTATCTCTTTGCTTCGATAATGTTCTGCTTCAACGGCCTTGCAATCGCTTCAGGCAACACATACATTGCGCTTCTTAACGCTGTCGTCAACGGCATTTTCGTCAGAGTGCCGCTCGCCTACTTCCTTGTAAAGGTAATGGATATGGGCTTTGACGGCGTTGCTTATGCAATGGGCTTCGCCTCAATAGGCGGTATTATCATCGGCGCAATATTCGTTGCAAGCGGCAAATGGAAGAAACGTGCCGTCGGTATAAAATAATCATTAAAAGAAAGGTGCGGTGCTCAATGAAAAGAGCGTTTGACATAATAATGTCACTCGGTGCAATAATTGTACTGTCTCCCGTATTTCTCATAACAGCACTCCTCGTACTTTTTGCTGACGGTGCACCCGTCATATATAAGCAAAAGCGTGTCGGCAAAGACGCAAAGCTGTTCACTATTTATAAGTTCCGTACAATGAAAAACGGCACAAGAGTAGCCGCTACAAACGACCTTACCGAATCGCAGGATCAGATTATTGCCTTCGGCGGTTTACTCCGCAAAACAAGCCTCGATGAGCTCCCTCAGTTGGTAAATATACTTAAGGGAGATATGAGCTTTGTCGGCCCGAGACCTCTGATTCCCGAAGAAGAAGATATTCACTCGCTCCGACTTGAGCACGGTGTATACGCTGTGCGTCCCGGTCTTACAGGTCTTGCACAGGTAAACGGCAGAGACAAGGTAAGTATCGAAGAAAAAGTCAGACTCGATTCGGAATATGTGAACACCCGTACTCTCGGACTTGATATTAAAATATTTTTAAAAACCTTTATCAACGTATTCAAAATGAGTGATGTTGTGGAAGGTGGTCACAGTTAAAAAAACATCTCAAGCTATAGCTTTAGCTTGAGATGTTTTTTTATTAAAAGTCTTCACCCATTGACTCAGAGCTGATTATCATTTAAAATAAGCACATAATAAAAAAACGGTGATAAAACTATGAAAGCAAAATTTAATGTAGAAGGTATGATGTGTGCGGCTTGCTCTGCCGCTGTCGAGCGTGCAGTTTCCAGGCTCGACGGTGTAGAAAGTGCGCAGGTCAACCTGCTTGCCAAGCTGCTAACTGTCGAATTTGACGAAAACAAAACAGATACAGCAACAATAATCGAAGCTGTAAAAAAAGCCGGTTTCACTGCAGAATATATAGATGAAAAACCTGCAGCGAAAACTGAAGCTGAGCCGCAGAAAATCAATGTAAAAACTGAAACAACTGAAAAATATACACCCGTAAAAACAAGGCTTGCCGTATCAGTGCCACTGCTTGCCATATTGATGTATATCACAATGGGTCATATGGTCGGTCTGCCTCTGCCGCATTTTCTGCACGGTGTTGAAAACGCGGTTTCGTATGCATTTTTACAGTTTCTTCTGACACTGCCGATTCTCTATGTAAACCGCAAATTTTTCTTCGGCGGTTTTTCAGCAATAAAACGCAAAGCCCCTAATATGGATACGCTCGTTGCAGTAGGCTCGGGTGCCGCACTTATTTACGGTGTAATATCAATATTTATGATAGGCTACGGTCTGGGTAACAGCAAAATAGATATCGCAGAAAAATATGTTTCAAACCTCTATTTTGAGTCTGCCGCAACAATTCTGACCCTTGTAACCGTCGGCAAATTTCTTGAGGAACGTTCAAAAAACAAAACAAACCGAGCAGTTGAAAAGCTGATTGACCTCTCCCCCGAAACCGCAAACGTACTGCGAAACGGAAAAGAAGTCACTGTAAACACTGATGAAATAATCGTCGGAGATATACTTATAATCAGACCGGGTGAAAAAATACCCGTTGACGGTGTTGTAACCGAAGGCAGTTCAGACGTTGACCAGTCTGCTCTTACAGGTGAAAGTATGCCGATAGCCAAAAACATCGGTGACACCGTTATGTCCGCAAGCGTAAACCTCGAAGGTGCTTTTTATATGAAAGCAACCAAAGTCGGCAAAGATACAACGCTCGCCCGAATAATCGACCTTGTTGAAAATGCCGGAGCAAGCAAAGCACCTGCCGCAAGACTTGCCGACAAAATCGCAGGTGTATTCGTACCTGTCGTAATGTGCATATCCGTATTGACTTTTATCGGCTGGATGATTGCAGGGCAAAGCCTTGAATTTTCACTTTCTTGTGCAATATGCGTGCTTGTAATTTCCTGCCCCTGCGCTCTCGGTCTTGCAACACCGGTAGCAATTACGGTATCTGCAGGCAAATGTGCTTCTCAAGGAATTTTAGTCAAATCTGCCGCCGCACTCGAAACGCTCGGCAAAGCCGACACCTTTGTGCTCGACAAAACAGGCACTGTAACCACAGGCAAGCCTGCAGTAACAGATATAATCACTTATTCAGTTGATAAAAACGAGCTTTCAATGCTTGCCGCATCACTTGAAAGCACAAGTGAACACCCGATTGCAAAAGCAATTTGCGAAAACTATAAAGGTATCGCTGTAAAGGCAAGCAACTTCACATACACTTCAGGAATGGGTGTAAGTGCAGACATAAACGGCAAAAGAATAACAGGCGGCAATTCTGCAATGATGAAAGTAAACCGTGTCGATATTTCACGGGCACTTGACGATGCAGAAAAGCTTGCAAGCCAAGGTAAAACCCCTGTTTTCTTTGCCTGCGACTATGAGCTTTGCGGAATAATTGCAGTAGCCGACGAAATCAAGCATACAAGCATTCAGGCAATCAAATCCCTTAAAGCAAGAGGTGCAGAGGTCGTATTGCTTACGGGCGACAACAAAAATACAGCCGAAGCAATCGGCAATACAGCAGGCGTCAGTTACACTGTATCAGACGTTATGCCGGCAGAAAAATCTGAATTTGTCAAGCAGCTGCAGGAGCAGGGCAAAACAGTCGTTATGGTCGGTGACGGCATAAACGATTCCCCCGCACTTACGCAAGCCGACGTCGGTATTGCAATAGGAAACGGCACAGATATCGCAATAGAGTCTGCAGATATAGTGCTGATGAAAAACGACCTCATCGATGTTGTAAAGGCAAACACCTTTTCACGCAAAACGCTAAAAAATATCAGACAAAACCTTTTCTGGGCATTCTTTTATAACGTAATCGGCATACCCGTTGCAGCAGGTGTACTGTTCCCATTCTTCGGAATCACACTTTCACCTATGATAGGTGCCGCCGCTATGAGTCTGAGTTCAGTTTTTGTTGTAACAAACGCATTAAGGCTTTACAGAATGAAAGACAGATAAACTCAATAACACATTAACACACTGCTTTTTACAATCAGCGGTGTGTTATTTTTTGTAAATAATACTTGTTAAATTGCTTTTGTTTTGATATAATAATTTTAATTATAATAAAATGGGGTTATAGGAGGTGTTTTATGCCAACGGAAAATATAATTCTGGCTCTGCTTTTACTTGCAGTTACCCTGCTGATAATAGCTGTTGCGGCTATTTTTATGCTGATAAAAAAGAGTAACAACCGTAAAGAGCATGAGGACAACGAAAAACTTCAGCGTATGCTTGCCGACGAATTTGAGCGAAGCAGAAGAGAAATGTCACTCGGTCAGAACGATATGCGTGCACAGACTGCACAGAGTATCGGCGAAATGGCAAAGAAGCTCGACGAAATGACAAAATCAAACTTCGAAAGCCAGCAGCGTATGACCACTACTCTCAGCGAATCACTCGGAACTATCCGCAACAACAATGCCGAGCAGAATGAAAAGCTTGCACGTAACGTATCCGAAGCTATCGGCAAGATGCAGGAGAGCAACGAAAAGAAACTCGACCAGATGCGTGAGACCGTTGACGAAAAGCTCAACGCCACACTCAACGAAAGGCTGACAAGCTCATTCCGTACGGTTTCCGACCAGCTCGAAAACGTAAATAAGTCACTCGGCGAAATGAAAGAGCTTTCCACAGGTGTAACGGCAAACGTATCGTCTCTTAACAAAGTGCTTACAAACGTCAAGGCAAGAGGCACGTGGGCTGAGGTTTACCTTGAAAATATTCTTGACCAGACAATACCCGGAATGTACGTCAAGAACTACGCTCCGATAGAAGGCAGTCAGGCAAAGGTTGAGTTTGCTGTCAAAATTCCTTCAGGTGACGGAAGCGGCAACGTTACATATCTTCCGATTGACTCGAAATTCCCGATGGAAGACTATGTCAGACTCTGCACCGCAGCCGAAAATGCTGACCCCGTTGCACTTGCAGCAGCAAGAAAAGCACTCGAATCACGAGTCAAAGATGAAGCAAAGCTCATCACAAAATATATCGTTGTACCGCAGACAACGCCATACGCAATAATGTACCTCGCAACCGAAGGTCTGTATGCGGAAATCGCCGCTTCACCCGACGGTCTGCCCGAAAAGCTCAGGAGCGAGTACAACATTATGATTGCAGGTCCTACTACAATAACAGCTCTGCTTTCCTCGCTGTCAATGGGCTTCAAAGCCGTAGCGATAAACGAAAAAGCCAACGAAGTCCGTCAGATGCTGGCAGTTGCAAAAACGCAGTATGACAAATTCGGCGATCTGCTCGAAAAAGCAAGACGCCGCATAGATGATGCAGGCAAGGCACTCAGCGAAGCACAGAACCGCAACCGCATCATCCAGAAAAAACTTAAAGGTGTTGAGGCTATAGACTCAGCCGAAGATGCCGCTATGTTAGAAGAAAAATTTTTTGAAGGGGAATAAATCATGGCAAAATACGAAGAGATTCTCAATCAGCTTACTCTCGAAGAAAAAGCAGCACTTTGCGACGGTGCCGATTTCTGGCATCTGAAGGGACTTGAAAGATTCAACATTCCCTCAGTAATGGTCTGCGACGGCCCTCACGGCCTGCGTAAAAAGGACTACAGCAAAACCGGCGACAGCCTCAGCAACAGTGTACCTGCAATCAGCTACCCGACAGCTGCTACAACAGCTTCCTCATGGGATCCCGAGCTGCTCTATGAAATGGGTGTTGCACTCGGTAAAAAGTGCCTTAAGGAAGAAGTCGGCGTGCTTCTCGGCCCCGGTATCAATATGAAGCGTTCTCCCCTTTGCGGCAGAAACTTCGAATACTTTGCAGAAGACCCGATTCTTGCAGGTGAGCTTGCAGCAGGCTTCATCAACGGTGTTCAGTCAATGGGTGTCGGTACGTCTCTCAAGCACTTCTGTGCAAACAGCCAGGAAACACGCAGAATGACCTGCGACAGCGTTGTTGACGAAAGAGCACTGCGCGAAATTTATCTCACAGCTTTTGAAATAGCAGTCAAAAAGGCACAGCCCTGGACTGTTATGAACTCATACAACAAAATCAACGGCTTCCACGGCTCTGAAAACAAGCACACTCAGCTCGATATTCTCCGTGGCGAGTGGGGCTTTGACGGTGTAGTTGTCAGTGACTGGGGTGCTGTAAATAACAGAGTTCTCGGTCTCAAAAACGGCAACGACCTTGAAATGCCCTCATCTGCAGGTGCAGGTGCAAAGAAGATTGTTGACGCTGTAAAGAGCGGCGAGCTCAGTGAAGACGTAGTCAACGAAAGAGCAGGTAACGTGCTCAAGCTCATCCTCAAAGCTGTAGACGGTGCAAAGAAAGATTACCCCTACAACGACTTTGACGATCAGGATTTCGCAAGAAAAGTTGCCGCAAACTCAATGGTTCTTCTCAAGAACAACGGCATCCTTCCCCTCAGGAAAGATAAGAAGATTGCTGTTATCGGTGAGCTTGCAAGAACTCCCAGATATCAGGGTGCCGGCAGTTCACACATCAACCCCACAAAGCTTGACAACGCTCTTGAAGAGCTCAAGAACATCGGCTACGATGTTGAGTTTGCACAGGGCTATGAACTCAAGCAGAAGAAAGCCAAAAACAATGCTGCTCTTGCCAAGCAGGCTGCTGAGCTTGCTGCAAAATGTGAAACAGTTGTTCTCTTCATCGGTCTTACAGACGAATACGAAGCAGAGGGCTTTGACAGAAGCCATATGAATCTTCCCGAGGCTCACGACAAGCTTGTTGAAGAAATCACAAAGGTAAACAAGAACGTTATCGTCGTACTTGCAGGCGGTTCACCCGTTGAGATGCCCTGGAATGACTCTGTTGCAGCAGTTCTCAACTCATACCTCGGTGGTCAGGCAGGCGCAGGTGCAGTTGCCGACATCATCAGCGGTAAGGTCAACCCCAGCGGTAAGCTTCCCGAAACATATCCCGTTGCTTATGCAGATACACCCGCATACAAGAACTTCCCCGGCAACCCCGCAAGTGTTGAGTACCGCGAGAGCATTTACATCGGCTACAGATACTACGAGAAGGCAGCCAAAGGCGTACGCTACCCCTTCGGTTTCGGTCTTTCCTATACAACCTTCGAGTATTCCGATATCAAGCTTGACAAAGCTTCAATGAACGAAGACGAAACTCTCAAGGTTACGTTCACAGTTAAGAACACAGGTGACGTTGCAGGTTACGAAATCGCTCAGCTTTACGTAGCAGATAAAGAGAGCACAATCTACCGTCCCGTCAAGGAGCTCAAGGGCTTCAAGAAGGTATGGCTTGAGCCGGGTGAGAGCAAGGAAGTTGAAATCACACTCTGCAAGCGTGCATTCGCTTTCTATAACGTAAACATCAACGACTGGTGTGTTGAAAGCGGCGAGTTCGATATTCTCGTCGGTGCTTCAAGCGCAGACATCAGACTCTCAGCAACAGTTACAGTCAACGGCACAACCGAGAACATCCCCGACTACTCAAAGGTTGCACCCCTTTACTACACAGGCAACGTACAGGATGTTCCCGAGGATCAGTTCGTTGCAGTACTCGGCAGAGAGCTTCCGCCCACAAATTACGATCCCAATAGAAAGCTCGGTATTCAGGATACTTTTGAGAGCTGTGCACACACAAAGAACGGCAAGCGTTTCTACAAGATTCTCACCACTCTCATCCCTGCAGGCTTCGCACAGGCTATTGCAATGCAGACTCCGTTCCGTGATTTCATCAGCATGAGCGGCGGCGTATTCAGCGAACAGATGGCTGAAGGTCTTGTAAAATGGCTCAGCGGCGAAAAGGGCGGCATCCGTCTTATCGTCAAGGATATCCCCAGAGCAATCGGCGGTATCGGCCCGCTTCTCAAGCAAATCTAAAGTATTAAGCAAAATAAACCAAATTTTTCCGTAATTCCCATAAATGTTTGGTGCATTTAAGGTTGCAGTTTCGGCAAAAATAATATATATTTATAAATGGAATTTTAATTTCAACGCAATACTGAAAGGAGTCAACAAACTATGGCAAATCTCACAACAAATAAAAGCGTTCTCTCCTGGATCGAGGAAAAAGTCGAGCTTGTAAAGCCCGACAAAATCGTCTGGATTGACGGTTCTCAGGAGCAGATCGATGCACTCAGAGCAGAAGCTTGCTCCACAGGCGAAATGATCAAGCTCAACCAGGATCTTCTTCCCGATTGCTACCTTCACAGAACAGCTGTCAACGACGTTGCTCGTGTTGAAGGCAGAACATTCATCTGCGCTCCCACAAAGGAGCTTGCAGGCCCCACAAACAACTGGATGGATCCCGCTGAAGCATACGAGATGCTCTACAGCATTGCAAAGGATTCATACAAGGGCAGAACAATGTACGTTATCCCCTACTCAATGGGTCCCGTAGGCAGTAAGTTCTCCAAGATTGGTATCGAGCTTACAGACTCTATCTACGTTGTTCTCAACATGGTTATCATGACAAGAGTAGGCACAAAGGTTCTCGAGGCTCTCGGCGACAGCAACGACTGGGTTCGCGGTCTCCACTGTAAGTGTGAAATCGACGAAGAGAAGAGATACATCTGCCAGTTCCCGCAGGACAACACAATCATCTCCGTTAACTCCGGTTACGGCGGAAACGTTCTTCTCGGTAAAAAGTGCTTCGCACTCCGTATCGCTTCCTACCAGGGCTGGAAAGAAGGCTGGCAGGCTGAGCACATGCTCATCCTCGGTGTTGAGAAGCCCGACGGCGAAGTTAAATACATCTGTGCTGCATTCCCCTCAGCTTGCGGTAAGACAAACCTTGCTATGCTTATCCCCCCCAAGGCTTACCTTGAGAAGGGCTACAAGGTATGGTGTGTAGGCGACGATATCTCCTGGATCCGTAAGGGCGAAGACGGCAGACTCTATGCTATCAACCCCGAAAACGGCTTCTTCGGTGTTGCTCCCGGTACAAACAACAAGTCCAACCCCAATGCTCTTGCAGCTACAATGAAGGGCACAATCTTCACCAACGTTGCACACAACCTCGACAACAACACAGTTTGGTGGGAAGGTCTCGACAAGAATCCTCCCTCAAATGCAATCGAGTGGAAGGGCAACCCCTGGAACGGCCAGGAGAGCGAAGAGAAGGGTGCACATCCCAACAGCCGTTTCACAGCTCCCGCTGTAAACTGCCCCTGCATCAGCTCCGAGTTTGAGAATCCCGCAGGCGTACCGATCTCCGCAATCGTATTCGGCGGCAGACGTGCAAAGCTTGCTCCCCTCGTATATCAGTCACGTGACTGGAACCACGGTGTATTCGTAGGCTCAATCATGGCTTCCGAAACAACAGCTGCAGCAGCAGGTGCTGTCGGTGTTGTCCGCCGTGATCCCATGGCTATGCTTCCCTTCTGCGGTTACAACATGGGTGAGTACTGGCAGCACTGGATCAACATCGGTGAGACACTCGATGCTGACAAGGCTCCCAAGATCTTCAACGTTAACTGGTTCCGTAAGGACGATGAAGGCAACTTCATGTGGCCCGGTTTCGGTGACAACCTTCGTGTTCTTGAGTGGATTCTTGACCGTTGCGACGGCAAGGTAGACGCTGACGAAGTTGCTATCGGTTACGTTCCCAAGGCTGAGGATATCAACCTTGAGGGTATTGAGGACGAAGTTTCTGTTGACTCACTCAAGGCTATGCTTGATGTTGATAAGGATCTCTGGAACGCAGAGACAGCAGGCATCGAAGAGTTCTACGGCAAGTTTGGCGACACACTTCCCGCAACTCTTGCTGATGAGCTTGCTACTCTCCGTGCAAACCTCAACAAATAAGATAAACCAATAATCTGCGGCACACTTTCCTTTTCGGACAGTGTGCCGCTTTTTTATGTATTTATTATCTGTAATTTTCAATTTTCACGCCCGTATAATAATGTTTTAATATTTCTTCCCACGTACTGCCCTGCCGTGCCATATAGTCAGCACCGTACTGGCTCATTCCTACTCCGTGCCCGTACCCTTCAGTTGTGAAACGGAAATTACCGTCCTTGAATTCATACTTAAAAACAGCAGAACGCAAGCCTAACGTGTCACGCAGAGTCATACCGCTGTATGTACTGCCACCTATGTCAACCGATTCCACGTAACCGTGCGAGTCGGTTTTTATTTTCCCTATCCAGCTTTTTGCTTCGCCGCCGAGTTCACAGCCGTCAAGCGACGATACAGCAGACGAAAACTGTTCAGGTGTGATTGCAACTGTTTTTATACACTCGGGCGAAAGCTTGTCACCAACACTCGTCACACTCTGCAGGTAAGGCACGTCGTTACCCCATACGGTCTTTGCACTGTTAGTAACGCCGCTGTTGTTTGCGTGAAACGCGGCAACAATCGGCTCACCATCATATGTTATAACCTTACCGCTTACATCTTCCACGGCTTTCTGCAGTTTCTTTTCATAGCTGTCTGCTTTGTCGCCCCACTTTTCTTTTCTCTCCTCTTCGGTCAGATACCCCTGATGAGCAGACGAATCATTTGTAAGATACGCACCTTTAAGTGATTTATCGGGGTTTGCTTTCTGTTCTGCTATTTTTCGCAGCAGATACGTATGTGCCGCAACCGCCTGAGCTTTGAGTGCCTGCTCGTGATAAGTCGGCAGCATTTCAGCCGCAAGCACACCGACCAGGTATTCTTCCAACGTTATGGTCAGCACAAGGTCATCCTGCGACATAAAAACCTTTACTGACTGCGGCTTCTCTTCTGCTGTTTCTTTCGCCGACAGCTTGTCGTTCTCTATATTTATATTTCCTTCAGGCTGATCATTCTCTAATGCCAAAAGAGGCATAAGTATCATCGCAAAAGCTATCACTACCGCAATAAATTTGTAAATTCCCATTTTTTATTTCTCTCCTGTTAATAATGATTGACTTTTCAGATATTTATATAGTATAATGTATTTTCAATAATACTGTATAAGTATAGGTATATGCTTTTTTATAGCATTTTAAAGGAAAGGAGAAATGACATATGGCAAGATATATGTCCCCCATCAGCAACGATTCCCTTATAAACTTATGCAACGAAATTCAGATAAATGACAGAATTGACGGTGATGATTACACCAAATACGGTGTCAAGCGCGGTCTCCGAAACGCCGACGGCACAGGCGTTATGGCAGGTCTTACAAAAATCTGTAGCGTTGACGGTTACTATATCGAAGACGGTGAGCGTGTGCCCCGTCCCGGTAAGCTCAAATTCCGCGGTCTCGACGTAAGCGAAATCGTAGAAGGTTGCCGCAAAGAAGACCGTTTCGGTTTTGAAGAAGTCGTATGGCTTCTTATTTTCGGTACACTCCCTACACCCGAACAGCTCACAAAATTCAGCAACGTACTTGCTGAATGCCGCGAGCTTCCCGAGGACTTCATAGAAGATATGATTATGAAGGCTCCTTCATCCAATATTATGAATAAAATGGCTCGTTCCGTAATGGCACTTTATTCATACGACGATAATCCCGACGATATCTCAACAGAAAACGTACTTCGTCAGTGCATCCAGCTTATCGCACAGCTTCCTTCAATAATGAGTTACGCTTATCAGGTTAAGCGTCGCCATTTCTATAAGAAGAGTATGTACATTCACCAGCCAAAGCGTGAGCTCTGCACAGCTCAGTCAATACTGCGTACCCTCCGCTCAGACAGACTCTTCACCGACGAAGAAGCAAAGCTTCTCGACCTCTGCCTTATTCTTCATTCCGAGCACGGCGGCGGTAACAACTCTACATTTGCAACACGTGTGCTTACTTCATCAGGCACAGACACATATTCTGCAATTGCCGCAGGTATCGGCTCACTCAAGGGTCCGAAGCACGGTGGTGCAAACATAAAGGTCAAAGAGATGACTTCTCTTATGGCAGAAGAGCTCGACGATATCACAGATGAAAAGCAGGTTGCCGACTATATAGCAAAGCTTATCCGCAAGGAAGCAGGCGACCGTTCAGGTCTTGTATACGGTATGGGTCACGCAATCTACACAATGTCCGACCCGAGAGCAGAGCTTCTTAAAGAAGCCGCACGCAACTTTATATTCAGCGAGGAATTTGAAATAAGATTCCGTCAGCTCGAGCTTATCGAGGAGCTTACTCCCGATATCTTCCGCTCAATCAAGGGCGATATGAAGCCCATCTGTGCTAACGTAGACCTTTATTCAGGTCTTATCTACGATATGCTCGGCATCCCCGAAGATCTGTTCACTCCCTTGTTTACAGTTTCACGTATGGCAGGTTGGGCAGCTCACAGAATTGAAGAGCTTACAACAGGCAAGCGTATTATCAGACCTGCTTATAAAAACGTTTCTCTCCCCTATCACTATATCGCACTTGATCAGCGTACTGAAGAAAACATCAAGCATCCTGACAAGTACATCCCCAGCGAGGCTCGTGCAGTTCTCAAATAACACATAAGCCTTCACCCATCACCGACCGGAGGTATTATATAATGATTAAAATAAAGGGCAGCCTTTCAAAGCCCGAGCCCAGTGCACTTATCGCTATGGCCGCACTGAGCCTGTGTGTTCTGTTGCCGCTTCGCGTTTATCAGGTAACAACACTTATCGAGCCAGAAACAGGTTTCTTCAGCAAAAGCAGTTTTACAGTACCGCTGTTTTACGTTATCGGTGCAGTTGTCATATTGGCACTTATGGCTCTCAGCTACCTCAACAGCAAAGCCTCACGTGCACGCAACAGCATTACAACAGGCAAATCGTTAGGCATTATCGCTGTAATGACTGCACTTGGTATTACTTTCAACGCCGTTACAAGCTTTACGTCTTTTATCGAGCTTAACTCAGAGTATTCCGCATATATTCACGGTACTTACGTAAGCTTCCTTACCAAATCAGGTGCAGCTCCGCTTGCACTCGAAGCTGTTTTCGGTGTACTTACCGCATTCTTTTTCTGCATCTACGCAATTTCCTGTTTTAAAAAGAACGTTTCGCTTACATCATTCAGCATTCTTGCTGCCGCGCCTGCAATATGGACAATCTGCAGAATAGTTTTCAGATTCCTTGCCAAAATAAGCTTTGTAAACGTTTCTGACCTTCTGCTTGAGCTTATTATGCTCGTGTTTATGATTATGTTCTTCATATCATTTGCTCAGATTGTAACAAACTTATCACCCGAAACGGTTGCATGGCGTCTCTTCGGCTGCGGTCTTCCCGCTGCTGTCGTTGCGTTTCTTGTAAGCGTACCGAGAATTTTCCTTACTGTTGTCGGTCATTCCGACCTTATTGTCGAGGGCTACGGCTTCGAATTCTGCGACCTTATGCTCGCAATATTCATTCCGGTTTTCCTTTACCACACAGCAACAGTAAAAAAAGCCGAAACAAAATAACAACGAAAGGTTTGCTTTCACTTGTTTATTCAGAATCTGCTCACCACGGCACAGCAAGTATTTATACTCTACATTCTCATTGCGGTCGGTTTTTTTGCCGACAAATCAGGTCTGTATACCGAAAAAGCATCTAAGCTCAACACTAACCTGCTGTTTTACATCGTAACACCGCTCGTTATTGTCAACAGCTTTCTTACTATCGATAACTCTCCTGAAAATCTTAAGAATTTCGGCATTGCGGCACTGCTCGGTGTTGCACTGCACGTTGTGGGAATAATACTTGTTCTTCCGCTTTTCCGCAAAACAGAAAAATCCAAAGCCGGAATCTACCGATATGCCTGTATCTACGGCAACTGCGGCTATATGGCATTACCGCTTGCACAGGCTGTTCTGGGTGCCGAAGGCACTTTCTACTGTTCAGCAGTAATTATGATTTTTAACATTTTCTGCTTCACCCACGGCATATATATTATCGGTGCACAGAAAGGCGGCTTTGATTTCAAAAAGCTGCTCATCAACCCCGGTACAATCGGTGTGGCTATCGGTCTGCCGCTGTATCTTTTCGGTGTAGAATTACCTGCGGTTATCGAAACACCTATCACCAGCCTTGCCGCACTCAACACACCGCTTGCAATGCTTATATTCGGTACGTATATTGCCCATACAGACCTTAAAACAATGTTTACCGACAAACGTATTTATCTTGTCGGCGTTGTCAAGCTGATTGCAATACCACTCGTTATGATAGCTGCTTTCAAGCTGCTCAATATCCCGACCTTACTTGCTACCGCTATCGCCGTATCAGCGTCTGCACCGTGTGCCAACAACACAGTAATTTTCGCAGGTAAATACGATCTTGATACGGGTACAGCTTCAAAAACAGTTGCACTTGTCAGCTTTTTCTCTATTATTACAATGCCGGTAATGATTGCGCTTGCTGCAACCTGACCGAAAGGAAGATAATAAATATGACAAAAGATACAAAAAGAAAAGGTCAGAATAAACTCGCATTCCCGCTCGGACTTGCAATAATCATATTTGCAATAATCGGCGTTATTTTTGCTGTCGGCTCAGGCATAAACGCAGTAAAAGACCTGACAGACAATTCCGAAAAGAAACTTGAATATGAAACAATGCTCATCCCCGTCGTAATGTACGACCCCGATATGTTCGATGATGTTTCCGCATCAAACCTCAACCAGCTTACAGTATGTGCTGTATGGAGCATTATCAAGGACAAAGAGATATATCCCGGTAAATACGAAACAGACGATCAGGGTAATATTATGATACCTGCCGAAGACGTTGAAAAAGCATTCGCAAAGCTTTTCGGCACTGACGTTATTCCGACCCATATCGGCGTCAAGGGCAACTTTGATGAGTTTTCATTCAACGAGCAAAGCCGCTGTTACCTTGTAACTTCTGCAGGTACAGTGCCGATATACACACCCAAAGTAACTGAAATTGATAAAACCTCAAATACAGTTGTTCTCACCGTCGGCTACCTTGCCGCAGAAGCATGGGCGCAGGATTCTGCAGGTAACTTCATCCAGCCCGAGCCAAGCAAATTTGTAAAAATAACCCTGCGTGAAAATGACAACGGTTATTACATAAGTGCAATGCAGGCAACTGATGCACCCGAAAACGCAGAGCCCGGTGTAACACTTCAGGCAACAGCTCCCGTAACGTTACCCGAAGCCACAACAGAAGAAGAAACAACTGAAGAAGTTGAAGAATAAAAAAACAGGCACTCTCTGATTTTCGAGAGTGCCTGTTATATTTTGCATGTTATTATTCAACACCAAGATATATTGTCGACTGTGCCTTTGCAAAATCAATATCCGTGAAATCCTGCGTAGTTCCGTCTTCAAAAACAAGACGTATATCAAAAACGTTGGTTTCAGCTTTTACGTATGTAAACTCTACCGCAACACCAGCACGAAGAGAATCATCGGAAAGTATTGATGCCGACCACTCCTGTGTGCCTGTCGGTCTTGCAAGCAGTTGAGAAGCATCCTTACCCATCATATTTGCAAGTGTAACCTTTCCTTTGCCGATTGCGGCATCCTCAACGTCTTCAATAGCTACATCGCTATCTGCTGTAACATCTGCTCCTTTTTCAGAACACGCTGAAAAACAAACCAGACAAAGTACCGTAATCAGAAGAAACGCAATAATCTTTTTCATATTTATCCTCCTTTTTATCCGTTGATATTATTTTATCATCTGTGTCGCACAATTGCAATCACAAAATAAAAAACACTTGAAAACACATAACATATAGTCTATAATAACAATATTATGTAAAAAACAATGGAAGAAGTGTAGAAACAATGGATTACAAATTCGCAGACTGCATATCAACTCTGCAGCCTTCTCTTATCAGAGAGTTTTTCAAATACAACGGCGTACCGGGAATCATTCCGTTTTCCGCAGGTAACCCTTCTCCCGAGTCATTTCCTGCTGACGAAATCGCAGAAATAGCAAAAGATATTTTTGCAGACCACGCGCTTACCGCACTCCAGTACGGTATCACCGAGGGTTATGCTCCTCTTCGCGAAACACTGCGTACATTCAGCAAAGAAAGATACGGCATCGGCACTGAGAGCGATGAGCTGATTGTCACCTCGGGCTCACAGCAGACAATGTACCTTGCTACAAAGGTGCTTGTAAATCCGGGTGATACAGTTATATGTGAAGAGCCTTCATTCGTCGGCTCACTCAACGCTTTCCGCTCATTCGGTGCAAACCTCTGCGGTGTACCTGTCGACAGCGACGGCATCAATATCGAAAAGCTTGAGGAAGCACTCAGGACACAGAAAAACGTAAGATTTATCTATACAATCCCTAACTTCCAGAATCCTTCAGGTATCACAATGAGCCTTGAGAAGCGTAAGGCCGTTTACGAGCTTGCAAAGAAGTACGGTGTTATGATTCTTGAAGATAACCCCTATGGTGAGCTTCGTGTAACAGGTGAAGACGTACCGCAGATCAAAAGCCTTGACAAAGACGGTATCGTTATTTATGCAGGCTCATTCTCAAAAATTCTTGCACCCGGTGTGCGTGTCGGCTACTGTGTAGCTCCTGCTCCCGTTGTTGCAAAAATGACTGTCGGCAAGCAGGTTTCTGACGTACATACACCCGTATTCTCACAGATCCTCGTTGACGAGTGGATGAAGAGATACGACATCGACGAGCATATCAACAAAATCAGAGCAATGTACCGCTCAAAGCTCAACCTTATGTGCGACCTTGTCGAAGAGAAAATGCTCGACTATATTACTTACACACGTCCCGAAGGCGGTCTGTTCGTATGGTGTAAGCTCAACGATAACATCCCGATGGCTGAGTACTGCAGAAAAGCACTTGACAACAAAGTTACAATCGTGCCCGGTTCAGCTTTCCTCGGTGATATGACAGCTACAACACAGTGCTTCAGAATGAACTTCTCTACACCGAGTGACGAAGCAATCGTCAAGGGTGTAAACATACTTGCAGATATTGCAAAAGAATATTAATTTAACGGAGAAACAAAAATGGAAAATAAAGCTCCGGAGCGTAAGCCCCGCGTATTAAGTCTTATACAGCCCACAGCCGTACCCACAATAGGCAACTATTTCGGTGCACTCAAAAACTGGAAGGCTATGAGTGAAGATTACGACTGCCTTTTCGGCGTTGCCGATCTTCACGCAATCACAGTCCGTCAGGAGCCTGCTATGCTCAGAAAGCAGTCAACAGAAATGTTCGCGCTGCTCCTTGCAAACGGCCTTGACCCCGAAAAGAGCATTGTATTTATGCAGAGCCACGTGCCTCAGCACTCACAGCTTGCATGGCTTCTCAACTGTTACACACAGTTCGGTGAGGCTTCAAGAATGACTCAGTTCAAGGACAAGAGCCAGAAGCACGCTGACAATATAAACGTCGGTCTTTTCTCATACCCGACACTTATGGCGGCTGACATCCTGCTTTATCAGGCAAACTTCGTGCCGATCGGTGCAGACCAGAAGCAGCATCTTGAGCTGACAAGAAATATTGCAGACCGTTTCAACGGCATCCACGGCAATACATTCACAATGCCCGAGCCGTTTATCGGCAAGAAGGGTGCGAAGATTACTTCACTTCAGGACCCGACTTCAAAAATGTCCAAGTCCGACCCCAACCCCAAGGCATCTGTTTCCGTGCTTGACGAGCCGAACGTAATAATGAAGAAATTCAAGAGTGCGGTTACGGACAGCGAAGCCTGCGTACGCTATGCAGACGGTAAAGACGGCATAAACAACCTTATGACAATTTACTCCTGCTGCACAGGAAAGAGCTACGAAGAAATCGAAAACGAGTTTGCAGGCAAGGGATACGGCGACTTCAAGGTTGCTGTAGGTGAAGCAGTTGTGGAAGAGCTTCGTCCCCTGCAGGAAAATTACAAAAAGATTATCGCAGATACAGCATACGTCAACGAGTGTATGGCAAAGGGTGCCGAAAGAGCATCCCGTCTTGCACAGCGTACACTTGACAAGTGTATGAAAAAAATCGGTTTCAAACAAATCTGAATTTTTTAAGATTTTTTATTTCAATTCTTAAAAAAACTTATTGACAAGCTATAAGTATCTGTTGTATAATGCAATCTATACAATGAGAAATTTGCCCCTGCAAATTGCGGAGGGAGGGAATAGTCAATGAGTAAAGTAGAAGTTAAAGAAAACGAATCCTTGGACAGCGCACTCAGAAGGTTTAAGAGACAGACCTCCAGAGACGGTGTTATTCAGGAAGTTCGCAAAAGAGAACACTATGAAAAGCCTTCTGTAAAGAGAAAGAAGAAGTCAGAGGCTGCTCGTAAGCGCAAGTATAAGTAAGAACCGAAAGACGGGCAACAACGCCCGTCTTTTTTCTTTAAATGCTTCATATTATTTCAAAGGATTATAACTATGCTTGATGACCGCTATATGCCAGAATACCGTTTCAGAAGCGTATGCGAAATAACCGCAGAGTTTCTTGAACAAAAAGGTATAAAGGGACTATTGCTCGATATCGACAACACTCTCATATACGACGAAACGCTCACTCCCCTGCCCGGTGTAAAGGAATGGGTACAGCGTATGCAGAGTGCCGGTATTCCTATGGCAATCGTCTCCAATGCTATAGCTCCGAGAGTTTACGTAACAGCAAAGCGTCTCGGCATCAGCAACTATATATACAGTGCAAAAAAGCCGAAGCCCGACGGTCTGTACCGTGCGGCAGAAAAACTCGGCTTACCTATAAATTCTCTCGCTATGGTCGGCGACCAGCTCAGAACCGATATGTTTTCTGCAAATACGGCAGGTGCAACGGCAATATTCACCGACAGAGCCAGAGACGAAAAGATATTCAAGTTTTATTTCAAAAAAGCAAGAGACGGCGAAAAAGAGCTTCTCGAAGAATTTGAACGCAGAAAAAACGGAGTGTAACCTATGGAACTGTATGAACTTACACAAATGTTGCCCAAGGATATTGACGGAGGTATTATCGAAAGCCCTGCTTCAAGGCAGTATTTTACAGGCTTCACTGCCGATAACGGCTACCTTATAGTATCCAAAAACGGCAACGTATTTCTTACCGACAGCAGATATATCGAAGCCGCTCAGGCTCAGGTAGACTGTTGCGATGTTGTACTGCTTACAGATGCAAAGGTACAGATACCCAAGTATCTCAAAAAATTCAACTGCTCCAACGTTGCACTCGAGGCAAATCACGTAACCGTAAGCGGTCTGCGTGAATACAGTAAAATGTTCAAGGCAGAGAATTTCAATGCCGTTTTCGACAGCAGATTTGATAAATGGATACGTTATCTTCGTTGTGCCAAGCGTGATGACGAGGTAAAAAACATAAAGGCTGCTCAGGCTATCGCTAATGCCGCATACGAAAATGCAATCCGCTACATACAGCCCGGTATGACCGAGCGTGAGGTTGCACTTGCACTTGATTTTCATATGCTCCGTAACGGTGCAGAGAAAGTTTCTTTTGACACTATAGTTGTCAGCGGCAAAAAAACATCTCAACCTCACGGAGTACCTACAGACAAAAAGATAGAATTCGGTGACTTTGTCACAATGGATTTCGGTGCAGTAGTCAACGGCTACCACAGCGATATGACACGTACCGTTGCCATAGGCGAAGCCGACGATGCAATGGCTGAAATCTACGGCATTGTGCTTGAAGCACAGCTTGCCGCAATCGAAAAAGCTGCTGCAGGTGTTTCCGCAAAAGACGTTGATGCAGCCGCAAGAAGCATCATCGAAGAAGCCGGATACGGCCGGTATTTCGGTCACTCAACAGGTCACGGTGTAGGTGTCGAAATCCACGAAGAGCCTACCGTATCCTCTAAAAGTGACTATACTCTCCGCGAAGGCAATATAATCACGGTTGAGCCCGGTATCTATATCCCCGATAAATTCGGTGTCAGAATTGAAGATATGCTTCTTATAACAGCAGACGGCTGTGAAAACCTTACCTCTACACCCAAAGAGCTTACCATAATCAACAATTAAGGATGTGCTTAAATGAGTAATACAGGCAAAAAGGTACTTGTAATAATCAACCCCTGCTCAGGCAGATATACCGTACGCAATCAGCTGCTTCATATTGCCGATGAATTTACAAAAGCAGGCTATGAAACAACTGTTTACACTACGCAGAAACGCGGCGACGCAACTGAATATGCAAAACACCTTGCAGATAAATTTGACCTTATCGTCTGCAGAGGCGGTGACGGCACTTTCAACGAAACCGTAAACGGCATACTTCAGTCAGGCATCGATGTGCCCCTCGGCTATATCCCCAGCGGCACTACAAACGACTTTGCACACAGCCTCGGCATACCGACAAACTCAACCAAAGCGATTGAGCTTATCCGTTCTGTAGAGCCGAAATGGCACGATATGGGTCAGATGAATAACGACCGTTTCTTCTGCTATACAGCTTCTTTCGGCGTATTCACAAAGTGTTCTTACAGCACTTCGCAGAAGTCTAAAAATCTCTTCGGCTACCCTGCATACGTTGCCGCAGGTCTCAAAGAGCTTAAAGGCTTCAAACCCCTTCCTATGAAAATTCAATGTGATAATGAAGTTTACGAAGGTGAATATGCTTTCGGTGCAATTTCAAGCTCACTCAACATCGGCGGCATCATCAAATACGACCGTGAACAAATCGAGTTTGACGACGGTCTGTTTGAGCTTAACCTTGCCAAAATGCCCCACGGTGCAAAGATGTGGACTGAGCGTGCAAAAGAGCTTCTTATCGACCACACCTATAACGAAGATATGTTCACCCTTACAAAGGGCAGTCACTTTGTTATCGAGAGCCTTGGCGACAACATTGCCTGGACTCTTGACGGTGAATACGGCGGTGCATACAAGATTACCGAAATCGACTGCCGCAAACAGGTAATTAAAGTTTACAGAAACTGATTTACTCTTGACATAATGTAATAAAAGTGATATATTTGCTTTATTATATATTATAATATAAAGCGATGAAGCAGAATGTGCATCGATAAGGTTGATTTCAGAGAGTCCGCCAAATGCTGCGAGGCGGGTATTCATCCCCGGTGACGACCACTGCCGAGTGCCTGCGAAACCTTAAAGGATAAGCTGTGCCGTATAACTGCGTTAAAGTTACCAGAGCGGCGTGATTAATTTCACGCAACACGGGTGGAACCGTGGAGTATGTATTTTGTACTTCACCCTGTATTTTATAATACAAGGTGAAGTTTTTTATTTTTCAGAAAGGATGAAAAACGATGATTAACGTAACACTCAAAGACAACGTTGTTAAGGAGTACGAAAACGGCACTACCGTTGCCGATATCGCTAAAAACCTCGGTATGGGTCTTTACAAGGCTGCTTGCGTTGCCCGAGTAAACGGTGAGGTCTGCGACCTTCGCACTGCACTTGATGCAGACGCTCAGGTTGAAATTCTCACATTTGACGATGAGGAAGGCAAGAAGACTTTCCGTCACACTGCTTCCCACATTCTTGCTCAGGCTGTAAAGAGACTTTATCCCCAGGCAAAGCTTGCTATCGGTCCCGCTATCGATAACGGCTTCTATTATGATTTTGACTGTGACGTCTCCTTCACTCCCGAAGTGCTCGAGAAAATCGAAGCAGAGATGAAGAAGATTGTCAAAGAGGGTCTTGCTCTCGAAAGATACGAGCTTTCTCCCGCAGATGCTATCGCTATGATGGAAGAGAGAGGTGAAATCTACAAGGTTGAGCTTATCAAGGAGCACGCTGATAAGGGTGAGAACATCTCCTTCTTCAAGCAGGGCGAATTTGACGAGCTTTGTGCAGGCCCCCACATTCCCGACACTTCAAGAGTAAAGGCATTCAAGCTCACATCAGCTACAGGTGCTTACTGGAGAGGTGACTCCAATAACAAAATGCTTCAGCGTATTTACGGTACAGCTTTCACAAAGCAGGCTGACCTTGACGCTCACCTTGAGGCAATCGAAGAAGCTAAGAAGCGTGACCACAATAAGCTCGGCCGTGATCTCGAGATTTTCACAACCGTTGACTGTATCGGTCAGGGCTTACCTATCCTTCTTCCCAAGGGCACACAGATTGTACAGACTCTTCAGAGATTTGTTGAAGACGAAGAAACAAGAAGAGGCTGGCTGCGTACAAAGACTCCGCTTATGGCAAAGAGCGACCTGTACAAGATTTCAGGTCACTGGGATCATTATAAAGACGGTATGTTCGTACTCGGCGACGAGGAAAAGGATGACGAAGTATTCGCACTCCGTCCTATGACATGCCCCTTCCAGTATCAGGCATATCTCAACAGAGCACGTTCTTACCGTGACCTTCCCATGAGACTTGCCGAAACATCTACACTCTTCAGAAACGAGTCTTCAGGCGAGATGCACGGCCTTATCCGTGTACGTCAGTTCACAATCTCCGAGGGTCACCTTATGTGCACACCCGAACAGCTCGAGAGCGAGTTCAGAGGCTGTCTTGAGCTTTGCGTATTTATGCTCAAAACTCTCGGCCTTTACGAGGATGTTTCTTACCGCTTCTCACAGTGGGATCCCACAAACACTGAAAAGTATATCGGCACACCCGAGCAGTGGGATGAGGCACAGGGCATAATGAAGAATATTCTTGACGATATCGGTCTTGAGTACAAAGTCGGTGTCGGCGAGGCTGCATTCTATGGTCCGAAGCTTGACATCCAGATCAAAAACGTCCACGGCAAGGAAGATACACTCATCACAATCCAGATTGACCAGATGCTTGCAGAAAAGTTCGGTATGGAATACGTTGATGCAGACGGCACAAAGAAGAACCCCTACATCATCCACCGTACTTCAATCGGTTGTTACGAGCGTACACTTGCTCTTCTTATCGAGAAGTATGCAGGTGCATTCCCCGTATGGCTTGCACCCGAGCAGGTAAGAATTATGCCTATCGCAGACAGACACCACGAGGCAGCAAACGCACTTGTTGAGAAGTTTGCTAATGCAGGTCTTCGTGTAAGTGCTGACTGCCGCAGCGAGAAGCTCGGCTACAAGCTCCGTGAGGCACAGCTTGAGAAGATTCCCTATATGCTTGTTATGGGTGATAAAGAAATTGAAGAAGGCACAGTCGGCGTACGTAAGAGAGGCGAAGGTGACATCGGTGCTATGAGCATTGATGAATTCCTCGGTCTTGTACTCAGACAGAATGCTGAAAAGGTGATTTTCTGATGATAACTGAAATCAAGTTCAAGAAGCTCAGAGAAAACGCAAAAATCCCCCAGCGTGCAACAGTCGGCAGTGCAGGTCTTGACCTTTGTGCTTGCATCGACGAGCCTGTAACGCTCGACAAGGGTGGTCACGCTCTCATTCCTACAGGTCTTGCAATCGCACTTGAGGATGCAGGCTATGCCGCAATGATATTTGCACGCAGCGGTCTTGCAATCAAGCACGGTCTTGCTCCTGCAAACTGTGTCGGCGTTGTCGACAGTGACTATCGCGGTGAAATCTGCGTAGGTCTCATCAATCAGTATGAAGAGAGCTACACAATCCAGCCGGGTGAAAGAATTGCACAGCTTGTAGTTATGCCCGTATGCACAGCTCCTGCTGTTGAGGTTACGGAGTTTGACGAGACCGAAAGAGGTGCAGGCGGCTTCGGTTCAACCGGCAAACAATAAGCTTTATGCATATTTACACAAAAAAAGTTATAAAAAGATGTATATTTATGCAATAATACAGTTGATTTTCTGTATATTTGTTGTATAATAATACACATCATATGAATAAAAATTAATTTCTACCGAAAAGAGGAAAAAATCATGAAAGAAATCAAAAAAGTTGTTCTTGCCTACTCAGGCGGTCTTGATACATCAATCATCATCCCCTGGCTCAAAGAAAACTACAACAACTGCGAAGTTATCGCAGTATCCGGTGACGTCGGTCAGGGCACAGAGCTTGACGGTCTTGAGGAAAAGGCTATCGCTACAGGTGCTTCCAAGCTCTACATCGAAAACCTTCAGGAAGAGTTCGTAAACGAGTACATCTTCCCCACACTCAAGGCTGGCGCAGTTTACGAGAAGGATTACCTCCTCGGCACATCCTTTGCTCGTCCCGTTATCGCAAAGAGAATTGTTGAAATCGCTAAGGCTGAAGGCGCAGACGCTATCTGCCACGGCTGTACAGGTAAGGGTAACGACCAGGTTCGTTTCGAGCTTGCTATCAAGGCATTCGCTCCCGAAATGGCAATCATCGCTCCCTGGAGAATCTGGGATATCAAGTCCCGTGAAGAAGAAATCGAGTACGCAGAGGCTCACAACATTCCCCTCAAGATTAACCGTGAGACAAACTACTCAAAGGATAAGAACCTCTGGCACCTTTCACACGAAGGTCTCGACCTTGAAGATCCCGCAAACGAGCCTCAGTACCTCAAGGAAGGCTTCCTTGAGATGGGCGTAGCTCCCGAAGCAGCTCCCGACAAGCCCACATACGTTACAATCTCCTTCGAGAAGGGTGTTCCCGTAGCTCTTGACGGTGTCAAGATGGGCGGCGTTGAGATGATCACAAAGCTCAACGAAATCGGCGGTGCAAACGGCATCGGTCTTTGCGACCTTGTTGAAAACAGACTTGTCGGTATGAAGTCCCGTGGTGTTTACGAGAATCCCGCAGGCTCCATCCTCTACAAGGCTCATCAGGTTCTCGAGACAATCACTCTCGACCGTGATACACAGCACTACAAAGAGATGGTTGCTCTCCGTTTTGCAGAGCTTGTATACTTCGGTCAGTGGTACACACCCCTTCGTGAGGCTATCAGCGCATTCGTTGACAAGACTCAGGAAACAGTTACAGGTGACGTTAAGCTCAAGCTCTACAAGGGCAATATGATCAACGCAGGCGTAACTTCTCCCTACACACTCTACAGCGAAGACTTCGCAACATTCGATGCTGACGAAGTTTACGATCAGAAGGATTCCGCAGCCTTCATCAACCTCTTCCGTCTTCCGATCAAGGTTCGTGCAATCCTCGAGGCAGAGCGTAACAAGTAATTTAATCAACAATAACAAGGGCGGAGTAGTACTCCGCCCGAATGTTGTTTTTTTCGAACATAATAAAAGGCAGGAAAATGCAATGAAACTCTGGGCAGGACGCTTCGCAAAAGAAGCTGACAAGAGAACAAACGACTTCAACTCTTCAATTAAATTCGACAGCCGTATGTACCGTGAGGATATCGACGGCTCAATCGCACACGCAGTAATGCTCGGCACACAGGGCATCATCCCCGTTGAGGACTGCGAAAAAATTATTAACGGTCTCAAGCAGATTAAAGAGGATATCGCTTCAGGTGAGCTTCTCATCGACCCTGATGCAGAAGATATCCATACATTTATCGAGCAGACTCTCACTGCACGCATCGGTGATGCAGGTAAGCGTCTGCACACAGGTCGCAGCCGTAACGACCAGGTTGCAACCGACATCCGCCTTACTCTCCGCAAGGAATGCGAAGAGGTTATGGATATGCTCCGTCACCTGACAGATACAATATTCAACAAGGCACACGAAAACGAAAACACAATTATGCCCGGCTACACTCACCTTCAGCGTGCACAGCCCATTACTTTCTGTATGCAGCTTTCCGCTTACGTGAGTATGCTCGAGCGTGATATGGGCAGACTTGCAGATGCAAAGGCACGTATGAACTACTCGCCTCTCGGCAGCGGTGCTCTTGCAGGCACAACCTACCCCATAAACCGTGCTATGACCGCTCAGCTTCTCGGCTTTGACGGTGTAGTCGAAAACACACTCGACGGCGTTTCAGACAGAGACTTCTGCCTTGAAATCGCTTCCGCACTCTCAATCCTTATGGTGCACCTTTCACGTCTTTGTGAAGAGATTATTCTCTGGTGCTCATGGGAGTTCAAGTTTGTTGAGCTTGACGATGCTTTCTCAACAGGCTCAAGGATTATGCCGCAGAAAAAGAATCCCGATATCGCCGAGCTTATCAGAGGTAAGTCAGGCAGAGTATTCGGCGACCTTATGGCACTGCTTACAGCAATGAAGGGTCTCCCCCTTGCATATAACAAAGATATGCAGGAAGACAAAGAAGCTATTTTCGATGCAATCGACACAGTCAAGATGTGTATGACAGCACTTGACCCGATGATTGAAACAATGCGCGTAATCCCCGAAAATATGCGCCGTGCAGCAGCTGAGGGCTTCATCAACGCTACCGACTGTGCTGACTATCTTGTCGGTAAGGGTCTCCCCTTCCGTGATGCGTACAAGGCAACAGGCGAGCTTGTAGCATTGTGCATCAAAGAAAAGCTGACTCTCGAAACACTGCCCCTTGAAAAATATCAGGGTGTCTGCGAGCTGTTCGGCGAAGACGTTTACGAGGCAATCAAACTTGAAACCTGCGTAAACAACAGAATCAAGAAATAATCCCACGCATTAAGGAATTGATATACTATGAAAATCAAAGTTGCCGTTATCGGCGCAACAGGCTATGCAGGTGCTGAACTTGTACGCCTTCTTCTCAGCCATCCCGATGTTGAGCTTACTGCCCTTTGCTCCAAGAGCTTCGAGGGTCAGAAGCTGAGCGATATATATCCTTCTTTCCTCGGTCTTTGCGACAAGGTTTGTATCAACCAGAGCGAAGCTGTTGATATGAGCGACGTTGTTTTCGCCTGCCTGCCTCACGGTCTTTCAGAGCCGCTCGCAGCAGAGTGCCTTGAAAAGGGCAGAAAATTCATCGACCTCGGTGCAGACTTCCGCCTTGAAAGCGAAGAGGAATACACAGAGTGGTATCAGAAGCCGTTTGACAAGCCCGAGATTCACAAGGAAGCAGTTTACTGTGTACCCGAGCTTTTCAGAGAAAAGGCAGAAGGTGTCAGCGTTATAGCTAACCCCGGTTGTTACCCCACGTCTGCAGCTCTCGGTCTTGCTCCTGCAATCATCAATGACCTTGTCGAAACCGACAGCGTTATAATCGACTCCAAGTCAGGTGTCACCGGCGCAGGCAGAGGTCTCACACAGACTACGCACTACCCCGACTGTAACGAGGCTTTCTCACCCTACAAGGTAGGTGCACACCGCCACACACCCGAAATCGAGCAGACTCTTTCAAAGCTCGGCGGCAAGAAGATTAAGGTCACTTTTGTCCCTCACCTTCTTCCTGTAAACAGAGGTATCGTTTCCACAATGTACCTCAAGCTTAAAGAAGGCGTTACAAAAGAGCAGATTCGTGCAGCTTACGAAGCAAAGTATGCAAACGAGCAGTTTGTACGCGTGCTTCCCGACGGTGCAACAGCTAACCTGAGAAACGTAAAATTCACAAATATGTGTGATATATCTCTTCATATCGACTCACGCACAAGCACACTTATCGTTGTTTCCACAATCGACAATATGGTCAAGGGTGCCGCAGGTCAGGCAATCCAGAACATGAACCTGATTATGGGTCTTGAAGAAAACGCAGGTCTCAACCTCGTTCCCCCTGCTTTCTAATCAGCGATTACTCTTAAGGAGAACATAAATGGAATTTATTAAAGGTACAGTTACTACACCGCTTGGCTTTGTCGCAAACTCAGTCCACTGCGGTATCAGAAAAAATAAAACAAAGCACGACCTTGCACTTGTTTACTGCGAGAAGCCCTGCACAGCTGCGGCTATGCACACAAGCAACCTCGTAAAAGGTGCACCCAACAGAGTTACTGCCGCTAACCTTGAAAACGGTATCGCTCAGGCAATCATCTGTAATTCAGGTATTGCAAATACCTGTGCGGCTGACGGTATCGAAAAGGCAGAGGCTATGTGCTCACTTGCAGCAGATGCACTCGGCATCAGCGCAAAGGACGTTGTTGTTGCATCAACAGGCGTTATCGGTCCTTCTATCAATATCGAGCCTATTGCAAACCACATCGGTGTGCTCAAAGACGGCTTAAGCCGTGACGGCGGTCACAATGCCGCAGTTGCAATTATGACAACCGACACACACGAAAAAGAAATCTGCGTTAAGTTCGAGCTTGACGGCAAAACCTGCTATATCGGCGGTATGGCAAAGGGCAGCGGTATGATTATGCCCAATATGGCTACAATGCTCTGCTTCCTTACAACAGATGCCGCTATCAGTGCAGAAATGCTCAAGAAGGCTCTCAACGCTGTAGTCTGTGACACGTTCAATATGGTTTCTGTTGACGGTGACACTTCAACAAACGATATGTGCTCAATCCTCGCTTCAGGTCTTGCAGGCAACAGCGAAATCACAGCAGAAGGTGCAGATTTTGACACGTTCAAGGCAGCTCTTTTCGAGGCACTCCGTTACCTTTCACGTGAAATTGCACGTGACGGCGAGGGTGCAACAAAGCTCATCGAGTGTGTTGTAAAGGGTGCAAAAGATATTGCAACAGCTAAAACAGTTGCAAAGTCAGTTATCAACTCATCACTTCTCAAGGCGGCTATGTTTGGTGCTGACGCTAACTGGGGTCGTGTGCTCTGTGCAATCGGCTACTCAGGTGCCGACCTCAACATCAACGGCGTTGACGTTGACTTCAAGAGCTGTAAGGGTACAATCGCTGTATGCCGCAACGGTGCAGGCATCGAGTTTGACGAGGACATCGCAAAAACAATCCTTCTCGAAAACGAAATCATTATCGATATCACACTCTCCGACGGCAGTGCTGAGGCTACTGCATGGGGCTGTGACCTTACATACGACTATGTAAAAATCAACGGTGACTACCGTTCATAAGAGGTAACAAATGGAAGTTTCAAATTTTGACCGTTCACAGATTCTGGTGCAGGCTCTCCCCTACATCCAGAAGTATTACAACAAAATCGTCGTTATCAAATACGGCGGCAACGCAATGATTAACGAAGACCTCAAGCAGGCTGTTATGGAGGATATTGTTCTCCTCTCACTCGTCGGCATCAAAGTCGTGCTTGTTCACGGCGGCGGCCCCGAAATCAACGATATGCTGAAGAAAATCAATAAAGAAAGCAAGTTCGTTGACGGACTTCGTTACACTGACGAAGAGACAATGGAAATAGTCCAGATGGTGCTTGCAGGCAAGGTAAATAAAGACCTTGTTGCACTGCTCGAGCAGAAGGGCGGCAAGGCAATCGGTCTTTGTGGTATTGACGGCGGCATGATCAAGGCTGTCAAGCACCGTGAGAAGGATATCGGCTACGTCGGCGACATCACCGATATCAATATTCAGCCCGTGCTCGACGTCATCAACAGCGGCTATATCCCCGTCATTTCTTCCGTTGCAGGCGGTGATCACGCATTCAACGTAAACGCTGACCTCGCAGCTTCACGTATTGCGGCTGTACTCGGTGCAGAAAACCTTATACTTATGACCGATATCGTAGGTCTTCTTCGTGACAAGGACGATGAGTCTACTCTTATCAAAGAGCTCAACGTCAGCGAAGTGCCCGCACTCAAGATGCAGAACGTCATCAAGGGCGGTATGATTCCCAAGGTTGACTGCTGTGTTGAGGCTGTCAGACGAGGTGTCAAACACGCAATCATTATGGACGGCAGAGTTGAACACTCCATTCTTATAGAGCTTCTGACAGATGCCGGTATCGGTACTATGTTCAGATAACAAAGGACTTGAAATAATATGAATTTCGAACAGATTAAAGAAATAAACAACTCCTCCGCTATGCCTACCTACGGTCGTTACGACCTTGGTATTGCAAGCGGTAAGGGTGCAATTGCAACCGATTTTGACGGTAAAGAGTATATCGATTTCACATCGGGTATCGGTGTCAACTGCCTCGGCTATGCAGACGAGGGCTGGGCAGACGCTGTTTCTGCTCAGGCTCACAAGCTCAGCCACATCAGCAACCTCTACTACACCGATGCAACTGCCCTCTTCACCGAAAAGTTAACCAAGGCAACAGGCTTTTCCAAAGCATTCCTCGGCAACTCCGGTGCAGAAGCCAACGAGTGTGCCATCAAGGTTGCACGCAAATACAGCTTCGACAAATACGGTGCAGGCAGATATGAAATCATCACTCTGCTCAGCTCTTTCCACGGCAGAACAATGTCCACACTCACCGCAACAGGTCAGGACGTGCTTCACCCCGATTGCTTCGCTCCCTACAACGCAGGCTTTGTCTACTGCGAAAAGGATATCGAGCAGATTAAGGCAGCAATAAGCGACAAGACCAGTGCCATTATGATGGAAATGATTCAGGGTGAGGGCGGCGTTATTCCGCTTGAAAAGAGCTTTGTTGAAGAAGTCTGTGCCCTTGCAAAAGAAAAAGACCTGCTTGTAATCATCGACGAAGTGCAGACAGGTATCGGCAGAACAGGCAAGCTTCTTGCACACGAAAATTACGATATCAAGCCCGATGTTGTAACACTTGCAAAGGGTCTGGGCGGCGGTCTTCCTATCGGCGCCTGCCTTTGCACAGAAGCTCTCGGCAACGTTATGGGTGCAAGCTCACACGGCTCAACCTTCGGCGGCAACCCGATTGTTTGTGCAGGTGCAAGCTACGTGCTTGATAAAGTCAATGACGAAGCTTTCCTTGAGAATGTAAGAGCTAACGGCGAATATATCAGAGAAAAGGTTTTATCCTTCAAAAACGTCAAATCCATACGCGGTATGGGTATGATGATAGGTATTGAGGTTGAGGGCAAAACAGGTGCAGACGTTGTCAAAAAAGGTATCGCCAACGGTGTTATCTGCCTTACAGCCAAAACACTTGTCCGCCTCCTTCCCCCTCTCAACATTACAAGAGAAGAAATCGACCTCGGTCTTGAAAGACTCAAATCAGCAATAGAAGACTAAATTAGTAAGCCCGTACGGTACTTGCAACACCATACGGGTTTTTATTTTCAAAAAAATCGGAGTTGATTACCATAGAAATCAAAAAAAGAAAAAGCGGTGTGCTTATGCACGTTTCATCTCTGCCGGGTGAATATTCAATCGGCAGTTTCGGCAAAGAAGCAAAGCAGTTTGTAGATTTCCTTTCAGACTGCGGTTTTTCAATGTGGCAGGTGCTTCCCTTCTGCCTTGTTGACGAGTGCAACTCACCCTACAAGTCATATTCAGCCTTCGGCGGCAACCCTTATTTTGTCGACCTGCCTGCACTTTTCGAGCAGGGTCTTTTGACAAAAGATGAGCTTGACTCCTGCCGTCAGCAGACTCCCTACAGCTGTGAATACGTAAGGCTTTACCATACACGCACTGCCGTGCTTATGAAGGCGTCAAAACGTGCCGACAATACGCTCAAAGAAAAGATTGAAAACTTCATCAAAGAGAACGTTTACCTCGAGCAGTTCTGCCGCTTTATGGCACTCAAAAAAGCCAATAACGAAAAGCCCTGGACTGACTGGGATACAGACACAATCGATGAAGACGTACTCTTTATGTGGAAGTTTATCCAGTATCAGTTCTTCACACAGTGGGCAGAAATCAAAGAATACGCAAACAGCAAAGGCATCAGCGTAATCGGCGATATCCCGATTTACGTATCTTTTGACAGCTGTGACGTCTGGGCAAACAAAGAGCAGTTTCTGCTCGATAAAGAAAACGTGCCCACCTGCGTAGCGGGTGTACCACCAGATTATTTTGCTGAGGAAGGTCAGCTCTGGGGCAACCCGATTTACGATTGGGCAAAAATGCAGAAAGATAATTTCAGCTGGTGGCGTGCAAGACTCAGCCATAACCTGACCCTTTTTGACGCAGTCCGTATCGACCACTTCAGAGGTATCGAAAGCTACTGGAGCGTTGACGGCAACGCAACAACAGCCAAAAACGGCAAATGGGTAAAAGGTCCGGGTGAAGCCTTTGTCGATATGGCAAAGGAAGTTGCAGGCGAAAAGCTTATTATAGCAGAAGACCTCGGTGACATCACAAAAGAAGTTATCGACCTTGTTGAATACAGCGGCTTCCCCGGAATGAGAGTGTTCCAGTTCGGCTTCCTTTCCGATAATGACAACCCTCATCAGCCGCACAATTATACAGATAACTGCATCGCCTACACAGGTACACACGATAACAATACACTCCTCGGTTATGTATGGGAGCTTTCGGACGATGCACGCAGAGGTATGCTTGAATACTGCGGCTATACCTCGCCCGACTGGAATAACGGCTACCAGAGCATTATTCAGACAATTTTTGCTTCTCACGCAGATACCGTAATTCTGCCTATCCAGGATTTGCTCGGCTACGGCTCGGATACACGTCTTAATATCCCCGGTAAAGCCGACGGTAACTGGCAGTACAGAGTTACAGCCGACCAGTTGAATTCCATAGACAAAAAACGCTGGCAAAGACTTAACTACATATACAGACGCTAAGCTGAAAACGGATGCCAAATCGGCATCCGTTTTTTATAAATTGATGAATCTTATACTCCCTCAGTCACCTGTGGTGACAGTTCCCTCAATGAGGGACCCTATGATTACCTCCTTTTTAAAGGAGGTGGCACGGCATAAGCCGTGACGGAGGATTGCAAGAAATATATGTTGATTTTATTTTTTACAACAATTCTCAGTCAGCTTCGCTGTCAGCTCCTTTCAAAAGGAGCTTTTGACAAAGCAATTTACATCGATATAAAAAGCGTCATCCTGAATGCGTAGGGGCGATTCACGAATCGTCCGTTTTTTCGCTCAGAATGACACCGTAGGGGCGCCCCTGTGTGTTCGCCCGAAAAATGCGGGCGGATAATATCCGCCCCTACTGTTTATCGCTCTCTATGTAGGGGCACATATTATGTGCCCGCTGTAAAAGCAATATGGCAACAACCACGGGTCGTCATAAATGCCGACCCCTACGGTTTGATTTTACAGTGATGTCCACAAACCTCCCTCTGACGAGGGAGGTGGCAAAAATCTTTGATTTTTGACGGAGGGAGAGATTGTAAAACCAAATCAGCACCAACGAAAAAAGGGCGGCAATCTGCCGCCCTTACTTGTTTTACATTATCGTGTTTACTTCAAAATTTGTATCTGTCCATGTATAGCCGTATTTTGTGCGAAGGGTATAAATTGTGTCACTTGGGATTTTACGTGAAATCTCCCAATGTCTCAAACCGTCTTCGCCGATATAGCTGTTGGTCTGACTGTATGTCAGCGTACAACCGTTATCGAGTGCAAACTGGATTTTTGTTATCTCGGGGTCGGTGACAACGTTGAAATTACCGATTCCGTTTTCATAGGTCAAATCAAATGAATATGCACCCGGCAGGTCGTATTTTACAGTAAACGGAGTGAGCTTATCATCCCAGACTGTGCCGTACTTTGCACGGATATTGTGCGTGCCTGCCTCAACTCGCATATTTACAATCCATGTTTCGGTGTCTCCGTTTGATGTAACGGTTGCCTTTCTGCGGTCGATTGTTGTTGTGCCGCCGTTGTCGCGTACAACCTGAATCTTGCTCGGGCTGCCTGTAACGTTAACTTTGTAATCTCTGTTACCGTAAGTAACGTACGGAGTGTCGGTTGCAGGCTCGATGCCGTTTACACCGGGAGCGGGTTTTGTTGTGACGTTGACGGTACAAGTGTCGACATAGCCACGCTCGCAGTGTGTTGCGGTAACGGTTACAGTGCCCTCTTTGAGTGCTGTAATTCGTCCCGAATATTCGTCAATTTTTACTATACTCGGGTCGCTGACAGTGTAATCACACGCCGTCCATATAGCCTCGGCAGGATATGTCTTTGCTTCCAAATCCATAACCTCACCAACATTTACATTCACCACATCCGACGGGAAAGCTATGTACTCGGCAGGTATTACGTCGGTTACGATAGTCAAACCGCTCGGCAATTTATAATCTTCAAACACCTGCAAGAACTCACTATCAGGAGCACAGTGTAAAGTCATATTCGTGCCGCTTATCGGCCAAATCTCACCGCTGTCACCCGCTGCTGCTTCAAAGTAATAGAAGCAATTCAAAATACTGTTATACTCATAATTAGACGGAAAATAAATTGAATTATTATAACCTCTAATACAGTCTACCAAACGCGAAGAATCAACCCTAGATGGCAATGTTACGAATTTGTTGTGTCCACCGCACGCAATTGAATACTCTAACGCTTTTAGCGAAACACTACATTCAGGCAAAACAAGGCATTTTTCATTATTTTCATTTATATGCGTATAAAGATAATCAAAAGCTCTGCCGGTAACAGACCTTAAGCTTCTGGGAAAAGTAATTTTTTCTGTTACGCCAAAAAAAGCTTCATCTTTAATATACTTATATCCCTCAGGGATAATAACCTCTGAAATATACAACAAACTCGGGTCGTATTCTGCCCAACCTTTATGATTTTCTGAAACAAAATCGTCACCGTATTTAAGATACAAAAATACTTCTACGCTATATTTTCTGTCATCACAACCTATTGTAGTAACAGGATAGCCACCTAATTTTTCAGGAAAAACAAACGGTATTTTTTCAGGGCCCCAATAGTTAATCTGAACGTTAAGAATAGTAGCCTCTCCGTTTTCAACAATAAAAACATATTCCGAACCATTGACAGTGTCGTAACGCAACTCATCCATTGAAAAACCTTGAAAGGTTAACTGTCCTTCCAAATCGTTACAAAAGTCATAATCTCCGGCAGCTGCATTTGAAGGTAAAACATAAGAAACAAACATTAAAATCAATATCATCACTAAAGATAATGCTTTTTTCGTCCTCTTCATATCCGACATCCTTTAAATTTTAAATCTAATAGTTCAGTTACATCCGCCGAAGATACGGCAGTTATGTGCACAGCCTGTAGGTGTTACTGCACAGCCACCAAGAGCAGTTTCACGAAGCTCTGACGGAAGCTTGCATCCGACACGGTACATCGCCTGCATCATCTCGGTAAACGGCACAACCGCCTTTATTCCGCTCAGTGCCATCTCCGCACAGGTGATTGCGTTAGCCGCACCTATAGCGTTTCTGCTCTGGCACGGAGCTTCAACAAGACCTGCAATAGGGTCACATACAAGACCGAGCAGATTGCTCAGTGCTATCGAAGCCGCATCAAAAGCCTGCTCCGCACTTCCGCCCATCATTACGACAGCCATAGCTGCCGCCATTGCAGACGCAGAGCCTACCTCAGCCTGACAGCCTGCCTCTGCACCCGAAACACTTGCGTGCTTCATAAGCAGATATCCTACCGCACCTGCGGTAAAAAGTCCGTCAAGCAATGTTTTCTCATCAAGCTCAAATTCTTCTTCAAGTGCAAGAAGCACTGCAGGTACAACACCCGACGAGCCTGCCGTCGGTGCGGCAACAATTACACCCATCGAAGCATTCACCTCGGGCACAGCCTGAGAATAAATAAGTGCCTTTGTCATAACAGAGCCGCATATTGATTTACCCTGCTTTGCGTGCTCGCTGAGCTTTGCCGCTTCACCGCCTATAAGTCCGCCCGTAGACGGTAAAACTTTGCTCATCGGCTTGTGTGCGGATTCACGCATTATTTTAAGCGCCTTTTTCATACGAAGCTCAACGGTCTCGGCATCGGTTTCACCGCACACAATTTCACGCTGTCGCATTGCATCAGCAATCGTCGTGTTTTCGCAAAGCTTCAATAATTCTTCAGCTGTATGAAAATCCATATCCGCACCTCCTTATCTCTTTACAAGCATAATATCTTCAATAGCTGTGTTTTTCTTCATCTCTTCAACAGCTGCCTCAGATATTGCTTCGTCTGATTCAACTATTGTATAGGCAAGTCCGCCCTTTTCCTCACGGAAAACTCGAAGATATGCTATATTTACACCGTAATTACTCAGCACTGTAGTGATACCTGCAACAACGCCAGGATAGTCACGCTGAATAACAATAAGTGCGTGAAACTCACCCGTAAAGTATACCTTAACACCGTTGATGCGTGTAAGCCTTACCTTACCGCCGCCGAGCGATTCGCCTCTTACAAACAGCTTTCTGCCGGAGAATCCCTCAACCTCCATATCAACAGTATTGGGATGAATATCGTCATCCTCATCTGTTGCGGCACACTCGAAGCTGAAATCAAGACCTGCCGCCTCGGCAAGCTCGAACGAATCTCGTATACGCTCGTCATCCGTTTCAAAGCCTAAAATACCGCCGACAAGTGCTCTGTCCGTACCGTGACCCTTGTATGTTTTTGCAAACGAGCCGTAAAGCGTAAATTTAATACGCCTTACCTTCTCGCCTATCATCTTCTTTGTAAGCAGTGCAATAGAAGCCGCACCTGCCGTATGTGAGCTTGAAGGGCCGACCATATTCGGACCTATTACGTCAAACACGCTGATAAAAGCCATAACCACATCTCCTTTTATAAGGTAAATATATCATAAACAAAGTACAATTACAATCACTATTATACCGTTTCACAGCTTTTTTCACAAAACAAAAGCAATACATAAAAGAAATTTTTTGCATTTTTGGTCTGATTTTTTTCAAAAAAACTGTATACATAAAGCAAAAATTGTGATAAAGTATTTATGTTAATTTTGATACAGGGAGTTGTTCAGAATGAAAAAACTTTACGAAGGTAAAACAAAAGACGTTTTTGAGCTTGACAACGGCAACGTAATGCTCAAGTTTAAGGATGACTGCACAGGTAAAGACGGTGTTTTCGATCCCGGTGAGAACACAGTCGGTCTTACAATCGAAGGTATCGGTAAGGCAAACCTCAAGTCCTCCATCCACTACTTCGAGCTTCTCAAGGCTGCAGGCATCAAGACTCACTATGTAAGTGCAAACATCGACGATGCAACAATGGAAGTTCTTCCCGCAACCGTATTCGGTCACGGTCTCGAGGTTATCTGCCGTCTTGTTGCTACAGGCAGCTTCATCCGCAGATACGGCGAGTATATTGAGGACGGTACAGTTCTCGAGGGCGGCTACGTAGAGTGCACATTCAAAAACGATGCAAAGGGCGATCCGCTTGTTACAGGCGAAGGTCTTGCAGCACTCGGCGTTATGACTCCCGCTATGTTCGA
>JAZRSU010000009.1:0-26137 GCA_045651645.1 Acutalibacteraceae bacterium
CCTCACCTGAGGATTACCGCTGATTTTTATTTACTGTTTTTGTCTTTCTTCTCTTTGGGTTTGCGGGGAGCTGTTGCCTTATTAAGTACAACTGTTACCGTAACAATAATTGTTGTAACGATGAAGATGCCGAGCATACCCTTGCCCATAATCGGGAGTGACCACGAAAGGCTGTCGGGAGTAAAACCAACGTCTCCGCGGGAAACTTCTTCGCCAACTGTTGTTTCAACCTCACCTGTAATGAGCTCTTCAACTGTGGTTACTTCATAAAGAGTTGTATTGTTTTCCTGCATTGATTTTCCCTCCTTTAATTATCTTACGAATGTAAGAATCAGACCGCCTGCGATAACGGATGCAATCTGACCTGAAACGTTGACACCGATTGAATGCATAAGAAGGAAGTTCTGAGGATCTTCTGCAAGGCCCATCTTATGAACAACACGTGCGGACATCGGGAAAGCAGAGATACCGGATGCACCGATCATCGGGTTGATCTTGTTCTTCTTGGAGAAGATGTTCATAACCTTTGCAAGCATGATACCGCCGAAAGTATCGAAAATGAAAGCGACGAGACCGAGACCCATAATGAGGAGTGTCTCGAGCTGAAGGAACTCATCAGCAACCATTTTGGATGCGATTGTGATACCGAGGAAGATTGTGATAAGGTTTGCAAGAACGTTCTGTGCAGTTTCGGAAAGAGAGTTGAGAACACCGCACTCACGGATAAGGTTACCGAACATAAGGAAGCCGATAAGGGCAACTGCATCGGGAGCAAAGAGACCGACGATGATAGTAACGATAATGGGGAAGAGAATCTTTGTAGTCTTGGAGACCTTCTTGCCCTGGTACTTCATACGGATCTTACGCTCTTTCTTGCTTGTGCAGAGCTTGATGATAGGCGGCTGAACAAGGGGAACAAGAGCCATATAGGAGTAAGCGGCAACCATAATAGCGGCTGTATAGCTTGAACCGAGCTGCTGAGCAACGAAGATAGATGTAGGACCGTCGGCAGCACCGATGATAGCAACTGAAGCAGCATCAAAGATATTGAAGCCGAACAGAGCTGACATTACGAAAGTGAAGAAGATACCGAACTGAGCTGCTGCACCGAAGAACATAAGCTTCGGATTGGTGAGCAGAGGCTCGAAATCAATCATAGCACCGATACCGATAAAGAGGACAAGAGGCATAAGCTCGTGAGCCTCGTTACTGATACCGATATCAAACAGATGGTCGATAACTGCCTTGGCACCTGAATTGGGAAGGTTGACAAGGATAGCACCAAAGCCCATGGGAAGGAGCAGTGTAGGCTCCATTTCTTTTTTGATTGCGAGGAAAATCAGCAAGCCGCCGATAATCCACATGACGAACATTTTCCACTCGCCTGCAGCAATATCAATGCTGAGGACATTGGAAAAAATGTCAGAAAACATTGAGATAATTTCCGTCACAAATAACATCCTTTCTCTAAGCAATATTCCACTTGATTATATCACTTTAGAGGTTATTTTTCAACCGAAATTTACAAATATTTTATAATTAGCAATTTGTACAGTAACATATGGAAATTGCACTGAATATGTGTTATAGTAGTCACATATGTTACAAAAAGGAGAATAAATTATGCTGACACTTGAAAGAGCACAGGAGCTGCTTGCAACAACCACAACCGAGCCGCATCTGATAATTCACGCAAAAAACGTTATGGCGGCAATGGGCGGACTTGCAAAGCACTTCGGTGAAGACGAAGCACACTGGCAGGCTATAGGCTACCTGCACGACTATGACTACGAGCAGCACTCGGAAGAGCACCTTGACCACACGGCTGAGCCGCTCAGGGAAGCCGGACTTGACGAAGAAGAAATAAGAGCTATACTCGCACACGGCTACGGATTGAGAAACGACGTTGAGCCGATAACAAATCTTGAAAAGTCACTTTACACAGTTGACGAGCTGACAGGCATAATTCAGGCGGCGGCAAGAATGAGACCTGCAGGTATCACCGATATGGAAATATCGAGCTTTATGAAGAAATTCAAGGATAAGAAATTCGCCGCAAAGTGCAACAGAGAGCTGATTAAGGGCGGCTGTGAGATGCTCGGTATGGAAGTCAAGGAAGTTGCATCAATTTGTATTGAAGCGATGAAAGAAATGGCAGACGAGCTTGGGATAGGTGCAAAAGAGTAAAATTAAACCGACCTGTTTTTGCAGGTCGGTTTTTTGATTCAGCTAAGTTTTATGCGTACTGTTTTGATTTCCCACGGTCTGAAATTCAGCTTACCGTCTGAAATCTGAGCAGTAGCGTTTGCAAGCAGGTCGGTTTCGGCATCTGCAACACCGAAATCAGATGTAATTACTGCCGCAGCGGATTCATCTGAATAGTTACAGAAACGAGCGTAGATACAGCCGTTTTCGGGGTAGAGCGAAGTGAGAATAACTGCCTCGCTGTCAGATTTGAAGCTTAACGGAGCAAACTCGGTAAGGTCACCGTCGCCTGCCTTGATGCAAGCACACTCAGGCTGATAAGCATAGGATACAGCCTTTGTATGAAGCGAAGCATCGCTCATATCGGAGTTAAACGGATAAATCGCAAACTCTTCGTCATAAACACCGTCAAGCATCTTAGTGCCGCACATATACTCATTAGAATATACAAGCGGAATCAGCATACGGTTGCCCTGGATTGCAGAGCCCATACAGCCGCGGTTGAAAACAGCGACACCGTTTTTGCTGTCACGCAGGCAAAGCCAGTAAATGCCGTGCATATAAGTTGTAGAATTGAAGGACTCCTCCTGCGAAACTTCGGTATCGATAAGAATAAGGTCGTTGGGATACCAATATTCTTCTGTTTTAAGCACAGCACCATTCCAATCGGAGATTGAATACGGCAGGTCACGCACCATACGTCTGTCGCTATCGAGGCAGGCATTCATAACAAAGCAGAGCTTATCCTCATGGTGGTGTCCGTTACGTGTAAGCGGAACGGGTCTGCCCTGGGTGACATCGGTACGGCCTATCTTTTCGCCACGGACTTCGAAGGTAGATTTACAGTCGATACGCTCACTTTCACCGTTGAAACGCATCTCAAATGTGAACGGAACAGTACCTATCTTACCGGTTTGCGTTGCGACAGCACTAAAGGCATTTACCTTTACAAGCCACTCACCAACAGACACACGGTCGTCACCGTCAATCCAAGCAGTAAAGAGTGCGCCCTCGCCGTTGTCAAATATCTTTCTGTCCGACTTATCAGCAATATAAACTATGCCTTTTTCGTTGAGTTTAGCGGTATACAGCGGTGTTTTCAGCTCACCTGTTTCTGCTGACCAGACGAAATCCGATACCTTTTCTTCAACAGCTTCGCTGAGTGTATAGCGCTTAGCGGTAAAGGGATCGAGCTTTACATGGACTTTCAGTTTGCCATTGCAATATTCACTCTCAACTGCGGTTTCGCCGTCACAAACAGCGTAATTTTTGTCTGTTTCGACCTCAATCCACTCGTCAACAGCGAAAGAATGAAGATTTGTTACAAGAAGTGAGTCACCGTTTTTATCGGCAAAGCGTGAAGCGGCAAAAGAAAGCGAATCCGCCTTAACACCGTCGGCAAGCTCAAGTGATTCTGGAATAAAGCGACGTGCAAGGTCGAGCAGACCGCAGATAGTTACATCGTGATGCTGTGCAGCCATAGCGTATTTCCACGCATCTTCACTCTGCCTTTCGAGTGACTCACCGCCGAGGATTACGCTGAAAGCATTGAGCTTTTCAGCCTGCACTGCGTTGACTTCGCTTGCACGCACACCGTTGAAGATTTCGTTACCGCAGTAGCCCCAGGGCATCTGCACGTGGAAATCATTATCGGTTGTGACAAGCTCATCTGTCGCCTCGCCGTAAATCTTCGGAATATCCTCGAGCAAAACATACTCGTAGTTATCTTTAGACTCGATATATTCAGTCAATCTCTCGATAGGCTGACATACATCGTCGTATCGTGAAGCAAGAAGCGGCTTATACTTCTTGAATTTCTCTTCAAAATCTTCGGGCTCATAGCCTGCCTCACCCTCTGACCAGCGGGAAAGAATCCAGTTGTCGAGAGTAGTACAGTTGTACCCCCTGCCCTGCTCGGGATATGTAGGAACGGAAGGAATTGCTGTTTTGTCCTTACCAATCCACAGACCCCACGCAGAATCGAAATTCTTCGGATAGCCGTAGCCCATAACGTGCGAGCGGAGAAGAGCCGCATCGTAGCCGCACTGACTGATAAGCTGCGGAGTCTGATTGTGAAGAGCAAACTCGGAAATGCTGTATACATTCGGAGTTATACCGAAATAGTGCAGATTTGTACGCACAGCATAAGAGAGCTGACGTGCGTTTGACTCCTCTGACACGGTAAGAGCAAGCGGCTGACCGTAGGTTGTAGCACCGAGGCCTACTCTGTCGGGATATTTCTTGAGAAGCTCCCCTACTGTTTCGACAATTTCGGGGTCACACCTTGTATACTCATCAAAAGTAAAGGATTCGTAATCGAGTCCTATTCTGAGCTTAGGATATTTCTCGAGCCAATCGGCGATATTTTTAAGTCTGGGTTTGAGCCAATCGCCCCAGAGGACATAGCCGCCGTGCTCGTAAGTAAGTATATATAATTTATCTGCCATAAAAAGCACCTCCGTTTATATGAAATAATATCACTGCAATAATAAAAAAGTCAATAAATTTTACTTTTAGATTGACGAAAAATAATTCATAATGTACAATGAGAACAATACTCTGAAAAATATGGAGGAAAACAATAATGAAGAAAAAAGTTTTACGCTTCGTTTCCCTTGCAATGTGCGTTGTAATGCTGTTTACAGGCTCAATGCTCGGCACAAACGCAGCACAGCCCCAGGAAGAAAACGCATTCACAGACACAATTGCAAAAGGCTTTTACAACACTCTCAACGTAATTGTTGAAGGACTTGTAAAATCAATCTGCGCAATATACCTTGACCCGAATGATTGGCAGCATCTCGATAACTACGATGCAGACGAAATCGGCTTTATGCCCGGCAGAGATACATACCAGACCGAAGCTGCAGAAAGCGCTGTATGGAAGCTCGGCTATGCTAAGAAGAGCATCGTGCCCGAAGATATCGACAGCGGCAAGTACAACCTCGGCCGTGACCTGCTCAACAAGTATGCCCAAGGCGTATACGATGACCAGTGCATCCGTGTAACAGTACTTGACGACAACAGCGGTGAAGGCGCAGTTATTCTCGCTGCAGTTGACGCACTCGGCGTTACATCAACAGACACACGAACAATCCGTAAGGCAATCCTTGAGTACTGCGAGAAAAACGACATCAAGGTTGCAAGTATCAATATCAGCGCAACTCACGCACACTCCGCACTTGACACACAGGGTGTCAGCACAGAATTCTTCACCAAGCTGCTCGCAGCATTCTGGAAGAATCTTCTCGGACTTGATATGACAATCCCCGGCCTTGAAACAGCTGAGGCATTCAAGCAGCACTTCATTGACACATCTATTGATGCAATCAAAGAAGCTCTCGGCAAGATGGAAGAAGGCAAGCTTTACTTCTCTGAAATCGATATGAGCGAATACTTCAAGGATAAGCGTGGTCTTATCTCAAAAGAAGACCTGCCCGAAACAGCAAGCTTCTGCTTCGTACCTGCTTCAGGCAACGCTCCCACCTACATCAGCGACATCACCTGCCACGCAACATCATTCAGCGCAAGCAACGGTCTTGTCGGCTCTGACTACATCTACTACATTGACCAGTACATCAAGCAGACAAACGGCGGCAACTTCATTATGATTCCCGGTGCTGTCGGTCAGGTTTCACGTGACATTGACGTTGACACAACAGGTATGACAGAGTATGAAGAAAAGGGTGCACAGGCAAGATACCTCGGTAAAACACTCGGCGATATGATTATATCTGCTGACTATGCAACAGAGCTTGAGCCTATCATCAACGTCAAACACAGAGAGCTTTTCATCACACCCGAAAACAGCATCCTCACTCTTGCTTGTGAAATCGGTCTTGTAAACAACAAGATTTTCTACACAGGTTCAGGCTTTGGCAGAGAATACTGCATGGCTACTGAAATGGGTTACCTTGAATTCGGCCACGAAATCGGTCTTGCACTCTTCCCTGCAGAGCTTTACCCCGAAGTATTCTGGGACGATGAGATTACAGGCGGTGCGAACTGGGACGGCACAGAGTGGCCGTATGACAGCCTTTCAGCAGCAGTTGAAGGCGTCAAGACATACGCAGTAAGCCTTACAAACGACGCTATCGGCTATGTACTTACCGACAACAACTTTGCATTTATGGGTCATATCATCGGTGAAGAAATTGCCGACGAAACACTTTCAGTCGGTAAGCACACAGGTTCATACCTTGTTACAGAATATTACGCACTTCTTGATTCACTCAAGTAAGATTTCACACAGCAAAAGAGCTGTCTCAATTGAGACAGCTCTTTTTTTCTAACCATCTTTCAGGATTTGTCATTATATAATCACGCTTTTCTTCCAAATCCTGTTCGTTGCGTATTATATGATCGTAATAGCTTCGTTGCCACACTTTACTTTCAAAAGGTAAAAGCAACCCGCCTTTAACACCGTTTATGTAATCATTGGTGGTCATTGTTTTAAACCACGCAATAACATCTTCTAAAGATGATTTGCTGCCATCATTAATTACAATAATCAGATGTATATGGTCAGGCATTATACAGAAACAGTCGATAAGAACTTTATCGAATTTATTTTCGAGTTCATTAATCCATTTTTCAATCATCTTATCAGGATTGTTCGGGCGACCACGCAGGGTCGCCCCTACGGGTGAAGGTTCGATTGTGCCAAAAAGTTGTTGTCGCTTGTGAGTGCACACTGTAACAAAATAGGCGTTACACTGTGAATAGTCGTAATTCTGCAATCTTATAATTTTTCGCTTTGGTAGCATCAAATCATCCTGTTCATTAAAACACGTAGGGGCGACCCTATGTGGTCGCCCGCTGACTATTCTTTCACTTTCTTGGTTTTTATTGTTGCGGCGTAGGCGCTGTTGCCGAGGCCGAGAAGGGCTGAGAGCACGAACAGAAGCTCCATACCGAGGACCTGCCATATCCAGCCGCCGAAGAGGGCGATAAAAACTGTGATGACGTGGTTGATTGAGACGCCTGTTGAAATTGTTGCCTTGACCTCTTCCTGATTGTCGGCAAGGTCCTGGACATAGACGTTGGATGCCATTGATGCAAGAGAGATAACGGCATCGAGCACGTATGCACAGCAACAGATAACGAACGAAACGTTTTCGGGGAATATGCGGTGAGCAAAGCCGTAGGCAAAGCAGACGATAACGAGCACAAGTGTATCGGTAATCATAACCGTTTTGTAGCCGATACGGTCGATAATCTTACCGACAACGGGTGAAGCAAAGAAGCAGGTTACGGCTGAAATTGCAAACAGCAGGCTTATCATTGCTGCATCTGCTTTATAAAACAGAATAAGCACATACGGACCGAAGGTGAAGAAAACCTGCTTACGTGCACCGTAAAACATTTCAAGCATATAGTACTTGGTATACTTTTTATGGAAATAGAAACGGCGTTTTGTTGAATCGGTTTCACTCTTACCCGTAATACGGAAGGACAGCACAACACTGACAGCCGCAAGCACAGCCGCAACTGCAAAGAAGAGCTTATACGTACCTTTACCGCCTGCAAGCACGGAGAAAGCAACAACAACGGCGATATAGCCAACGAGCGTACCAATCTGACTTGCGGAATTCTGTGCACCGAGTGCGGCACCGCCATGACCCGGTCGTGCATACTTGAGCGAGAGGGTATTTTTCATACCGATCTGAATATGCTCACCGAGTGAATACATAGTGATAGAGAGAATCACGAGCACCTTACCGGGCGGCAGAATTGACATCATACCCATACCGGCAAGCAGGAAAACCGCACCTGCCTTATACATAGTTTCGGCAGAGAACATATAGAAGAGCGCGAGAATCAGCACAAGTAAAACACCCGGTATTTCACGGAAGAACTCTGCGACACCGCGTTCCAGCTCACCGAGACCGACAATTTCGGCAAGGTAGTTGTCGAGCATACCCTTGTAGAGGCCGTAGGAAAGACCCGTTACAAGGATTGAGAGTAAAAGTATTTTATAGTTTTTGCCTTCAAGAAAAGTTTCTTTGAAGCGTGGGATAATTTTCATATTTTTCTCATTCTTTCTCTAGAGCATTAATAACAAGTTGTTATTTTTATTCACCCTGTCTTTCGGGAAACTTTTTACGTAGATTATCAAGTCCGTTTCTCATTTCAACAAGCTCGTTTACATTCATTCCTTGAGAAACATAAACCTCTTTCCATTCTTCCACTGTCTCACAAACAAATCTGATTTGCACTGCATAAATATCTTTTGTTTTTGTAACAGAAAACTTCAGGTACGGTTCCATAAACTCTGTTATCAAACCTGATTCTTTACCGTCAATTATGTTATCTATCTGCTTGACTAAATCATCCAACTCATATGTCAAAATACAGTTATCCGTATAAGATTTATCTGTATAGTTATCAGTGTACCTGATATTAACAGTCAACCAATTAGCATCATAATAATCCATTTTTTTACAATAACTGAACTCATAATCAATTATGTCAAACAGAATATTTTTATTACCGTCAGAAAACAATATACCGTTCATTATTATATCACCCATCTAAAAGGATTTCAGCTCCGATTTTTAATTACAGTAGAACATAATACTCAGTGCAAAAAGTGCCTGTGCAGGGAAATATGTAACATTGACGAGCCACTTCGTCATCTTCTCAAAAAACACGTGCGGAGGTGTACCGAACATACTGATTGCAAGGCTGGTATCCGAAGCAATAAAGAGTGCACTCGCACCGAGCAGACAAAAAGCCATAGGATAATCGCCGTTGACGAGCAGCACCATTCCTCTTGCAAAAGAAACGATAAACGAAGCCAGAAGCACCAACGCATAAGGAATCATCCACTTGAATTTGCCGCGGAATCTTAATTTATTGAGCAGGACAACAACCGCACTCATAAAAGCCATAAATGCGGTGAGGCCTATAATCTGACCGAAATAGGGAGAAACAAAAAGCGAAGCTTTAAAGCCCGTAATAAAATTCAGAATATACAGAATATGACCCGCACCAAAGAAAAGCGCACCCCAGAGAAAATACTTGCGCTCCATATAATCGAGGAAGAAATCGCCGAGAGCACCGAGAAGAAGACCGCCGAGCATAAATGCCGCATAAGAAGTAAAGCCCGAAGCGACTACACTGCATACACCTGCAAGCACAAAGCAAAGCGAACAAAGCATTTTTGCCGTAAGGGCACGCTTTGAGAAAAACGGGATTTTCGTGAGAAAAAGTGTTGCCGTACCGGCAAAGCCTGCAAAAACAAAAGCCGCAATTTTAAATAACATCGTCAACCACTCCGTTTCTTTGATTTAAGTTTACCACTGCACCGAAAGGTGCAACTTCACTCAAGATATTGAACTTCACTTGCCGTCAGGCAAACTTAGTTAACATTACGATCATTTCGCAGTGAAGAGTAAAGGGAAACATATCTACGGGACGCATTTTTTTGACCTCATAGCCGTTGTTTACAAGGTAGCGGAGGTCACGCTCCAACGTTTCGGGGTTACAGGAGATATAGACAACCTTGTCCGGGTTGAGGGTGACAACGCTTGAAAGGAAGCGTTTATCACTGCCTGCACGGGGTGGATCCATAAAGACAACGTCTGCCTTCTCACCTGCCGAAGCCATATCACGCATAAATTCGCCTGCATCGGCACAAATAAAGCGGATATTATCAGCATTATTGCGTGCGGCATTTGACCTTGCATCACGCACGGCTGAGGCATTGAGCTCGGCACCGATTACCTCGCCTGCCTGCTTTGAAGCGATAATACCGATAGTGCCTGTACCGCAATAGGCATCGATAACCCTTTCTTTACCCGTAAGCCCTGCATACTCGATTGCGAGAGAATAAAGACGCTCGGTCTGGGCAGGGTTGACCTGATAAAACGACTGAGGTGAAATACGGAAGGTACAGCCGCAAAGACTGTCTTCAATATATCCGTCACCGTAAACTGTTTTATTAATATCGCCAAGCACGAGGTTGGTGTGCTTTGAATTTATATTCTGAACAACGGTTGTGATTTCGGGATGAGCCTTGAGAAGTGCACCGACAAAGTTGTTTTTTGACGGGAAGACAGAGCTTGCAGTAACGAGCACGACAAGAATCTGACCGCTGTTATAGCCTTTACGGATAAGCACGTGACGCAGAAAGCCGACGCCCGTATCTTCGTTATAGGGGCGTAGCTTGAACTTAGAGAGAAGATTACGGATGGTGACGATAATCTCGTCAGCCTTTTCATCCTCTATCATACAGCTGTCAACGTTGACAATACGGTGAGAGCTGCTCTGATAAACGCCCGAAATAATCTTGCCGCCGCGTGTAGTGCCGAAAGCCGCCTGCACCTTACAGCGGTAGTGATAGGGATTTTCCATACCGACTATCTTACCTACCCTGCCAAATCTGCCAAGCAGTTTTTCGACCTTCGCCTGCTTGAATTTAAGCTGACGCGGATAATCCATATTCTGCAGCTGACATCCGCCGCATTTTTTTGCAAGGGCACAATGCTTTGTTTCCTGCAAGGCTTTTTCCTCCAAAAAATTATTTTATGCCGGTAATTCTGAAGCCGAAGCTATAGGTTTTGAAAGGATGAAGAATATAGGGCTCACGAAGGCAGGCATAACCCGGCATATCGCCGCCGACACCGCAGGAGCAGGCATCGATACCGACTGAGATATAATCGTCATTCTCAAGCTCGTAGAGGTGCTTTGCCTTTTCGAGCTTCTCCTGGCTGTAGTTACGTACGTTGAACTCGAAACTGCCGCCGTCGAGTGCCTCGTAGCAGAAACCTCTGCCGTCGGCATCGGTAAGCTTAAGGCTGCGGACATCGACACGGGTACCGTTCTCCTGAGGACGCATATAGCGGTGCTCAAGACCCTCAACATCGGCAAAGTGCTTATCGATACGTGCACCTGTCTTACGGTCGCAATAGCACTCGTGCGGACCTCTGCCGTACCACTCTGCATTACGCATATCGTTAGGAGTACCGAAACGAAGACCGACCTTGATCATCTTGAGGAAGTAACCCTTAGAGCTGTGACGGACTTCGATACTGCCGTTTGAACTGATTGTATAGACAGTTTTGACGTTACCTGCAAGCGGAGCAAACCACTTGACGGTAACCTCGCACTTTGTACTGTCGATATTTCTGACCTTGAAGCCTGTTACACAGCAGAGTGCGGTTGCATTACGCCAGAGATATTTGGGATGGATAAATTTAATCTGCGGTACGAAATTGAAATACGCACCGTCGTTATCGGTAAGGGCACGGAAGAAATTGGGTCGGATGCCTTTTTCGGGCTCGAGCATCTCTTTACCGCCCATTACGACAGAAGAGAGGATGCCGCGTGTAAACTCGACATTTATAAGCGGAGATTTTACGATAAGGTTTCTGCCGCTCTTCATTACGTCAAGTGCGTGCTCACCGTCAGGAAGTGCAGGAAGTGCACTGTCTTTGAGTACAAACTGCTCAAAGGTCATTTCAAAGCCCTTGGCACCCCATGAATACTCATCGTTGAGCTTCCATGAGAAGGTAAGGACACACTCACCCTCGGGCATATCACCCAGGTCATAGGGTACGGTGACTTCGACAGAGCTCTGCGGCTCAATCATAACAGTGCCGAATGTGCCCTCGTGGAAGATTTCGCCGTTGCAGGCAATCTGCCAATCGAGTCTGTAACGGCTGTGATTGATAAAGCAGTGCTCATTGACAATCTCGAACTTACCTGCATTGAGGTCAACTGCTCTTGCGGTAACGTCGGCATAGCATTTCTTTACCTCGTAGTAAGAAGGGTGCGGAATTCTGTCGGCACCGATGATACCGTTTGCACAGAAGTAGTAGCTGGATGCACCCTCCTTGAAGTCGCCGCCGTAGAGCCATTTTTCAACACCGTCTTCGGTTACGTGGATAGCCTGGTCAACATAGTCCCATATAAAGCCGCCACAGAGGTGGTCGTACTTTTTGAAAGCGTCGATATACTCTTTGAAATTACCGAGGCTGTTTTCCATAGCGTGAGCGTACTCACAGAAAATAACGGGGCTGTTCTCGTAGTATTTCGGGTCAATGGGCTTACTGTCTGCGGCAAGCTGATTAAGCACGTTTTCAATTATATTAACCTTGATTTCCTGCTTCTCTGCGAGCTTTTTGACATAGCTCTCGACAGGATACATACGGCTGATAAAGTCGGATTTATCGAAATTGAACTCACCCTCATAGTGGATAAGACGGGTATCATCAAGAGCAAGGATAGCCTTACGCATATAGGCAAAGTTTTCACCGTCGCCTGCCTCGTTACCGAGTGACCAGAAGCAGATACAAGCGTGGTTACGGTCACGAAGCACCATACGCTGAGCACGGTCGACACAGGCGGCAGTCCATCTCGGATCGTCACCGGGACAGTTCTTACGGCGGACACCGTGGCTTTCGAGGTCAGCTTCATCCATAACATAGAAGCCCATCTCATCACAAAGGTCGTAGAGGAAGGGATCGTTAGGATAGTGGCTGGTACGGATTGAGTTGATATTTGCCTGCTTCATAAGAGTAAGGTCGGCATAATAACGCTGTCTGGGTACTGCCCAGCCGTTGTCAGGATCGTAATCGTGACGGTTTACGCCCTTGATGAGCACCTTTTTGCCGTTGATATAAAGGACGTTGCCCTTCTTTTCGACACGCTTGAAGCCGATACGTGATGTTTTTGCACAGAGGATATCCTCTTTTGTACGCAGAACAACAGTAACACGGTAAAGGTTGGGCTCTTCGGCTGACCAATGCTTCGGCTCGGGGATTACCTGAGAGAAGTTGAAATAGCTTTCGCCCGGATTTACGATAATCTGCTCGCTGCCGATAACCTGCGGATTTTCTTTATCCTCCATAAACAGGACATCGGCAAAGACAGCAATAGGATTCTCGCCGAAATTGCGAAGCTGAATTTCGACATCGAGATTACCGTCTTTATATTGCTCGTCGAGCTGTGCCTTTGCATAGAAATCCCAGATAGTGACCTTTGACTCGGCAAAGATATAAACCTCACGGTAGATGCCGCTGAAAAACCACATATCCTGGTCCTCGAGATACGTACCGTCGCTGTAGCGGTAGACCTCGGCTGTGACAAGGTTTTCACCGGGTACAAGGTACTTGGTGATATTGAACTCGGCAGGAGTCATTGAGCCCTGAGAGTAGCCGACACGCTGACCGTTGATATAGAGGAAGAATGCAGACTTGACCGCACCGAAGTGGATAAAGATTTCTCTGCCCTCGAAATTATCGGGCACAGTGAACTTACGGCGGTAGATACCGACCTCGTTCTTTGAGTGGCTTATCTGCGGAATCTTATTCTTTGAAGTTGAAAGAGCACCGGGAATAAATGAACAAAGGTAGACGTTTTTGCCGTAGCCTCTGAGCTGCCATACGGAAGGTACGTCGATATCATCCCAGGAGCTGTCGTCGATAGAGGTACTGCTGAATTCACCCGGCAGATTATCTACACCCTTCTGCCAATGGAATTTCCACATACCGTTGAGTGTCTTTTTATAGGGCGGCTCTTCACCGTAGACAGCCGCCTTGAAATCGGAATAAGGGTATGCAAGGGTATGTGCATCCTCCTTATTCTCTTTAATCATCAATGGATTTTCCCAATAAAGCTTTTCTTTCATTTTTACAAGCCTCCGTTAAAGGAATTTCAAAGCTCAAAACGAGCATATTTATTTTATTATACTATAAGACAAAATTATATTCAAGTATTATAATGCTTGAAAAATAAATAAAACCGACAGCATTTCATCAATGCTATCGGTTTGTTTTTTACTGTACGTTTTTAAACAACCGGCTCGTCGGGATAGGTTTCGACAACAGGAGCTGTTGTTGCTGTAGTGCCTTTTGATTCATTGAGGTCACGGAAATAGATGCTGTGATACTGCTCTGCAAAACGCTCAGCCTCGGTGCCCTTGTCACCGTAAATGATAAGGTCGGTGCAATACTTGAAAGCATTGTCTGCAATTTTCACAACACTTGAGGGAATATAGATAAGCTTAAGTGCCTGACAGCCGAAGAAAGCAAGTTCACCTATCGACCTGATACCACCATCAATCTGAACACGCTGAAGATTATAGCAATCGGTAAAGGCGTTATCAACAATCTGTGTACAGTTTTTGCCGATATAAATGCTTTCAATAGTAAGACTGCCTTTAAAAATTGTACCAAAATCCGTTACAGGCTTACCCTTGATTGTATCGGGGATGTAAATGTTTGAAGCTTTACCGATAAACTGCGTAAGAACGACATGATCGGAATACTCATCAAACTTATAAGAACCCTCAACACCTGAGATGGGAAGCTCCTTAGGCGGCTCTGTAGAAGGCACAGTGGTAACCTCCGGTTCGGGAGTTGCAAGGCACGCTGTAAAGGAAAACAGCATTACAGCGCACATAAGCAAAGCAAAAACTTTTTTCAATAAATCCACCCTGTTTCAATTCATATTACTTGATGATAATAACATATATAAGTGCAAAATGCAAGTTTATCAAAGCTCTGCAATAACCTCAACCTCTGCAAGCACACCCTTAGGAAGATCTCTGACTGCAACACAGCTGCGTGCAGGCCTGGAAGTAAAATATTTACCATAAACTTCGTTAAAGGATGCAAAATCTGCTATATCTGCAAGGAAGCACGTAGTCTTGACAGCATTATCAAAAGAAGCTCCGGCTGCCTTGAGCACTTCGGAAATATTTTTCATAATCTGCTCTGTCTGCTCGGTAATACCGCCCTCGACAACATTGCCTGTTGCAGGGTCAACCGGAATCTGACCCGAAGTGAAAAGAAGATTACCGGTAACGATAGCCTGTGAATAAGGACCGATAGCTGCAGGTGCTGAAGAAGTGGAAATAACCTTCATATTTTTAATCTCCTTTGCGTCATAAAATAAAAAAGCCCTGACAGCTTTGCCCCTTATCAAAGCTTTAATTTCTAATATATTAACGCTTTTATATAGCGATGTCAAGAAATTTGTCAAGCAGAAATCAAAGCCTAAGGTTGCATAATCTGAACGTTAACAAATTGTTTTCAAAAGCTTATTGACAAGCGAACATTTGTTCGTTTATGATTATTGCAGGGTTGATCACAGCAGGACAAAGGGTCAGTTCTGCATAAGAAACTCAGCCCTATTACAACTCAACGGAGGGACAAAGTGAACAGTAACACGCCGGGCCTCACACTGCGTGAAGGCGACACAGTAGCAACAGAATGGTCACAGGTATCTTACGACAGATGGTGTGCTGAATCTCACGCTCAGTACACTGTCGTACCCGGAATGAGATTGGTAAATATTTATGAAATTGTCGATTCGGTTATAGAAAACGATCTTACTGAAGCCGAGCGTAAAGCCGTAATACTTCACTATTTTGAAGGAAGGAGCAAAAACCAGACGGCTGAGATGATGGGCACATCGTATTCAAACGCTCACGCGGCACTCAGAAGAGCCGAGAAAAAGCTGCATCTCATTCTCAAACACCTTATTGACTGCGAGGAGTACAAAGAAGAATAGAGTGAATTTTAAAATTTGAAAGAAAGGAATTTAAATGGAAGAAAACAATCTTAATAAACTTGCAGATGAATACGCTGAAAATATAAAGCTGATTGATCGATCAATCGTTCAATGCAGAGAATCAATCAGGCACGCAAGCGAAAACAACCGCAAAGCCATCGTAGCCAGGCTCAGAGCAAACCTGACTCAGATGTACAGACACAGACGCGAGCTTGTTGAAACCGAAAAACATCTGCGCAACTATTACTCCGGAAAGGAGGACAAGAAAGCGGGATGAGAAACTGTAACATAAAAATAGGTAACGACGGACAGGTTACCGTATCTCAGGTAACAGAATACATAGAAGAGCACGGCGCGACTCAGCTTGTGATAACACTGAACAACGAACTGAAAAATAACAACATCAGCTACTACACGCTTTGCTTCAAGCCCGGTGCTGCACTCAAGAATCCACCTGACGTAAAAATTACGAGCGATATGATTGAACTCACAGAAGGAGCAACACTCAACTATCCCCTGCCGTCTTCACTTACGGCTTTCGGTTCGCTTGACGTACAGGTACAGGCTCACGTTATTGATGATAACGGCACAATGTCAGGTCTTATCAAATCACCCGTATTCAGACTGAGCTTTGAACCCTCGATAACCGGTGACGAAGAATTCATCATAGGTGAAGACGACGGATTTATCAGCCTTATACACTCTGCACTGGCTCAGCTCAATCTCACGGTAGAAGAGGTTGAGGAGCTTTATGACAGACTGACTGAAGCGTATGAAAACGGAGAATTCAACGGCAAAGACGGTAAGGACGGTAAAGACGGTGACAAGGGTGACAAAGGCGATAAAGGCGACAAGGGCGATAAAGGTGACGCTGCCAAAATAAACGGACATAACACGATAACCATAGAAGGCGGAAAGTGCTGTGAAACCGTACAGGACGGCGAAACACTGACGTTGAACATTGACGGTGTACCTGTATATCACACACTGCCTCAGACAGCCGACGACGGAGATATTTGTCTTTACTCACCCGCTAACGTGCTTGATGCAAATGACAGTGCAAAAAGAATACACGTAGATTGGGAAGAATTCTGCAAAGCTCTGGCTGTAAGAGACGCACAGTTCATTATGGATTTTTTCAGCGCAGACGGCAACAGTTGCGGACAGATATATACAACATCATTCATCGGAACAGACGGCAATGATAAACTTTTTCAATATATCAATAGTGACGAGGAATGGCAGATCACCTTCCGCAATGACATATTTTCTGCCGACGAAAGCTTTTTAGGCAAAAATGGAGAAGCCATACAACTCAGCAAACTGCCTGAGAGTTTCATTCTTCCCGTTTTTACAAGCGTAAATACGGAATCTTATGACGTAAACGGTGACGTTTTCTACGCTCCGCTCAAGCTTATGACTTACAGAGGCGGTTGGACAACGCTTAACGAAGAATCGCACAGCCACGCTAACAAGGCTCTGCTTGATACGCTTACGCAAGAATGGCTTGACTCTATCGTTTCGGGTGGCGGTCTTACGCCTGAACAAGCGGCACAGCTTGCTGCAAGCTATACTGCCAAGCACGAGCACCAGAACAAAGAAATTCTTGACACCCTTACTCCACATACATACGTAAAGGCTGATGACTATTCGAACGATACAAGTGCTATCGACGCACGAATAACCCACAACACTATGCTTGCCGAATCAGCACTTAAAATACGCACCGAAGTTTCTGAAGACACGCAAACACTTACACCTGACAGATATTATGATTTTGGTGAAGCAGAAAGTCTTGCTCTTGACTTTGAAATCAATGATGAGCTTTCAGTTTACCGCAACGAATACAGTTTTACATTCATAAGCGGTGCTACACCTACTGTGCTGACACTTCCCGACACTGTCAAATGGGCAAACGAGCTTACGATTGAAGCAAACAAACGTTATGAAATCAGCGTTGTTGACAACATCGGTCTTTGGTGTGCAGTCGAGGTGATGGAATGAACAGACGAAGAATGATGATGTTGCAACAGAACAAAGGCTTTGATTGGGATTTTGATTGGAGCTATAAAGAAGGTTTGTTGTCTAACCATTTAGCAACACGTTTTAGCGGCGTGGGTGCAAAGGAAGAATTAACTGAAAACGGATTGCTTCTTGAAGTGTCTACCGAAGTGTTTGCGAATACTAATTATGTTCGCTATGAATTTGCACCTCTTAATAGTAATAAGGCTATACTTGAGTTGTTAATAAATGTTAACAACTTTTCTGCGTGGAACGGCGAGGGCTTTAGAATATCGCTGTCACAAGGAAGCAAAGGTTGCCATCTGTACATACAAGACGGTTATATAGGGTATGCCGCAGATACGAAAGCGGATGGTGAGGTTAACTTCGTTAAAAAGTTTCCAGCATCACTAAATACAGATTACCTTATCAGAATTGAGTATGATATAGCCGTTGGGAATAAGGTTACTGTAAACGATACTCTAATGTATGAGGGCAATAACTTTTCAACTGCCTATTGTACGGCTAACCGATTATACCAACAAAAAAGCGGAAGTTCATACCTCAAAGAAGTACGCTTCAAACATATAGCATAAGGGGGTGTAACGGATGAAAAAGAACTATAACTATGCACGTCTCGACAGAGGCAACTTTGAGTATGCACCGAATATTATTTACATAGGCAACACGCAGATTATAAACGCATCAGCTGAAGAATATATCCTGCTTGGATGGTTGCCTATTGTCAAGACAGAACGACCCGAAGCAGACGAAAACAGTTATTATACACCGATTTACACCGAGCAGGGCGGTAAAATTATTCAGCAATGGGAAAAGCACGAAATACCCGATGCAGCAACAGAAGCAGACTACATCAACGCTCTTGAAGAGTTGGGGGTGGATTTTAATGGATAAAAACACATTGAATGAAGCTGTCAACGCTTGCAAAGCTGAAACCAAAGAAGCGTTGCAGACGGTGTATGACGAACTCAACAACGGTCAGCAAAAAAAGCTACTCAAAAACGAAGCTGTAAAGGCTCTTTTTGAAAGGTACGGTGTGACAATATGATACACGCTTTATTCACAGTTATTCCCTTGTACATTGCATATTTCGTGCATCTGATTGAGGTGATATTCGGATGATGTATCGTTCACCGTTCAGAGCAAAATCCCGACAGACAACCGAATACAAAAAGAAAGGCAACTGGAAGCTTGGTTATCACACAGGTGTTGACAGAGTGTGCGACAGTGACCGCATTCTTGTTACCTGTACTGACGGCACGGTGACACGAGTCAACAGTTGCGGTGAAAGCTACGGCAACCACATTGTATTCCGTACTGAAGACAACCGCAGTATTCTCTATGCACATATGGCGGATAAGCCTGCGGTTAAGGTTGGCGACAGAATTACAAGCGGACAGATACTTGGCAGAATGGGCAACACGGGCAACAGCTACGGTGCGCATCTGCATATCGAAGTTCAAAGCTCCAGAACGTGGGGCTACGGCAAGAATCTTATGAATCCCAACAGCGTAATCAATTGGGAAAAATTCAGCAACAAAGAAGGTGACTTTATGGCAAAGACCTGGAAAAACGGCAGCACATCTGAAAAGGTCTATCAGACCGTTGCTGACTGTAAGGCAAGCAAAAACAGCATAGGCTCGCTCAACCCGAGAGAGGCGGCGACCTGCGTTGCGATAATTGACAGCTGTTACCTTGTCACATATTCTGCAGGTAACACAACAAAAGCGGGCTTTGTTGCATATAATGGGGGTGTGAAATGACCCCGGAAGAATTTGAAAGACGGCTTGTAAAAGCAGAAGAAAACATAGAAACGTTATTCGGACGCACAAACAAGTTCAACGAAGAAATGGCTACGGTTACAACAAAGCTTGATAATATACTGGTAACGCTCGGTGAGCTGAAGGCAAGCGTAGTACAGCTGCAGAGCAGACCCGGCACAATGTGGGACAAGCTCATATTTGCTGTAGTCGGTGCCGCCGCAACAGCGTTCGTAAGTTTTGCAATAAAATAACCTCATACCGTAGGGGCGATTCACGAATCGCCCGAATAATTTTAAGGAGTGATAAGATGAAAATCAACTGGAAAGTAAGGCTCAAACAGCCGGCATTCTGGATTGCAACAATACCTGTAACAATAACCTTTGTTTACTCTGTACTTGCACTTGCAGGTGTTGTGCCCTCTATAACAGAGGAATCTATTCAGAACGTATTTATTACAATTGTCGCAGTGCTTGCACAGTTTGGCATTGTAGTTGACCCGACAACAAAGGGTATATGCGACAGTGAGTGTGCAATGAAGTACGATAAACCTAACTAAAAAAGCCGCCCGTAGGCGTTGTACTCGTAAGGATACAACGCCAGTTTTATTCGCCATACGGCGAGTTTTATTGCATCGCAGTTTTATTGTACTTCGCACAGTGTTATTCGCTTAGCGAGTTTGCTGCGAATAAAATAACACTGAATCCGCAGGATTCAATAACACTATTGTCTAAAGACAATAATATCACTCTGCCGTAAGGCAGAATAACACTTGATAAAAATTATATTTTAATAGCGCACTTACTCACCACCGGAGGTGTAAGTGCAAAAATGAGAGGTAACACGGTTTTATCCGTATTACCTCTTTTTATTTATTTGCTATTCCGAATAATTAGAACCTAATTATTTCATTTCATCAATTAATGTCTGTCCTGTAGTTAGCAAAGTGGGGAATTTTTTAGCAATCACCGCTTGTGACACAAGTTCCGTCATAAAAATCTCTCTCACTGACAGTAAACATCATAAATAACGGATAATACTCTTCGTATGCATCCTTGAATTCTTTAAAGAATTTCAAAAAGTTTTCAGGTTCTACTTTTTCCTTTCTGGATATGACAGGTATTGTTTTGCTGTGGTATGAAACTGTCATATTAAACGGTGAATGTTTCTCAAAAAGATTTTTCAGATCTTCGATGAGATAATCTTTAATGGGTCTACCTTCTACGCAAATTCCAACAATGTCTTCTTCGGGTTTATATTCAATCCAAATTAAACCATTAAAAAAAGCTTCACATCCGCCCAAGAAAAATGCAAAACCGTTTTCAGGATATTTTTCTCCTAACACATAAGGTTCCCATTCAACAAAGGGCTCACTCCATTCCCAGCCTTCGAAAGCGTTGTCCCATGCTTCGTTGACTGCTTCGTATAATGCTTCTAATTTTTGTTCAACTGTCATCTTTAAACACCTCATTTATAATTGTTGTCGCTTTTGCGATACAAACCTATTATACCCCCCACCTTGTACCAAATTTGGTACAAGATAAATGTTTCTTTAATTGTAGCAAATTTTTTTCAATAGTTCAACTATTTTGCACGCAAAAATCCCCCTGGATTCCTCCAAGGGGATTGAAAGTTTTATGCTACGAAATGATTTCGTGAGAAATTACATTTCTTTGATAGCTGCCTGTGTTGCAGTTAGCGAAGTGGGGAATTAACACTTTGTTAATCTCTCTTTGGTTAGTTGTTTTAAATTTTCTAACTTTTCACATATTTCCTCAAGAGTCAAACTGTTATTGTAATTTGCTAAATGGCATTGTAGTATTTCTTTTAGTGACATATGTTTTGTGCTTTTGCCGTCAAATAACAAAGCATTATATGGAATAGAAATTATTTGTTCGTTTTCATTTTCTTCAATCTCTAATTCGTACCAATCGCAGTAATCAACAGCATCGTCAAACCACCTGTAGTTTAATGTTTCAGGTGTTACTTTAATCTTTATTTCACCATAACCCTTTTCGTAAATTTTACACAGGTCATCTTTGTTTATTATCTCGCCACCGACTAGTAAATCAGGACCTTTTATGTATTTCAACAAATCCTTTGTTTCGAGAGTAGGGTCTTTTATAAGTGCGATCGTAGCATCAATTACCTCACCAACATTATGAGAAGGAACAACTGTTTTGTAATTTGATGCGCCATTTATAAAAACTAACGGCAAAGGTATATAAAGAGGTGTATCGAAATCAGTGTTATGTTCATCAATTATTTGCCGATAAAAGTTTGAAACTCGCATTTCGGTAAAATACATATCCGCAGGGGGAAAACCCACATTACCGTGACCATCAATGAGTTCAACTTTACATCTGGGATAAGTTAAATTTATTAACGCATCATATAAAATTTCGGGATTGACCTTGAAATCCCTTGTAACTTTTTCAACAACTCTTTTTGAATTACGAAACTTTCCGTCATTATCGTCATTCATCTTTTCAAGTTGCATTAAAGCATACCTCAATAAAGGAGATAATCCATCTCTAACATCTGTCCATTCAATTTTGAATTGTTTCATTATTCTCACCTCTTAAACACATTATAACACACTTTATGTCCTATTAAAAGTACTCTTGCATACAAAAATCCCCTTGGATTTCTCCAAGGGGATTCGTTATTGTATTATGCTACGAAACGAATTCGTGAGGAATTACATTTCCTTTATAGATGCCTGTGGGGCAACAAGTCTAGCGATAAAAACCGTCTTAAAACTTTCCTCAACAGTACGTCTTATACGGGCGGCTTTTCATTTACCATTTTATGTGAGCTGTTGTGCCTTCAAAAGTGCACTCGACACCGTCGATTTCGCTTGCAGCCTCAACGAACGCATCGCACATCTCCTGATCAGGGAAAGTGAGTGTGCTTTCGAGAGTGAGTGAATCGGGAGCGACCTTATCGGCAAGGTGGAAACCTGTTGCCCACCAGGTGAGCGTTGCATCACGCTTGACGTAAGTCTGCTCGCTGTCATATACATCGATTGAAATGGGCATCATTTCTTCGTCGGTTGCACAGTTGTAGAACAAGCCGAGCTGACCGTCGGGACGGTTATAGAGACCAACCTCACCGCCGACAAACATATTGAAAACGTAGTTGCCTTTCCAGATCTGGATCATCCAATCCTTACCGCCGTACTCGAAGAAGATACGCTTGGTATTGTAATCAAAAGCAACCTTTGCAAAGAGATCGTAAAGAGGAGTGAAACCGAACTGACGCTGCCAGCAATCGTTTGTAGCGTAGAACTGGTCATAAACGGCGTTATAAGCAAAGCCGCTGTCGAAAACACCTTTGTCGTAATTTGTGCCGAAGACCTCGCCTGTTTCGGAGTTGTAGAAAGCACCGAGGTTAACAGTTTTGGGTGTACCGTTACTCTCCTCATAATCAACACAGAACTCGCTGACGTTTTCGCGGTCAGTAGGACGCAGATAAACTTTTGTATCCTCTATACCGTACTTGAAAAAGCCGAGTGCATTGACAAGGTTATCAAAAAAGTTGGGTTCGCTTGCTTCTTCCTGAAGCTGAACGGGCTGATCTGCACTGACAGCAAAACTGACTGCAGAAAAAGCCAGAACAATGCTCAGGATAATGGAAATAAATCTTTTCATTTTTTCTCCTTCACAGTGATTTTTTTATATAAAGCAGAGTTTTTCAGCTTAATCTCTGCAATATCATACAGCTTGAGTACAGGCTTTTCGATAAGGGTTTTACGCACAAGTTCAATCGTTGCACACACTGCAAAAACCCCAACAGAGCAAACTATCATATGAACTATCATAAACGGTGAGTCGGCATAATCGGTTGTATGAAGAACATCCTGCCAGAGCACCGTACGCAGAAGCTGATTGTCGTGAATAAGGTAAACACCGAAGGTGCAGGACGCAAGAACATTTACAGCCTTGCTGTTTATACGCAGCTTTGTGAAAAGCACAAGCAACGAAAGTGCCGCGGCAATAACAAAAATTGAATTACGTGCATACCAATAGCTGCCACCACTGAATATGCCGAAATTCTGACTCAGAATATCGCAGGCAACGGCAGACAGCATCATCAACGCAAATGATGAAACGGTAACGAGTGCCGCATAACGCTTACGGGTCAGGAAATTGTCGGGATACATTCTCAGATAAGCACCCAATATATAAAACATCAGACACTGTGTGAACTCTCTGCTGTAAAAGCTCATTTTTGTAAATGTCGGCACAACCGCCCACAAAACGAGCATAGTACAGTTAAGCACAATAAACTGTCTGCGTGTGATAACGTTGAGAAGCTTATTGATAAAAGGTGAAAACAGCATAAGTGCAATATAAACCGTCACAAACCAATGCTCACCAAACGTAATCGGCATAAGAGCACGTATTGCGGACTTTATCTCGGGTATACCGTATACAGCAATAAAGACGGCTAGAATTACATAGGAATAAAACCAGCTTGAAAAGGCTGTCCGGAAAAGGGACTTCGCTTTCAAAGTGCCGGTGCACATAAAGTAACCGGTTATTGCAACAAAGATTACTACACCAAGGTTACCCAGACCGCCCCACTGAATCAGCACACGGTTGAAGGCGAGCGACACGTCGCCCATTTTGACACCGCCGTGAAAAAAATAATGTGAAACGACTATCATAAACATGGCTACTATACGCAGTAATTCTATGGAAGAGTTTCTGGTTGTTTTATTTTTTTCCATTACAATTCCTCACAATCCTTAAAATTATATCACAACATACATCATTTGGCAACAATTTATTCATAATTCTTGCAAAAAATAAACCTCACTGTGATAAACAGTGAGGTTACGGATTTATAATATTTTGCCGAAAGGTTCAAGGCTGCGTCCGAGGATACCGTTCATATGGGCTATTGCCGTACCGTAGTTTGTTACAGGCACACCGCAATCCCCCGCCTGACGGATGCGGTACTGCATTTCACGCTCGTTGAGCATACAGCCGCCGCAATGCACGACGAGAGCGTAATCCGAAAGGTCTTCGGGGAATTCACCGCCTGAGGTGAAATCAAACTCAAGCTCTTTGCCGCTGTGTTTTTTAATCCAGCCGGGCAGCTTGACTGTGCCTATATCGTTACACTGTCTGTGATGGGTACAGCCCTCGGAGATAAGCACCTTATCGCCGTCATTTAATTTATCGAGCACTGCCGCACCTTTGGCAAGTGCGGAAAGATTACCCTTATAGCGGGCAAAAAGGATTGAAAACGAAGTAAGCGGCACGCCATCGGGCAGGACTGAGGACACGTAACCGAAAGCCTGCGAATCGGTAATGACGAGTGCCGGCGGATTTTTGAGGGCATCGAGAGTCTGCACAAGCTCCGTGTCTTTTGTGACAACCGCTATAGCACCTGTGTCGAGAATATCGCGGATTGTATGCTGTTGAGGCAGTATAAGCCTGCCCTTAGGTGCTGACTCATCAACAGGTGTGACAAGCACAACCGTATCACCTGCATTTATAATATCGGCAACAACGCGTTTTTCGTTCTTTTCACTTTTTGCAGTTTCTGCAATTTTGTTCTTGAGCCGCTCAATATTAAAGCCGCTGACGGCACTGACGTATATTTCTTTATCGGTTTCATCGGGTATTTTATCTGCTGAATCCGATTTGTTATAAGCAATAATATAGGGCAGCTTTTTTGACTCAAAGAGCGATACAAGCTCGCTGTCGGAATCACTCATACCCTTTGATGCATCAACGACAAGCACCGCTATATCGGCGTAGTTGAGCACCTGTCTTGCACGCCTGACACGCATAAGACCAAGCTCACCCTCATCGTCAATACCGGGTGTATCGATAATAACAACCGGACCGAGCGGTAAAAGCTCCATAGCTTTTTTTACAGGGTCGGTTGTAGTACCCTTGACATCGGAGACAAGGGCAAGCGACTGACCCGTAACGGCATTGACAAGGCTTGATTTACCTGCGTTTCGAAGCCCGAAAAAGCCTATATGAAGTCTTTCAGCAGAAGCAACACTGTTAAGTGACATTGGGATTCCTCCTCAGAAGCGGAAATCTCTTCTGTTTGAATTTCTGATATCTTTGATATTCTGAGTTGCGATGTCTCTTACCTTATCCTTCGGGATTTTCTTGAGCTCGTCAAGAATCATACTGTAGCCGATTTCTTTTGTGGCAGAGCTTGCGTAATCTTCAAGATACTCGGTAAGAGTCATAAGCGCATTGGGGTGACAACAGTTTATAATCTGACCTGTTTTGCAAAGGCTCATAAATCTGTCACCTGTTGTGCCCTCTCTGTAACACGCGGTACAGAATGACGGAATGTGACCGTTTTTCATAAGCCAGTTAACAACCTCATCAAGTGTTCTCTGGTCTGAAACATCAAATTGTTCTGAATCGTGTGGGCGCCCTTCTTCTGTGTAACCGCCGACAGATGTTCTTGATGCACCGCTGATTTGTGAAACTCCGAGTTCAAGCACTCTTTCACGTACCTCTTGACTTTCACGGGTAGAAATAATCATACCTGTGTATGGCACAGCAATTCTGATACAAGCAATAATTTTTTCAAAAATATCGTCAGCTAAACCATTATCGAACTGGTCAGGGTCAATGTCATCTGCT
>JAZRSU010000010.1:0-78222 GCA_045651645.1 Acutalibacteraceae bacterium
TGTTGATATTGCAGGGCCGCAGGGTACAGAGATTTATGCCGCATGGGCAGGAACGGTAACAAAAAGCGAAAACAGCACAGTTGGAGACGGCAACCATATCATTATCGACCACGGCGACGGCGTGCGTACCCTCTACGCTCACTGCGAAAAGCTGCTGGTAAAAGAGGGCGAAAAGGTGACAAAGGGACAGCTTATTGCCACAATGGGCTGCACAGGCAATTCCACAGGCACACATCTGCACTTTGGGGTTTCAAGGGATTATGTATATGAAGACCCTTACGAAATGCTTGGCGGCTATCTGTCAACCTGCGATGAGTGCGGTGCACAGGTTATGGTCTGGACAGGTGACTATACCCAGTGGCAGCCTGTGCAGATGGTGGATTGTATACACGGCCTCGACAGAATGGTAGGATACGACATAGTATGCAACCGACTGTACAGCAACATCTACAGCTGCGAAAAATGCGGTTATGCAGTCAGTCAGACTTTGCAGCAGAGTAAAAATCAGTGTGTGAACACCCAGCAGACTACTCCGAACTACCATAAAGAGGGGGAAAGCTTTGCGGCAGCGTTCGGCTGGCCTACAGCAGGCGGTGTAAGCATAACAAGAGGGTTTTCCGACGGCATAGGCTATAAACTGATTCCGCAGATTACCGACGGAAAAATACACGCGGTAAGCGATGGTCTTGTGTTCAATGCGGCAGGTAACAGCTTTGCAGTTTCTTCTGCCGAATACAGCGAAAGCTATGCCAACTGCGGGCGGATACTTGTCAAAAACGGCGATTACATCAAAGAAGGCGATGTTGTTGCCACACTTGCCGACGGTGTAAATGCCGAAGATTACAGGGTGTGGCACTATCCTGCAAAACACAGCGGTGTGGATATAGCAGGACCGGCAGATACAGCGATTCTTGCTGCGGCAGACGGCACAGTGACCGAATGCGGTAACGATAAAGAATACGGCAACTACATTGTTCTGCAGCATAGCAATGGCTATAAAACAAAGTATGCCCACTGCAGTAAACTTATTGCCAAAATGGGCGAAAAGGTAAGAAGAGGTCAGCACATTGCGGATATGGGCACGACGGGGCTTTCCACAGGTGTACATCTGCACTTTGAAATAACTGATAAAAATGGTGTTGCCGTTGACCCGTACAGATACTGGTGACTTTTCCGATTTCTGTGTGATTGCAGCCTGCATAGTGAAAGGGAAAATATATTAAGTTTATAAAATTTAATTGAGCATTATTGACTTTGAACTTTTTGTGTGATAACATTTTTTACAGAAGATTTCTATGGAGGTATTCTACAATGACACATATCAAAACAATTGAAACTCGCAATCTCTGTGAAAGCGCAAAAAACGGCGGCTGCGGCGAATGCCAGACATCCTGCCAGTCTGCTTGCAAAACAAGCTGCGGTATTGCTAACCAGCAGTGCGAAAACACAGAAGAATAGTAAGTGCACAAGATGCCGCCATAATGGCGGCATTTTTTGTAGAGCAAAGCTGCAGTTTCTGCAGATTTATATAAAAGGGGAAAACAAAAATGATACATCAGTATAAATTGGGCGATTACAACATCGTGCTTGACGTATGCTCCGGCTCTGTACACGCAGTGGATGAGGTGGCATACGATATAATCGCTATGTACGAAGACAATGAAAAAGCGGATATCATCAAAGCGATGGCGGAAAAATACGCAGACCGCAATGATATCACAGCAGAAGATATCGAAGAATGCTACGCACAGGTTACTGCTCTTAAAGATGCAGGCAAACTGTTTGCTCCGGATACCTTTGAAGGTATGGCAGGCCATCTCAAGGCAAAGACATCCGGCGTTGTAAAGGCGCTGTGTCTGCACATCGCACATACCTGCAACCTCAACTGCGAATACTGCTTTGCTTCTCAGGGCAAATATCACGGCGAACGCGCAATGATGTCCTTTGAGGTTGGCAAACGCGCATTTGACTGGCTTATAGAAAATTCCGGCAGCCGCAGAAACCTTGAAGTGGACTTTTTTGGCGGTGAACCGCTTATGAACTTTGATGTGGTAAAACAGCTGGTGGAATATGCCCGCAGCATCGAAAAGGAAAAGGGCAAAAACTTCCGTTTTACACTCACAACCAACGGTGTGCTTGTGGATGACGACGTAATTGATTTCTGCAACAGAGAGATGAGCAACGTTGTTCTCAGCCTTGACGGCAGAAAAGAAGTTCACGACAGATACCGTGTGGACTACGCAGGCAACGGCAGCTGGGAAAAAATTGTGCCTAAATTCCAGCGTTTTGTGGAAAAACGCGGCGGCAAAAACTACTATATGCGCGGCACATTCACCCACGCAAACCCTGACTTCCTCAAGGATATTCAGGTTATGCTGGACCTTGGTTTCAACGAACTCAGTATGGAACCTGTGGTATGTGCTTCGGGTGACCCGTCCGAACTTACAGAAGCGGATTTCCCAATCGTATGCCAGCAGTACGAAGAACTTGCAAAGCTTATGCTTAAAAAAGACAAGGAAGGCAAACCTTTCACATTCTATCATTATATGATTGACCTTACAGGCGGCCCTTGCATCTACAAGCGCATGTCCGGCTGCGGTTCAGGCACAGAATATATGGCTGTTACCCCTTGGGGCGACCTTTACCCTTGCCACCAGTTTGTAGGGGACGAAAAGTTTAAACTTGGTGATATCTGGAACGGCGTTACAAATACAGAAATTCAGGGCGAATTTGCGGCCTGCAACGTGTATGCACACTCTGAATGCCGCGACTGCTGGGCACGTCTTTACTGCTCCGGCGGCTGTGCTGCAAATGCATACCACGCAACAGGCAAGGTTACAGGCATCTACGAATACGGCTGCAGACTTTTCAAAAAACGTATGGAATGTGCAATAATGGTTGCAGTTGACAGAGCTTTGGGAGAATAGTATGACAACACCAGTATGCGACTTTGTGCGCAGTTATGCGGCAAAAAATCCTCTCCGTCTGCATATGCCGGGCCACAAGGGTGTATCCCTGCTGGGCTTTGAAGATATGGACATTACTGAAATTGACGGTGCGGACAGCCTTTACGAAGCAGAGGGTATTATAGCCCAAAGCGAAGCCAATGCATCGGTGCTTTTCGGCTGCGATACCTTCTACTCCACCGAGGGTTCATCACAGTGCATACGGGCAATGCTTTTTCTTGCCTGCATGAGCGCAGAAAATGCCGAAAGACCTTTGGTGCTTGCAGGCAGAAATGCCCACAAAACCTTTTTAAGCGCAGCGGCTTTGCTGGATTTTGACACCCAATGGCTGTACGGGGAAAACAGCAGTTCCTATCTCAGCTGTGATATCTCCGCGGAATACCTCGAAAAGGCAATAGCTTCGGCAGAAAGAAAGCCTGCGGCAGTGTATATCACAAGCCCTGATTATCTTGGCAATACAGTCGATATAAAATCCATTGCAGAGGTGTGCCACAGATATGGTGTACTGCTTCTGGTGGACAATGCCCACGGTGCATATCTCAAGTTTCTTGTGCAGTCACAGCATCCCGTTGACCTTGGTGCTGATATATGCTGCGATTCTGCCCACAAAACTTTGCCGGTGCTCACAGGCGGTGCATACCTGCACATAGCACCGTCAGTAAAGGAAAAACTGTCACCGCTTGTAAAAAATGCCCTTGCAATGTTTGGCTCCACCAGCCCGTCGTATATAATAATGCAGTCCATTGATATGGCAAACAAATATATTGCGGATGGCTACAGCCATAAGCTGTCACAGTGCTGTGAAAGGGTGGACGGCATTAAAAAGCAGTTTGCGGAAAAAGGTTTTGAGCTGTTTGGCGATGAACCGCTTAAGATTACAATAGCTGCAAAGGCTTATGGATATACGGGTAAAGAACTGGCGGATATTCTTATGGGAAAGGATATCGTCTGCGAATTCAGCGACCCTGATTTTATCGTTTTTATGTTTACACCCGAAACAACGTCACAGCAGCTGCGATATTTTGCGGATGTTATATGCGGCATACCGCGCAGAGAGGCTGTAAAATCTCTTCCTCCGCTTTTCAGCAGACCAAAAACAGCAATGTCGGTAAGAAAAGCGGCCTTTTCTCCGTCCGAAGAAATACCGGTAAGGGATGCTGTTGGCAGAGTGCTTGCAGCGGCAACGGTTGGCTGTCCGCCTGCTGTGCCTATTGTAGTGTGCGGCGAAGTAATAGACAGCAGTTCCGTAAGCTGTTTTGAATATTACGGAACAGAAAACTGCCGTGTTGTAAAAGAATAATAAGTTAAGACAATATGTGTATCGGCTGTATGGCGGCGGATACACATATTTTTTGTTTTGCACGGCACTTGACAATAATATAAAAATATAATAATATTTAAAAGGATATGTGTTTGTACGGCACATATCTGTTGAAAACAAACATAAAGGCTGTGACAAAGACAGTACCTTTTAAACGAAATTCAAAGAGAGTGCGGGACGGTGGAAGCCGCATAAAAGTAGTTTTCTGGGGAATATCACTTTCGAGCTGCAGGGCTGAACACCTTTGGTAACTAAGCTCTGACGGAGTTTCACCGTTATTGGAAAGACATATGATGGTATGTTGTAATAGGTGGTTTATAAACAAAGATTTTACGGTCTTTGTCCTGTTTGCAATAGGACAAAGGCTTTTTTATTTTTAAAAAATTTATTACGATACATCAAAACACAAAAATTTTTATGGAGGAATGAAAAAATGTACAAAAAAGTACCAACCGACTTAAACTTTGTGCAGAGAGAAAAAGAAGTGCTCAGTTTCTGGAAAGAAAACGAAGTTTTCGAAAAGAGCATGGAACAGACAAAACAGGGCCCAACCTACACATTCTACGACGGCCCACCAACAGCTAACGGCAAACCACACATCGGCCACGTTCTCACACGTGTTATCAAGGATATGATTCCAAGATACCACACAATGAAAGGCGAATTCGTGCCAAGAAAAGCAGGCTGGGACACACACGGTCTCCCTGTTGAACTGGAAGTTGAAAAACTCGTTGGCATCAACGGCAAGGAACAGATCGAAGCTTACGGTCTCGAACCATTTATCGCAAAATGTAAAGAAAGCGTTTGGAAATACAAAGGTATGTGGGAAGATTTTTCCGGTACAGTTGGTTTCTGGGCTGATATGGACGACCCATATGTAACATATCACGACGACTTTATCGAAAGTGAATGGTGGGCTCTTAAAGAAATCTGGAACAAAGGTCTCCTTTACAAAGGCTTTAAAATTGTTCCTTACTGCCCACGCTGCGGCACACCTCTTTCCAGCCACGAAGTTGCACAGGGCTACAAAGATGTAAAAGAACGTTCTGCAATCGTTAAATTCAAAGTTAAAGACGAAGATGCATACATCCTTGCATGGACAACAACACCTTGGACACTTCCTTCCAACGTTGCACTTTGTGTAAACCCAAAAGAAGAATATGTTAAGGTTAAAATGATCGAAGAAGGCGAAGTGTACTATATGGCACACGCTCTCTGCGACAAAATCCTTGGCGAAGGCAAATACGAAGTTGTAGAAACATTTGTTGGTACAGACCTCGAATACAAGGAATACGAACCACTGTGGAACTTTGTGTCTCCAAAAGAAAAATGCTGGTATGTAACCTGCGACGGCTACGTAACACTTACAGACGGTACAGGTGTTGTTCACATTGCTCCTGCATTCGGTGAAGACGACGCAAACGTTGGCCGCAAATATGGTCTTCCACTTGTTCAGCTTGTTGACGGCAAAGGCGAAATGACAGCTGAAACAAAATGGGAAGGTATGTTCTGCAAAAAAGCTGACGAAGAAATTCTCAAAGACCTCAGAGAAACAGGCAAGCTCTTTGCAGCACCTAAATTCGAACACAGCTACCCACACTGCTGGCGCTGTGACACACCGCTCATCTACTATGCACGCGAAACATGGTTCATCAAAATGACAGCTGTTCGCGAAAACCTCATCCGCAACAACAACACAATCAACTGGATTCCTGAATCTATCGGCAAAGGCCGTTTCGGCGACTGGCTGGAAAACGTTCAGGACTGGGGTATCTCCCGTAACAGATACTGGGGCACACCACTCAACATCTGGGAATGTGAATGTGGCCACAAACACGCAATCGGCAGCAAGGAAGAACTCCGTGCAATGAGCCCTAACTGCCCAGAAGAAATCGAACTTCACCGTCCATTCATCGACGAAGTTACAATCACCTGTCCTGAATGCGGCAAGCAGATGAAACGCGTACCTGAAGTTATCGACTGCTGGTTCGACTCCGGTTCCATGCCATTTGCACAGCACCACTATCCATTTGAAAACCACGACCTGTTCGAAGCACAGTTCCCTGCAAACTTTATCAGTGAAGCTGTTGACCAGACACGTGGCTGGTTCTACTCCTTGCTTGCAATCTCCACATTGCTCTTTGACAAAGCTCCATTTAAAAACGTAATCGTTCTTGGTCACGTTCAGGACGAAAACGGTCAGAAAATGTCCAAATCCAAAGGCAACGCAGTAGACCCATTTGATGCACTTGAAACATACGGCGCAGATGCTATCCGCTGGTACTTCTATGCAAACAGCGCACCTTGGCTTCCAAACCGTTTCCACGGCAAAGCAGTTACAGAATATCAGCGCAAATTTATGGGTACACTCTGGAATGTTTATGCATTCTTTGCGCTCTATGCTGACATCGACAACTTTGACCCAACAAAATACACACTTGATAAAGCTACACTCTCTGTAATGGACAGATGGCTTATGTCCCGTCTCAACAGCACAGTTAAAGCAGTTGACGACCACCTTGCAAACTACCGCATCCCTGAAACAGCAAAAGTTCTTCAGGAATTTGTTGATGATATGTCCAACTGGTATGTTCGCCGCAGCCGTGAACGTTTCTGGGCTAAAGGTATGGAACAGGACAAAGTTAATGCATATATGACACTTTGGACAGCACTTGTTACACTTTCCAAAATCAGTGCTCCAATGATTCCATTTATGACAGAACAGATTTATCAGAACCTTGTTCGCACAACAGACGAATCTGCACCACTTTCTGTTCATATGTGTCTCTTCCCAGAAGCTGACGAAAGCTTTATCGATGCTGACCTTGAAGCTGATATGGCACTTGTACTTGATGTTGCAACACTTGCAAGAAGTGCACGTAACGTATCCGGCATCAAAAACCGTCAGCCACTTTCCAAAATGTATGTAAAAGCTGACCGCGAACTCAACGACTACTACAAAGCAATTCTTGCAGAAGAACTTAACGTAAAAGAAGTTGAAGAAATCAGCGACGCAAGCGGTTACATCAGCTACAACTTTAAACCACAGCTCAAGACACTTGGTCCAAAATACGGCAAACGCCTTGGCGAAATCCGTACAATGCTGGCTTCCCTTGACGGCGGCAAAGCAAAAGCTGAACTTGATGCAAACGGTCAGATCGTTCTTGCAAGTCCAAACGGCGATATCGTTCTCACAGCAGAAGACCTCCTTATCGAAACAAAACAGACAGAAGGCTTTGAATCTGTTGCAGACAACAATGTTATCGTTGCTCTTGATACACACCTTACAGATGCACTTATCGAAGAAGGTTTCGTACGTGAAATCATCTCCAAACTCCAGACAATGCGTAAAGACGCAGACTTTGAAGTTATGGACCATATCGAAGTATTTGTAAGCGGCAACGAAAAGGTTGAAGCAGTTATGATGGCAAATGCAGAAACAATCAAAGAAAACGTTCTTGCAGATGCAGTTACAGTTGCAGCAGCAGAAGGCTTTACAAAAGACTGGGATATCAACGGCGAAAAAGTTGTATTTACAGTAGTTAAAAAGTAACAGTTAAATAAACATATAAAGAAAAAAGACGATGAAATCATCGTCTTTTTCTTTTGCAAAAAAACGGACGGGTAAAAATCCGTCCGTCTGATGTATAGTTTATTTTTCGGTTTTGGCAGCTTTCTTTGCTGCTTTTGCCGCCGCTTTCTGAGCCTTTTTGTCTTCGGCTTTTTTATATGCGCAGTATTCGGCCAGACAGCACTTTTCGCACATTGCTTTTCTTGCTGTGCACACCGCTCTGCCGTGTTCCACAAGGCGGTGGCAGAAATCGTTCTGTTTTTCAGGGGCAACAACCCTTTTCAATTCCATCTCCACCTTGTACATATCGGTGTTGTTTATAAAACCAAGGCGGTTGGAAAGGCGTATGCAGTGGGTGTCCGCCACTATGGCAGGTTTGCCGAAAACATCGCCGAGAATAAGGTTGGCACTCTTTCTGCCAACACCGGGCAGGCGAAGCAGGTCTTCCATATTGTCAGGCACAACACAGTTGTATTCATCCCTCAGCATCTTCATACACAGGTTGATATCCCTTGCCTTGCTTTTTCCAAGTCCGCAGGGACGTACAATCTCCTCAATGTCCTTTGGGTCAGCATCTGCAAGGGCCGAAATTGTAGGAAACTTTTCAAACAAAATCGGTGTTGTGGCATTTACACGCAGGTCGGTACACTGTGCCGAAAGTCGCACGGCAACCAGCAGCTGCCACGCAGTTTCACTGTCCAGAAAACACTCTGCCAGCGGATATTCATTTTCCAGCGCCGCAACAATCTGTGCCGCTTCCTTTTTTGTTTTCATATATACAGCCCTCCCGGGGATAATTTCTGTAAACAATATACCATTTTGCCAAAAACTGCACAAGTGACCGTGTCACACAAATAAATATTTTCCGTAAAAGTTGTTTTATAACAAAAATTAATGTATACTTAATAAGATAAAATATATGTGGAGTTGATTGTATGAGTATGCCACTTGCGGCGGCAATAAGACCAAAGGAGCTTTCTGACGTATGCGGTCAGAAGCATCTTTTAAGTGAAAACAGTGTTTTCCGCCGTGCAATAGAAAAAGGCGTTACCCCAAATATGATATTTTTCGGTCCGTCAGGTGTGGGCAAAACCACCGTGGCGTCCATTATTGCGCGCAAAACAGGCAAAAAGCTGTTCAAACTCAACGGCACTCAAAGCTCTACAGCAGATATAAAGGATATTATTAACCAGATAAATACTTTCGGCACAGAAAACGGCATACTGCTCTATCTGGACGAAATTCAGTACCTGAACAAAAAACAGCAGCAGAGTCTGCTGGAGGTTATCGAGGACGGCAGTGTAACCCTTATCGCATCCACCACAGAAAATCCATACTTTGCCATCTTCAACGCTATCCTCAGTCGTTGCACAGTTTTCGAGTTTAAACCCCTCACTGCACAGGATGTGGCAGAGGGCATCGGCAAGGCTGTAGTGCGCTACAAAGAAGAAAATGATGTTGTTATAGATATAAGTGACGAGGCAAAACAGACTTTAAGCTACGGCTGCGGCGGTGATATGCGCAAATGCTACAATGCCCTTGAACTGCTTATAGCGGCGGCAAGGGAAGAAAACGGAAAGCTGGTCATTACAAATGATATGGCAAAACAGGTTACACAGCGCAGCTCCAACCGCTTTGACAATTCGGGTGATGTACACTATAATTTGCTTTCTGCTCTGCAAAAATCCATTAGAGGCTCTGACGAAAATGCGGCTCTCCATTATCTCGCCAGAATTCTTGAAGGAGACGGCCTTATTTCCGCTGTAAGACGTCTGCAGGTTATCGCCTGCGAAGATATCGGTCTTGCATATCCGCAGGCAATTGCCATTGTAAAAGCCTGCTGTGATATGGCGCTGCAGACAGGTATGCCGGAGGCGAGAATACCCCTTGCCGATGCGGTTATCCTCCTTGCAACTGCACCTAAATCCAACAGCGGCGAAGCGGCAATAGATGCGGCCTTTGCCGATGTAAAAAGCGGCAATTTCTCCGATATTCCCCCCCATCTCAAGGATGCTTCCACCTTTGAAAACAAAATGCTTGATGAAAGCAAAAAATATAAATACCCGCACAGCTATCCTAACCACTGGATAAAACAGCAGTACCTGCCTGATGAAATAAAGGACAGAAAGTACTATCAGTACGGGGAAAACAAAACCGAGCAGGCGGCAAAAGCCTACTGGGAAAAGATAAAGAAATAAAAATATGTCATTCTGAGGAACGCAGGTGACGAAGAATCTCTTGTTTTGATAAAGCAAGGTGATTCTTCGCTGTCGCTCAGAATGACATTTTGTTTTATATATTATAGTGGTAAAATATTATACTTTTTTCTTTTTTCCTGCCAGCACCACAATTATAACAGGTACAAGTGCAATCAATGCACCAAGGAAAATATTTGCATTTGGTACAAAGCTTGTTGTGCCGTCGTTATTTGTGATCAGCTGGGCATTTGCAAGGATTGTCTTGCCGATAAACGGACCTATAACACCAGGCACAAGCACCTGGCTGAAAATTCTCACGCCCTGCAGTCTGCCTGCGTATCCTTCAGGTGTAAAGTCGCGTATTTTTGCTCCGAATACTGCCATACCGCTTAAGTAACCGCACATCATCAGCAGACTGCCGATAAATACAAGGATGGTGTTGCGGCACAGATAAAGCACAGCAAAACCTGCTGCAAGGCTGAAAAGTGCAACAATTGCAGAATATTTAAAGCCTTTTCTGTCGTACGCTTTCCCCCAAAATGCTGTGAAAACCGCCGCAAGTATAATTGCAGGCGCCATAATAAGCACATAGTTTGCCAGTGCAAGGCTTACCTCGTAGTAGATAATAAGGTAAGGCATATAAATCTGTATGGAGATATTGAATATTATAAAGGTGACAAGGGTAACATAAAGTTCCTTGTTGCTGTTTACTGTGGACGGACGGAAACCGTAAACAACATTGGATATATATCCGTCGGCAGATTTTTCTATAGGTGCATCATTTACAAGGAAAATTGCGGCAACACCTATTGCCAGCACCACTGCACCGATGATTATAAATATGGTTGTCCAGCTTTCCTGCCTGTTAAGGTCAAATGCCATAAAACCGCCAAACACCACAAGAATGGACACCAGCGGCATCATACTGTTAATGCCTTCAGCCGCACCGCGGTTGGTGCTGTCGGTGGAATCTGTAACCCACGCGTTAAAAGCGGCATCGTTGGCTGTGGAGCCGAAAAATGTCATCAGACAGTCAAAAATTATGGTAAGGCTTACACCGAGAGAAGCGGCAGAAGCAACCATCGGGAACAGCTGTCCCAGCACATCGGTGCGGATAAGGGCAAAGCAGAATATGGAAATACCCCACAGGATATACCCTGCGCAGATAAACACCTTGCGTTTGCCAACCTTGTCGGACAATGCCCCCATAAACACGGTGGTAACCGTTGCCGCAACGGCAGAGGCAGAAACCATAAGGGATATATCAGCGGCAGAAGCGGCAAACATTTTGTAGATAAATACGTTAAGATACATATTTTCCACAACCCATGCAACCTGCCCTGTAAGGCTGCACAGCACAAGGGCGGTCCAGAATTTTGAAGAAAGTTTGGTTTTCATAAGGCAAATCCTCCTGCGGAGAAATTTATTGTGTATATAAAGTATACAACATAATACAGATAAAGCAAAGATAAAAAACCGCCGATGGCTTAACCAACGGCGGTAAATTTTCAATGTATACAGTTTTTAGTCTGCAAGGTCAAACTGTTCTTTGTCAACGCCGCAGAGAGGACATACAAAATCTTCAGGAAGTTCTTCAAAAGTAGTGCCTGGAGCAATGCCCATTTCTTCGTCGCCTGCTTCTTCGTCATAAATCCAGCCGCAAATCATACAACCGTAACGTGCCATAATAATAATCTCCTTTGTTGATGATAATACTGAAAATCAGTTTTAATGATAGCTATATACTATAGCCATAACAGGCGGTATGTCAATAGATTTTCGGTGAATTCGGTTTGAAAAAAGGTGTATTTTACACCATAACTGAAAATTTGTGAAAGTTAGCCAAAATTGTTAAAAATTTTTTTTAATATTCTAACCTGTAATTTGAAAATTAAAATTGTAACAAGGTCTAAATGGTGTTATACTATATAAGTATTGATATTTAATTGTCAGCTGATAAGGCGGAGGTGCAAGAATGTTAAAAAAAGCTTTCAGCAACGAAATATATATTGAAAAACAGTCCCACGAAATCAAAGAGAGAATCAAACGCTTTGACGGCAAGCTGTATCTTGAATTCGGCGGCAAGCTTTTTGACGACTACCATGCCGCAAGAGTATTGCCCGGCTTCAAGCCTGACAGCAAGCTCAAGATGTTGCTTGAACTCAAGGATCAGGCTGAGGTTGTTATTGTAATCAACGCCGCAGATATCGAAAACAATAAAATCAGAGGCGATTACGGCATCACGTACGACGTAGACGTGCTCAGACTTATCGACGAATTCCGCGAGATAGGTCTTTTTGTCGGCAGTATTGTTGTGTCGCAGTTTTCGGGTCAGCCCTCTGCAGAGGTGTTTACCGAGCGAATGAAGAGCCTTGGCGTAAAGGTTTACCGCCATTACAAAATTCCGGGCTATCCGTCAAACATTCCGCTTATTGTAAGCGATGAGGGCTACGGTAAGAACGAATATATCGAAACACAGCGTGAGCTTGTTATTATTACCGCACCCGGTCCCGGCAGCGGTAAAATGGCAACCTGTCTGTCACAGCTTTATCACGAAAACAAGAGGGGAATCAAATCGGGCTATGCAAAGTTCGAGACTTTCCCGATATGGAATCTTCCTCTCAATCATCCCGTTAATCTTGCTTACGAGGCTGCAACAGCAGACCTTAACGACGTCAATATGATTGACCCGTTCCACCTTCAGGCATACGGTGAAACAACTGTCAACTACAACCGTGACGTCGAAATATTCCCCGTACTCAATGCTATTTTCGAAAGCATCTACGGCTCATCCCCCTATAAGTCACCGACTGATATGGGTGTCAATATGGCAGGTCACTGCATATTTGACGATGAGGCTGTATGTCAGGCGGCTAAAAACGAGATTATCCGCCGCTATTACACAGGTCTTTGCGAGCGTCGTGACGGTAAGATTGATCAGACCGTTATCTATAAGCTCGAGCTTCTTATGCGTAATGCAAAAATCAGCAAAGAGGACAGACCTGTTGTTTCTGCAGCACTTGCAAAAGCAAAGGAATCCGGCTCTCCCGCAGCTGCAATCGAGCTTGACGACGGCAGAATCATTACAGGTAAAACATCATCTCTGCTTGGCTGCAGTGCGGCAATGCTTCTCAATGCACTCAAGGCTTATGCAGGCATTGAAGATGAGCTTCACCTTATCTCTCCCGAGGTTATAACACCTATTCAGCAGCTTAAGGTTGAGCATATGGGCAGTAAGAATCCGAGACTTCACACCGATGAAATTCTGCTTGCTCTTTCAATCTGCGCCGCAACGGATGAAAATGCGGCAAAGGCTATGGCACAGCTCAAGCGACTCAGAGGCTGTGAAATGCACGTAAGCGTTATGCTTTCTCACGTTGACGAAAGTCTGCTCAAAAAGCTCGGTGTAAATCTCACAAGCGAGCCCGAGCATCAGGGTCAGAAGCTTTACAGAAAAAAATAAATTCTTAAACAATCCATAATAAGGAGTGTATAACAATGTTGAATTTCATTCTCACAGGTTTTGCCGATGAAGCATCAAAGGATCTCGACGGTCAGATTGCGGCTCTCAAACGCAACGGTATGTCCTATTTCGAGCCCAGAGGTATCAACGGCAAGAATATTTCAGATTTCACTGTAGAAGAAGCAAAAGAGCTCAAGGCAAAGCTCGATGCAGAAGGTATCAAGGTTTCTTCAATCGGCTCTCCCTTCGGTAAGATTGAGATTGACGATGATTTTGAGCCTCATTTTGAGAAGTTCAAGAATACTGTTGAGGTTGCAAAAATCCTTGAAACAAAATATATCCGTATGTTCAGCTTCTTCTTAAAAAGGGGTCAGAGCTATGAGGATAGCCGTGAAGAAGTGCTTCGCAGAGTAAAGATTCTTGCTGACTATTCTGCCGAGCAGGGTATCTACTGCTGCCTTGAAAACGAAAAGGATATTTACGGCGATTCAGACGACAGAAACCTCGAGATTCTCCGCTACTGTGCTCCCAATCTCTATGCAATTGTTGACCCTGCAAACTATATCCAGTGCGGTGTCGATCCGCTCGCAGCTTACGAAAAGGTTGCAGGCTTTGTTAAGTATCTCCACGTCAAGGATGCATATTTTGAAAACGGTGAGGTTGTGCCTGCAGGTAAGGGCGACGGCAAAGTTGCCGAGATTATCAAGCGCTTTGCACGTAACCACGGTGACAGATTCCTTTCTCTTGAGCCGCATCTTACAGTGTTTGACGGTCTTGAGAATCTTGAGCCCGACAACAGCACAATCAACGCTATAGAAAAGAAAAAGAGCTACGTTTACTCTAACTCCGATGAGTCTTTCGATGCAGCTGTAAGTGCACTTAAAGAGATTCTTGATTCTCTTTCCAAGGGCAGTATCCGCCTTGGCATCATCGGTTGCGGTAATATGGGTACAAGCCATATGCAGAATATGCTTGCAGGTTGTATGCCCGAGTTTGAGCTTACCGCTGTTGCCGACCTTAAAGAGGCTCGCCGTAAGGCAGCTCTTGAGATGTTCCCGAACGTTAAAGTGTATAACGACGGCAGTGAGCTTATCGCTTCAGGTGAGGTTGACGCAATCATTGTAGCAACACCTCACTACCTGCATCCTACATACGCTATTGAAGCCCTCAACGCAGGTCTCCATGTTATGATTGAAAAGCCCGCAGGTGTATATACAAAGCAGGTTGAAGAGATGAATGAGGTTGCTGCTAAGAGCGACAAATCATTTGCAATTATGTTCAACCAGCGTACAAATCCCTGCTATATCAAGCTTCGTGAAATGCTTCAGGGTGGTCAGTACGGCGAAATCAAGCGTGTAAACTGGATTATCACAGACTGGTACAGAACTCAGTCCTACTACGATTCAGGCGACTGGCGTGCAACCTGGTCAGGTGAAGGCGGCGGCGTTCTTCTCAACCAGTGTCCCCATCAGCTTGACCTCTGGCAGTGGCTCTGCGGTATGCCCTGCAAGGTACGCGGCTTCCTTCTCGAAGGTAAGTGGCACAAGATTGAGGTTGAGGATGACGTTACAATCTACGTCGATTATCCCAACGGTGCAACAGGTGTGTTCATCACCACAACAGGTGACTTCCCCGGCACAAACCGTCTTGAAATCACACTCGACAAAGCAAAGATTGTATGCATGAATAATACCCTTGAGGTTATTGAGCTGTCTCAGTCCTGTCAGGAGTTCTGCGACACAGCAGGCGAGGGCTTCGGCAGAATTGACACCACAACCTATACAATCACTCCCGATCCCGCACCCTGGTCACAGCACGTTCAGGTAATGACACAGTTCGGCGATAACATTCTCCGCGGCGGCGACCTTGTCGGCAGAGGTGAAGAAGGTATCAACGGTCTTACAATTTCCAACTGTGCACACCTTTCAAGCTGGCTTGACAAGACTGTTGAGCTGCCTATTGATAAAGAACTTTACTTCAAGCTTCTTCAGGAAAAAATTGAAGGTTCGAAATTTGTCAAGGTTACACGAGAGGTTGTACAGAGCGATATGAGCTCAACCTTCGGAAACTGATTTTAAAATAATTTTACGCAAAACACTTGACAAACCGTGCTGTACCCTATAAGATAAGTACGCAATCAAATTTTTGTTAATAAGTTATTCATAGTTTAATTAAAGTAAGGAGGAGAATATTATGCCGTTCGAGCAGGTACGTGAAATCATCTGCAAGCAGCTTGAGCTTGAGGAAAGCGATGTTACCATGGATACCAATATTAAGGATGACCTTGGTGCAGACAGCCTTGACCTCGTTGACCTTGCAATCAGTCTTGAGGACGAGTTCGAAGTCGAAGTTCCCGACAATGCACTTGAGAAGTTCGAGACAGTCGGCGATATCGTCAGATTCATCGAAGAGATGTAATTTTATATGTTCATCAAAGAGCGTTACGGTGTAAGCTGTAACGCTCTTTTTATATTTGCTTGACGGAAATATCCGGTATATGGTAAAATTCATATACTTTATCAATCTCGGGAGGGTGCTATGGCTGAGAAAAAAGCAGGCGGCGGACGTCTTGTGTATCTTGATCTGCTAAGAATAGTGAGCGTGGTTATGATGGTTACCCTGCATATCTCCGGTGTAGGTATGCGTGCGGATATAGGCTCGTTTGACTGGCACGTCTGTAATATTTATGACGGTATAACACATATCTGCGTACCTGTGTTTATTATGATTTCGGGTGCCTTTCTGCTTGACCCCGAGCGTGAATACTCAATAAAGAAGATGTATAAGGTTAAAATACTGCGTATAGTTACGGCTTTTGTTTTCTGGTCGCTGTTTTATGCAGTAATCAGAGCTTGCCGCAGTACGCTTCCTTTCGGCAAGAAGTTTGTTCTTGAGTTTCTTACAGATTTTCTCAAGGGTGAGTTTCATCTGTGGTTTATGTTTATGATAGCCGGTCTTTATATGATTACGCCGATTCTTCGTAAAATTACGCAGGATAAAAAGCTCACTGAGTATTTTCTGATTCTGAGCTGTGTGTTTATGTTCGGTCTGTCAAACGTTGCACTCTATTCGCTTCACGGCAGAATTGACGAGATTTTCTTATATATAGATGAAAAGGCGAATATGGATTTTGTCTTCGGCTATACCTTTTACTATGTTGCAGGCTATTATTTCAAGCGTTATTCACCCGGTAAAAAATTCAAGACTATTCTGTATATCGGAGGTCTTGTAAGTGCTGTTATAATACCGCTTGGCACATATTACTACTCGGCAAAGCTTGGCGAAAACTTGTTTATTATCTATGCGTTCCAGTCACCGTTTATAGGTTTATTGACGGTAAGCTCTTTCGTACTGTTCAAAGATTTGTTTTGCGGCAAAGAATTCGGCAATGGCTCGATTAAGGTCATATCCTTCCTTTCAAAATACAGCTTCGGTGTCTATCTTGTTCATGCAGCACTGATAGATGCGTTGAGCAATATTTTCGGTATCAACTGTTTCTCTTTCAACACTGTTTTTTCTGTACCGCTGCTCGGTATCGGTGTGTTTGCAGTGAGTCTGTTGATTATATATCTTGTCGGCAAAATACCTGTTCTCAATAAATATATTATGTGATGAATAAATCCGCTCCCTTTGGCTGAAAATAGCTGAAAAGGAGCGGATTTTTTATGGAATTTCTGAAAGCGTTTATTGTCGGCGGTATTATATGTGTGATAGGTCAGGTGCTTATGGATACCACAAAACTGACCCCTGCGAGAATTCTTGTGTCGTTTGTTGTGGCAGGTGTTGTGCTTGGCGCTGTCGGTGCTTATAAACCGCTTGCCGAGTGGGCTGGTGCAGGTGCGACAGTGCCGCTGACAGGCTTCGGTTATACGCTTGCAAAAGGCACAAAGCAGGCTGTTGAAAGCGAAGGCTTGCTTGGTGCACTCACAGGGCCTTTCACTTCGGGTGCGGCAGGCATTACTGCGGCACTTCTCTGCGGTCTGATTGCTTCGTTTATATCAAAACCGAAAGAAAAGTAAAAATAATATATTTCTTAAATTGTTATTATTCCTTGACTCATAATTTCGCTTATGTTAAAATATTATAATAATTATAGGTGAAAGAGGTGGTTTTACGGATATTTATGTTTTGCACAAAGGGTTTAACTATTCGCAGGACGGTCCGGGTAATCGCCTTGTTTATCATCTGCAAGGGTGCAATCTTCACTGTCCGTGGTGCTCAAACCCCGAAAGTATGAAGATTACCAAAGACAACGGTATATCGGTTGAGGATATGGCAAAGCAGATTCTTGCCGCCGAGCCGATGTTTTTCGACGGCGGAGGTGTCACCTTTACGGGCGGCGAGCCTACTCTTCAGTTTGATGCACTTAAAGAGTTGCTTATGCTGCTTAAAGAAAAAGGTATCAGCACTGCAATCGAAACCAACGGCACAAATCCTCGCTTGCCTGAGCTGTTTGAGCTTGTCGATTTCCTTATTATGGATTTCAAGCATTACGACAGCATAAAACTGAAAGAATACACAGGCGTAGGTAACGAAACTGTTATTGCAAATATAAAATCTGCTTCAGAATCCCGTCGTCAGCTTCTTTTACGTATTCCGCTTATCAACGGCTTTAATGCCGGTGTGTCGGATGCCGAAGGCTTTGCGGATGTTCTTGCACCGTATATGTCAAAAGACGGATTTGCTCTCGAGGTGCTCAGCTATCACGAGTACGGCAAGGATAAATGGGAACAGAACGGAATGAGCTACACTATGCAGGATGCATTCGTCAGCGAAACTCAGTTCGGTGAGTTTTGCAATATACTTAAAAACAATTCAATCAAATTAGTCAGAACCTGAATGGGGGATTACATATTATGTCAGTAAAAAACGTATACGCTAAAGGCGAAATAACAAAAATGGCTAAAGACCTTTTCCGTGAGGAAAGAGCCAAGAAAAGACTCGACGGCTGGTTTCTTTCACGTGAGCTTGCATATAAGGCAACAGGCTTTGGCGGTAACGGTATGAGCGAAGAGCTCCGTGCCGCACGCGAACTTAAAATGATTCTCGAAAAGCTTCCGCTTTCAATCAGCGAGAATAACGTATTTGCAGGTACTCAGAGCGACTCTTTTGCAAGAAGCTACGCTCTCATCAACCCTGCTTTCCAGGTCGAAACATTCTCGGGCTACTGTGACCCGACAGCTGTTTTCGGTGATATCGAGGCAAACGAGGAGTTTACTCAGGAACGTATCGACACAATGCGTGAGCGTACAAAGCGCGGTGATTATGTCCGTGACCTCAGTGCGGTTTATGAGAAATATGCAAAGTATACAGGTGAGGTGGCTTTCTTTATCGAGCAGGTAACAGGTCACCTTATTCCTGATTTCCGCAAGGCTATTGCAGTTGGTCTTAACAAGATAATATCTGACCTTACAAAGAAGATTAACTGTGAAAAGGATGATGAGCGTAAGGATACACTCGAGGATATCAGAATGGTGCTCGAGGCAACAATCACTCTTGCTAACCGTTATGCAGATATTGCTGCAAAGCAGAAGGAAACTGCATCTCCCGAGCGTGCTGCTCAGCTTGAGCTTATGGAAAAGACACTTCGCAAAGTACCTGCAAACGGTGCAGAAAGCCTTTACGAAGCAATCCAGGCTTTCCTCATCCTCTGGGAGGTTATGACTCTTGAGCAGGCTCGCAATCCTTTTGCTTTCTCAGTCGGTAATGCTGACAGAATTTTCGAGCCTTACAGAGCAATGTCAGGCGAAACACGTGAAGAGGCTGCAGAGCTTTTCCGTCACTTCCTCGTATTCTTTAACGTCGGTGACAGAAGCTGGGCAATTTCGCAGAACGTTCTTGTCGGCGGCAGAGATGTTGACGGCAACGACCTTTCAAGTGAAATGACCTATGCGATTATGGATGCATACTATGATATGAATCTGCCTCAGCCGATTCTTTCCGTCAAGCTTCACAAGAACACTCCCGAAAAGTTCTACCGTGAAATCGGTAAGTTTATGTTCACACCCGGTGTGCTCACACCTTCATTCTTCAATGACGATACTGTTTTTGAAGTACTCCGTGCAAGCGGTGTTGAAGATTGCGACCTGCCCGATTACTCAGTAGCAGGCTGTCAGGAGCCGCTTATTATGGGTAAGGATAACGCAAACACAACAAACAGCTGGTTCAATCTGCCCAAGATTCTTGAACTTACACTCAACGGCGGTAATTCAACAATCACAGGCGAAAAAATCGGCACTTTTGTTGATTATCCGAGCAATAAAGAGCTGCTTAAGAATATCCGCGAAGCTTTCTATAAGAATGCCGAAGTTTATGCAAGCCTTATGGCAGAAGCTGCAAACGGTGCTTCCGTTGCTCTTTCTCACCTTCGTGTTCCGTTCCTCAGTGCATTTATGGGCGGATGCGAGAGCGGTATTGATACACGTCACCCCGAAAAGCAGGGCACAAAGTATAACGGCAGCGGCTGTCTTATTCACGGCCTCTCTGTTATTGCCGATTCATTTATTGCTATCGACAAGCTTCTTGCAGAGCGTCCTGAGGATTGCGACAAGCTGATTGAGGCACTCAGAGTTAACTTTGAGGGCTATGAGGAACTTCGTGACTTCCTCAAGTCTGCACCTAAATTCGGCAACGGTATCGAGTCTGTTGACAATGAGGCTGCCGAAATTGCAGATAAAGTTTCCGATATCGTACGTTCGCAGAAGAACTACCTCGGCAATCCCTTCCGTGCTGACTGGTCAAGCCCGTCAACACATCTTCTCTACGGCTACTGGGTAGGCGCAACACCCGACGGCAGAGGCGCAAGAGATATGCTCGGCTACGGTACAGACCCGCTCTACGGTGAGGCAGGCAACGGTCTCGGCTTCCGTACACTCTCTGCTATGAAGCTGCCCTACGGCAAATTCAACGGTGGCTACGCTTCACATCTCGGTATCGACCCCAAGTATTTCAAGGGCGCTGATTATGAGGAGAAGGGCGTAGAATTCCGTGATAAGGTTCTCAGCCCCATCTTCTTCAACGAGAAGAATGAAAATCTTTCTCCCTCATACCTCTACTTCAATATCACTACTCCCGATACTCTCCGTAAGGTTCTTGCAGAGCCCGAGAAGTATGCTCCGAGCGGTGTTTACATTATGAGAATCCACGGTACTTTCGTAAACTTCCTCGACCTTTCTCCGGCTATTCAGAACGATATTATTACCCGTCTTGACCTTGAATCAACAAAAATCTGAGGGTGAAAATATGAACGTTATCGGTCTTGATATAGGTACTACAACAATCAGCGGTATCGCTGTTGATGCTGAGTCGGGCAAACTTCTTAAATCGGTTACGCTCGACAACGACAGCTTTATCGACGGCAAGCCGTTTGAAAAAATTCAGTCACCCGAAGCAATAATAGCTAAGGTTACGTCTCTTGCATCTCAGCTTTTTGCCGAGTTTGCACCCGTATGTGCCATAGGTATTACGGGTCAGATGCACGGTATAGTTTATATCGATGCTGAGGGCAAGGCTGTAAGCCCCCTGTACACCTGGCAGGATGAAAGCGGCAATCAGCCATATGAAAACGGCACGTACGCATCCGTTTTGTCAGAGCTTACCGGCTATAATACGGCGAGCGGCTTTGGCGGTACAACGTATTTTTATCACAGTAAAAATAACCTTGTACCCGACTCTGCTGTTAAAATCTGCACTATTCACGATTATGCCGCAATGGTGCTTACAGGCAGAAAAACACCGCTTACACATTCATCCGATGCCGCATCTTTCAGCCTATTTGATATTACAAACGGCTGTTTTGATAAATCTGCAATAGAAAAAGCAGGTATGGATTTCAGCTTGTTCCCCGATGTTACCTGCGACTTTGATGCGGTAGGCGAATATAACGGTGTGCCCGTTTGCGTTGCGATAGGCGACAATCAGGCGAGCTTTATCGGCTCTGTGCGTGATATGGAGGGCTGTGCCCTTGTAAATATGGGTACCGGCGGTCAGATATCAATGCTTACCGACCTTCAGAAAGCTCCTGAAAATATGGAAATAAGACCGCTGTGTTCGGGCAAGAATATACTTGTCGGTTGTTCACTCTGCGGCGGCAGAGCCTTTGCCGTGCTTGCAGATTTCTTCAAGAGCTGTCTTGCAATGGCAGGTTGCGAGTGCGACGGCAGTATCTATAAGTATATGGATGCCGCACTTGAGTCAGCAGGTAAGGATTCTGATTCGCTTACTGTTTCAACCAAGCTCAGCGGCACAAGGTCTGACCCGACACTCCGCGGCAGTATAAATAATCTCGGTATTGATAATTTCACACCGGTTGCTCTGATGAACGGTTTCCTCGGAGGTATGGTGAGCGAGATTATCGAAATGATTGAGCCTACGGGTTTCAAAGCAACTTCGCTTGTCGGCTCGGGCAACGGTCTGCGTAAGAACATCCCGCTTCAGAATCGTTTTTCTGCGGCACTCGGTGCCGAGATGCAGATTCCGCTCCACCGTGAAGAGGCGGCATACGGCGCAGTTCTTACAGCTTTAGTCGCTTGTAAGGCAAAAGATAGCCTTGAACAGGCACAAAAACTCATAAGTTACGAGATATAAAATAAAAAATTGCCAAAACTACTTGACAAATTATCTGAAATAAGATAATATATCGTAGTGCTCAGCACGAAGCAGTGCCGAGCCTATGTGATCCATTAGCTCAGCCGGCAGAGCACTTGACTTTTAATCAAGGTGTCCGGAGTTCGAATCTCCGATGGATCACCAAAAATCCCGAGGACGTCAGTTCTCGGGATTTTTACTTATTCACTCTTAATTTTTCACTAAAATAATAAGTGATAGTGAACAGTTAAAAGGTTGGAGAGGTGAAAATATGACCTACGAACAGTCTTTAGAATATATCCATTCGCTTAACCGTTTTGGTATCAACCCGGGGCTTGAGCGTATTGAGGCACTTTGTGCCGCAGTCGGCAATCCCGAAAAAAAGCTGAAATTTATCCATATAGCAGGCACAAACGGTAAGGGCTCAACCTCTACTATGGTTGCACGTGCATTGCAGGCAAGCGGCAAAAAAACGGGTCTTTTTACTTCTCCTTTTGTTACCGATTTCAGAGAGCGTATATGTATCAACAGCGAAATGGTTGACAAATCGCTTTTCGCTGACGTGGTAACCGAGCTCGAGCCTATTATTGCCGGACTTGCTTCACGTGATATGCAACCTACTGAGTTTGAGGTTATTACCGTCGCCGCTTTTGTGATTTTTGAACGCTCGGGCTGTGAGGTTTGTGTGCTCGAGGTAGGTCTTGGCGGCAGACTCGATTCTACAAATGTTATTCCGACTCCGCTTGTAAGTGCAATTGTTTCAATTTCGCTCGACCATACTGCAATTCTCGGTGACACCGTTGAGCAGATAGCTGCCGAAAAGTGCGGAATAATTAAAGACGGCGGCAAAACTGTATGCTATCCGTTACAGCAGCCTGCTGTTTTAGATATTATCCGCAATACGTGTACTGTAAAGTGCAACAGCTTTACTTTGCCCGAAATCGGTGAGGTTAAAAACATTGTCAACCGTATTGACGGAGTAAGCTTTGAATATCAGGGCACAGCATACAAGCTTTCTATGAGCGGCGAATATCAGGTCTATAATGCCTTAACAGCTATTGAAATCTGCAGAATTGCAGGCATTGATGAAGAAAATATCAAAATCGGCATTGAATCTGCAAGAGTTGCGGCACGAATGGAAGTAATCTCGTCATCTCCGCTTGTGCTTCTCGACGGCGGACATAACGATGATGGCGGAAAGGCTGTTGCGACAAGTATAAGCACTTTACAGGCTGAAAAACGCATAATTGCTGTTATCGGTATGATGGCAGATAAAAATGTCGATGCTTATCTGTCTTTTGTTGCTCCGCTTTGCAAAAAAATCATCACTTGCAGTGTTGCAGATAACCCGAGAACTATGAATGCCGATGATTTATGTGTATTGGCTTCACGCTACTGTGATGATTGCGCTGTGGTAAGCGATGCAAGCGCGGCTGTTGACTGTGCACTCAGCGAAATTGAAAAATACGATTGCCTCCTTGTCTGCGGCTCACTATATCTTGCAGGCGAAGTAAGAATGAAGCTGATTGAAAAATTATAATCATACACTAAAAAGTGACATACTTTTCATAAATAAACCTCTATGCTTAAACGGCACAGAGGTTTTTTATTTTTGAAGGAAGGAAAAAGACAAATGGAAATGATTGTATCGGGCAAATGTATGACGGTTTTTCTTTCGGGGGAAATCGACCATCATACTGCCGCAGGTATCCGAAAGCAGATTGATGAAGAAACGGACAAGCTGTTGCCGCAGGTGCTTGTGCTGGATTTCAGCGGTGTTACTTTTATGGACAGTTCGGGCGTCGGGCTTGTAATGGGGCGATACCGTAATGTAAGTGCGCACGGCGGAAGGCTGGAGGCTGTCAATCTGCCGGAGTGGTGCTACAGAATAATGAAAATGTCAGGTCTTGAAAAAATTGCGAAAATTCATATGACGGGAGGTAAAAGATGAAACCGATAAATAAATTCAGTATGACTCTTGACAGCCGCTCTGCAAACGAGGGTTTTGCACGCCTTGTAGCCTCGGGTTTTGCGGCACTTCTTGACCCTACGGTAGAGGAGCTGTGCGATATTAAAACGGCTGTAAGCGAAGCGGTTACAAACTGTATTGTGCACGCATATCCCGACGGTGTCGGCAATATTTATATTTCAGCCGCAATTTATGAAACGGGACTTTTTAAAATTAAAATCCGTGACAGAGGTTGCGGAATTGAGGATGTGAAAAAGGCTATGGAGCCGCTTTATTCAAGCCTTGGCGGTGAAAGAGCAGGGCTTGGCTTTGCGGTTATGGAGAGCTTTTGCGATAAGCTGAGTGTGCGCTCAACTCCCGGTAAGGGTACAAGCGTTACACTGGATAAATACATAAAGGGCAAAGCTCTTGCCGACTGAAAAAGCCGAGCGCGAAAGAATCATAACGGAAAATATGGGTCTGGTACACTCGTGTGCAGGTAAATTCAAGGGTAAGGGAATAGAGTATGACGACCTTTTTCAGGCAGGCTGTGTAGGCCTCGTAAAGGCGGCAGACGGCTTTGAGCCGGAGAGAGGATTCGCTTTTTCAACCTATGCCGTGCCCGTTATACTCGGTGAAATCCGCAGAATATTCCGTGACGGAGGCACAGTGAAGGTTGGCAGAATGCTCAAAGAAAAATCACGCATTGCGATGCTTGAGCGTGAACGGCTGACAACAATAAATGACCGTGAGCCGACTATGAGCGAGCTTGCCGCTTCGCTCGGACTTGATTTGCAGGAGACAGCACATATACTTAATGCCGCTATGCCTGCATTTTCACTCACGCCTGACGATGAGTCACGCAATTCGCAGTTTGATATACCCGTTGAGTCGCAGGACAGCGAAATATCAGACAGCATAGCTTTACAGCAGGCGATGGTTACTTTGCCTGAGCGTGACCAAAAAATAATCGAACTGCGATATTTCAAAGGGCTTACGCAGAGCAAAACAGCCGAGCAGCTCGGAATGTCGCAGGTGCAGGTTTCACGCCGTGAAAAGGCAATTTTACTCGATCTGCGACAAAAGCTGATATAAAAAAGCAGTGATAATCTTTTGTGGGATTATCACTGCTTTTATGTTTACTGTATTTCTTCGAGATATCTGCCGAGTGCGTCCTGCCAGTCAGGCAGGGGAGCGAAGCCGTTGTCAATAAGCTTCTGCTTTGAAAGTCTGCTGTTCATCGGACGTTTTGCTTTTGCAGGGTACTCGGATGACGGAATCGGTACGATTCTTGCGTTAAGACCTGCCTGATGCATTATCTCGCAGGCAAAGTCTGCCCAGGAGCAGAAGCCTTCGTTTGTTGCATGGTAAGTGCCGTATTTATCGCTCTGTGCCATATCGCAAAGAAGCTTTGCAAGGTCTTGGGTGTAGGTGGGTGAGCCGTACTGGTCGCACACTACGTTGAGTGTGTCACGCTCTGCACCGAGACGGAGCATTGTTTTTACAAAGTTGTTGCCGTTTGCACCGAAAACCCAGGCTGTGCGCACAATAAAATGCTTTGACGTGCTGTTTCTTACAACGTGCTCGCCCTCAAGCTTGGTGACACCGTAAACAGATTGCGGCGAAGTAATATCGTCAACCTCATAGGGCTCAGCTTTCTCGCCGTCAAATACGTAGTCTGTGCTGACGTAAATGATTTTTGCCTGATTCTCAGCTGCAGCATCGCAAAGATAGCGTGTGCCGTTTATGTTTACGTTGTAGCAGGTTACGCTGTCTTCTTCTGCTTTGTCAACAGCGGTGTATGCGGCACAGTGAATAATCACGTCGGGTCTGCATGCGCTTACAAATCCCTTGACCGATTCACGGTTTGTAAGGTCAAAATCTGCCTTGTCCGCAGCTATACAGCTTATTCCTCTGTCTGCAAGCTCAGCGGCTACGTCGTGACCGAGCTGACCTGCAAATCCTGTTACAAGAACTTTCATCTTTTTTCCTCTCACATAAGTAGGGCAGGGTATTACCCCTGCCTCAAAAGTTTAGTATGTAAATTCTATGTCACTCTGCTCATAAAGCGGAGCGTTGCTGTCTTTAGCAGACAGCTGAGGTGTATCAATTCCCCATTCCACACCAAAAGCGGGATCATCAAACCTGATGCTTCTGTCGGCGGCAGGCTCGTAATAGTTGTCGGTTTTGTACATTACCTCTACGTCATCTGACAGGGTAAGGAAACCGTGAAGAAAACCTCGTGGAATGAAAAGCTGACGCTTGTTTTCTGTCGTAAGCTCAACGCTTACCCACTGCATATATGTGGGTGAACCCTTGCGGATGTCGACTGCAACGTCGAGTATAGCACCTCTTGTGCAGGTGATGAGCTTTGACTGTGCATACGGCTCAAGCTGACAGTGAAGACCTCTGATTATGCCCTTCTGCGAAGAGTATGAGCGGTTATCCTGCACAAAGTCTGCGTGGATTCCGAGCTCTTCATATTTGCGTTTGGAGTAGCTTTCGTAAAACCAACCGCGGCTGTCACCGTGGACGAGCGGCTCGACAATAATAACACCGTCGAGCTTTGTACGCACTGCTGTAAGTGCGTTACTCTGAGTCATATAAGTTCTCTCCTCTGCCCCAGATAGGTCTTTCGTTTGATTTTGAGTAAAGTATCTTACCCTCGGCAACTCTGAGAAGATGCTGACCGTAGGGAGACTTGCCGTATTTCTCGACAGATTCGAGAAGCTGCTTCTTGGAAATCCAGCGCATATTGTAAGCGATTTCTTCAAGTGCGGAAATCTGGATACCCTGAAGCTTTTCAATGCTTCGGATGAAGTTTGAGGCTTCGATAAGTGAATCCACCGTACCTGTATCAAGCCATGCAAAACCTCTGCCCATAAGCTTTACGTCAAGCTCACCGTTTTCGAGGTAAATGCGGTTGATATCTGTAATTTCAAGCTCGCCTCTCTTGGAGGGCTTGAGCGATTTTGCGTATTCAACAACACGGTTATCGTAGAAGTAGAGACCGGTTACAGCGTAGTTTGACTTGGGATTCTCGGGTTTTTCTTCGATTGAAACGGGCTTGCCGTTTTCGTCAAACTCAACAACACCGAAAGCGTTGGGATTTTCGACGTAGTAGCCGAAAATTGTAGCACGCTTGTTGTTTGCGGCGGCACTGCGCAGCAGTGAGCCGAGGCCGTTGCCGTAGAATATATTGTCGCCGAGTACCATTGCAACGTCATCGTCACCGATAAAATCTTCAGCTATGATGAATGCCTGTGCAAGACCCTCGGGTTTTTCCTGAACTGCGTATGAGAGGTGAAGACCGAATTTGGAGCCGTCACCCATAAGTGCTTCAAACTTGGGTGTGTCTGCAGGGGTGGAGATAATAAGTATCTCGCGTATACCTGCGAGCATAAGAGTTGAAAGCGGATAATATATCATCGGTTTGTCGTAAACGGGAAGAAGCTGTTTACTTGTAACCATAGTTAGCGGATAAAGTCGGGTGCCGGAACCGCCTGCAAGGACAATGCCTTTCAATTGTTTCACGTTCCTTTCGGATGTAGTAAAAAGTGGTATTATTTATCTCACTATACTACTTTCTTTTGTTTTCGTCAATCCTTGAACAAATTCTTTAAGACTTTGTTCACGATTTGTGCAAAATGTAAAATGATAAAATACTGCAGGATTTGACCTTGATAAGTACTTGTGTTATAATAAATTCAACAGGAGGCGAGAACGATGAAAATGTGTGAAGACTGCCTTAATTACGAATATAACGAAGATACGGGCGAGAACGAATGTATAGTTGATATGGATATGGATGATACCGAACGATACATAGGCGGAGGTATGAGAAACTGTCCGTATTTTATGATTAACGACGAATATGCAATAGTAAGAAAACAGAACTGATTGAACAAAAAGCCGGTGGAGACCACCGGCTTTAATTTTTTCAGAATATTGCTGTAGGTGAAACCTCGCTGAAGATTATTGCTGTAGCTGTTATTATGCTCATAAACGCACCTGCGAAGCCTAAAGAGAAAACCGTAGCCTTATTCTGCGAAATGTACTTTTTCATAAAAACATCTCTCCTTCCTTTGTAACCATTATAGGCTTATCGGGTTTAAAAAGTTACCACAATCAGGTTACAATAGGCTACAATTTCGTTACATAATTATGTTATTTGTTTCAAAACGGTAACAATTTATTACAAAGCGGTAAACGGATGCATATAATTTGACATTTAACATATTAGGTGATAACATTTTTAAAAAATTTGCATTTCAAAATAGAAAGAAGAAAAATGATTAGTGAAAGGGTACATTCTCTTATTTCTGTCCGGAAACATTAAATAAAATATTTATATTGCGTTTATTTTACTGAAATGTTATAATTAATAAAATATTTAGGAATGGATGTGTTCTGATGAAAGTTGTAATTCTCGCCGGCGGTTACGGTACAAGAATAAGTGAGGAAAGCCATCTCAGACCCAAGCCTATGATTGAGATAGGCGGTATGCCTATTCTCTGGCACATAATGAAAATGTACTCGAGCTACGGCTATAACGAGTTTATTATATGCTGCGGATATATGCAGCACTCTATCAAGGAGTTTTTTGCCGATTATTTCCTTCACCGCAGTGACGTTACGTTCGATTTTACTGCGGACGGTGAAATGACAGTGCACAATAATTTTTCTGAGCCCTGGAAGGTTACACTTGTTGATACAGGTCTCGACACTATGACAGGCGGCAGAGTAAAGCGTGTGCAGAAGTATATCGGTAACGAGCCCTTTATGCTCACATACGGCGACGGTGTATCAGACGTCAATATTGCCGAGCTTGTAAAGTTCCACGAGGAGCAGGGCAGAACGGCTACACTCACAGCTATTCTTGTCAGCCAGCGTTTCGGTGTGCTCGATATTGACTCAGCTGATGCAGTACGCGAATTCCGTGAGAAGACAGCACAGGACGGCAGCTATATCAACGGCGGCTTTATGGTGCTTCAGCCCGAAATATTCGACCTTATCGAGGGCGACTCAACAGTGTTTGAGAAGTATCCTCTCGAAACAGTAGCAAAGAGCGGTCAGCTCAGCGCATACAAGCACGACGGCTTCTGGCAGTGTATGGATACTCTGCGTGATAAGCAGCTTCTTGAAAAGCTGTGGGCAGACGGTACAGCACCGTGGAAACACTGGTGAAAATCATAGCTTAAGGAGAACTGCTATGTTCGATTTATCTTTCTATAAAGGCAAGCGTGTGTTCCTTACCGGTCACACGGGCTTTAAGGGTGCGTGGCTCAGCCGTATACTTGTAAACGCAGGTGCCGAGCTTACGGGTTATTCACTTCAGCCACCGACCAATCCAAATCTTTTTGAGCTTGCAGACCTTGAAGATAAGATGACGTCGGTTATAGGCGACGTGCGTGATTTTTCAAGCCTTAAGGCGGCTTTTGATAAAGCTCAGCCCGAAATCGTATTACACCTTGCCGCACAGCCGATAGTGCTCACTTCATACGAGCAGCCTCATTACACTTATGAAACCAACGTAATGGGTACGGTAAATATTCTTGAATGCGTCCGTCTTTGTGACAGCGTTAAGTCTGTGCTCAACGTTACAACAGATAAAGTTTACGAGAATAACGAGAGCGGCAGACCGATCAAAGAGAATGAACCGCTTGACGGTTACGACCCTTACTCAAATTCAAAATCCTGCTCGGAGCTTGTTACTCACAGCTACAAACGCTCATTTTTTGATAAGAGCGGCGTTGCTGTTTCAACTACAAGAGCAGGTAACGTTATAGGCGGCGGTGACTTTGCCGACAACCGCATTATTCCCGACTGTGTGCGTGCGGCTATAGCTTCAAAGCCGATTGTTGTACGCAACCCCAATTCTGTCAGACCTTATCAGCACGTGCTCGACCCGCTTTACGCTTACCTCATGATAGCGGCGGCTCAGTATGAAAATCCTGCACTTGCCGATTATTATAACGTCGGCCCCAACGAGTGCGACTGTCTTACTACTGGTCAGCTTGCGACTCTCTTCTGCGAGAGCTGGGGCAACGGTCAGAACTACGAGGTGCTCAGTAAGGATGGTCCTCACGAGGCAAACTTCCTCAAGCTCGACTGTGATAAGCTCAAGGCTGTATTCGGTTGGGAGCCCGGTTGGTCAGCACCTGAGGCTGTAAAGAAGACGGTTGAGTGGACTAAAGTATATGCTTCAGGCGGCAACGTGCCCGCAAAGCTCGATGAGCAGATAAACGAATTTTTGGGTAAAGGTTAAGTAAATTATGAAAGACGAAAGACAGGCAAGAGAAGAATTGCTTCAGGCTGTAGCAGAGTACTGCGAAACCTATCACAATATCAAAAAGCCCTTTGAAGAGGGTCAGCGTATTCCTTATGCTTCAAGAGTTTACGATAAAAACGAAATGGTAAACCTTGTCGATTCAGCACTTGAATTCTGGCTTACTGCAGGCAGATATACCGCAAAGTTTGAAAAACAGCTTGCCGAATATCTCGGTGTGCGTTTCTGTGCACTTGTAAACTCAGGCTCAAGTGCAAACCTGCTTGCGTTTATGACTCTTACTTCACCTCTCCTTGGTGACAGAGCTGTCAGAAAAGGAGACGAGGTTATAACAGTTGCGGCAGGCTTCCCGACAACGGTTACACCTGTTATTCAGTTCGGTGCTGTACCCGTGTTTGTTGACGTTACTGTTGAGCAGTATAATATCGACGTCACTCAGCTTAAGGACGCACTCAGCGATAAGACAAAAGCTGTTATGATTGCCCATACTCTCGGCAATCCCTTCAATATCAAAGCGGTCAAGGAGTTTTGCGATAAGCACGGTCTGTGGCTTATTGAAGACAACTGCGATGCTCTCGGCTCAAAGTACACTCTTGACGGTAAAGAAGCCTTCACCGGTACTTTCGGTGACCTTGGTACATCAAGCTTCTATCCGCCTCACCATATGACAATGGGCGAAGGCGGTGCCGTATACACAAACAATCCGCTTCTCTCAAAGGTTATGCACTCAATGCGTGACTGGGGTCGTGACTGTGTATGTGCTTCCGGTCAGGATAACCTCTGTGGTCACCGTTTCGACGGTCAGTACGGCGAGCTTCCTTATGGTTACGACCATAAGTACGTTTATTCTCATTTCGGTTACAACCTCAAGGCAACCGATCTTCAGGCGGCTGTTGGTTGTGCCCAGCTTGAGAAATTCCCGACCTTTGTTGAACGCAGAATCGAGAATTTCAACAGACTGCGTGCGGCTCTCGAATGTGTTTCCGATAAGCTCATTCTTCCCGTTGCCTGCGAGAATTCACGTCCGAGCTGGTTCGGTTTCCTGCTTACCTGTAAAGAGGGGGTTGACCGTAAAAAGGTTGTGCCTTATATCGAGAGCAAGGGCGTACAGACCCGTATGCTCTTTGCAGGTAACCTTATCAAGCATCCTTGTTTCGATGAAATGCGTGCAAGCGGCGAAGGCTACCGTGTAGTAGGCGAGCTTAAGAATACCGACAGAATTATGGAAGATACTTTCTGGGTCGGTGTTTATCCGGGTATGACGGATGAAATGATTGACTATATGGCAAAGACCATTATCGAGGCAGTAAATCTTTAAGGAGATTTATCATATATGAAAGCTGTTGTAACAGGTGCCAGTAGTATGATTGCTTCTGCACTTATCAGGCTTCTTGTCAGCGAGGGTCACGAGGTTTATGCCCTGTGCAGACCCGGCTCAAATAAGCTTGACAACATTCTCAAAAGCGAGCGTGTACACGTTGTTCACGCAGATATTTCAGACATTACCGCAGTCGGTCAGAGTATCGGCTGCGGTTGTAATGCTTTTTTTCACTTTGCGTGGTGCGGCACGTCGGGTGCCGAGCGTAACGACAGCCGTGTGCAGAGTGCGAACATAGGCTATACGCTTAATGCCGTTGAGCTTGCTCACTCACTCGGGTGTGAAGTTTTTGTCGGTGCAGGCTCTCAGGCAGAGTACGGCAGGGCAGACGGCAAGATTTCTCCTGATACTCCGTGCTTCCCCGAAAATGCATACGGTGCGTCAAAGCTTGCCGCAGGTCAGCTTTCACGCATAGCCTGTGAAAAGTACGGTATGCGTCATATCTGGGCACGTATCTTAAGTGTATACGGTGTGGGTGATAACAGCTTTACAATCACTGTGTCCAGCCTTCGTAAAATGCTTGACGGTCAGGTTGCAGAGTTCACACCTGCAGAGCAGATGTGGGATTTTCTCTACTGCGACGATGCGGCAAGAGCATTTTATCTTATGGCAAAAAGCGGTAAAGACGGTGCTGTCTATACACTCGGCAGTGGTGTTGCCAGATCGCTTAAGGAATATATTACACTTATGCACAAGGCTTCAGGCACTGAAAGCGAAATAAAAATCGGTGCAATTCCTTATAACGATAAGCAGGTTATGTACCTTTGTGCAGATATTTCAGCTCTTACTGCTGATACGGGCTTTGTGCCTCAGGTCAGCTATGAAGAGGGAATAAAAGAAACAGTAAAATGGCTTAAAGGAAGTAAATGAAAATGGACACTAAAAAGAAAATTTCCGTAATGATACCGTGCTACAACGAGGAAGAAAACGCACGTCCTATCTATGAAGCTGTTAAGAATGAACTTGTAACAAAGCTTCCGCAGTACGATTATGAAATACTGTTTATCGACAACAAGTCAAAGGATAATACACGCTCCATAATCCGTGAAATCTGTAAAGAAGATAAAAATGTAAGAGCTATTTTCAACTGCCGCAATTTCGGTCAGTTCAACAGCCCTTACTACGGAATTATCAATACAAGCGGCGATTGCTGTATCACAATCTGTGCCGATTTTCAGGATCCTGTTGAGCTTATTCCTGAGTTTGTCAAGGAGTGGGAAAACGGCTACAAGGTCGTAATAGGTGTAAAAACTCAGTCTAAAGAAAGCAAGATTATGTACGCTATGCGTTCGGTCTACTATAAGCTTATCAAGAAGATGAGCGACGTTGAGCAGATTGAGCATTTTACCGGCTTCGGTCTTTACGATAAAAGCTTTGTCAAAACCCTGCGTGAGCTTGATGACCCGCAGCCTTTTATCAGAGGTATTGTTGCCGAGCTTGGTCCTGAACGTAAGGAGATTGAGTACACTCAGCCTCAGCGCAGAGCGGGTAAGACTCACAACAACTTCTACAGCCTTTACGATGCCGCAATGCTTTCGTTTACGTCTTATACCAAAATCGGTCTCAGACTCGCTGTTTTTGCAGGCGGTGCGTTTTCATTTATCGGCTTTATAATCGCATTGGTTTACCTTGTGCTCAAGCTTGTTCATTGGAACGATTTCCCTGCAGGTACAGCTCCCATTCTTATCGGCGTGTTCCTTATGAGCTCTATTCAGCTTTTCTTTATCGGTCTTGTCGGTGAGTATATTATGAATATCAACCGCCGTGTTATGAAACGTCCGCTTGTAGTTGAAGAAGAAAGACTTAATTTTGACAGTGAGGATGAATGATACTATGGATACAAAAGAAGTAACCGTATTTAAAAATACTATTTACAGAGGTAAGATTCTCAATCTGCGTGTTGACATCGCAGGTCTGCCCAACGGTAAGGAAGCTCCCCGTGAGTTTGTTGAACACAACGGCGGTGTTACCGTAGCCGCACTTACTGACGATGCTGAGCTTATTTTTGTCCGTCAGTTCCGCTATCCTTATATGGAGGAGGTGCTTGAGCTTCCGGCAGGCAAGCTTGAAAAAGGTGAGAATCCGCTCCTTGCAGGTAAAAGAGAGCTTCGTGAAGAAGCAGGTGTTTCCGCTTCGCAGTATATCAACCTCGGTGAATTTTATCCTTCACCGGGTTATACAAACGAGGTTATTTATCTCTATGGTGCACGTGACCTGACTCAGCTTGAGCAGGATCTTGACGAGGATGAGTTCCTCAACGTTGAGTATATTCCTCTCGATAAAGCTGTCGATATGGTGCTGAATAACGAGATTAAGGACGGTAAAACTCAGGCAGCAGTACTCAAGCTCGCCGCACTCATTGAACGTAATTCAAAATAAAAGAAGGCAGGAGTTTTCTCCTGCCTTCTTTTTATACAATTAAATTAATAGTTGATAACTCTGAGCTCAAAGTAAGCCTGAGGATGTGCACATACGGGGCAAAGCTCGGGAGCGGATTCGCTGTCGACGATGTGACCGCAGTTACGGCAGATCCATACTGTCTTTTCGTTCTTCTTGAATACTTCGTCTTTTTCAACGTTTGCAAGAAGCTTGAGGTATCTTTCCTCGTGCTCTTTTTCGATTGCAGCTACGCCTGTGAAAAGTGCTGCGATATCGTCGAAGCCTTCTTCTTTTGCCTCACGAGCCATACGTGCGTACATATCTGTCCACTCTTCGTTTTCGCCCGCAGCTGCAGCCTTGAGGTTTTCCTCTGTTGTGCCGATGCCGCCAAGGAGCTTGAACCAGATTTTTGCGTGCTCTTTTTCGTTGTTAGCTGTTTCTTCAAACAGTGCGGCAATCTGCTGATAGCCTTCTTTTTTTGCTTTTGAAGCAAAATATGTGTATTTATTTCTTGCCTGGCTTTCACCGGCAAAAGCTTCCATCAAATTTTTTTCAGTTTTTGTGCCTTTAAGGTTTGCCATTTTGCGATTCCTCCTGTATAATATATTAGGTAAGTTAATAATACTATTAATCTTAACATTTGTAAATAATTATTTTCAAGAAATTTTAAGGAGAATACAATGGAAATTGCAAAAGGAATTTACAATGTCGGTGTAACGGATAAAGATATCGATTTATTTGAAGGGCTTTATACTGTGCCTGACGGAATTTTATATAATTCGTATGTTGTGGTTGATGAAAAAATCACTGTTTTTGATACTGTGGATGCACGCTTTTCTGATGAATGGCTTGCTAACCTCAAAGCAGTGCTTGACGGCAGAAAGCCTGATTACCTTGTAGTTGAGCATATGGAGCCTGACCATTCTGCAAGTATCGCAAAGTTTGTTGCACAGTATCCCGATACTGTTGTCGTATCCGAAACTAAAGCGTTTAAAATGATGTCGCAGTTTTTCGGTGACGATATAAAATTTGAAAAGCTCGAAATAAAAGAGGGCGATGAGCTTTGTACAGGTAAGCATAACTTCAAGTTTGTTGCCGCACCTATGGTTCACTGGCCGGAGGTTATGCTCGCTTACGATACAACCGACAAAATCCTTTTCTCGGCTGACGCATTCGGCAAATTCGGCTCGTCATACAGTACTGACGATTGGGATGATGAGGCAAGACGCTACTATATAGGCATCGTCGGCAAGTACGGTGCTCAGGTGCAGACTCTGCTCAAAAAAGCGGCTTCTCTTGAAATAAATATGATTTGTCCGCTTCACGGTCCCGTGCTCAAAGAAAATCTCGGTCATTATATCGCTCTTTACGATAAGTGGTCGTCATATACTCCCGAGGATGACGGTGTTGTTATTGCGTACGCAAGCATTTACGGCAACACTAAAAAGGCGGCACTTCTGCTTGCAGATAAGCTCAGAGAAAAATGCTGCGAAAACGTTAAGGTGTTTGACCTTGCAAGAGCTGATAAATACGAGGCTCTTGCTCAGGCTTTCCGCTATTCAAAGCTTGTGCTTGCTTCACCGACATATAATTCCGAGCTGTTTCCGCCTGTAAGAGCGTTTATGGATATGCTCGCAGAGCGCGGCTATAAAAACAGAACTGTTGCTGTGATAGAAAACGGCTCCTGGGCACCCGTTGCGGCAAAACTTGTTGAGAAGCGCCTTGCAGAGCTTAAAGGTATAAATCTTGCTGAAAACAAAGTAACGGTAAGGTCTGCACTCGGCGCAGAATCCGTTGCACAGATTGAAGCACTTGCAACAGAACTTTGTGAATAAACGGGGAATTTGATTTGAAGACTTATAAGTATCAGATGCACTCGCATACGTTTCCGGCAAGCGCTTGCGGGGAAATGTCACCGGAAGAGCTGGTTGAAGAGCTTATGATTGGCGGATATAGCGGCTGTGTTATTACCAACCATTTTATTAACGGAAACACGGGCATTAATCCTGCTTTGGATTGGGAAGATTTTGTTGAGGTATATGCCGAAGATTACAGATTTGCCGCAGAGGTGGCATCAGATTACGATATAGATATTATTTTTGGTGTTGAAGAGCACGTAGGCGGAGGTTTGGAAATTCTCTGCTACGGATTCACTCCTGAAATTCTTCTTGAACATCCGGAACTCAGTGAAGGGAATTATGATGTCTGGCACAGAGTTGCTCAGAGTTGCGGTGCACTGTGTGTTCAGGCACATCCTTTCCGCGATAGGGATTATATTGAGGATCCGGGTGCGTTGCCGCTTGAATATATTGACGGCATAGAGGTTTATAATGCGGCGAATACCGATACGGATAATTGTCTTGCTGCCGAATTTGCCGCTGAAAATCCTTCGCTGATTCTTGTCAGCGGTGCGGATGCTCACTTTGTTTCTACTGTGTGTATTGCAGGTATAGAAACGCAAAGAAGAATCCGTACTCCCGAAGAACTCGTTTCTGTTCTGAAATCAGGCGAATATAAATTGCTGCAATAAAAAAAGCCGTCTTTGACGGCTTTTTTTATCTGTAAGGTGTTCTTACGTTTATCATTCTGAAGTCTACTGGTGTGCGGTCTGCGTTCACACGGTATACGCTGAATACAACACCCATCGAAATGTAAATACAAAGATTTGATGAGCCGCCCGCACTCATAAACGGTAAAGTGATACCGATACAGGGCAGAAGCATAAGGCACATGCCTACGTTTACTATAACCTGCGAAGCAATCATTGCCGCAACGCCTATGCACATCATTTTACCGGGGTTGTCGTTTGCCATCTGTGCTACCTTTATTACTCTGAAAACCATAAGCAGGAAAAGCAGCATAACAAACATACAGCCGATAAAACCGAGCTCTTCACCGAATACGCTGAGTATCATATCATTTTCAGCCTCGGGCACAACACCGTTCTGTGTGTAAGGTCCTTTGAAAAGACCTGCACCCGTAAACTGTCCCGAGCCTATCGCATTTTTACCCTGAAGCTGCTGATATATGATATCAGAGTATGATTCGGGGTAGATGAGGGCGAGAATTCTGTCACGCTGAATATCGTTGAAAACCTTGACCCATACGAGCGGAAACGCGGCAACAATGGTAAGAATAGCAATCGCAAAATACCTTAGCTTTATGCCAGCCATAAACATCATAACTGCGAATATCATAAGGAAAACAAGGGCTGAGCCCATATCACCCGTGATAACAACAAGCAGGGTAGCTGCCGCACCGTGTGCACAAAGGAAAAGGATGTTGAGTATTTTGTCGAGTCTGTCGCTTGCCAGCTCAATGTGAACCGCAAACGTGATAATGAATGCAATTTTTAAAAGCTCTGACGGCTGAAAGTAAATACTGAAACTGCCTATTCTGAATGGTAACCACGTTATAACGTCGCTACGCTCTGTAGGACCTGTACCCCATATAAACAGCGACAGCATCAGCAAAACCGAAACGCCTGCAACAACGGGCCATAGCTTCAGTATAACCTCGTAATCTATTGCCGAAATTACAAGGCATATTATAATACCCAGCACAACAGCGGCTATCATAACAATAGCGTCACGCGATATTACTTCGCCTGCTTCAAGGCTGAAACGGGTCGCACTAAAAACGGCGATTATGCCTGCAACAGAAGCGGCAACGCACATAGCAAGAAGATAAAGGTCGGTTTCACGCAGAAACTTTCCCAGGTTTCGCATAGGCTTCACCTCCGAATTTAAGGTTAAATCTATGTTATTATATCTCAGCTCAAAAAAAATTACAAGTAAATACTTTATATATTTGGAATTATATGTTATAATCCTTTAGATAAAGGGTGAGTGATATGAAAAAAACAGTAATTACAAACAGTCCCGAAGCCACACATCAGCTAGGCAAATCTCTCGGTGCGATTTTGCATCGGGGTGACGTCGTTGCGTATTTCGGTGGCTTGGGTATGGGCAAAACCGCTTTTACAAGAGGAATTGCCGAGGGTATGGGGCTTGGGTGCCATGTCAGCAGCCCTACTTTTGCTATTGTTAACGTTTATGACGGCTCACCGAAACTCTGCCATTTCGATATGTACCGTATCGACGGCTGGGATGATCTCTGCACTACGGGCTTTTTCGAGTATCTTGAAGATAATGCGGTGCTTGCTGTAGAGTGGAGCGAAAATATCGAAAACGTTCTGCCCGATAATACGATTTGCGTTACAATAGATAAGGGCGAAAACGAGTGCGACAGAATTTTTACTTTCGAAGGGGATGACAGACTTGAAAATATTGGCGGTTGAAAGCTCTGCTGTCAGTGCGAGTGCCGCAGTGTGTGACAACGGCAGAATTATCAGCGAGAATTATATAAATGCAGGTCTGACCCATTCGCAGACTCTTATGCCGATGATTAAAAACTGTATGGATACCGCAGGCGTTGACCTTTCGGATATCGACCTTGTTGCGGTTGCCCACGGCCCCGGCTCATTTACGGGCATACGTATCGGCATTGCGGCGGTCAAGGGCATCGCTTTCGGCGGTAAAGAGTGCTGTGGTGTTTCAACTCTTGAAGCTATGGCTTATAACCTCAAAGGTACTGACTGTGTTGCTCTCTGCGCTATGGATGCACGTTGCTCACAAGTGTATATGGCTATGTTTGACTGTGCAGATGATGTTGTCAGGCTCTGCGAAGATAAGGCTGTTATGATAGCTGAAATTCCCGAAATGATAAAAAATTTGAAAAAAGATGTAATTATACTTGGCGATGGCGCTGAGTTGTGTTATAATTATCTGAAAACTGTCTGCGATAACGTGCGTCTTGCCCCAATGCTCAGCAGGTATCAGCGCGCTTCAGGTGTTGCTTTTGCGGCTGAATGCGGTGCGGGTGAGCGTGTTACGGCAGATAAACTTACTCCCGTTTACCTGCGTGTACCGCAGGCGGAGAGAGAATTAAAGAAAAGGAGTGCTCAGTGATGATAGCATTAGGTGCTGACCACGGCGGTTACGAGCTCAAAGAAGCAATTAAAAAACACCTCGACGAAAAAGGTGTTGAGTATAAAGATTTCGGTACTTTTACCGGTGAAGCAATCGATTACCCGATTATTGCAAAGCAGGTTGCTCTTTCAATCACAAGCGGTGAGTGTGAACGCGGTATCCTTTGCTGCGGTACAGGCGTAGGCATTTCTATTGCCGCAAACAAGGTCAAGGGTATACGCTGTGCCTGCTGTTCCGACTGCTTCAGTGCACACTATACAAGACTTCATAACGATGCCAATATCCTTGCAATGGGCGGCAGAGTTATCGGTGCAGGTCTTGCTCTTATGATGGTCGATACTTTCCTCGAGACAGAGTTTGAGGGTGGCAGACACGCACGCAGAGTAGACCTTATCACAGAGATTGAAAACGAAAACTAAGATATATTAAGTCATTTCACGAAAGGAAGGTGTACGGACAATGAAGGTTGTTCTTAAAGCAGATGTCAAAGGTCTTGGTAAGAAAGGTGAGCTTGTAAACGTATCCGACGGCTACGCAAGAAATTTCCTCTTCCCGAGAAATCTCGCATCAGAAGCAAACGCACAGGCAATGTCCGAACTTAAAAATAAAGAGCAGGCTGAAAAATACCGCATCGAAACAGAGACTGCGGCAGCCAAGGCAGACGCCGCAAAAATCGAGGGCAAAACACTCAAGATTGTTGCAAAAGCAGGTCAGAACGGCAAGCTTTTCGGCTCTGTTACAGCAAAGGAAATCGCTGCTGAGCTTCAGAAGGCTTACGGCGTAAAGGTTGACAAGAAGCGTCTTGATGCAGACGATATCAAGACTTTCGGCACATACACCGTAAACGTCAAGTTCAATCACGGTGTAAAGGCTTCATTCTTTGTCAATGTCTGCGAATAATATTTAAAATCAGAAAGGAGGTTGCGGTGTGGATATCAGCACTCAGACCAACTATGACGGTATGAATATGCCCTACAGTCTCGAGGCGGAGCAGGCGGTGCTCGGCTCTGTACTCAAGGACCCACGCTGCATGCCTACCGTTCAGACTTTACTCAAGGCAGAGCATTTTTATATGCCTCAGCACAGGTCGATTTATTCTATAATGATACTGCTCGACGCAAATGCTCAGCCGATAGATCCTCTGATTGTGCTTGAACATCTCAAGCAGGAGGGCGTTTACGATGACGCAGGCGGTAAGAACTATCTCTATCAGCTTGCTCAGGCTGTACCCTCTGTACAGAACGTCGATACCTATGCAAGAATAGTACGCGAGAAGTTTATGAAGCGTACTCTTATCACTACTGCACGTGATATTATCGACAGCTCAATGAATGAGGATAACTCTGCTGATTTGCTTCTCGACTCGGCAGAGCAGAAAATTTACAATATCCGTCAGGGCAGAAGCTCGGATGCTCCGTCAAGAATTGATGACGTTATCAATAATGAAGTGCTTGAACGTCTCAAGGTTATATCAAACCCTGTTGAGCGTGAAAAGCATAAGGGTGTACCTACCGGATTTACACTTCTTGATAAGTATATTTCCGGTCTTAATAAATCCGACCTTATTATTGTCGGTGCCCGTCCCGGTATGGGTAAAACGAGCTTTGCTCTTAACCTTGCACGTAATATTGCCGTTGTCGGTAATAAAAAGGTTATAATGTTCTCACTCGAAATGACAAAAGGTCAGCTTGCAGAGCGTGTGCTTGCTACCGAAGCGAGAGTTGACGTCAAAAAGATGCGTTCAGGCGAATTTGACGATAACGACTGGCAGCGTATCGGTGTTGCCGTAGGCTCGCTTGCAAACTGTAACCTATATTTTGACGATACTTCCACAATCACAGTGCCCGAGATGAAGGCACGTATACGCCGTATGCGTGACGTTGACGCAGTTGTTGTCGACTATCTCGGTCTTCTCAAATCCGATAAGAATTTTGAGGGTCAGCGTGTGCAGGAGGTTTCCGATATTACCCGAAACCTCAAGCTTATGGCAAAAGACCTCAACATTCCCGTTGTTGCCTGTTCACAGCTTGCCAGAGTTACAGAGGGCAGAGGTAAATCTCACCGCCCGATGTTGTCTGACCTGCGTGATTCAGGTTCAATCGAGCAGGATGCCGATATAGTTCTTATGCTCTACCGTCCTTTCTACTATATAAATGAAAAAGACGGTCCTCTTACCGAGGAAGATCTCGCGAAGAAAAACGAGGCAGAGCTTATAGTTGCAAAGAACAGACACGGTCCTCTCGAAACCGTACCGCTTCATTGGAACGGTGCGTTCACTCTCTTCTCAAATGCGGAGAAAACTCGTAATGAACCTTAAAGTAAAGCAAACAATTGAGCGCCATCATATGCTTGACCCGGGGGATACCGTTCTGGTAGCCCTCTCGGGCGGAGCTGACTCGATGGCGCTCCTTAATGTTTTATACAGCCTGAAAGATGAATACTCTCTGACTGTCTGTGCGGCTCATTTCAACCACGGTATCCGTGGCGAAGAGGCAAAGCGTGATGAGGATTTCTGCGTTTCGGTCTGCCGTGAAATGGCTATTGAGCTGTTTGTCGGCAGTGCTGATATACCTGCTCTCGCAAAGCATAATGGTATTGGTGTTGAAGAATGCGGCAGGCAAGAGAGATATGCTTTTTTTGAGCGTGTTGCCCCAAATGTCAAGGTTGCAACCGCGCACACCTTGTCCGACTGTGAGGAGACTTTTCTTTTCAATCTTGCAAGGGGTGCATCGCTCAAAGGTCTCACCTCAATTCCGCCTGTCAGGGATAATATAATCCGTCCGCTTATTGACTGTTCGCGTGATGATATTGAGCGTTATTGTGAGCAGAATAATATAGCGTACGTTACCGACAGTACAAATCTTCAGGATGAATATACACGCAACCGACTCAGGCATAAGGCAGTGCCGGAACTCAAGGTAGTGAATCCTTCATTTGATTCGGCTTTTTCACGCTGTGTCAATTCTCTTCGTGAGGATGAGGAGTTGCTTTCAATGCTCAGTGCTGCCGCTGTTGAGCGTGCAAGACTTGCTGACGGCTTTCTTACCGAGCCTGTAACCGCGCTTCATCCGTCACTCAGACGCAGAGCTGTTGCGGCTGTAATTGAAGAACTTACAGGCGAAAAACCGCAGGCTCACCATATTGAAGCGGTGTGCGGCATACTCGAATCAGGTGGCGCTACCCAGATTATCGGCGGAATCTCACTGCGTGTCAGCTCAGGTGTGCTCCGCAGAGTAAAGCCTGAAAGTGCAGAGTGGTGCTGTGAAGCGTGCTTCGGAATTAATAAATTGCCTTACGGTGACATAAATCTTGAGCTTTTTGTCAAAAATAACAAAATAAATATACAAAATTTTAACAAACACCTATTGGATAATGCTTTTAATTATGATAAAATAAACGGTAAGTTGTTTTTCAGCTCCTTGCGTGAGGGTGATAAAATCCGTCTTCGCGGCAGGGGAGTAACCAAACAGCTCAGACGCATATTCAGCGAAATGCATATTGAACCGGAGCTTCGCCGCAGTATTCCCGTACTGCGTGACGATGACGGTATCGTGTGGGTTTCTGGTGTCGGTGTTGCCGACAGAGTTGCTGTTGACAGTAATACCGACAGCGTTGTTATGATAACAGTTATCTGATTTTAAGTTCAAATAAAACGAAGGAGTTAAGAAATGGATGCAAACAAAAAAAGAAAGCTGAGGACGGCTCTCATATATATAGCCGTACCGCTGCTTATCATGGGTATTGCGTTTTATTTTGTCAGCTCGTCTACACCGAGCACAAAAACGCAGTACTACGAGATTGTTGCCAAGTTTGAAGCAGGCAACGTTACCGAGTACAGTCTCAATCTCAGCTCGGGTGCACTTGTGTATAAAGAAAAGGATAATGAGGTTGCACAAAAATATACTGTTCCCAACGTGCAGATTTTTGTCAACGATATTCATCCGCTCGTTTCCGATTATAACAAGACCAATCCCGATACACCTATTAAATACGACTATGAGCGTGGCGGTGAAAATTCGTGGTTGCTCAACGTTCTGCCGACCATATTGCTTATGGTTGTGCTCGGCGTTGTGATGTTCCTTATGGTTCGCCGTATGGGTCAGAGCTTCAATAACGAAACAAACAAAACACTTAGTTTCGGCAAGGCGCGAATCAAAAACGCAAAGGACGAAAAACGCAAGGCAACCTTTGAAGACGTTGCAGGTGCTGACGAAGAAAAGGAAGAGCTTGCAGAAATTGTCGACTTCCTTAAAGATCCCACCAAGTTCAACGACCTCGGTGCAAGAATTCCCAAGGGTGTGCTTCTTGTAGGCCCTCCCGGCACAGGTAAAACTCTTCTCGCCCGTGCAGTAGCAGGTGAGGCTGACGTTCCATTCTTCTCAATTTCGGGTTCTGATTTTGTTGAAATGTACGTCGGTGTCGGTGCTTCCCGTGTGCGTGACCTTTTCGATCAGGCAAAGAAAAACTCTCCCGCTATTATATTTATCGATGAAATTGACGCTGTCGGCCGTCACAGAGGTGCCGGTATGGGCGGCGGTCACGATGAGCGTGAGCAGACTCTTAACCAGCTTCTTGTCGAAATGGACGGTTTCGGTGCAAACGAAGGTGTTATCATCATTGCCGCAACAAACCGCCCCGATATCCTTGATCCGGCTCTTCTTCGTCCCGGCAGATTTGACCGTCAGGTTACAGTCAACTATCCCGATCAGAAGGGCAGAGAGGCTGTTCTTAAAGTACACGCAAAGGGCAAGCCCCTTGCTCCCGATGTTGACCTCGGTGTTATTGCCCGCTCTACAGCAGGCTTCACCGGTGCTGACCTCGAAAACCTCCTTAACGAAGCCGCACTTCTTGCTGCAAGGCAGAATAAAAAGGCTATCACAATGAAGGAGATTGAAGAGGCAACTGTCAAGGTTGTTGTCGGCACAGAGAAGAAATCTCATAAGATGACTGATAAGGAGAAGAAGCTTACAGCCTACCACGAGGCAGGTCACGCTGTCGCTACCTTCAACCTTGAGTCACAGGATCCCGTTCACGAAATCTCCATTATTCCCAGAGGTATGGCAGGCGGTTATACAATGTCAATTCCCACTGAGGATAAGAGCTATACAACCAAGAACGATATGCTTGACAATCTCGTCACACTCCTTGGCGGACGTGTTGCAGAGGCTATTGTTCTGGGCGACATCTCAACAGGTGCTTCCAACGATATTCAGCGTGCAACCGAGATTGCAAGAGGAATGATTACAAAGTACGGTATGAGCGACGAGCTCGGTCCGATTTCTTTCACATCAGGTCACAACGAGGTATTCCTCGGCAGAGATTACGGTCAGACACGTAACTATTCCGAAAAGGTTGCAAGCTCAATCGATGCAGAGATGAATTCAATCATCACCGGTGCTTACAAGCGCTGTGAGGATATCCTTGCAACCGATATCGATAAGCTTCACGCTGTTGCTCAGTATCTCATCGAGCACGAGAAGATGAGCGGAGAAACCTTCAAGAATATTATGACAGGTGCTTCTCAGGCTGAAGAGCAGACGGCTGATACTGTCGCAGAAGAAACTGCAGAAGCCGCTGAAGAAACAGAAGAATAAAACTAATTATTTGCCGACACAACTTTTGGTAGTGTCGGCAAATAGCAGTATAAAGAGAGGTAAAACAAATGCCGAAAAAAGCAGAATACGGAGTAGAAAGTATAACCTCCCTCAAAGGTGCCGACCGTGTACGTAAGCGTCCCGGCGTTATATTCGGCTCCGACGGTCTTGAGGGTTGTGAGCATTCTATTTTTGAAATTATCTCAAACTCAATCGACGAAGCCCGTGAAGGTCACGGCGATAAAATTATAGTCACCCGTTTTTCGGATGGCTCTGTTGAGGTGCAGGATTTCGGCAGAGGTATTCCCGTTGACTACAACCCGAAAGAAAAGAAGTTCAACTGGGAGCTTGTATTCTGCGAGCTTTATGCAGGCGGTAAGTACGATACCAACGACGGCGGCAGTTACGAGTATTCACTCGGTCTCAACGGTCTGGGTCTTTGCTCTACTCAGTATGCTTCCGAATATATGGCGGCAGAAATCAAAACGGGCGGCTACCGTTACGAGCTCAAGTTCAAAAAAGGTAAGCCTTCAGGCAAAATGCTCAAAGAGGAGTATACCAAAAAGGATACGGGTACACGCATCCGCTGGAAGCCCGACCTTGAGGTTTTTACCGATATAAACGTACCGCTTGAATATTTTCAGTCAACTCTCAAGCGTCAGGCAATCGTAAACTCGGGTGTGCGTTTCGTTCTCCGCAACCAGAAGGGTAATACCAATTCGTTTGAAACGTACGAATATCTTTACGAAAACGGCATAAAAGACTATGTTGATGAGCTTGGCGGCGATACTTCAATCAGCCAGACTCAGCTCTGGTCTGCAGAGCGAGTAGGCCGTGACAGAGAAGACCAAAAGGATTATAAGCTCAAGATAAACATTGCCCTGCGTTTTTCAAACAAAACTCAGCTTAAAGAGTATTATCACAACTCAAGCTGGCTTGAGCACGGCGGTGCACCCGATAAGGCAACACGAAGTGCCTTTGTTTCGCAGATTGATGCTTATCTCAAGCAGAATAACAAATACACAAAAACCGATTCCAAAATCAGTTTCCAGGATGTTGAGGACTGTCTGATTCTTGTCATTTCATCTTTCTCAACACAGACCTCGTACGAAAACCAGACCAAGAAATCAATTACCAATAAGTTTATTCAGGAGGCTATGACAGACTTCCTGCGTAAACAGCTTGAAATATACTTTATCGAAAATAAGCTCGAGGCAGAGAAAATCTGCGATCAGGTGCTTATCAATATGCGCAGCCGTGTAAGGGCTGAAACAACAAGACAGACAATCAAAAAGAATCTGCAGACCAGTAACGATATGGCAAACAGAGTGCAGAAGTTTGTTGACTGCAGAAGCAGAGACGTAAATATGCGTGAGCTGTTTATCGTTGAGGGTGACTCTGCTCTCGGTGCCTGTAAGCAGTCGCGTGATTCTGAATTCCAGGCAATTATTCCTGTCAGAGGTAAGATTCTCAACTGTCTCAAATCCGAGTACGATAAGATTTTCAAGAGTGATATCATAACCGATCTTATCAAGGTTCTCGGCTGCGGTATCGAGGCAAAGGGCAAGCACGCAAAAGACCTTGCAACCTTCAGTCTTGACAATCTCAAGTGGAACAAAGTTATTATCTGTACCGATGCCGACGTTGACGGCTTCCAGATCAGAACGCTTATTCTTACTATGATTTACCGCCTTATGCCTACACTTATTGAAGAGGGTTATGTGTTTATTGCGGAGTCTCCGCTGTATGAAATTTCATACAAGGATGAAACGTGGTTTGCCTATACCGAAAAAGAGAAGGCAGACGTGCTTGCCGAGCTTGAAGGCAAGAAGTTTACAATTCAGCGTTCAAAGGGTCTTGGTGAAAACGATGCGGATATGATGTGGCTTACCACAATGAATCCCGCAACACGCCGACTCATTAAAATTGAGCCTGATTTTGCCGAGGCAATGGCAGAAAAATTCGACCTGCTTCTCGGTGATAACCTTGCAGGCAGAAAACAGTATATTGCAGAAAACGGCCATCTCTATATTGATATGGCAGACGTAAGCTGAGAAAGGGGAGATATTAAATGGCAAAGAAAAAGACAGACAAACAGCCGAAGACTGATATCAACCCCAATGCACATATTGTCGGTGCGGGCGAAGTTGTAAACCAGCGTATTACCGAAACGCTTGAGGTCAATTATATGCCCTATGCGATGAGCGTTATTATGTCCCGTGCGATTCCCGAAATCGACGGTCTCAAACCTGCTCACCGTAAGCTCCTCTATACAATGTATAAGATGGGTCTTCTTAACGGCTCACGTGTTAAGTCGGCAAACATCGTCGGTCGTACAATGCAGCTCAACCCCCATGGTGATGCCGCAATTTACGATACAATGGTCCGTCTTTCACGCGGCTATGAGGCTCTGCTTCATCCGCTTGTAGACTCAAAGGGTAACTTCGGTAAGGCATACTCACGCGATATGATGTGGGCTGCATCCCGTTATACCGAGGCAAAGCTTGAGTCAATCTGCTCCGAGCTTTTTGCTGATATCGATAAGGATACCGTAGACTTTGTCGACAACTACGACAGCACTATGAAGGAGCCTACTCTTCTTCCCGTATCCTTCCCGAGTGTGCTTGTCAATGCAAATACAGGTATCGCTGTCGGTATGGCAAGCTCAATCTGTTCATTCAACCTTGAAGAAATCTGTAACACAACAATCGAGCTTATCAAAGACCCCGATTATGATGTTTCAGAGATTATAAAGGCACCCGATTTCATCGGTGGCGGTCAGATTATCTATAACCACGACGAGATGATGAACGTCATCAATAACGGTCGCGGCAGCATCAAGGTAAGGGCAAAGTATAATTACGATAAATCAAACAATTGTATCGATATATATGAAATTCCGCCCACAACTACGGCAGAAGCTATAATCGATAAAATTATCGAAAAATTCAAAGCGGGCTCACTTAAAGAAATCAGTGACGTGCGTGATGAAACCGACAAGAACGGTCTTAAAATCACAATCGACCTCAAGCGAGGCACTGACCCTGATAAGCTTATGCTCAAGCTCTATAAGCAGACTCCTATGGAAGATACCTTCTCATGCAACTTCAACGTTCTTATTGCAGGTATGCCTCAGGTGCTCGGCGTAAAACAGTTGCTGCTTGAGTGGATTGCTTTCCGTACAGGCTGTGTGCGCAGAAGAACTTTCTTTGAGCTTCAGAAGTGCCGCAACAGACTTCATCTGTTAGAGGGTCTGCAGAAGATACTTCTTGACATCGACAAGGCTATAAAGATAATCCGCAACACTGAAGAAGAAAAAGAGGTTGTCACAAACCTTATGATAGGCTTCGGTATTGATGAGATTCAGGCTGAGTACGTTGCAGAAATCAAGCTCCGTCACCTCAACCGTGAGTATATCCTCAAGCACACTAAGGATATTGAAAGCCTCAAGGATACAATCAAAGACCTTGAAGAGATACTTGAAAAGCGTCAGCGTGTAAAGAAGATAATTATTGCAGAGCTTCAGAACGTTGTTAAAAAGTTCGGTAAGCCCCGCAGAAGTGAGATTATCTATCAGGCTGAAATTGCCGAGGCAGAGGCTGAAGAGCCCGTCTCAAACGAGCCTGTACATCTCTTCCTTTCACGTGAAGGCTATTTCAAGAAGATTACTCCGCTTTCACTTCGTATGAGCGGCGAGCAGAAGGTTAAGGAAAACGACGAAATCATCGCTACTTACGACACAACAAACGATGTTGAGCTGTTGTTCTTTACCAACAAACAGCAGGTATATAAGGCTAAGGCGGATGATTTTGAGTTCACAAAGGCGAGCGTGCTCGGTGAATACGTGCCGTCGAAGCTTGATATGGAGCCGGAAGAAACTGTTGCATATATGGCTCTGCTCAAAGATTATAACGGTCATATGGTGTTCTTCTTCGAAAACGGTAAGGTCGCCAAGGTCGATATGTCAGCCTACGCTACCAAAACCAACCGTAAAAAGCTTATCAAAGCATACAGCGACAAATCTCCGCTTGTTGCGGCACTCTATATCACACAGGATACAGAACTTGTGCTGATTTCAAGTGCAGGCAGACATCTTCTTTTCAACACTGCCGCAATTTCATCCAAAACAACCAAGGATACGCAGGGTGTTGCCGTATTCACTCTTAAGAAGGGTCAGCGTCTTATGACTGTGCGTCCCTACGCTGAGGGTGAGTTTGCAAAGCCCTACCGTTACCGTACCAAGAATCTTCCGTCTACCGGTGCTCTGCTCAGTGCGGAGGACAGTGGCGAGCAGATGACTCTTATATGATATGTAACTGTTAATGCAGGCTTCCCCGCCGTTAACAGCCGACGGAGAAAGCACGAAGCAAACGCATTAAATTTTACGTTCTTTGTCCGTCTACAGTATTTTTACCGCTGTGTTTTTCTGTATGCGTTGAAATTTTTTCCTTTATATCTGCAGTTTTTTCAAAAAACTATTGCAAAATGAAAAACTATGTGATAGAATACTCGAGTATAAAAACGGAAATTGTATATATTTTTCAAAAGAAAGGGTAACAGCCTCGGTTTTAAATCAGGCGTTAAGGTGAATTATTATGTTATGGTATGAGATAGTTTTCGGTGTTGTTCTTATTGTTCTTGCTATCGCAATTTCAGCTCTCGTTCTTCTTCAGGAGGGTAACTCTCAGGGTCTTTCCGGTACAATTGCCGGCGGTGCAGAGACATTCTTCGGTAAGAATAAGGGCCGTACAATGGAAGCTAAGCTTGTCAAGCTCACAAAGATTGTCGGTATCGGCTTCTTTGTAATTGCTTTTGCAGCAAAGGTTATCACAACTATTCTTTGATTTTAATCAAACTTTCTGAACAACCAAGGTGTAAAACCTTGGTTGTTTTTTTATCTTTTTATATTGACTAATTCTTTTATTATGATATTATTTCCTTGTATGTTTTATTGAACAGAGGTCTTGTATTATGAGCACTAAACCCATAACAGCTATTATCGTCGGTGGTGGACACCGTGCCTTTACCTATGCTGAGCTTGCTCTCAAATCACCAGATAAGCTGAAGATTGTCGGTATTGCCGATCCGAATCCTTTCAGATGTGAAAAGGCTCGCAAAATGTTCGGCTTCCCGAAAGAGAATTGCTTCTCGAGTGCTGAGGAGCTTGCGGCTGTGCCGAAGTTTGCCGATGCCGTAATCAACGGCACTATGGATCATCAGCACGTCGAAACAGCTATCCCTCTGCTTGAAGCAGGCTACGATATGCTTCTTGAAAAGCCTTTTGCTGTTAATATGGATGAGCTTGAAAAGCTTGTTGCTACTGTCGAAAAGCATGGCAATAAGGTTATGATTTGCCACGTACTTCGTTATACTCCGTTTTACCTTGCTATCAAGGAACGTCTGCTTGCAGGCGTAATCGGCGATGTAATCAGCATCAATACTTTTGAGCACGTCAGTTATCATCACGCTTCAACATCCTATGTCAGAGGCAAATGGGGCAGAAGTGAAGAGTGCAAAACCTCAATGCTTCTCGCAAAGTGCTGTCACGACCTTGATATAATGATGTGGATGATGAACTCCACAAAGCCGAAAACGGTTTCAAGCTGTGGTTCAATCTTCCAGTTCAAGCCCGAAATGGCTCCTGCTGATGCGGGTACAAAATGCCTTGTCGACTGTCCTCACGTAAACAGTTGCCTTTATTCTGCAAAGCGTATATATATCGACCATCCCGACAGATGGGAATTCTACGTCTGGTCTGCTCTTGAAGATATGGAGAATGCCACTATCGAAGATAAAATAAATCTTCTCAAAGGTGACAGCCCTTACGGCAAGTGTATCTATAAGAGTGGTAACGACGTTGTTGACCATCAGAGCGTTATGGTTAACTTCGAAAGCGGTGCAACAGGCACACACAATATGATTGCCGGTGCTGCAAGACCGCTGAGAAGAATAGAAATTGTCGGCACAAAGGGCGAGATTTACGGCGAGTTTGAAAATAACGATATCCACGTGCTTACAATCAATCCCGACCCTGATAAGGAGTATGATGAGGAAATTATCGACCTCTCTGCATTTGAAGAGGGCGGCGGTCACGGCGGCGGTGATCTCGGTATTGCCGAAGATTTTGTCAATTATGTAAGCGGTGAAAAGCCCTCTGTTTCCTGCACGTCTATCTTTGATTCCGTTGCAGGCCATAAAACCGTTTTCCTTGCAGATAAGTCACGCGAAAACGGCAGTAAACCTATGGAGTTTTAATTTCTATGGAAATAAGTAAAAAGAAAACTATGGGCGGTAATGCCGCCCTTTTGCTTGCCGCAATTATCTGGGGCGCATCTTTTGTTGCTCAGGATGTCGGTAAGGACCACGTAGGTGCGTTTACGTATAACGGTCTGCGTATGCTTATGGGTGCGGCAGTGCTGTTACCGCTGATACTGTTTATGCAGTGGAGAAAACGCAAAACCGATACCCGTACAAAAGAGCAGAAGAAAAAAGATGCTTTTATTCAGGCTAAAAGCGGTATAATCTGCGGTGTCATACTTTTCTGTGCGAGCAACCTTCAGCAGTTTGCTTTCAACTATATCGACGAAGCCGCTTCAGGTAAAATAGGCTTTATCACCGCACTTTATATGCTTCTTGTTCCTGTTTTTGGTCTGTTTTTAGGGCACAGACAGCGTTTTGCAGTCTGGATAGCAGTACTTATGGGCTGTGCAGGTGCATATCTTCTCTGCGTGGATTCTTCGCTTACCTTAGGCTTCGGTGAGCTTCTTGCACTCGGTTGTGCGGCATTCTTTGCGGTGCATATTCTTTATATCGACAGTGTTATGGATAAGGTCGATGGCGTTATCCTTTCGTGCTCACAGTTCTTTGTTGTCGGTGTGCTTTCTGTAATATGTATGTTTATTTTTGAGACACCGACTCTTACGGGTATCAGGGGTGCACTTGTGCCTATGCTTTATTCAGGTATCATGAGCAGCGGTGCAGGTTATACACTTCAGATTGTCGGCCAGAAGTATACCAAGCCTGCAGTAGCTTCACTTCTTATGTGCCTTGAATCTGTGTTCGCCGTACTTACGGAATGGGTTGTACAGGGTGAACAGCTTGAAATGCGTGAAGCTGTCGGATGTGTCGTGATGTTTGTTGCTATAATCATCACAAATCTTCCCGAGCGTAAAAAGAAATAAGTGTAAGAGCTGTAAAACGTAACCTTTTTACAGCTCTTTTTATTTATTACAATTTCTTAATATATATTGCCTTTTGCGATAAGTTTTGATAAACTATACGTAGTTTTCGGAAAATGTGACTTAAAGAGTACACGCGTTCCGATAAACTGATTTAGTAGCTGCTCTCACAGAGTGGTTATCAATTTCTTTTGAGGGAGAAAGAATATGAGTATTGTTAAAGATTATTTTTCAAGAATTACAAAAACTCCGAAAAAGCTTGAAATTATTTGGTGGTGGATTTTCCGCTGTATCATGATTTTCGGTATTCTTGATTCACTGTTCGGTTTCACTTCATTAGGCGGCAGACCTATGATGGTTAAGCAGATGGCTGCAAACCTTGTCGGTATGTTTGCCTGGGAAATCTGTCAGGCAATGAGCAAAAAGAACTTTATGCGCTATCTGCCTTCCTATATTCAGGATATTTCTGTTGTAGGTTTCTTTATGGCTTCATTTGCCGGTGCTTACATCAACCTTTATTACAGCTTCCGTTTCTATGACCTTGTTTTCCATGTTTTCGGCGGTGCGGCAGGTGCGCTCTTCGGTTACGAGGCACTTACTGCTATGCAGCACCGTGACAAGGTTAAGAGTCACGTTCCCTTTGTTGTTCTTGCAGCTTTCGGCTTCTCATTCATCTGCGGTAACGCTTGGGAAATCGTAGAGTTTGTACTTGATCAGTTCTTCGGCTCCGATGCACAGCACTGGTGCTATCAGGAGGCACAGAATGCCGCTGTAACATACGGCAAAGATTTCCTTGCTAATCCGCACATTATCCCTCACGTTATCAGTGAAAGTCTCTGGGCTGAAGGCTGGACAGAGGCTACCTTCGATTATCGCTGGGCACTTATGGATACGATGGAAGATATTATTTGTAATGCAATCGGCGGTGTAATTGTTTATGTAGTTCTTCTTGTGTGGCCTTATCATCACACAGGTAAGAATAACGTCAATAATCTTTATACAGATATCGTTACAGAAAAGAAGTCAAAGAAAAAGGAACTCGTAACAAAATGAGTGATATAAAATCCTTTATTGAAAAAGCAGGCAGGGTAGTGCCTACCGAGCGTCAGCTTAAGCATCTGAAAGAAACTCCGTTCTATGCGTTTGTGCATTTCAGTCCCAACACATATACGGGTCTTGAGTGGGGTACAGGTGAGGAAGACCCTGCAATCTTCAACCCTACCGAGCTTGATTGTGACAGCTGGGTTGAGGCTATAAAGTCTGCAGGTATGAAGGGTGCTGTTATCACAGCCAAGCATCACGACGGATTCTGTCTGTGGCAGACTGAAACTACAGAGCACTGTATCAGAAACAGCCCGTATAAAAACGGTAAAGGTGATATCGTGCGTGAGTTTGCCGATGCCTGCCGCAGAGGTGGTATTAAATTCGGCTTTTACCTTTCTCCGTGGGACAGAAACTGTGAGCTTTACGGCACAGATGCATATAACGGTTTCTACCGTGCACAGCTTACCGAGCTTCTTACAAACTACGGTGAGGTTTTTCACGTCTGGTTTGACGGTGCCTGCGGTGAAGGTCCGAGCGGTAAGAAACAGTCTTACGATTTTGAATCTTACTTTGAACTTGTGCGTAAGTATCAGCCGAATGCTACTGTGTTCAAGGATGAGGGTCCCGATATCCGCTGGTGCGGTAACGAGTCAGGCTCAGCCCGTGCAGCAGAGTGGGCGGTTGTTCCGTGGGAGCTTTGCTATTTTTGCGAAAAGCAGACCGAAGGCAGTTTGCTTGACGGTGAACTGAAACATATATATAACAGCGATAAGGATATCGGTACACTTGAAAATATAATGTATTCAAGCGGTCTTGTTTTCTGTCCGTCAGAGATTGATATGTCAATCCGTCCGGGTTGGTTCTATCATCCCGAGGAAGAGCCTCATTCGCTTGACAGACTTTTTTCTACATATCTTCGCTCTGTCGGCGGTAATACAACCTTTAATCTCAACATACCGCCTATGCCAAGCGGTAAGTTTGACCTGAGAGATGTAGCAAGGTTGAAAGAGTTGGGTGATAAAATCCGTTCAAGCTTTTCTGTCAATCTTTGCGAGGGCGCAAAGGTTACACGTACTTCACTCTGCGGCTATCAATGCGAATACCTTGTTGAGCTTGGTGAGGAGAAAGATATAAATTTCTTCGAGCTTGAAGAGGATCTGACTCAGGGTCAGCGTGTAGAGTCATTTCGTATTTTAAGACGTAAAGACGGCTTGTGGGATAAAGTTTACTCAAACTACACCACAATCGGCAACAAACGTATTATTGAAGAAGACGTACGGTGCGATGCTTTTAAAATTGTTGTTGAGGCATCAAGAGGCGAGCCGATTATCAGTAAAATCGCCGCATATTAAGGAGATAAACTATGATACCCGAACTTACTTTTGAATATCTTCTCGGTGCAGTGCCTATCTGGGGTAAACCCAATACGTATTTCGGCTCAGTTGTACTCAAGGCTAACGGCGGTGTTTTTGATGACCAGTTCCGCTACAGGCTTACGGTGCTTGTTCCCGAAGAAGGCGATAAGCAGGTTGAGGCGTGCTATTATATCGGCTGGAAGTCTTATGATCTTACTGATAAAGAGTCTATGACGGTGCAGTGTTTTCCTGCTGATGACGACGGTGCGGCTGCTGCCTGTGCCTGGCTTCGTGAGGAATTGGCAAAATACACAAAAGAATAATTCGATATAGTTTAAAAAAATACAAAAAAACACTTGCTTTTTAATTAATTATCTGCTAATATAATTGATGTTCGTTTAGCTTTAGTTTTATTTAAGGAGGTGCCGCAAATGGCAAAATGTGAATTCTGCGGTAAAGGCGTTACATTCGGTATCCAGGTATCGCACTCACACAGACGTTCCAACAGAACATGGAAGCCCAACATCAAGCGTGTTAAGGCTGTTGTAAACGGTTCACCCAAGAGGGTATACGCTTGCACACGTTCCCTTCGTTCAGGTAAGGTTACACGTGCTGTCTGATTAAGTAAACCGAATTGATTTAGAGACTGTCAGTTACGACAGTCTCTTTTTCATTTTATTTTAATAATTATATACATTATTTTAAGTGCATTCGTACAGCGGAAAATCGCGGCTTTTTATGCTGCGTTTTTCCGCTTTTTTAGCTTCCTTAGTGTTTGAATAAATGTTCACCACAATATGTGAAACCCGGTGTAGAAAACAGAAAAAGTTCGTAAAAAATTGCCAAAATTTTTCGAAAAAATTTTGTAATTTTGCTTGACTATTTATACATATATAGTTATAATAAAGGTGTTATTTGGTACAAATAACCCCAAATTGGTACGCTAAAACACCAAAAATCGAAAGGAAGGAGTGAATGGACGTGGCTGATACGGTTATTACCGAAGAAAAAAAGGTATATCTCGGCTTCAAAGGTATGGCTGATGCTGTGCTTGACGACAATAACAGACTGTCCATTCCTGCCAAGTACCGCGATAACCTCGGCAAGACCTTTGTTGCTTGCTGTGCACCCGGTCCTTATCCTTGCCTTTACTTCTTTCCGACACAGAACTGGGATGATCTGTGTACCGAGCTTAACGACAAAAACTCCGAGGTCGCACACACTCCTGAACTTGAATGGATGCGCCGTAATTTATACAAAAACTCTGAGGACTACACGATGGATGCCAAGGGCAGATTCACTTTGCTCTCATCGATGTGTAAGTACGCAGGTCTCAAGGATGAAGTTATTGTAATCGGCAATATGAAACGTCTTGAGATATGGGATCCCGATACTTATGCTGCTGCTGAAGCTGCAAGTCAGCCTTACAATACAGGCAGCATACCTGACCTTAACTATTAAGAGAGGGAACTAAAATGGAATTCAACCATAAATCCGTTCTCTTTGACGAAACAATAGATGCACTTGCCATCAAGCCTGACGGTGTGGTTGTCGACTGTACCGGCGGTGGCGGCGGACACAGTGCCGCGGCACTTGCAAAGCTCGGCGAAAACGGCAGACTTATTGTTATCGACCGTGACCCCGATGCGATTAAGGTGCTGACCGAGCGCTTCGGCTCTGACAGCAGAGTTACCGTGGTTCACGATAATTTCTTCAACATAGCATCAATCCTTGTTGCTCTCGGCATCAACGGAGCAGATTCAATAATGGCTGACCTTGGTGTCAGCTCGTACCAGCTTGATGAAGCTGACAGGGGATTTTCGTTTCACCACGATGCACCGCTTGATATGAGAATGAGCAAAACCGGCAGAAGTGCAAAAGACCTTGTCAACGAGCTTTCTGCAGGCGAACTTAAAAGAATACTTTACGATTACGGCGAAGAAAAGTTCGCGCCCCGCATTGTTTCCGCAATTATACGCGAGCGTGAGAAAGCTCCTATCGAAACAACTTTTCAGCTTGCTGATATCATAAGAGAGGCGTATCCGGCAGCTGCAAGGCGTGACGGACATCCTGCCCGCAAAACTTTCCAGGCACTTCGTATTGAGGTTAACGGTGAACTCAGCAATCTCGGACAAGCCGTTAAGGATATGTTCGCTTCTCTTAATAAGGGTGGCAGGCTGGCTGTTATTTCTTTCCACTCGCTTGAAGATAAAATTGTTAAAAACACTTTTGCAGGTTTTACAGGTGGCTGTACCTGTCCGCCGGAATTCCCGGTATGCATCTGTGGTAAAACTCCGCAGGGCAAAATCTGCTTCAAACCTAAAACTGCAACGAGCCGTGAGCTTGAGGAAAACTCAAGAAGCCGCAGCGCAAAGCTCAGGGCAATCGAAAAACTATAAGAATTTAAATGGAGGAAACTGTTTTGGCTTACAATTACAACAACAGTTCAAATGCATATGATCTTGACTTGTTCGCACCGGCACGCAAGGCGAAGCCTGAACCGAAGCCTGAACAGCGTCCTCAGCCCAGACTTGTAAAGCCTCAGGTAAAAACAAATGAGGAGCTCAAGCTTGAAGCAGCAGCAATGAGAGCAAAGCTTGTCAAGTTTGTTGCTGTGCTTACAGTAGGTGTGACTCTCCTTGGTACAAATATTGCACTTCACGTGCGTAACAACGAGCTTAATAACGCTATCGTCAGAGTTGACGAAAGCCTCAGCAAGAAGAAGAGCGAGTATACAAGACTCAATTCTGTTCTCAACGCTAAGTTTTCACCTGCTAACATCAAGGAGTATGCAGAAAACAACGGTATGGTTAAGCGTGAGCGTTACCATATAGTTTATTTTAATCTTGATGACGGCAATCAGATAATATCTGCAAAATAAGGGAGAATTAAAATTATTCATCTCTCCCTTAACATATATTTGTATAAATTAAAATATATTGATTTTGGACGGGAGTTGGGTCAGGGACTTGGCTCTCGTTATTTTGACTATTTGGAGTAACTGATAATCGAAGTATATAAAGGAGGAAATGGCTATGGCTCGCGGTGCGTCAAAGCTGATGTCAAAACGTGCATTACGTTTTCTTGTAGGTCTGATAATAATCGGCTTCGGCACGAGTATTGTTCAGCTTGGTAATATACAGCTTATAAAGGGTAATGATTACAGAGAAAAAGCTGAAGAGCTTTATCTCGGCGATACTGCCGTACCTGCTCTGAGAGGCACTATATACGACTGTAATATGCACGTGCTTGCACAGAGTGCTTCCGCGTGGCTCGTATATATCGACCCTGCAAACATCACCGTTTCCAAAAAAGATAAAACCGAGGCGCAGATTGAGTCTGAGCTTGAAGCAAAACGCAGACTTGTTGCTGACGGACTTGCAGAGATACTCGGTGAAGATGCAGAAGCAATTTACGCAAAAACAAAGAAAAATTCACGCTATGAAAAAATCAAGGGCGGAATTGAGCTTGCGTTACACGATAAAGTCCTCGATTTTGTTGATGAAAACAGCCTTTACAGCTGTATCGGTGTTCAGGAGGACGTTACACGCTACTATCCTTACGGCTCACTTGCTTCTACGCTCATAGGCTTTACAGGCGACCAGGATGTAGGTCGTGAGGGTCTTGAAGCAAAATATAATGATACACTTACCGGAATTCCGGGCAGAATAATAAGTGCAAAGAGTGCGTCAAGCAAAAATATCCCTATCGAATACACGTCAATCAACGAAGCTCAGCAGGGCACAAGCCTTGTGCTGACTATTGACAGAACTATACAGAGCAAACTTGAAACAGAGCTTGAAAAAGCGTATGAGAGTGCTCAGGCAAAAGCGGCTTACGGTATTGTAATGGATGTAAAAACCGGTGCAATACTCGCAATGTCCAATATGCCAAACTACGACCTTAACGATCCGTTTACAGTTCATTCCGAAACTGAAAATGCACGCCTTGCTCTTATAACAGATGAGGAAGAGCGTAAGACTGCGATTTCAGCTTCTGTTAAAGAACAGAGAAAGAACAGCGTTATCACCGATTCTTATGAGCCGGGTTCGGTTTTCAAGCTCGTTACTCTTGCCGCCGCTCTTGAGGAGGACGTTGTTTCCGAAAGCACAACGTTCACGTGTGTAGGCGGTATTCAGGTACCCGGTCACTACATCCGTTGCCATAAGCACGAGGGTCACGGTACACAGACTATGCAGATGGGTCTTATGAATTCCTGCAACCCGTTCTTTATTTCAACCGGTCAGAAACTCGGCACGGAAACTTTTTACAATTATTTCGAAGCTTTCGGCTTTACTGAAAAAACGGGTATTGACCTTTCCGGTGAAACCCAGCCCAGAGCTGGCAGTGCATATCACAGAAGAGAAGATTTCAATATTGCGCAGCTTTCGAGTTACTCGTTCGGTCAGACATTTGAGGTTACACCTCTGCAGATGATTACAGCTGTTGCCGCTATTGCAAACGGCGGTAAGCTTATGACTCCCTATGTTGTAGCAAAACAGCTTGACGAAGCGGGCAACGTTATTGCACAGACTCAGCCTACAATGAAGCGTCAGGTAGTTTCCGAGTCAACGGCAGAGCGTGTGCTTACTATGATGGAGGCTGTTGTAAGCGCAGGTACCGGTAAAAACGCTTACGTTGCAGGCTACCACGTAGCAGGTAAAACCGGTACTTCACAGAAGCTCAGTATCGAAGACGGCGAAAACAAGTACGTTGCTTCGTTCTCCTGCGTTGCTCCCGGTGATGATCCGAGGGTTGCTATTCTGATTGCTATCGACGAGCCTGTCGGTCAGCGTAACGGCGGTCAGATTGCCGCACCCGTTGCAGCTTCACTTGTTGAAGAGATAATGGGTTATCTCGGTGTTGACCCCGAGTACAATGAAAAAGAACAGAACCTTATCGATATCCAGACTCCTTCACTTGTCGGCAGAACGATAGAAGATGCAAGAGATATCGCAAAGAATCAGGATCTTACAGTCAGAGTCATCGGCAGCGGTGATAACGTAATCCGTCAGATTCCTGCTTACGGTCAGACTATGCCTCAGCAGGGCGTGGTAATACTCTATACAGATGACAGAGATGAAGAAACTGTCACCGTTCCCGATTTCACAGGTATGAGTCTGAGCGTCGCACGAAGAAGTGCAAACAACCTTGGTATCAACATAAAAATATCGGGTAACGCATTCAGCGGTGCAGATATTCTTGCTTACAGCCAGGATATTCCGAAGGATACAAAGGTAAAATATGGCGAAGTCGTTACGGTTTACTTCAAATCGTATTCAGGCTTGTCAGATTCTCTTTACGGTTAATATAATTTCTATTCAAGAGGGAAGAAGAAATGAATTTATTTACTCTTTTGAAAGGTGCAGGCTACAGCACTGACGGTATCACCGATGCTGAAGTGACGCTTGTAACCGAGGATTCACGCAAGGCAGAAAAAGGCAGTGTGTTCGTTTGCGTCAAAGGTGCACGCTTTGACGGTCACGATGCGGCGGCTTCGGCTGTCGAATCGGGTGCAGTGCTTGTTGTTGCCGAGCGTGATACAGGTGTAAAAAATCAGTTAATAGTTTCAGACACAAGAGAAGCGTTTTCGCTTCTCTCTGCGTCGTTTTTCGGCAACCCTGCAGAGAAACTGCGTCTTGTCGGTATAACGGGTACAAACGGCAAAACAACAACCTGCTTCCTGCTCAAGTCGATTTTTGAATCGCTCGGCAAAAAAACAGGTCTTGTCGGTACTGTAAAGAATATGGTATGCGATGTCGAGTATCCTGCAAGGCTCACAACTCCCGATCCGTTTGAACTCAATTCACTTTTTGCAAAGATGGTTGAGGTGGGCTGTGAGTTCTGCGTTATGGAGGTTTCTTCACAAGCACTTGCACAGCAACGTGTTGCTGGTCTTCATTATGAGGTTGCCGCTTTCACCAACCTCACACAGGATCATCTCGATTATCACGGCACGTTTGAAAATTATATCGCCGCAAAGCATAAGCTTTTTGAAAACTGCGATAAAGCTGTTGTGAATGCAGATGACGAAGCCTATAAAGCTATGATTGAAGGCACTTCATGCAGTGTTGCAACCTGCTCTGCTCTTCGTGACAGTGCAGATTACTCGGCTAAAAATATCGAGCATAAGCCGGGCGGAGTGTCGTACTTCCTTGTCGGCATCGGTAAACTTGAGCGTATAAAGATGCGTATTCCGGGTGGCTTTACCGTTTATAATTCAATGACTGCCGCTGTCTGTGCAATTCAGCTCGGTCTGCCTTTTGCAGACGTAGCCGCGGCTCTTTCCGAGGCTACAGGCGTACCCGGCAGAATCGAGGTTGTACCTACAGATACCGATTATACGGTTATCATAGACTATGCTCATTCTCCTGACGGACTTCAGAATATTCTTGCTTCTCTTCGCAAAATCGCACAGGCAAGAATTATAACTGTATTTGGTTGCGGCGGTGACAGAGACCGCACAAAGCGACCGCTTATGGGTCAGATTGCCGCTGATATGTCAGATTTTGTTGTTGTCACGTCAGATAATCCCCGTACCGAAGACCCCGCTTCTATAGTAAAAGAGGTTGCAGAGGGTACAAAGGGTGCCAAAGTTCCCGTTGTCGAAATTGTAGACAGAACTCAGGCTATTGAGTTTGCTCTTAATGAAGCAAATGAAGGCGATATTGTTCTGCTTGCAGGTAAGGGCCACGAAACCTATCAGATTATCGGTACTAAAAAAATACACTATGACGAGCGTGAGGTTGTAAAAAGCCTGCTCAGATAAGGGATAAAATTATGATACCTCTCAGATTAAAAGAAATAAGTGCGGTGCTCGGTGCTGCCTGCAGTGAAGATAAGCAGGTGCTCAATATATGCACCGATACAAGGAAAATAACTCAGGGCAGTCTTTTTATTGCTCTTGTCGGTGAACGTTTTGACGGTCACGATTTTGTGCAGGCTGCTTTTGAAAAGGGTGCAGTTGCGGCTGTGTGCTCAAAGCCTGTTGATGCCGATGGCGAAGTGCTCCTTGTTGAAAACACAGGTACGGCACTGCTTGAAATTGCCGCATATTACCGCTCGCTTTTTTCTATTCCTTTTGTAGGGATAACGGGCAGTGTAGGCAAAACTACTACTAAAGAAATGGTCTATGCCGTTCTTTCGGAAAAATACAATACTCTCAAAAACGAAGGTAATCTCAATAACGAAATCGGCTTGCCTACTACGGTGTTCCGTCTTGACAGCGATTATGAGGCGGCAATTCTTGAAATGGGTATGAGTGCTTTCGGTGAGATTTCAAGGCTTGCAAAGGTTGCTCAGCCGAATGCAGGTATCATCACCAAAATAGGTGTTTCACATATTGAACACCTTGGCTCACGTGAGGGTATCCTCAAAGCCAAACTCGAAATTCTCGACGGTCTCAAGCCCAATGCACCTCTTATCGTAAACGGTGACGATGACCTGCTCAGTACAGTTGTTCTCGATGACCGACGCGTAATCACGTTCGGTATTGAGAATGAAAACTGTGACTACAGAGCTGTTGGTATCAGTCAGTCAGGCTATAATACCTGCTTTACCGTTGTTTATGAGGGCGGTGAGCAGAGTGTTACCATTCCTACCGTCGGTACACACAATGTTTATAATGCACTTTCTGCTTTTGCGGTCGGTCTGTATCTCGGCGTTTCTCCCGAAAAAGCTGCTCTCGGCCTTTCCAAGTACGTAACTTCTGGTATGCGTCAGAATGTCCGTGAGATAAACGGCATAACAGTTATTGAGGACTGTTACAATGCAAGCCCCGATTCAGTCCGTGCCGCAACCGAAGTGCTTTCCACTATGAAAGCAGGCAAAAAGGCTTTTATTTTCGGCGATATGCTTGAGCTTGGTGAAATATCAGAGTCGGCACATCGTGAGGTTGGTGCACTTGTTAGCTCAAAGGGTATTGACCGCTTTTATACCTACGGTGAAATGGCTGCTCTTGCGGCAGAAACCGCAGAAAAAAGCGGTGTAGGATCTGTTAAAGCGTTTGACGATAAAGCTGCTCTTGCGGCACAGCTTAAATCCGACCTTAACGAGGGCGATGCTGTGCTCTTCAAAGCAAGCAGGGGAATGAAGCTTGAGGAAGTTATAAGGATTTTTTCTGAAGGGTAAGGTGTTTTGAATGGACACGTATCTTGCTTTCGGGCTTTCCGTGCTCATAGCTTTCGGTGTTACTGCTCTTCTCGGTCTTGCTATGGTGCCGTGGCTTCGCAGAATTAAATTCGGTCAGACTATTCTGGAATACGGTCCCAAGTGGCATTCGGGTAAGCAGGGCACTCCCACAATGGGCGGTCTGATGCTTATTGTAGGTATCTTTGCCGCTATAGCAGTGGTGTTTGTTACCGATAAATTTATGGGCGGCGATATCATCGCAGGTGATAATCCTGTCCGCTCTGCTATGTACTCAAAGCTTTTTGCAGGTCTTGGAATGGCTTTGTCACTCGGTCTTATCGGTTTTGTTGACGACTATATCAAAGTTGTCAAAAAACAGAATCTCGGTCTTACAATAAGACAGAAAACCCTTATGCAGCTTCTGGTAATAATTGCCTTTCTCGGCAGTCTGAAGCTGTCAGGCAGCTCGTTTATGTATATACCTTTTTACGGTGCTACGGGCGACCTCGGTGTGTTCTTTTTCCTTTTCGGTATCGTGCTTATTTACGGTGCAACCAATGCCGTAAATTTTACCGACGGTATTGACGGGCTGTGTTCATCTGTTACTCTTACAAGTGCTACGGCGATGATTGTTATCGCCTTTATGCGCAATAACCTTGGTGCAGGTGTCGTTGCGGCGGCTGTTGCAGGTGCGTGTGCAGGTTTTCTTGTGTGGAACTGGAACCCTGCGAAAGTGTTTATGGGCGGTACGGGCTCAATGTTCCTTGGCGGTATCATTGTTGCCCTTGCTTATGCGGTCGATTGTCCGCTTATACTCCTTCCTGTAGGTATAATTTACTTTATCGAAGGTCTTTCCGATGTGTTGCAGATTGGCTATTTCAAAATGACACACGGTAAACGTATATTCAAAATGGCTCCTATCCACCATCATTTTGAAATGAGCGGTTGGAAGGAAAAGAAAATAGTTATTGTTTTTTCACTTGTGAATCTGATCGGCTGTGCGGCAGGTATAGCGCTTGTTAAGTTCGGCTGATAAATTATAAAGAAAGGGGCGGCAAAATTGAGCAGATCATCTGTGGTTAAGAAAAGCTCAATTGCAGACAGTACGCTTGCAAAAAGAATTACAAGCAGCAAATTCTGGGCAAAGGGCAATATGGATATAATGTTCCTGCTTGCTTTGCTTCTGCTTGTTGCAATCGGTACGGTAATGATGGCGTCTGCCGGATATTCAATTGCGCTTCATAAAAAAGAAAACAGCTACGACTACGTTATTTCGCAGGTAATAGCTATTGCAATCGGTGTTGTTGCTATGCTTGTGATATCAAGAATCAACTATAACCATTACAGGCGTTTCGTGCTTGTAGGTATAGGTATTTCTTTTATATTGCTGGTTGTCGCTCTTATATATGCAAAAATCAAAGAAGCCCAGAATCCCGACGGCGGTGAAGAGTTCGGCCGTTGGATTCCCTTGCCTCTTTTCGGTCAGTTTCAGCCGTCTGAGGTAGCAAAAATCGGTCTTATTGCGTTTTATGCCTGGGCCTGTGAAAAATATCATTCATTTATCGTAAGTAAAGATAAAAAAATCGCTGTAAAAACAGCTCTTATATTCGGTGCAATCGGTGTTATTTTCACTTTGCTTGTTTTCAAAGGTCATCACCTTTCCGGTGCTATTCTTTTCGCAATGCTTACCATCACAATGCTGTATCTTGGCGGATTCAATAAGTGGTGGTTTATCGGATGCCTTGCGGCAATCGGTATACTCGTTGTGGTTTTTGTTTCCAAGCCCGATTTCCTCGGTATTCTCGATGAGTATCAGCAGGAGCGAATCGTTGCATGGAAGGATAAATCCTACGAGCCGGGCGATGCACGCTGGCAGATTAACAATTCGCTTTATGCAATAGGCTCGGGCGGACTTTTCGGTCAGGGCCTTGGCGACTCCAAAATGAAGCATCTCTATGTTTCTGAAGCACAGAGTGACTTTATCTTTGCTATTGTCTGCGAAGAGCTCGGTTTTATAGGTGCGGCGTTCATTCTTATGCTCTACGCATATCTTATTTATCGTGGCTACAAAATCGCTATGCGTTGCAATACAAAATTCGGTATGCTTCTTGTGCTTGGTATAATGGCACATATCGGTCTGCAGACGGTTTTCAATGTTTTTGTTGTTACCGATTTCTTCCCGAATACAGGTATCGGTCTGCCGTTCTTCAGTGCGGGCGGTACGTCAATGCTGTTCCTGCTTTGCGAAATGGGAATGGTGCTGTCAGTTTCACGTCAGTCCAATATGATAAAGGAATAAGGTGAGAGCTATGCTTAACGGAAAAAATATTATCTTTGCCGCAGGCGGTACAGGCGGTCATATCAATCCTGCTCTTGCAGTTGCAGGTGAAATCCGCAAACAGTATCCGCAGGCGAATATCCTCTTTATCGGCACAGCCGAAAAAATGGAGGCTCGTCTTGTGCCTGCCGCAGGCTTTGCTTTCAAAACAATTCAGATAAGCGGCTTTAACCGTGTGCTCAATCTCAACGGTATAAAGCAGAATATAAAAACTCTCAGCTATCTTCTCAAATCCTCTTCTCAGGCTAAGAAGATTATCAAAGAGTTCAATGCAGATGCAGTTATCGGCTTCGGCGGTTACGTCAGCGGTCCCGTTGTGCGTGCTGCTGCAAAGCTCGGTATTCCTACTGCAATCCACGAGCAGAATGCTTTCCCCGGTGTCACAAATAAAACCCTTGCAAAAATGGTCGATGCCGTTATGCTCACTCAGGAGAGCGTTGCTCAGTATATGCAGCCTAAAAATCCTCCCGTTGTCACAGGTCTGCCCGTAAGAGGTGAGCTCCTTGAAACGGACAGAGATATCGCAAGAGCAGAGCTTGGTCTTGACGATAAACCGCTTATTCTTTCTATGGGCGGCAGTCTCGGTGCAAAAGCAATCAATGATTCAATGCTTGAGGTCATTGCAAACCGTACACAGAAAAACGATTGCTGGTTTATGCACGCAACAGGTAAGGATTGTAAGGATTTTCCTGACAGACTTGCCGCAAAGGGCACAGACCTTAATAATAAACATATTATTATCAGAGACTATATTGACGATATGCACCGTTGCCTTGCCGCCGCAGACCTTGTAATCTGCCGTGCAGGTGCAAGCTCACTTTGTGAGTTCCAGGTTATGGGCAAACCGTCAATTCTCATCCCTTATCCCTTTGCTACTGAGAATCATCAGTATCACAATGCAAAGGCGCTTGCCGATAACGGTGCGGCAATACTTATTGAAGAAAAAAATCTTACACCTGCTGTGCTTATGCAGCATATAGATACCTTGCTTGAAAGCCCCGGTAAGCTCACACAGATGGGTACAGCTGCAAAGAAAATGGCTGTTACCGATGCAACCGAGCGAATTGTAAAGGTAGTAGAAAGTATAATAAAGTAACATCAGACACCCTTTGGCATAATATGGTTTATGTTATGCTTTAGCGGGGTGTTGAAATGGCTTGTTTCGTTATAAACGGTCAGCATAAAATAGAAGGCGAAATGACTGTGCAGGGTGCTAAAAACGGCGCTCTTCCGCTTCTTGCGGCGTCTGTGCTTGTCCGCGGTAAAACCGTTCTCAGCGGTTGTCCGCAGCTTACGGATATCACTGCGGCGGCAAATATTCTTACATATCTCGGCTGTAAGGTCACAACCGACGGCGACGTGATGTGTATTGATTCGGGTAGTGCGTCGGGTTTCAGTGTGTCAGATTACCTTATGCACGAAATGCGTTCGTCAATCGTTTTCCTTGGTGCACTTCTCGGCAGATTCGGTAAAGCGGAGCTTACCGCGCCGGGCGGCTGTGAAATAGGTCTTCGACCTATTGACCTTCACCTTGAGGCTATGCGTGCCCTCGGTGCTGTTATTGATGAAACAGGCGGACGTCTTGTGTGCTCGTGTCCCGACGGGCTTAAAGGTGCGCGCATCTCACTGTCTTTCCCGAGTGTCGGAGCTACGGAGAATATACTTCTTGCGGCTTGTACTGCAAAAGGTGAAACGCTTGTTGTCAATGCGGCAAGAGAGCCTGAAATAGCAGAGCTTGCTGATTTTCTGAACCGTTGCGGTGCGGATATCAGAGGTGCAGGGGAGAGCGTCATACGCATTAACGGTGTAAACAGGCTTACTGCGTGTGAGCACCGTATAAGGCAAGACAGAATAGCGGCCGTGACATATATGGCGGCAGCAGCCGTAACGGGCGGAAATCTCAGGCTGAGGTTTGCCGATACCGAACTGCTTATGCCTGTGGTCGAGCCGTTTGAAAAATCGGGTTGCCGCATTACTCAGGATGAATGTGGTATATACCTGAAAGCACCCGATAGACTTAAAAAAATCGGAATGATAAGAACAATGCCGTATCCGGGCTTTCCTACGGATTCGCAGGCAGACCTTGCTGTTATGGCAAGCGTTGCACAGGGTACGAGTACTGTTGTTGAAAATATATTCGAAAGCAGATTCAAATATGTCGGCGAACTGAGAAAAATGGGTGCGCAGATACGCACTGAAAACCGTGTCGCCGTAATAGAAGGTGTCAGCAGACTCAGCGGTGCAAGGGTCATCTCTCACGATTTGAGGGGAGGCAGTGCACTTGTGGTTGCGGCACTGTGTGCAGAAGGCACTACCGTTGTCGACGGTATTCATCATATCGACAGGGGTTATGAAAAAATAGAGAAACAGCTCGTAGATTTGGGAGCGGAAATATTCAGGAAGGAGCAGCTCAATGGATGATAAAAACGATAAGTTTATAATCGGCGACAATACTGACGGATACCGTCGCAGTGCGTCTGATTATGATCTTGATCTTTTTGCAGAGCGTAAAAAGCCAGCAGAGGAGCCGAAGCGTGAGCCGCAGGGAAGACCTGCACGCACTCAGCAGAAAGCTCCGGCAAAAAAGAATGGTGCGAAGGTACCTAACTTCTTTACACGTAAGCCTTCACAGCCTGTGCCTGAAAAGAAAGGTCCGACAGTGAAGAGACACGGCAAACCGCCGTCACCGCAGGAAGTCCGTAAAATTCCTCGTCCGGTAAAGCGTCCTGCGCCCGTGCAGGAGGATAAGAATCTTTCGGCTAACGAACGTCGCAGGCTTCACGCTGAACAGCGTCGTGCCGAGCGTCGCCGCAAGACTATTATCCAGTATGTTGCTATAGGTTTTGCTGTTGCCGCTGTGATGGTTGTGCTTTCTCTTACGGTTTTCTTTAAAATTGATGAGATACAGATTGTCGGTGATTCGCCTTATACCGATGAGCAGATTATTGCTTCAAGCGGTATAAAACTCAACGAGAATATAATCGTTTGCGATGCCAAAGGTGTCAGCGGTAAGCTGGCAAAAGCTTTGCCTCATATAGGCAGTGCCGAAGTCAAGCGTTCACTCAGCGGTAAAGTTACAATTACCGTCAAGGTTACACCCGGTAAGTATTCGTTTATCAATGGCGATACGGCTGTTGTTATAAATGCGGAGGGTAAGGTACTCGGTCAGATGCCTGCGGCTGATGCGATAAAATACACGGTTGTTCAGGGGCTCGGTATTGTCAATGCCGTACCGGGTGAAACTGTTGAAGTCAGCGACAGCGGTGCGTACGACCTGCTCAAGTCTGTCGGTGCTCAGCTTGACAGTGCAGGTATCGATAAAATCACAAGCGTTGATATAACAGATGTTTATGATATAAGTGTTGTTTACGATGGCAGAATCACACTGCTTATCGGCGGTATGAGCTCTGTTGAGCGTAAGCTTGCACTTGCCGCAAAGGTTATTGAGCGTGAAAACGAGATTGACCCGATGCAGTACGGCAGAATTGACCTCAGCTCGGTAGAGGGCAAGGCTTTCTTCAAACCACTTGAAGAGCCTGTTGAGGAAGAGACTTCAGAAGAGAATTCAGAAGAAACTTCAGTTCCTGAAGAAGAGACCTCACAGCAGGAGAATCCGACTGAAGAGCAGAGTACGGAAACTGCAGAATAAAATTTTTGGAAATACTATTGTTTTTTCAGAAAAACTATGCTACACTTACAATAACTGTTTATGTCTAATGGTTTACTTGTTTATAAATATTGATTTTTTGGGAGGTATCAGGATATGGGTTTCGAAATCGATAACGAAGTAGAAAACGTGGTGCAAATTAAAGTTATAGGTGTTGGCGGTGGCGGCGGTAACGGCGTTAACCGTATGATCGCTTCAGGTATCAGAGGCGTTGAGTTTATTGCTGTCAACTCAGATAAGCAGGCTCTTCTCACTTCACAGGCAACACACAAAATCCAGATCGGCGAGAAGGTTACTCGCGGTATGGGTGCAGGCGGTAAGCCTGAGGTTGGCCAGAAGGCTGCAGAAGAAAGCCGTGACGTAATTTCCGACACACTCAAGGGCACAGACATGGTCTTTATCACCGCTGGTATGGGCGGCGGTACAGGCACAGGTGCTGCTCCCGTTATTGCCCAGATTGCTAAAGATATGGGTATACTTACAGTTGGCGTTGTTACAAAGCCCTTCAACTTCGAGGGCAGACGCAGAATGACTCAGGCTGAAAACGGTATCGATATGCTCACAGAGCACGTAGACAGCCTTGTTATCATTCCCAACGAGCGTCTCCGTTTCGCAAGCGAAACAAAGATCACAATGGCTAACGCTTTCGCAAAGGCTGACGACGTTCTTCTTCAGGGCGTTAAGAATATTTCCGAGCTTATCAAGATTCCGGGTGTCATCAACCTCGACTTCGCAGACGTTCTCTCTGTCATGAAGGATGCAGGCCACGCTCATATGGGTATCGGCTATGCAAAGGGCAAGGACAAGCCCGAGGTTGCAGCAGAAGCAGCTATCTCCAGCCCGCTTCTTGAGACATCTATCAAGGGTGCAAAGGGTGTTATCATCAGCGTTACATCTTCACCCGATATCGGTCTTGAGGATATCGAAATCGCCAGCGAGAAGATCAAGGATGCAGCACATCCCGATGCAAACATCATCTGGGGTCTCTCCTTCGACGATTCTCTCAACGACGAGCTTTACATTACTGTTGTTGCTACAGGCTTCGGCTTCGGTAACAGCATCGAGGAGCCTCCGAAGGTTGATGATATCTTCGGCGCTGCAAGCGTAAGTGCTCCCGCTGCTCCTGCAGCTCCTGCTGCACCTGAAGCACCCGCAGCTCCCGAGGCTCCTGCAGCTCCTGCTGTTGAGCCCGCAGGCGATCCTGCAACAGGCAACAGCAACTACTATGACTTTATCGAAAACCTTTTCGGTAACAACTGATAAAGCTATAACAGAGATATATTACGATATTCTCTTTGCATGATTTTTTAAGAATACTTAAGCGGTGTAATTACGAGAGAATTTTTCCTTGTTATTACGCCGCTTTTCTTTTTTGGAGGATTCGGTTATGAAACTTATTGACGGTAAGGTAATTTCTGCTCATATCAAACGGCAGGTCAAAGCTCAGGTAGACGAGCTCAAAGCCAAAGGTATCGAGCCTTGTCTTGCAGTTATAATTGTCGGTGACGATTTTGCTTCAAGAACTTATGTCAACAACAAAAAGCGTACCTGTGAAGAGGTTGGCATAAAGTCGCTTGAGTTTGCGCTTCCTGCCGAAACCACGCAGGATGAACTGCTTGAGCTTGTTGAAAAGCTCAATGCGGACGATAGCGTAAACGGTATTCTCTGTCAGCTTCCGATTCCGAAGCATATTGATGAGAAGGTTATTCTCAATGCGATTAAACCTGAAAAGGATGTCGATGCTTTCCATCCCGTAAACGCAGGTCATATTATGATTGGTGACTGTGTGCTCAAGCCCTGCACACCTGCAGGTATTATGGAAATGCTCAAGTATGAGGGCATTGACGTTGCGGGTAAAAGCTGCGTCGTAATCGGCAGAAGTAATATCGTCGGTAAGCCTATGGCTATGCTTCTTCTTGCCGCAAGCGGTACTGTTACCGTCTGCCATTCAAAAACTCAGAATCTCGCTGAAATCACAAAGTCAGCCGATATTCTTGTCGCTGCTGTCGGTAAGGCAAAGTTTGTCACTGCCGATATGGTCAAGGAAGGTGCTGTTGTAATCGATGTCGGTATGAACAGAGATGAAGACGGCAAGCGTTGCGGTGACGTTGATTTTGAAGCTGTGAAGGATAAGGCTTCTCATATCACTCCCGTACCCGGCGGTGTTGGTCTTATGACAGTGGCTATGCTTATGCAGAACACTGTCACAGCCGCAGAAATTCAAAACAACAGAGGTTGATTATGATTAAATCACTTATCAGCCGTCGTTCACCCGAGTTTGCCGAGAATTTCATTCTTGAAACCTTTGAGGCTGAAGACGGCAGAAATATATTCAGCTACGAGCCTTGTGACGGTAAGGTGCTTCTTAAAGGTACTGATACCGTTTGCCTTGCTGTAGCTTACTTCCGCTTTATGCGTGATTGTTGCGATGCTTATTTTACTGCAGACCATTCGCTTGCATACGGTGAATTCAAACTTCCTGCTGAAAAATCAGAGGGCGAAATCAAAGCAAAGTACCGTACTTGCTTTGAATATACTACGTTTTCCTGCTCTGCCTGCTGGTGGAATTGGGAGCGTTGGGAGAAAGAAATCGACTTTATGGCAATGAACGGCATCAATATGCCGCTTGCAACCGTCGGTACAGAAGCTGTCTGGATGAAAACAATGCTTGATCTCGGTATGAAAGAGGGGCTTGCGCTTGCAAGTATCTCGGGTCCTTCATTCTGGAGCTGGCAGCTTTCAGATTGCTTTGACGGCTATCTCCCGCAGACTAAAAAAGAGAGCGTTGATAAACGCCTTGAGCTTGGCAGAAAAATTACCGACCGTGAAAAAGAGCTTGGTATGACTCCGATTCTGCAGGGCTTTACCGGTTTTATCTATCGCACCTTCATTCAGGGCAAAATCCGTGCCAGAATGAATAAATCCGAGGAATGGTGCCTTTTCCCGAGTCAGTATCAGCTTGCTGTGCGCGATACCACTTTCCATAAGGTCGGTACACTTTTCTATAAGAATCAGGAGCTTCTTCTCGGTGAAGGCAAGTTCTATCTTGCAGATCCGTTTCTCAACCATCCGCCTGCAAAGAGTAAGTCTTCTTTCCTTGCAGGTGTAGGTACTTCTGTTTATAAACTTATTTCTGCACGCAGTGAGGACAGTGTGTGGGTTATACATTCCTCTTGTGCGAAGCGTGAACTTCTTCTCGGTCTGCCCAAAGAGCGTATTCTTATAATCGATAATGGTGAGCTTTGCAACGATTCCGATTATGAAGGCTATTCGTTTATTGTCGGCACACAGTGCAACAGCGGTGACGTAACAGCTGTTCACGGTGATATTGCGGCTGTGTCTGCAAACAGATTCGATAAGCTCAATTCCGATAATTCTTCCGTCTGCGGCGTCGGCACTTTCTCTGACGGTGCTTTTTCAAATGAAGCCTTCAGACAGTATTCATATGCTGCTATGAGCGGTGACAGCAATGTTGACGAATGGCTCGCAAAATATGTCAGAAACCGCTACGGTACTGACAGTGAAGCCGCTTGTGAAGCAATGGCACTTCTTAAAAACAGCTGTTGGCGAGGCGGTCAGCCGACCCGTGAGCACGCAAGTGCAATCTGTACCCGTCCTTCAACTCTTCTCCGCCACGCTTCTATAGGCGACAGCGGCAGTGAGATTGATTATAATATCTCCGATGTTTTTGCCGCTGCTCAGAAGCTTATTGAGGCAGAGGGCAAAACCTACGAGTATGAGCTTGATTTGTGCGACGTTCTCCGTCAGGCACTCAGCGACCTTGCGAATTCCGTCTGTAAAAAAGCACTCGACGGCTATAAAACCAAGGATGTTGAGGCTTTTGAAAAGAACACAAATCTCTTCCTCACTATAATTGAGGATATGGACAGACTTCTGCTTACCAAAAAAGAGTTTTCTCTGCCTTATCATCTGTCACTTGCACGTGAGCTTGGCAATGATGACGACGAAAAGCAGAACTATGAAATAAACCTTCTTTCACAGGTAACAATCTTCGGCCCCGTCAAGGATACCGTGCTTTACGATTGTTGTTGGAAAGAGTGGGGCGGTATGCTGTCGACTTTCTATGCTCTTCGCTGGAGAGCACTGTTTGAGCAGCTTGCGGCATCGTTTAAAAAGTTCCGCCGTATGCCTGAAAAGACAAAGCATCAGGTTTTTGACCGTGATATGTATCTCGGTTCAGAGTTTGGCGGTGCTCTTTCAAGAATAGAAAAAGAATGGATTGCCACATATTCACCCGATAATGATGTTGTAGGCAAAGAAAGCACAATTGATGTTGCAAAAGAGCTCGTGAGCAAATATGCCGCAAATTTTTAATATTTTGCGATAATTAACGTTAAAAACGCAAAAGGACTTTCGGAAAAACCGAAAGTCCTTTTTTAGTGCCATATTTTTAATATTTTGACGTGCTGTTTCTGCTCTTTTGCGGCAGATTCAGTATAACAGCACTCAGAAGCACAAGTATAATACCGGTTACTGCTGATATGCCGAGCTTTTCGTCAAAAACAAGAACGCCTATAATTGTTGCAACCACAGGCTCGATTGTTGCTGTGATATTTGCTTTGCCTGCCTCGATGTACTTGAGTCCGCTGGTGAAGCAGACGTATGGTACTACGCTTGTCACAATGCTGAACACTACCGGCATAACCGTAGCTTTTGCTGAGGTTAAAGCGGTTGTTACCATTGAGCCGACGTCACAAAGCGGTATCAGTACAATTGTTGCTGTCAGAAAAGTATAAAAGGTGAAGGTCAGCGGTGAATAGTGCCGTAAACCCAGTTTTGTAAAAATGCTGTAAAGACCGTATGTGAATCCGGATGCTATTCCGAGAAATAAAGCTGTGGATGTAATCGTATCACCGGAGTTTGCTATACCGGATACGAGTACACAGCCTGCAAATGCCGTTGCAAGGGCGATGATTTTTACCGGCGTGATTTTTTCTTTAAAAAGCACTGCGGATATTATCGTAACAAAAATAGGGGAGGTGTACAGCAGAGTTGCGGCAATGCTGATTGAGCCTGCCATAATTGCGTTTGTGTAGCAGTGCTGAAACAGTACTACGCTGATAAGTCCGGCAAGGATGAATATCCATAAGTCCTTAAGTTTTACTTTTAGCTTGCTTCTGTCGGATATAAGCAGATATATCAGCAGGGCGACAGCTGTTATTGATGCACGCATAAAAACGAGCTGTAACGTTGAAAATCCGAGCTCTGTCATTTTTCGGGTGAATAAACCCATTGTGCCCCATAGTGTGGCGGCGGTTACTATCAGCAGGGGAGAAAACTTTTTCATTATTCTTCTTCCTGCCACGCTTTGCAAAGGTCAACCCATACGGCGTCAGGGCAGAGCATCTCAAGCTCGGGTATTCTCAGCTCAACTGCGCTGTTTGAGCTTCCTGCGGCAGGATAGACTATTTCAAAACGCCTGAGTGATATGTCAAGATATATCTTAACACCTTCGTTTACCGCAAACGGACAAACACCGCCTACTGCGTGACCTATAAGTTCAACTGCCTCGTCGGGTGTGAGCATCTTTGCTTTTGCACCAAAGTATTTCTTGTATTTTGCGTTGTCAACCTTTGCATCACCTGCAGCAACAATCAGTATCGGATTACCGCCTACCGAGAATGAAAGTGTTTTTGCAATTCTTTTGCCTTCACAGCCGAGTGCCTGTGCCGCAAGCTCAACCGTAGCACTCGATACGTCAAATTCCTTTATTCTGTCTTCCATACCTTTTTCTGCAAGGTACGGTCTTACTTTCTCTATTGACATCCTACTTCTCCTTAAAAATCGATTTCGACCTCTACGGGGCAGTGGTCAGAGCCGAAAATATCGCTGTGTATTTTTGCACCCTTCAGCAGGCTTTCCGCTTTTGAATCTACAAGGAAATAGTCGATACGCCAGCCTACGTTCTTTGCACGTGCCTGGAATCTGTAGCTCCACCAGGAGTATGCGTTTTCAAGGTCGGGGTAAAAGTAACGGAATGTGTCAGTGAAGCCTGCGCCGAGAAGAAGTTCAAACTTTCCTCTTTCTTCGTCGGTGAAGCCTGGGTTGCGTCTGTTGGTTTTCGGGTTTTTAAGGTCAATTTCTTTATGTGCAACGTTCATATCACCGCATACCACAACGTGCTTGTTCTTTGCGAGTGATACAAGGTATTCTCTGAAATCGTCTTCCCATTCCATACGGTAATCAAGTCTGCGAAGCTCGTCCTGTGCATTCGGCACGTAAACGCAAACAAAGTAAAACTTCTCGAATTCAAGCGTTATTACTCTGCCTTCGTGGTCGTGCTTTTCTATGTCTATTCCGTTGAATACGCTTATCGGCTTCTGCTTTGTGAATACTGCAGTGCCGGAATAGCCTTTCTTTTCGGCATAGTTCCAGTACTGGTAATATCCTTCGGGGTTATAATCAATCTGTCCGAGCTGAAGCTTTGTCTCCTGAACGCAGAAAATATCTGCGTCAAGGTTTCTGAATATATCGTCAAAGCCTTTTGTCATACATGCTCTGAGTCCGTTAACGTTCCATGATATAAATTTCATTTTGTTCACCCGTTCTTTAGGATTGTCAGTTAAGTGTAACATATTTGTTTTTTTATTTCAACCGTCAGTTAATTTGTCTTATTTTACTGCGATTAATGTCATAATATTTTGTGGTTTTTACCTTTGAAAAGTGCGAGTTTCTGTTGCTTTTTTGTTTGAGTTATGTTATAATGTCAAAGTACAATATAATAGATATATATTAGTTATATTTGTGCGTTATTATTTAGGCGAAAGGAGAACGCAATGTACCAACAGTATTCGTCTGCGATGCCTCAGGCTCCAGATCTCACACGGCATAATTACCGTCAGCTTCGTCGGCACGGTCTGTTTGTCGGTGCCTGTCTGCTCGGGTATTTTGCTCTGCAGGAAATTCTTGCTGTCCTCATGGTGCTTTTAAACCTTGGCGACGAGTATAATTCAATCCCTGCTTTTCAGTATGCTTTAGGTGCGTTTGCTTTCTCGTTTGTTGCTATGTTCGTGCCCTTCTTCCTTTACAGCCTTCGTAAAGGCAGGGCTTCCTATCTTAACGTTCTTCCTTTTCATACTCCTCAGCCCCGCAAAAAAATAATCCTTGTCATTATCGCTGGCTGGGCGGTATGTATCAGCGGCAACTATATTGCAACCGTTGCAAGCCTTTTATTTGATGCCGTCGGGGTTGACCTTTTTACACCGGACGTTACTCCTTCTTCAACTCCGCTTGACGTTATTATGAATTTCGTCTGTGCCGGTTTTATGGCTCCGTTTGTTGAGGAGTTTGTTTTCCGCGGTGTTATTATGCAGCCTCTGCGTCGTTACGGCGATGTTTTTGCCGTTCTTGTTACTGCGTTTTTGTTTGCACTTGCCCATGGCAATCCCGTCAATATTACCTTTGCTTTCATTGCGGGTGCGGCTATCGGCTTTGCTGTGGTTTATACACGCAGCATGTGGGTTGGTATCATAATCCACGCTCTCAATAATTTCACTTCGGTTCTTGTTGTTGAGGCAGAGCGTCTTTCACCCGATGTTATCAACGTTGCTTATACGGTATTCTGCATTGCACTTACCGTTGTCGGTATAATCTGTATTGCCATTTACGGCAGAGTTTACGGCTTCAGGCTTTTCCGTGACACTTCGGGTGTCAGGGTCGGCAAGAAAGTTTTCGGTTTCTTTGTTACTGTAACAATGATTCCTGCTCTGCTGTATCTGTTCTTTACTATGCTCAAGTATATTCTTTAATTTTTTACGAGAGGGTTTTCTTATGGATGACAGCGAATCCATGCTTCGTGCAATCGAGCTTGCAAAACAAGCCGCATTGCTCGATGAAGTGCCTGTCGGTGCGGTAGTAACGCACAACGGCAGAATTGTAGGCGAAGGCTTCAACCGCCGTGAGACGGGCAAAAATGCACTTGCTCACGCAGAAATAGAAGCAATCAATATGGCGTGCAATACACTCGGTGGCTGGCGTCTTGCCGAATGCGAGATGTTTGTTACGCTCGAGCCTTGCCCGATGTGTACGGGGGCTATAATCAATTCAAGAGTAAGGCGTGTTGTATTTGGTGCTTACGACTATAAGTCAGGCTCTATGGGCAGTGTTGTCAATCTCTGTGACCTGCCGTACAACAGCAAGCCGCGTATCGAAGGCGGCTTTATGCAGGATGAATGTGCCGCTTTACTTACTGAGTTTTTTGCAGCTTTGCGTGTGCGTAAGGCAGAGGAAAAACGAAAAAGAAAAGAGGAGCTGAGCGGATGTACCTGCACCTCGGACAAGACACAGTCGTAACTTACGACGAAATTCTCGGCATCTTCGACCTTGAGGCAACTACAGTCTCCAAGGCAACGCGTGATTATCTTGCAAACGCAACAAAGCAGGGCAGGGTAGTCAATGTCGGATTTGAGTTGCCGAAATCATTTGTTGTCTGCCGCGATAAGCAAGGCAACACAACGGTTTATATATCACCTATATCCCCGTCAACTCTGCTCAAACGAAGCAGAAACAGCCTGGCGGGTATGAAATAAGAGGAGGAAGTCAGTTTTGGATAATCAGGAAAACGTTCAGAACATGGAAGCTTTCACAGACGAAATCAATGAAGAGGGTATCGGTCCCGTTGAACAGATGGATACTGCCGTAAACGAAGAATACGGTGCAGGTCAGATTCAGGTCCTCGAAGGTCTTGAGGCTGTCCGTATGCGTCCGGGTATGTACATCGGCTCTACCGGTCCCAACGGTCTTCACCACCTTGTATACGAAATTGTCGACAACTCAATCGACGAGGCTCTTGCAGGTTTCTGTACCCATATCGAGGTATCAATCGAGCCTGACAACATCATCACCGTACGCGATAACGGCCGTGGTATCCCCGTAGATATGAATGAAAAAATGGGTATGCCTGCTGTTACCGTTGTTCTTACAGTCCTTCATGCCGGCGGTAAATTCGGCGGCAGCGGTTATAAGGTATCAGGCGGTCTTCACGGTGTTGGTTCGTCTGTTGTTAATGCTCTTTCCGAATGGATGGAAGTTGAAGTATCACAGAACGGCCATGTGCATCATCAGAGATTTGAAAGAGGTAATATCAAAACTGATCTTACAATTATCGGTGACACAGACCTTACAGGTACATTTGTAAAATTCAAGCCCGATGCACTTATTTTCCAGGAAACAACAGTTTATGATTATGAGATTCTCAAAAATCATCTTCGTGAATCTGCATTCCTCAATGCAGGTCTTGCAATCACCCTGACAGATAAGAGAGACCCTGAAAATGTAGTGGAAGATTATTTCTGCTATGAAGGCGGTATCGGTTCATTTGTTGAGCATATCGGCGAAACCTACGGTCTTACACCTATTCACGAAAAAGTTATTCACTTCTCAAGTGTTGACGGTGACAAGAGCGCAGAAATTGCTCTTATGTATAATGACGGCTACAAAGAGAGAATTTTCTCATATGCCAACAATGTTAATACCGTTGACGGCGGTACACATGAAACCGGCTTTAAGACAGCTCTTACAAAGGTATTTAACGAATACGGTAAAAAGTATGGCTATATAAAGGATGCCGATACAAAGCTTACAGGTGAGGACTGCCGTGAAGGTCTTGTTGCAGTTATTGCCGTAAAGCTAAGTCGGAGGGCCAAAGCGGTCTTAGGAAGACAATTAATTAAGGCAACTCCTTGGCTCACAGAACGACATGGCTACCATCCGACTTTAAAAAGTACGGCTACATAAAGGATCCCGATACAAAGCTTACCGGTGAGGACTGCCGTGAAGGTCTTGTTGCAGTTATTGCCGTAAAGCT
>JAZRSU010000011.1:0-29468 GCA_045651645.1 Acutalibacteraceae bacterium
CCTCAGGCTTGCGGTATGGAGCACTATATGGACGGTCCGCACATCCACGAATACGTCAAGGAATTCCGCGAGGTTCTCAACGAGTATGACTGTTTCGTAGTCGGTGAAGCTCCTATGATGACACCGAAAAAAGCTCTCAAGTACGTCAAAGAAGGCGACGGTATGGAGCTTGATATGATGTTCCACTTCCAGCACATGGAGGCCGACTGTCTCTTTACAGACTTTATGTCAATGCCTTTCAGCCTTAAGAGACTTAAGGGCGCTTTCTCCAAGTGGCAGACAGGTCTTTACGGCAAGGCATGGAATGCCCTTTATATGGAAAATCACGACCATCCCCGAATCATCTCCCGTTACGGCTCTGAGAAATACAGAAATGCAAGCGGTAAATCAATCGCTAACTCTTATATGCTTCAGTGCGGTACTCCCTTCATCTATCAGGGTCAGGAAATCGGTATGGTAAACATCCACCTTCCCGAAGTTGAGGATTATAAAGACGTATTCGCAGTAAACAACTACAAAACACTTAAGATGCTCGGCTTCTCCGACGAGAAGGCAAAGCAGCGTCTCAAGACTTCCAGCCGCGGTAACGCACGTACACCCGTACAGTGGGACGACAGTGCAAACGCAGGCTTCACCACAGGCGAGCCCTGGATGGCTATCAACCCCAATTATAAGGACGGCATCAACGCAAAGGCAGAGATGGCTGACCCCAATTCAATCTACAACCACTACAAGGCAATCATCAAGTTCCGTAAGGAAAACCCGATTGCAATCTACGGTGCATATAAAGAGTACTATAAGTCCAGCAAAGATCTCTACGTATACGAGCGCACATACGAGGGCAAGAAGATGCTCGTAATCTGCTCATTCACCGAGAAGGCTGTCAAGTTCACAGCTCCTGCAGGCTACGACCTCACAAAGGGCAAGGCAATCCTCTGCAGCCACGAAAGCAATCCCGTCAGCGGTAACGGCTTCACAACAAGACCTTACGAAACAAGAGTTTACTACTTCGACTGATATGGATAAGCTTACTCCCCGTGATGATATGGCGGTGCAGATTGTCTTTGTGCGTCACGGCGAATCCTACGGCAATATCGGTCTGCCCACTCCCGAGGGCTACAGCGAAGAAGATACTCCACTGACCGAATACGGGTTAAAACAAGCCGAAGCTCTTGCCGATTATTGGTTTGACGGCATCGACATCGCAACAATTTTTGCCAGTCCGTTCTCTCGCACAATACAAACAATCTATCCAACAGCCAGGAAGCTCGGCAAACCTATCGTTCTTTCACCCGATCTTCTCGAAGTAGGGTCAACAATCTGCGGAGCAGACGCAAGCAGAATCACAGCTGATTTTCCTCTGTGCATCCCCTGCCCCAATAAACCGCTTCCTGTCCCCGAAACAGAAGAGAGGAAAATTGCACGAGCAAAGCGGTTTATTGCATTCATCGCCGACAATTACAAAAGCGGCGAAACCGTAGTTGTCGCAACTCACGGTACGTTTTTCAGCTACCTTGTAAGAGCGGCACTGAATGCCGAGGGCATCAACTGCTTCAACTCGCAGATTGATAACTCTGCTATAACAGTTGTAGCTTTGCGAAAAAACGAACCTCCGCTTCTCCGCACCGCAAACAACACATCACATCTTAAATAAACAAAAATCCGTTGAGCGTACGCCCAACGGATTTTTTAATATTCACTGTTTTCGCCTGCAACAACAGAGTTAAGCCCGTAATATTTTGCCATATACTTGTTTGTGCGGCTGTCCGGATTATCACTCAAATCCCCAACACCGTAATGAGGTGATCTTTCTTCATCCGGTACTATAAGTCTTACAGTCAGGACATAGTTACCCATAGCCTTCTGCTCTTCAATATAAGCATCTCTTGCATCAAACTTCGAATCCACTATATAAGCATCATGTACAGTACAGGCAACCGAATACGCTCCCCATATCACCCAGAAAGCAGCAACAACGCTGACACATTGTCTGATAAACCGCTCAGAAGTTTTAAGCTGCTACACATATAAGAGCTATCAGCACCAGATTAAGCTTATTGTTTTTTTCAAGCTTGTCCGTAGCAACGCAAACTTTTTCATAGAGCTTTTTGCCTGCATTTTTCAGGCTCTGCTCATCAGGCTTTTTCACGAGTAAAGGCATCCCCTTTTTAACAAAACCCGCTAAGCATGATACTACCCCTTATAATAATTGTCAATTATATAAAAGATTTAAGACTGCATTCAGATTCTCATCCGAGTACTCTATTTCGCCCGAATACATCCTCGCCGCCTCTTCAATCGACATACAGTGCGAAAGTGTAAATATAATCCTGCAACTAAGTATTGCAAATGCCGCACGGTTTTTCATATCATCCTTATCACAAGCGGCTGAAAGATGGCGGTAGATAAAATAACAAAGCAAGTTTTCTGCCGCCTTTTCGTCTTCAAGTGACGATTCAAATTCATTTTGTCTGCCTAAAAATTCTATACAGCTGTCCCACTGCGGGTCAAGTCGTTCAAGTGCAGCCAGTCTCTCAGCCCACACTTGGGTAGAAGTATCATATGCTTTTATATCAAAAAGCTGACATATTCTCTTTCCCCTCTCCTCAAAGCCGCAGGTACTGTCGCCAGCGGTTTCAAGTGCAAGATTTCTCAGCCTGAGTATCTCTTTTTCTTCTTCATCAGCTTCGTCGTCAAAACCGTCATCGTCAAGCATTTCAAGTTCAAACGGCTCATCGGAATTTATTATCAGCTCAGCCGCCGCTTCACAACAAAGCCCAAGACCTATTTCTGTGCGGTCAGCGAAAAAGTTGCGGAATCGCGGATGGTCAGCACATATATCGCAAAGGCTATCCTCGCCGCACTGTGTAATTATATCGCACAATCCGTTTTTATTAAGAAAAGGACAACGTTCGTTTTCATCAAGAATAAAATGAGCCTGTCCGTCATCAACCGCTATGTTTTCCTTCAGCTTTTCGCCAAGCTCTCCGCCGACAGTACCGTAATAGTCATATGTATCAGCATCAATATCAATCTCCCAACCGACACAGCAGCTGTGTCGGCAGGCAGAAGCTATGCACTTGAATTTCTTGTAATAATTCGGGACAATAAATTTCATAATCTCACATCCGTTAATTTTGTAACACCATTGCATTCAAACAGCGCACTTATAAAACCGAAAACGTCAATCTGCGGCGGACACATTCTTACGTATTCATCAGGAAGATTTATTTTATCAGCGTTTTTCTTCACGTCGTCTGCCGTTACGCAAATATCCGCATTTATTTTCTCTTTATCGCTTACGGCAATATCGTATTTAACTGCCGAATCAGCCTGACTGCGTATTTTTATCACAGCTCCGAAGTCATCCATAATTTTCGCCGCACATTCAAGATACTTTTCGGGACAATCTGTTACAACTGTTATTTTTGATGCATACGGCACAGCTCTCGGCAGATAATCGGCAAGCACCGCCTTGCTGTCGCGCACAACCAGGCTACGCTTGTGCTTGTCTTCATCATCGCACAGCGAAACTGCAGTATTAAGAGCTATAAGAAGAGGAAACACCTGCGGTTCAAATCTTATTATCGGCACGCTCAACGGCACCTCAACCGATTCGGGCAGCAACATACTCCGGCTGCTGCAACCTGCCGCAAAGCAGACCGTCCGCCAGTCTATCCCCTTTTTCCCCGGTGTTACGTTTATCACCTTGTACGGTGCCGCACCTTTTACAGGGCTGAGCAGTGCCTCTACAGCACACTTCCGTCTGAATTTACTTTTGGGCTGGTCGCTGATACAAAGAACCGAAAACATACGCTCACTCCGTTTTACTCAAATAGTAAAGCATATGCTGCAGCTCATAAAAAAATCCGCTTAACGCAACTGTAAAGTTTCATTAAGCGGATAAAATTCAGTTTTTGCTCTCGGCTTGTTTCTTCCTCTTCTTTGCATCTGCAAAAGCGAAGCAGAACATACCCGTAAGGGCACCGCCTGCACCGAGAATGAAATCCCACATCGTGTCTATAAGACCTTCGTTTGTAAAGGGACTTGACACCTGCAGATTAAAGCCGTATATCTTATCCATTGTGAACTCGTAGAATTCCCAGCCGACAAGTATCGCAACGCCCATTCCGAAACCTGCCATAGCGGCAATCGACGGAGCAAGCGGGATTTTCTTCTTTTCCTGCATTATTACCAGAAGTCTTGCACTCCAGCCTGCAGAAATGAAACCGGCGAAGAAATGAGTTACAATATCCGAATAAGTAAAATCTGTGCGGTTATTGAGTGTAGAGCCGATGCATACACCAAGTGTTATAAAAAGCGTAAGGTGTGTCTGAAACTCCCACGGAAGCCTTGTAATAAACGACTTGCCGCCGAGAATCTGAAACATATCCCATAAATGTGTAAACGCAATCGCAAAAAGACCCTGCAAGAATTCAGATGTATAGCCTCTGAAGAGACCGTTTATACCCCATATCAGCAATGCCGCCCTGCAAGCCCACCACAGACCGATAGTCTTTTTAGGCATACGGGGAATGGGATTAAGAGTTTTTTTCTTCATGGTTTATTCCATTCCTAAGTATTCTTCAAGAGTTACACCTGAAGCTTTTATTTCTTTTGCGACCTTAGTACCGACGTAACGCCAGTGCCACGGCTCATAGGTAACCATCGTTATATCCTGTGCATCCTCCGGATAACGGAGAATAAATCCATAGTCAGCGGCGTTTTCGCTCAGCCACCTGAACGCATCGGTCTTTGCAAAATTCTCATCGAGAGTATAGTTGCCGTTTGTACCGAAGTCCATAGCAAGACCCGCATTGTGCTCACTTGTTGAAGGCATAAGCACAATCTGGGATGCAAGGCGTGTTGCCTCTGCCTTTGAGTAACCGAGACCACTGTAATAATTTATCTTTCGCTCGAAATTAGTACGCTGACGTTCAACAGAACGGTAACCTGAAACGGGAATAAGTGAAATTCCGTCGGCTTCAGCAGCTGTAACCATATCATTATAATAAGGAGCCACACGGTAATCGAGCGACTGACCGCCACCCTTGACGGGAGTTGTTTTTACCGTAAATCCGTCAGGCAGAATATAATTTCTGTTGACCAGAAGCAAATTCCAGTTTTCTTCGCTTACAGCAGCAACCGTGGGGTTGAATCCTGCGTATGCATACTCATATCCTGATACGGTAATCTCCTCCTTCGGAGCAGTTGTTTTCTCAACAGTTGTTGCCTCCGTCGGGTCGGGTGAAGCTGTCGTAGCCGCAATGTCAGTCTCTAAAGGCTTTGTTGCGGGCTTTGTATCAGCTCCGTCATCTGTCGTGACAACGGGCTCGTCCGACGTATCGTCGTCCATACCGACTGTGATATAGCCTATGCTGAGCAGTGCAATAAATATGCACAAACCCATAAGCAGAATCAGACGCAGTCTGTTCATCCCGTTATCAGACCTTTCTTTTATAATCAGCTAAAATCAGCAACCGCCTGAGTAGTTGGGTGCTTCCTTTGTAATAAATACGTCGTGCGGATGGCTCTCGATAAGACCTGCGTTTGTTATACGTACAAACTGAGCCTTGTCCTGAAGCTCCTTGATTGTGTGGCAACCGCAGTAGCCCATACCTGAGCGAAGACCGCCGAGAAGCTGGAAGATTGTATCAGCAAGTACTCCCTTGTAAGGAACACGGCCTTCAACACCCTCGGGAACAAGCTTACGGTTGTCTTCCTGGAAGTAACGGTCTTTACTGCCGTTAGCCATAGCACCGAGTGAGCCCATACCGCGATAAACCTTGAACTGTCTGCCCTGGTAGATTTCTGTTGCACCGGGTGATTCCTCACAGCCTGCAACAAGTGAGCCGACCATAATACAGCTTGCACCTGCGGCAAGAGCCTTGACGATTTCACCGGAGTACTTGATACCGCCGTCACCGATAACGTTGATACCGTGCTTTGCAGCCTCTTCTGCTGCATCAAAGATTGCTGTAATCTGAGGAACACCGATACCTGCAACAACACGTGTTGTACAGATAGAGCCGGGGCCGATACCGACCTTGACACAGTCTGCACCTGCATCGATGATAGCCTTTGTGCCCTCTGCTGTTGCAATGTTACCTGCAATAACAGAAACGTTGGGGAATGCAGCCTTAACCTTTGAAATTGAGTTAAGAATGTTCTTGCTGTGGCCGTGTGCAGAGTCGAGAATAAGTGCGTCTGCACCTGCAGCAACGAGAGCGCTTGCTCTGTCAAGAACGTCGCTTGTTGCACCGATAGCAGCTGCGCAGAGAAGTCTGCCGCTTGCATCTCTTGCAGAGTTGGGGTACTGAACAGCCTTTTCAATATCCTTGATTGTGATAAGACCTCTGAGAGCACCTGTCTCGTCAACAAGAGGAAGCTTTTCAATCTTATGCTGCATAAGAATGTCCTGAGCTTCAGCAAGTGTTGTACCGATGTGAGATGTAACAAGGTTTTCGCTTGTCATAACAGCACCGATTTTAACGTTGAAGTCAGTCATGAAACGGAGGTCACGGTTTGTAAGGATACCGACAAGCTTGCCGTCCTGACAAATCGGAACACCGGAAATGCGATAACGTTCCATAAGGTTGAGCGCATCGTGTACCATATGATCAGGAGAAAGGAAGAAGGGGTTGGAAATAACGCCGTTTTCGGAACGCTTTACCTTGTCAACTTCTTCAACCTGAGCCTCGATAGGCATATTCTTATGGATAACGCCCATACCGCCTTCACGTGCAATGGCAATAGCCATGCGGGACTCTGTAACAGTGTCCATAGCGGCGGTCATAATGGGCATATTGAGTTTAATGTTTTTAGTAAGTTGAGTGGAAACATCAACATCCTTGGGCAAAACATCAGACTCTGCAGGTATAAGCAGAACGTCGTCAAATGTAAGGCCCTCTTTGCAGAATTTTTGTTCGCGGCTCATCATAATTATCTCTCCCCACTTATTTATAGTTATTAGAGTTAATTATAACAAGCAGCGAGCAAAATATCAATATAAACTTGAAATAAAACTAATAAAATATTTAAAACATTTCGTGTCAGTATTTGTTGAAAAAATCAATAATAGCGGTGAAGAGCTACAACTTTGCCGAGAATTACCGCCTCGTCAACAATAATAGGCTCATAAGCATCATTTTCGGGCTGAAGTCTGAAATGACCGTTTTCTTTATAGAATGTCTTGACTGTAGCCTCATCCTCGACAAGGGCAACAACTATTTCACCGTTGCGTGCAACGGGTGTACGCTCAACAACTACAAGGTCACCGTCGAAAATGCCTGCATTGAGCATACTTTCGCCCTTGACACGAAGAGCAAAAAGAGACTTATCCTTAGCGGCATAACCTGTATAAGGCAGGTAACCTTCAACCTGCTCAACAGCAAGAATCGGTGCACCCGCGGTAACAGTACCGAGAATCGGCACCTGCTTGATATTCGCAGTATCCTCCTGACCTACGATGCGGATAGAACGCTTGAGCAAAGGGTCGCGTGAAATAAAGCCTTCACGCTCAAGAGCGTCGAGACATGCCTGAACAGATGACGTTGATTTAAGACCTACGTATGCACCTATTTCACGAACTGAAGGCGGCACACCGTCCTGCAGACGCTCAAGCAGAAACTCGTATATTTTTCGCTGGGTATCGTTTAACATACAGCTAACCTCCCGGTTAATTTTAAACAGTATTACACATATAGAACATATGTTTGATTCGATTATATCACAGTATTTTTCAAAAAGCAAACATTTGTTTGCATTTTTCAAAAAATTTTTTAATGTCATCTGAAAAACAAGATGTTTTAACATTTTATTCATATCAATCACACAGCATATTGATATTATAAGGTTGCACTTGAAAAAGCAAAGCCGCATTGTTTTTTCATCAAAAGTGCTTTTTTACCCCCTCAAATTTTGAAAAAACGTCCGATTTTACATCGGACGTTTTTTCACTTTTTACTGAATAAACACCCTTTTCACTGACAAAAATAGGTGCGGAGGGATATAATTATGGATATTAAATTCAACAGGACAAGCAGATTTTCTCTGCTGAAAACAGGCATTTACACAGCAGTTGCCTTATGCGTTGCCATATCAGGTATTGCCACGTACTCTTTTATGAAAAAGAATATGAATGCAGTCAAAGAGAATGAAACTTCAATAGACTGGGACAATCAGGGCGGCAAGGTTGAGGCAGACGTACCCGCAACAAAAGTAACCGTGCCGCAGACTGAAGCACCAATCACAGAAGAAGTTACAACAAAGCCTGACAACCTGCCCTTTACGGGGTCATTTGCACTGCCGATGGGTACGGAGATACTGAAAGATTACTCCAACGGAGAAATGGTAAGCTCAAAAACAATGGGCGACTGGCGGGTACACAACGGAATTGATTTTACGGGCAAGGAATCGGACAACGTATATGCAATTCAATCGGGTAAGGTCACTGACGTTTACGATGACCCTATGTGGGGACTTGTAATTGAAATTGACCACGGCAACACAATGACTGCAAAATACTGCGGATTCAAAAGCGGCACAACTGTAAAAAAGGGTGATACCGTTAAAAAGGGAGGCACACTCGGTCAGCTCGGCATTATACCCGTAGAGCAGGCTGATAAGCCGCACCTTCACCTTGAGATCACTGTAAACGGCGTGATAACAGATCCGCTCGCAGCCATGAACAGAGCATCATAATTTAATTATGAATTAGGAATTCGGAATTATGAATTAAATATTTCTGATTCCGTATTTCTAATTTGCTTTACATAAACTATATTATATGTTAAAATTTTTCCGGTGATAAAATTTGAACAGAACACTTACATACACCGTACCCGAAGAATTCGACGGTGAAAAAGTGAATAACTACCTGCGTGGCGGCATAGGGTTATCCTACCGTATGGTACGTTCTCTCAAGCAGATAAGAGGTTCGATGCTGCTTGACGGAGAGCCTGTACGCACCATTGACCGACTGCGTGCAGGCGCAGTGCTGACGCTTAATCTGCCGCAGGATAAAAGCACGGCAGAGCCTCAGCCTGCGGAGTTTGAAGTTGTGTACGAGGATGAGGACATACTCGTTATCAACAAGCCTGCAGGACTTGCGATGCACCCCACACACAACCATCAGGGTGACACGCTTGCAAATGCGGTTGCATATTACCTGACACAGAAAGGCAAGGATGCCGTATTCCGTGTAGCAGGCAGACTTGACAAAGGTACGTCGGGACTTGTAGTATGTGCACTGCATAAAATGGCGGCATCAAAGCTCAACGGCAGCTACGATAAAACATACATAGCAATAGTTGAAGGAAGATATGAAGGCAGTGGTACGATTGACGCACCGATAATAAGACCTGACCCGATGAAAACGCTTCGTGCAGTAGGTGAAGGCGGTGAAGAAGCGATAACGCACTGGACAGCACTCGGACACAGTGACGGATTGACAACAATGGAAATCACACTTGAAACGGGTCGCACACATCAGATAAGAGTGCATTTTGCTTCACAGGGCACACCGCTTGCAGGCGACGAAATGTACGGCGGAAGCACAGACAAAATAAAGCGCCACGCTCTGCACTGTGCAAAGCTTGAGATGCCGCATCCCGTAACGGGAGAAAAAATGGTTTTCTCTGCCCCCTTACCACAGGATATGGCGACACTTGCAGATGAAACGGCTGAAAAATAAAGAGAAAGCACAGCAGAAGTAAATCTGCTGTGCTTCTTTATTTAAAACTTTATTACTTCATTTTTCTCGGATGATTCAAAAATTGCTTCGATAAGTTTTATAAGCTTACGCTGCTGGTCGTGGGTGACGTTCGGAGATTTGCCGTTTAACAGTGCATCGCAGATATCGAGATAGTAGGCATCCCATTCATCCACACCGTCGGGAAGCGGAAAATGCTTTATGGATTCGTCAGTCCTCGGTGCCATTGTCTTTGTAAGACCGACACCTGCTTTTACGGGTACGGAGTCACGGTTTTCCCAATCGGAAACCATCACTATTTCACCGTTGCCTTTCCAATCTTTGATTATAGCCGTACCGTTTTCACCACAGACATACCACAGAGGCATTTCGATGAAGTTATTTGTAAGCACTTCAATCTGCCAGCTGACGTCACCTTCAAACTTAATTATAGCCTTGAAGCCGTCGTCACACTCAAAGTTAGTGATATGCGTACATTCAGCATAAACGGAAAGCATTTTTTTATCTGCCATAAGGGTCAGCATCTGATCGAGCAGATGAACGCCCCAGTCGAGCACCATACCGCCGCCGTGAGCTTTTTCGCTTCGCCAGCCGCTCGGTATACCGCGTGAGCCGTGGACACGGTGCTCAAAGCAGTGGATTTTACCCAGCGTATTACTTTCATAAATCTTCTTGATACGCTGATAGTCACCGTCCCAACGTCTGTTCTGATGAACGGTGAACATCTTGCCTGTTTCGTTTGCAACGGCAATCATCTCTTCGAGGTCTTCACTCGACATTGTGACAGGCTTTTCGCATATAACATTTTTACCTGCACGCAGTGCATCAATTACAATCTCCTTGTGCACCTCATTCGGTGTTGCAACGGTAACAAGCTCTACCCTATCATCAGCAAGAAGTTCGGCACGACTTGCGAAGCTATGTGCACCTTCTTCTTCGCCCTTTTTCTGAACAGCAGGGTCAATATCATAGAAGCCGAGAAACTCAAGCGAATCTATACTTTTGCAACGACCGCCGTGAAAATGACCCATGCCGCCATAGCCTATAACGGCATGGCCTATTTTTTTACCCATAATCATTACCTTCTTATGTTAAACCAAAATACACTATAAATATCTATCTAACAGTTATCGAGTAATACGAGGTATGATTAGCGGCGAGAGATTTTTTGTCAGAACGGATTGAAAAGCACAGGTAATACTTTGTGTATTACCGAGCATTTTCGGTCCGATTATGGCGAAAAAGCTCCGCCGATAATTGTGCCGCAGTGTTACTCGGTGACTGTCAAATCACACCCACCACATTGTGCAGGGCTCTTCTCTGATAACGGCACGCTTGAGCATGTCGATAGCCTTGGTAAAGCCTTCGTTCTGGCTCATAAGTGAATCCTCGTGCTCGATGCTGATTGCATAGTCATAGCCGACCATACGGAGATTGGAGATAATCTCCTTCCAGTATGTTTCATCGTTGCCGTAGCCGACGGAGCGGAATACCCATGAACGGTGAATTTCATCACCGTAGGGCTTTGTATCAAGCACGCCGTTGACGGCTGTGTTGTACTTATCAACCTTGGTATCCTTTGCGTGGAAGTGGAAGATTGCACCCTCAAGTGCACGGATAGCGGCAACGGGCTCGATACCCTGCCAGATAAGGTGGCTCGGGTCGAAGTTTGCACCGATTTCGGGGCCGACAGCCGCACGGAGCTTAAGCAGAGTTTCGGGATTGTATACACAGAAACCGGGGTGCATTTCAAGAGCAATCTTATCTACACCGTGAGCCTTTGCAAAGCTGACAAACTCTTTCCAGTAAGGAATGAGAACTTCGTTCCACTGCCACTCGAGCATTTCGCCGAACTCATTGGGCCACGGGCAGGTTACCCAGTTGGGATATTTAGCATTCTCGCTGTCGCCGGGGCAACCGGAGAAAGTATTAATCTGATGAACACCGAGTTTTTCGGCAAGAAGAACAGCCTTACGCATAGCCTCGTCAAACTCTTTTGCAACAGCCTTATCGGGGTGAACAGGGTTTGCGTGGCAGCTGAGTGCGCTGATTTCTACATTATACTTTTTAATAACAGCCTTGAACTCCTCAAGCTTTGCCTCATCATTCAGAAGCACATCGGGGTCAGCGTGCTGAGTGCCGGGATAGCCGCCACAGCCGATTTCGACCATCTCAATGCCTTTTGATACAAAGTACTCGAGAGCTTCTTCAAGAGGAAGATTACCGAGAAGGTTTGTAATTACACCAATTTTCATTTTTATATCTCCTCTCAGCCGACAAGTGTTTTAAGATAAGCGATACTGCGCTTAACATCCTCAAGACCGTTCGGTACGGGGTCATCATTCTCAACTACAAGCCACTCAATACCTGCATCCTTTGCAGCCTTTACTACCTTTGCAACATCACAGTCGCCATCGCCGAGAGAGAGAGGCTTACGATTGAGACCGTCCTTGACGTGGAGAAGGCAGATTCTGTCCTTATTCTCCATAATGAAGCTGTAGTTTTCTACACCTGCACAGTGGCTCCAGTATGTATCAACCTCAAGGTGTGTATGCTCAGCAAAAATCTGCATACCGATTTTGCCGTTTTCAAGGGGAGTAAACTCCTCTGTATGGTTGTGATAATATGTAGGCACACCAAGTTTTTCTGCGCCGTAGGCAAGAGCCTTAGCGGCATACTCGCACTCCTCAACAGTATCGTGCGCCGCACCGCCTACGCCGCAGTTAAGGCAGCCGAGAACCTTATTGAACTCAACTGTTTTGTCGATATTCTCGGGCAGGAAATCGTTGATACCGAGATGTGTACCTACGGGCACAAGACCGAGCTCATCGAGCTTTGCACGGATAGTTGCGGCATCGACACCGTGGTAGCCTGCAAACTCAACACCGTCGTAGCCCATAGCCTTGACTTCTTCAAGAGCCTTCATAAAATCGTCCGCACTGTTAATACAGTCACGTACGCTGTAAAGCTGAACTGCTATTTTCATAATTAATATCTCCTTGCTGTAATCAGTCGTTATTTATATATACGGGCTCGCCTGTCTTTGCAGACTCGTAGATAGCTTCAAGAATCTGAGTGACTACAAGTGCCTGCTCGGGCTTTGTTTTGACCTCTGTATCGTTGAGGATTGCATCGTACCACAGACGGCACTCAATATCCTTCGGGTCGGGATGACGGTCACCATCGTAGAAGGCTACGCCGCCTGCATCGAAGTTAGGTGTTTCGATAACCTGTCTGCCGTACTTGACATAGTTGAACTGAAGGCTTTCGTCCGGACCGTTGAAATCGGCACCTGCCTTGTCACCGCAGAGCATACATACAGCCTCTCTCGGGTCGGAAACATTGAGTGCCCATGCAGACTCAAGAGTAATTGTTGCACCGTTTTCCATAACGATGAAACCGAAAGCGGAATCTTCAACAGTAAACTTCTCGGGATCCCAATCGCCCCAGGAGTTTGCGGCACGCTTCTGCTGACCGAGCTTCTTGAATGTAGTACCGACAACCATCTTGGGCTTATAGTTATTCATCATATAGAGAGTAAGGTCGAGAGCGTGTGTACCGATATCGATAAGGGGACCGCCGCCCTGCTCATACTCGTTGAGGAAAACGCCCCATGTCGGAACTGCACGGCGGCGAAGAGCGATAGCCTTTGCATAGTAGATATCGCCGAGGTCGCCATTGTCGCAAGCCTCTTTGAGGTAGATGGAATCATCTCTCCAGCGCTGCTGGTAGCCGATTGTGAGTTTCTTGCCTGTACGCTGTGCAGCTTCGAGCATAAGCTTAGCATCTGCATATGTTTTTGCCATAGGCTTCTCGCACATAACGTGCTTGCCTGCCTCAAGCGAATCAACAGTAATAAAGCTGTGTGAACGGTTGGGTGTACAGACGTGGACTACGTCGATGCTCTCATCCTTGAGAAGCTCTTTGTAATCCTCATACACCTTTGCACCTTCAACGCCGTATTTTTCGGCAGCAGCCTGTGCTTTTTCAACAACTATGTCACAGAAAGCAACCATTTCAGCCTCTTTGATTTTTGCAATAGAGGGCATATGCTTGCCGTTGGCAATACCGCCGCAGCCGATAATACCTACTCTGAGTTTTTTATCCATAATATATTCCTTTCTGTCACTGACAAAAGCGACAATAAACTACACTTTAATTATATAAAATGGTTTTACAAAATCAACACTTTTCTGTGTTTCGGAATGTAAAATATTATAATGTTTTATTGGTTATTTTAACAAGACAGATTTCATTTTTTCTTTCTGTCCAGACGAATCATACCCACAACGATTGACGAAAGGACAAAGATTTCTGTAGCAATGCCTGCAAAAGAACGTGTAGGAATATTGTAAATCAGCCAGCAGGCTGATGTGGGGATTGAAAAGGCACGGTTGATTTTAGGCGAATCAATCCACAGAACAACGGAAGAAGCAACCATAGCTATAATCGGGAAGACGGAGAAGATATTATCCCAGGTCATAATGCCCGAAACAGTGAAAACAACGCTGAAAATCACAGGCCAGAGACTGAAATCGGTGAATTTGTTTTTTCCGCGGTTGGCATATATAAGAGAACGCAGTGCACCGATAAGATTGGAAACACAGCCCGTATATGCGCCTATCAGAAGAAAGTGCAGAGTAAAAAGCAGACCCGACACCATCTGAAAGGTGAGAATATTTTTATGTGATTTCTGCTGATATGAAAACACAATAACCGCCATTGCGACAAAGCCTATAATCTGACCGATTGTTTCTGTCATCGTTATTCTCCGTTCAAGAAATTTTATTATAATTATAAAGGTTTCGAAAATAAAAACAACAGTCATTTTGCTTGAAGATATATTTTAAATTTATGAAAATTCAACAAAAGACTATTAAAACAGATTGAAAAAACGTTTTCTGCGTGATATACTTAATCGGTATTATTTAAAAAGGAGAATTTTAAATGGAGAGAATTAAACCTTTACGCGGCTCGACACCTCAGCCCGACCATATAATGATAAGCATTTACGACGACGCAAAAACCACAATGGCAGTTACCTGGCGTACAAGCACCGACGTTACAGACGGCTACGTGCTCTACCGCGAAGAAGGCACTGACACTGTAATGCGTACCGAAGCCGAGACTGAAGTTTTCGAAAGCGATATCGACATCAGCAATATGTTCTGGGGTCATCTTGAGGGACTCAAGCCCGGCACAAAGTATTACTACACCTGCGGCAACGATACAAACCGCAGTAAAGAATACTTTTTCACAACTCAGCCCGAGGGTCTGACAAAGTTCAAATTTCTCTGTGTTTCCGACCAGCAGAAGGCTCACCCGTTTGAAACACCCGATTACTCATACTTCAATTCGCTTATCAAGCGTTACCTCAAGGAGCATCCTGACACTGCATTTATCCTCACTGCAGGCGACAACACAGACTGCGGTCAGCACGAGCAGCAGTGGAACGGTGCGTTCCTCGGTTGGGAAGGCATTGCCGAATACGTGCCCGTTATGTTCACTGAGGGTAACCACGATACAAGAGGATTTGAAGATTACAGAAATTCTAAGGGCAGATACTACTCCGAGCCTGCAGAGTTTTTCTGCAAACAGCTCAAGGGCAGCTACCCCTACAACGGCCCCGAAGGCTGGAAGACCGAAAACTACACATTTGACTACGGAAATGCTCACTTCACCGTACTCGGTGTAAACGGCCCCGAGGATGTTAACGAGTGGCTCAAGGCTGACCTTGAAAAATGCACAGCTGACTGGAAAATCGGCACATACCACTTCCCTGTATGCTACACAGGCAGTGACTGCCAGAATTACGACTGCTACCCTGTTATGACTGAGAGTATGGAGATGCTCGACCTGCTCTTCTCGGGTCACGAGCACAGCTTCGGCAGAAGCTTCCCCAGAAAGAACGAAGAGCTGTTTGAAGAGCCTTCAAAGGGTATGATAAACTACGTACTCGGCAACTCTAATCAGAATCCGCCCGGCACACGTTCACTCAGCAAAGTATGGCACACAGCATTCTATCCGATGGAAGACAAGACCTCGATGGTTGCAATTGCAGAGGTTGACGGCAAGAAGCTGACAATCACAGCTTCGCTTGAGGACGGCAGAATTGCTGACCGCTGTACTATTGATAAGGGAAATGACGTTATTGAGCCGCGTGCACTTGCCCCCTACTTCAACCGCACTCGTATGATGTACAAGGGTGCTGACCTTGGTCTTTGCCAGTATCAGACAACCTGCGAAAACGTTGACGGTGTATGGTACGGCTGTCTGAGCGTGCTTTTCACATACTTTGGCGGACGTGTTGAAAAGACAGAAAACCAGGTATATCTTGAGGGCTACGGTCACTGGGCAAGGTTCACACAGGACAGCAAGGTGGTTGAAACTGACAGAGGTACTGTTGAGCTTGAGAACGCGGTATTCCGCAACGAAGCAAAGAGAAACCAGCTCTACATACCGCTTGACGCTGTAAAGCTGTTTGATATGAGATGGGCATACGCAAAGCGTAACAACTTCATTCTCGTTGAGCACGAGAGTGAAGAAAAGCCGATTACCGTACAGCCTTAATCAATTAAGAATTAGGAATTAATGTCATCCTGGACTAACGGACATAATGATGACCACTTTTTCAGATAATAATTTTCGGGTAATTGTGTCCGCTTCTGTCTGCTGAGACAATTTTGTATTGCTGAACGCCCGGAAAACGTTGCGGTTTTTCGGGCGTTTTTATCTACTCCGACTGTAAAGGAGGTTTAACTTGAAGAAGAAAACACCTAAAGCAAGCAAAGAGCGTTTTGAAAACCTCAAGAACACTCTTTACGCTATAAAAACGATACATCAGTGTGCACCGCTGATGCTCACATCTTTTATACTGACACAGACTGCACACTGGTTTTTCACACGCTTTATTCAGGAGATACTGTTTCTCAAGCTTCTGCTGTCACTGATAGAAAACGGTGGAAATTACAAGGAATACGTATTGCTCGTGCTTATGTTTGCGGCTTCGGGTCTGATTGCAAAGGCAACCGACTGTATAACAGACTACCTTGTCTGCACGAGGATGAAGTATTTTTACAAAAATCTCAACGACCGTATTTTCCGGAAAGCGGTCAGCGTTGATATAGCTTGCTTTGAAAACCCTGAATTTTACAACAAATACAAGCGTGCAACCGAAATTATAACCAACGACCACTCAAACGAATTTGCATACAACCTTGCAAGTATGATTGCAGGCGGTCTGACCGGTATATTCCTTATTGCTTACGTTACAACAATCGACCCAAAAATACTGCTTATACTGCTTGTTGCAGTCGGAGTTGTAATTGCCGAATCAATCAAGGGAAAGGTTGAAGTAAAAAAAGACAAGGAAATGACCATGCACAAAAGGTCTAAGGAATACGTCAAGCGTACCGTTTTCCTGAAAGACTTTGCCAAAGACATAAGAACCTCAGGCATATTCGGGGTTATGTACAACCGATTTGAAACAGCGGTTGAAAACAACAGAGCAATAATCAAGAAATACGGCGTAAAGATGGCTGTGCTCGAGCTTATAGCAGGTCTTTTCGGCAGAGCTATACCCGTAGCATCAACATACACCTATGCAACCTACCGATTTGTTGTAAAAAGAAATCTCGCAATTTCGGATTTCTCCGTTATTATGACGGCGATGAGCAACCTCAAGGACGTGCTCAACAACCTGAGCCGTGCAATCTCTTTCATCCGTAAGGAAGCTGCTTACTTCGGCAACCTCAAGGAATTTATGGAGTATGAACCGAAAGTTGTCGGCGGTGACAAAATTGCAGATGAATTTGAAAGCCTTGAATTCCGTGACGTGCATTTCACCTACCCCGGTGCAAAAAAGCCTTCACTCAACGGACTCAACTTTAAAATCGGCAAGGGTGAGACTATTGCAGTTGTAGGACACAACGGTGCAGGCAAGACAACATTTGTAAAACTACTGCTCAGATTTTACGACCCTGACAGCGGTATAATACTCTACAACGGTACAGACATCAGAGAATACGATATTGATTCACTCCGCAATCAGCTTGCGACCGTATTCCAGGATTACAAAGTATTCGCACTGACGGTAAGCGAAAACGTGCTCTGCCGCGAGGAAGAAAGCGAAGCGGACAACAGGATTGTCACCGATTCGCTCAAGGCGGCAGGTGTATATGAGCGTGTTATGGTTATGCCCGAAAAGGAGCAGACCGTTTTCACACGCGAGTTTGACGAAAAAGGCATAGGACTTTCGGGCGGTGAACAGCAGAAGCTGTGTGCGGCAAGAATGTTTGCAAAAGATTTTGAACTTGCAATACTTGACGAGCCGTCATCCGCACTTGACCCGATTGCCGAGTACAAAATGTACGAAAGCCTTATTGACGCAACAAAAGACAAAACCGTTATTTACATATCTCACAGACTTTCAAGCGCCGTACTTTCTGACAGAATATACGTTTTTGAAGGCGGCAGAGTTACCGAAAGCGGTACGCACGAAGAGCTTATGTCAGCCGGCGGCAACTACTTTGAAATGTTCACACTCCAGGCTTCAAGCTATACTGATACCGAAAGGAGTGTGAGCTGATATGAAGAAAAAGATTAAGGCAAAGCACAACACGATAGTAAACGTATTTTATATGCTTCGCATAATGTTCAGGATTTCGCCCGGTCTTGTAATCGGCGAAATTGCAGAGCAGATTATGGGTGCACTGCCGAGCAAGCTCATCTCCGTTATCGGTCTGAAATACGTTATTGACGAGGTGCAGAACGGCGGCGATCCGAAAAAGATAGTGCTTGCAATTGTTTCAATGCTTGGCATAATAGTCGCCTGCGAAATTTTTACAAACATATTTTACGAGCTGTTTGTGCACAGAGAACGTGAAAAGCTTGACCTCGGCATACAGTCGATGTTTTACAAAAAGGCCGCCGAGCTTGATCTTGCAAGATACGACGACCCCGGATATTACAGCGACTTTATTCTTTCGATTGAGAACACCGCAGACAACCTCCGCTCAATTCTCAACCTTGTAAGAGGCTACGTAGAGCAGGTTATATCGTTCGCGGCTGTTGCAACAATTATGCTCACAATCGACCCGATTTGTCTTGTAATAGTACTTGTTTCGGTTACACTTTTCATACCCGTAGGCAAATATACGGGAAGTCTGCAGACCAAAAGACGAGAGGCAACAACCGAAAAGCACCGCAGAGCCGACTACTTCGCACGAGTATTTTACCTGCCCGATTACGCAAGCGAAATACGCACAAGCGGTATATATCCCCTGCTCCGCAAAAGATTCAACGAGAGTGCCGACGACGTTATAGACACACAGCGCAGATACGTTAAAAAGCTTGACTGGCTGTTTTTCTCGCAGGAATTTACGGTGCAGGTTGTAGGCTTCATGCTCATACTCAGCCTTTACATCGGCTACCAGACAATAGTTACGGGCAATATGTCGGCTGGCGATTTTGTTGCAACCTTCAACGGTGCCGTACAGATAGGCAGTGCCGTACTTTACCTGACGGTTTACAGCCTGCGTAACTTTACCGAAAGGTCACAGATGATTGAGAAATGCCGTGATTTCCTTGGTGAAAAGTCAAAAATCAAAGACGGCAAACACGTTGCCGAGTGTGGAAAGCCCGAAAAGATATCGGTTAAAAACGTTACCTTTGCATACGAAGGCAGCAGCAAAGACTGCATAAACGACGTTTCGTTTGAAATAATGCCCGGCGAAAAGATAGCCCTTGTAGGTTATAACGGTGCAGGTAAGACAACGCTTACAAATCTTCTGCTTCGTCTTTACGATATAAAGGGCGGAGCAATAGAATTAGGCGGCAGAGATATACGCGAGGAAACCGTTGAATCACACCGTGCACGCTTTGCCGCAGTATTCCAGGATTTCTGCATTTTCGGTGCAACAGTAGGTGAAAACGTGGCAATGCAGAAGGATTACGACTCTGAGCGTGTGCTTGAGGCACTGAAGCTTGCAGGCTTCACAAAGAAGCTTCCGCACGGTGCAGACACGATACTGCTCAGGGAATTTGACGACGAGGGACTTATGCTCTCGGGCGGTGAACAGCAGAAGCTTGCAATAGCAAGAGTATTCTACAAGCAGTGCCCGTACATAATACTCGACGAGCCCTCGGCAAACCTCGACCCCGTATCGGAATATGAACTCAACCAGGCAATCAGCCGCAACTGTGAGGACAGGACGGTTATATTTATTTCACACCGTCTTTCAACCACACGCCACGCAGACAGAATATTCATGCTTGAAAAAGGCAGAATAATTGAAAGCGGCTCACACGATGAGCTGATGAATCTTGACGGCAAATACGCCTATATGTTCAAGCTTCAGGCAGAAAAATACACAGAACAAAACTAAAAAAATCCCGTTCACCTTTTCTATGAGTGAACGGGATTAATTTTTTAGCAAACGCAAAAAAAACAGCCACCCTATTGGGTGGCTACTTTTTTGGTGTTGGCAACGACCTATCTTCCCGGGCGGTGACCCACCAAGTATTTTCGGCACGATTGAGCTTAACTACCGTGTTCGGAATGGGAACGGGTGGACCCTCAATGTCATAAACACCAACTATTATCTGCAAGTCTGTCTCGCAGAGTGCTTTGATATAATAACAAAAGAATACAGACTTGTCAATACTTTTTTTCAAATTTTTTCAAAAAATCTGCAACATCGCCCGAAACCGCAGTGTAAAGCGACTCTCTGCACTCAGGAAGCACCTGCTCAAAGGGAAGATGAAGCGGATTAGACTCAAAAATTGCAGTTACACCCTCTGCTTTTTCAAGCAGACTCATACCGCAGAGCACAAGCACCGGCTTATCCCCTGCCCTGCCGATAACCTCGCAAGGCACTTTGCCCATAAGGCTCTGACTGTCAAACCTGCCCTCGCCCGTAATGATAACGTCTGCCTTAGCCGCACGCTCATCAAAGCCGCAGATATCGAGCACAGTTTCAGCACCGCTTTTAAGAGTTGCACCGAGAAACACACGAAAGCCGTAGCCCATACCGCCTGCCGCGCCTGAGCCTTTATCGTCGGCAAAATCCACACCGAGAGAGTTTATGACCGCAGACTCGAAATTGCGAAGCGCTGAGTCGAGAAAAGCGACCTTATCGGCATCTGCACCCTTTTGCGGTGCATAGACGTATGCCGCACCGTTTTTGCCGTAAAGCGGATTTTCGACATCGCAGAGCACGGTGAATTCACACTGAGCAACACGGCTGTCGATACCCGAAATATCGACCGATTTAACCTTTGACATACCAAGTCCGTTCGGTTCAACCTCGGCATTGTTTTCATCGAGAAAACGCACACCCAGAGCAGAAAGGCAGCCTATGCCGCCGTCGTTTGTTGCACTGCCGCCGATACCGAGAATTATGTGCTTACAGCCTTTTTCAAGCGCATCGAGTATAAGTTCACCGGAACCGTAGGAAGTAGCCAGCACGGGGTTATTCTGCCCCTTTACAAGCGGAAGTCCGCTTGCCTGTGCAGTTTCGATAACGGCGGTATCGCCCATAACGGCATAACTTGCCTTAACACGGATAAAATCGGGAGCAGTAACCTCTGCCTCATTCAGGAGTGCACCGCAAGCAAAAACAAAGCTGTCTGCAGTGCCTTCGCCGCCGTCCGCAACAGGTATACAGTCTACCTCGACATCGGGCAAAGACGACACGAGAGCACGCTTTACGATATCGCACACTTCAAGTGCAGAAAGTGAGCCCTTGAACGAATCGGGTGCAACAAGTACTCTCACAGCACAAATTCCTCTGCTGAAAACTCGCCGAAAGAAACAGGACGTGCAGGAGTACGGTTGAGAGGATCGTACTTGAATTTGCGGCAGGATGATGTATTGAGCATAACACCGCGTTTTTCGCAAAGCACGTTCGTCTCACCCGGAGAATGCTTACCGTGGGCACAGTTAGCACATATTTTATCTATTGATTTGAGATTGAGAAGTTTCTTTTTCACTATACCTCGCCTCCGAAAGTATACTTATTACTGCTTCTGAAAGTATATATTAACACATTTTTTTGTTTCTATCAAGGTCAACTATAAAAACTGTGCAAAGACCGAGCAAAGCTATAGCGGCAGGTGCTGAAGCAGAAAAAAGCTCGACAGCAGTATCGGGTGAAAGAGGAGCAAAAGTTGACACGCTGACAGGAAAAAGCATAAGCAGAACGCGGCACACAACTGCGGCAAGTGCGGCATGGACAGCACGGAAAGCAAGAAAAAGCGGCAGAGGCGTGCCGACCTTACGGACATCGCCGAGCACCTGGCACACAACACACAGACCCGACCAACCAAGCGTAGCCGCAACGGTATAGATATTGCCGTACTCTGCGGCAGAGCGGCAACCGCCCGTAACCTCAAACACACAGCGTATTACGGACATCACATTATCACTCAGACCAAGCTCCTTCAAGAGTGAAAACAAGCAGGAAAACAGTGTAATCCACGCGCAGATTCTGAAGACGGAGAGTGATGCTTTTTCTGCAGACTCAACGAAACGGTAAGAGAGAGGAACAAGCGGATTTTCTCTTGTTTCATTCTTCTGTGGTTCAGGTGACACAAAACGCAGAGCGACACCAACAAACACGGAAGAAAGGCAAAGTGAAGCAAAAATCAACGCACCTGCTCTGCTGTCTCCGAGCATTACCGAGCCGACGGCAGTAACGGCAAACGCAGGGCCTGAATTGACGCAGAAAAGAGTCAAACGCTGTGCCTGCTCACGGGTGACTTTGCCCTGTTCATAAAGCCTTGAGGCAACGGCACAGCCTACGGGATAACCGCCGACAAGCCCGAACACAACCGCACAAAATGCCTCGCCAGGAAGACGGAAGAGAAACCGCATTACTACCGACAGTACCCTTTGCAATTTATCCGGTACGGCAAAGCCCGAAACAAAGACACTGACTGCAAGGAAAGGAAAAAGCGAAGGTACGGCAACGTTAAGACTCAGCTCAATACCGTAGCGTACACCGTCAAGTGCGGACTGCGGAAACCTGAGAATCATAACACCGAGACCTACGGCAAGTAAAACCGAAAGAAAAGAAAGCCCTTTGAATTTTTTCACACAGCATCACCCCAGAACATATTTACTTAAAAGCTGACGTATATATTACCTCGGGGTGATTATCCTTTGAAAAAAGAAAAGCTGAAATCACAGCTGATACAGAACACGGGGCTACCCAAAGCCGCATTCAACGGTTACGCACAGATAAACCTGACAGGCAACGAAGAAGCCGACATAGACGGATGCAAGGGAATTATAGAATACAGCAGTGAAAAAATAACGCTTAACCTCGGAAACTGCTGTGCGAGCTTCTGCGGTGATTCACTTGCTATGCAGAACTTTGACGATGAACGCACGGTAATAAGCGGAAAATTCCTGAGCATAGAATTCAGTCAGGAAGGGTGAAACATCATTTTTGCAAAATTACTCAGTCTGTTTTACGGATACGTTTACTTCAGAGCTGAAGGCGGATTCAGCGAAAGATTTCTGAACCTGTGCAGTAAAAAAGGCATTATACTGTGGGAACTGAAAGTTGACGGATGCACTCTTACCGCTTACACAAAAGCCGCTCACTACCGTAAAATAAAAAGCTGTGCAACACGCTCGGGAATGCTGACGAAAATAATTTCACGCCACGGGTTGCCTTTCTTTATCAACAGACACCGTCGCAGGGCAGGTCTGCTGTACGGGGCGGTAATCGGGGTATGCCTTGTCACACTGATGTCGACGATGGTATGGAGCATCAACATCAGCGGTAACAACCGAATAACCGACGAAGAGATACTGACGGTACTTGCAGAATCCGGCATAAAGCCCGGCACACTGCGCAAAAACATTGATGCGGCATCTGCGAGGTTTCACGCAATGCATGCGCTGCCGGAGCTTTCATATATGTCGGTCAATGTACTGGGTTCGTGCATTGAGGTGAAAGTTGCAGAAACAGCAGACAAAGCACAGAAAACCGATAAAGAATTCCCTTGCGACGTTGTAAGCAAGGTTGACGGACAGATTGCCGCAATAGAGGTATACCAAGGCACAAAGCTACACGATGAAGGCGAAGCAATAAGGGCGGGCGAAGCACTTGCAGGCGGCTTTGTGGAGCTGAATGACGGCTCGGTAAAATTCAGGCACGCTGAGGCATACGCACTGATACGCGCCGACCTGAGTTTTCAGACAAAAACCGACAGAGTTGCGGATACACTGACAGTAACAAGAGAAAAGAGCAGAACAACAATTCATTTTATGTGCTTCAACATACCGCTGTACAAAGATGACGGCACAAAGCCGAACTTCACCCGACACAGCCACATTGTAATAAACAACACCGTATTGCCAATAGGCATAACACAGAAGATTTACCGCACATATTCCGAAAACCAAATAAATTATGATGACAATAAACTGATGCTGAACGCCGCAGAAAACCATCTGACAGAAAAAATGAAAAAGCTTGACAGAGCATATATTTGTAATGAAAAAATAAATATAAACAGTACGGACAACAGGATAAGTATAAGCGACAGCGTACTGGGTGAAATAAGTGCAGGCAGTGCAAGAGAAATGCTGACCGAATAATAAAACCTCCTTGTATATGAAAATACAGGGAGGTTTTTAGGTATACTTTTTGAATCAGTAATGAATATGGTTTTGAAAGGAATATTTTTTGAACCGGCGTTGTTTTCTTAAATATATGATTATAAGCGGAATATCGGCAAGAAGCCAGGCGGCGGGACCTGCGTAGCAGACTGCATCGAAGCCGAGGAGCGGTGTAAGAATAAAGGCAACGGAGAGTCTGCCGAAGAATTCACCGACACCTGCGACAGAATTGGCATAGGTAAAGCCCATACCCTGGAGTGTATTACGCATTACGAAAAGAATTGCAACAAGGCTGTAGCACTGAGAAATTGCAAGAATATAGCGTTTGGCGGCAACCATAATCTCACCTGTCATATTATCGCCGAAGAGCAAAATAATCGGCTCTGCCGCAAAATAAAGAGTAAGACTCATAGCGACAGACACGAACAAATCGAGAATGAATATTTTCTTTACACCGTCTTTTATTCTGCCGTAATTTCCTGCACCATAATTCTGTCCGACAAAGGTTTGAGTAGCGACACCGAGACCTGACATAGGAATATTGGTAACATTCTCTACCCTGTTTGCGGCAGTAAAGCCTGCAATTACGTTAGTACCGAAGGAATTGACAACACTCTGCAGGCACATCGAGCCGACCGAAGTAACGGTAAACTGAAGTGAAACCGGTACACCCAGTTTTATCTGATGAAAAACCGTATGCTTACGCGGTCTGAAATCACATCTTTTAAACTCAACGTTTTTATTGAAACGGAACACGTACACCGCATTGAGAAGGCACGCAACACAGTGAGAAATCAGAGTTGCGACAGCTGCACCCTCGACACCGAGGTGAAGATATCTGACAAAAAGTAAATCGAGAACAAAATTGACAACAACACTGACACAAAAGAAATACAGGGGCTTTTTACTCTCGCCCGTACAGCGTGAAATTGCCGTAAGGTTATTTGAAAGCATCTGCACAGGGACACCGCAATAGAGAATATTGATATATGAAGACGCAATGTCTTTTATATCATCGGGAGTGCCGACAAGGGTAAGCAAGACAGGAGAAATTACATGTGACAAAACCGCAATTACACAGCCGATAATAAAGGCTACAACAATACTGTTACCTGCATAGTGGCTGAGTTTCTTTTTATCACCCTCACCGAACGCGTGAGCGACGGGAATTGTAAAGCCTGTAGTAAGACCGAGGGCGGCACCGATTATAAAAGCGTTTATAGGACCTACACAGCCTACTGCTGCCAATGCACTTTCACTGACGTACCTGCCGACGATAATGTTATCAACAAGAGAGTAATTGTACTGAAGCATAGATGAAGCCATTATAGGCAAAGCAAAAAGTATAATACTTTTAAGCGGACTGTCCGTCAGCATAGAATACCGCTTTTTCATCGTGTCACCTGCCTTACTCACTTACTGATTTTTATTATACTACTACATAAAGCGGTGTCAATGAATTTTATTCCTTTTGAGCAAAATTATCTGCACAAACTTTTTATATTGTCATTTTACGGCTTTGATGGTATAATTCAGATATATTATTAAAGGAGTAATCTGAAATGAACAAGCTCACTGATTCTTTCGTTCTTTACAATGGTGTTGAAGTACCGTGCGTTGGTTACGGAACATACCTTACACCCAACGGAGAAACCGCAAAAAACGCTGTTATTGAGGCGATAAATGCCGGTTACCGCCACATTGACACTGCATTCGCATACGGCAACGAAACCGCTGTAGGTGAAGGAATAAAAGCGACAGGCATAAAGCGTGATGAGATATTTGTAACCACCAAACACTGGGTTACGATGAGAGGTTACGAAAAAGCAACCGAGGCGATTGATATTTCACTTAAAAACCTCGGTCTTGATTACCTTGACCTTTATCTTATCCACTGGCCCTGCGTAGAAAAGGTATCGGCAGACTGGAAAGAGATAAACGCAGGAACATGGAAGGCTTTTGAGGATGCATACAAAAGCGGAAAAATCCGTGCTATAGGTGTTTCAAACTTCCAGAAGAAGCACTATGACGCACTGGTTGAGCGTTGCGAAATAAAGCCAATGGTAAACCAGATTGAGTTTCACCCCGGTTACACACAGCCCGAAACGGTTGCGTATTCGCAGGAAAAAGAAATGCTTGTTCAGGCATTCAGCCCTCTTGGTTGTGGAGATGTTCTCGGAGACGAAACACTTGCCGCAATTGCAAAGAAGTATAACAAGACCGTAGCACAAATTTGTCTCAGATTCGTTTTACAGTCAGGTCTTAACGTGCTCACAAAGTCTGTTACACCCTCAAGAATAATCGAAAACACACAGATTTTTGATTTTGAACTCAGCGCTGAAGATATGGCAACAATCAACGCAATGCCCGAGCTTGGTTTCACAGGCTGGTTGCCCGAAAACGCACCTGCTGATGCAATAGTAAAATAAAAATGACTCCACTCAAAAAGCACAAGCAAAACACCCCACCGATTTCTCGGTGGGGTGTTTATTTTAGTTATTCACTTACCCGAACTAATTAAACAAATCGCCAAAAAGCGGATTACTTTTTCTTTGCAACCAATTTGTGAATAAAGAGGAACACAAACAAGACAGCAAACTGCACAGCACTTACCTTATGCACGCCAGACAATGCTGCCACACCGTTTACATTCATAAGCACAATACCGGTTGCCAATGCGATAAAGTAACAGATACGGCAAAGAATCTCAATTGAAGGCAGTTTCCAACTCTTGCGTGTAAGTACTGAAAAGATAATAAGTAATGCTAATCCAACAAACGAAATTGCAATATGCGCAGGCATATGTGTAATTCTGAGCATAAATAATGCTGCAGTTGCTAAAATAATAAGTGTAGAAAAAATAACATTCTTTTTCATCAAAAAGCTCCTTCTAATAAAGATGGAGTTATTATACTATATTTATTAATATTCCGCAAGAGAATTATTTTAAGTTGCAAAAAGCATAACCAAGATTTCAATAACTACATACAAAAACTCCCCACCGATTGCTCGATGGGGAGTTCACTTTAGTTATTCACTTACCCGAACTAATTAAAATTAGCCGTTGATAGCTGCCTGTGGGGCAGTTAGCAAAGTGGGGAATTATTTTATGCCATAAACTTTATTAAATACAAAATCAACATATGCACGGGGTAAAAGGCATAGAAACCATATTGCATAATTTTGCTTGATTTTCCTTTTTTGCCCCCATAAAACCATATTGGAATAAGGGAGAGCACTGCAAAACCTTGAGAAGGTATTTCAAAGGTTTTGCCGAGAATTTCAATGGGAAATACCTGTCCCTCAAAGAACACAATATTGATAAGTACCATTGCCACAAACTGAGCAAGCCAGGCAAACGGGAAATTTCTCAGAAGATAGAACATTACAACCGTAATCATACCCAGGAAGCCGTAATCCACAAAGCCAATAATTGATGCAACACAAATTAAAACCAACCATAAAACAGAAAGTGCAATATTCTTTGCAGTTCTTTTTTTCTTGGCTTTATCAATTACGCTTATTGCAAGCAAACCCAAAAGGAGCGTAAATAATACATTCTGATGATAAGGATTAAACAATCTGCTACTATAAAAGAGATTGAATGGAATTTCGGTAACTATTGCGAATCCAAAAAGTCGCAATGCATATTTTTTAAAATTTGAGGTATGAACAAAGCCCTCTGCAATCTGAAAAGCAAAAATCGGGAAAGCCATTCTACCAATATGGGTCATCCAATCGCCAAAACTCATATAGGTTGCCCAGATATGGTCACTCAGCATAAGAATAACCGCAATGGTTCTGAGCATATTTGAAGTAAGTCCACCGAAGGGAATTTTTACCAAAGGACTGTTTATAGGGAGTTTTGTTTTAATATTTTCTTTCACCTTGCTCACTCCTTTTATTCTTTAAATTCATTATAACATAAAGATTTGCCGTTCACAAGAAAAATTCCCATCAATTGCTCGATGGGGATTTGTTTTTAGTTATTCACTTATCCGAAACAGACTAATCAAATATTAGTTGTTAGCGATAGCTGCCTGTGTTGCAGTTAGCAAAGTGGGGAAAGTGTCAGCTGCTCGACAAATTGGAATTTATCGGTTAAGTGAGTTCCACTCTTCGCGTGTTATAGCATACGCGTAAGAAATCTTATTTTTATCATCGGGATATTCCTTTACCTTTTTCATTCCATTTGCAATGGCGGTAGAATATGACCCAACATTTGTATATTTCATATAGGAATACAGACAATCATATTCCGTATTTTCAAATGCCCAATCTCTAACTGCCCTCGCGGCTTCACTCCCAAACCCTTTTCTCCAATAACTCTTATGAATATGATACCCAATTTCAGGAAGTAATTCTCCATCTATATTTTGAATTGTCATTCCACAGTCGCCAATAAATTCGCCTGTTCCCTTCAAGATTACGGCCCATATACCAAAACCAAATTTTTTATAGTTCTGAATATTCCATTCAATCCAATGCTTTGTCATTTCTTGGTCATAAGGATTTGGGTAATGTTGCATGGTTTCTGCGTCGGATAGGATTTCAAATAGTGCTTCAAAATCCTCCCAAATATATTCCCTCAATATTAAGCGTTCTGTTTCTAAAACCATTTTCATCCCTACAAATTCTTGTTTGTCGAGTTAATTATATCACCAAATAACAACTAAAGCAATAAAAGAAAAACGACTGAAAACCTTTAGTTTTCAGTCGTTTTTGTCTAACTACTCTACCTTTAATACAAAATCGAGGTAGGTTGTAATTTGATGTTGCAGGTTGCAACTTCAAAATGGTTGCCAATTCAGGGACTTAGCTAACTTTTTTTATATCACTCTTAAAAAACTTCTTCATGTACAACAAAAGAAGTACACCTAAAATCGGGAAAATAGTTGCGATCAGCATACCGACCTTAAATCCTACCTGCTCCGGAGACAAGGATAAACTGCTCCCAAAAGTCTGTGCCCATTCAGTAGCGGAAATTTTATCAACGATAATTCCCATTGTCTGAGGTGCAAATGAAGCGCCGAAGTCGCCACCTGCCGCCATCAAAGCATAAGCAGATACACCGACAGCAGGAATTTTTTCTTCCATAAGAATCAAAGTTCCTGGCCACAGCAT
>JAZRSU010000012.1:0-80013 GCA_045651645.1 Acutalibacteraceae bacterium
ACAAGAGCAACGTTTGAAATGTTCTTGTTGATTTCTTCAACAGTTTCGGGAGCTTTTGAGCCGAGATAGAAACCCCAATAACGTGCAACGTGAGGTTCTGCAGCCTGAAGCATATATCTGCCGAATGAAAGCACACCCGAAAGAACGACGAGCATAAGGGGCTTGCAGGTGAAAATTCTCTTGAGTGTTGAAACTTCACCGGGAGCCTTTTTCTTGGCATCGGGGAGCTGAATTCTTTCTTTAATCTTGAAAGAAGAGATTGAGAAAAGGGGCATACCGATAACAGCCATTGAAATAGCCATAACAGCATATTTTACGATGTTTGCCTGCTCGATATCCATATCGGCAACAAAGTAACCTACAATAATCGGAAGAGCAACCGTAACAGCAGAACCGATACCGCCGACAGTTTTACCGTAGGAGATAATGTTACCTCTCTCCTTGGGGTTGGGAGTCATAACATTGGGCATACTCCAGAACGGAACGTCACTGGCAGTATAAATCATACCCCAAAGCACATAAATGGCCGATACAAAAACGTAAAGCCAGATTGACTGATTCTTTGTGTCAAAGCCGGGATTTACAAACATAAGTATTGTAAGTGCGGCAATCGGAATTGCAGTCCATACCGGATAAGGCTTCATTCTGCCCTTCTTGGTTGAACGTCTGTCCATAATCATACCCATCATCGGGTCATTGATTGCGTCCCAGACACGAGCAAGGAGCATAAGCATGATAACGAAAACCGCATCAAGCATAAGCACGTTCATATAGTAGTCTGTTATGTAGCTGGACATACAGCTGTAAACAAGACCCTGACCCAGGGCAGCTATAGCGTACGCCTTGACTTCACCCTTAGGCACATATTTTTTCATTTCTTTTGTGTTTGCCATAATTAACCTCCGTAACTTTAGGCTGTCTAATTATAATAACATAATCAGCGTTTTTTTTCAATTAAAATTATTAGTGTGAATATAGAAAAAAAGTCTCTCTTTTTGTACCATTTAACGACAAAAACCGCCTTGACTGACAACGGATACATCAATCAAAGCGGTATGATTTTAACCAAAGAGTCCGGTTATAAAATCAATTATCATTTCAAAAAACATAATCACAGCTTCAAGCAGAGTAACAAAAAGACTCTGCTCCTCGGTCGGATTATCCGGAAGCTCTGCACCCGGCTCATCGGGAAGCTCAGATTCACCATCATCGGGATTGCCGGGATTTTCAGGCTCAGTCGGAATATCGGGTGTAAGTGTACCGCCTGCCGCAACATACATTTCAAGCGCCTCTGCAGGCTCTCTTACAGCAAGTCTTCTGTAAACAGAAACCTGAACGTCGGAAGTATTTTTACTGTGGTAATAGAGATATTTGCCCTCTACAATCTCAGGGTCAATGCCGTATTTTTCAGCTGAACTGCGTTCAATCTTTACAGAATCTTCAGCAGGCGGCTCATCGACAAGCTTGCTTGCCTGCTTATAAATCGCTCTGATAAGTACATCCTCGGGCTGATTTTTGAATCCGCCGAGGTTTTCAAAAGCAATTTTTATAACATCGTTATTTGCACCGTTCTGTACTGCACGCGACCATATTACATTTTTGAGAGCTATTGTATAGTTATCCACCTCAAAGCCCTCAAACTGCTGTTCGAGCTTTGCAACAACTACATCGTAAAAGCGTGCCTTTGTAAATCCGTGCTGAAGCGCAAGAAAACTCTCAGGTGATTCCTGAGCAATCTTTTTCCATTCTGCGTTGAAATTTTCACCGTATGTATTGGTATCAAGCTCGTATGCCGCCTTCAGCCTCTCGCCTGTTGCTACGCCTTTGCCTGAAGAAATGCACCAGTTAAAAAATGTTTTCGGCACGTCAAAGCGGCTTGAAAACTGATATGCACCGTATGAAACTCCGCCGTAATCTCCGCCACCCGAAATCGTGTCAGGTCTGCCGTTTGATTCGTACTTTGCGGACAGACTGCCAAGCTGCATATCCTCGTCAGCACTGTTGAGCATTATCTGATAATCCTCACTCAGTCCGTCAAGCACGTACCTGCCTGTATATGCGTTTGCACCTAATGTAAAAACAGAAAGCAAAAGCGACAACGCAAGCAGCACCGTCGTAATTTTCTTCATTTTTTCAATCACTCCTTTAAGTTTTATTTTACATCCTGCGGCATTATTTTGTCAACCGATATACAGTGAATATATGTGTTAAATTAAGGTAAAATACTCTAAAAGAATAATAAAATATTTATGGCTTCTCTCATTTTTTTACTTGAAAAAATATTGCTTTTGGTGTAAAATAGTGTAAGAATAGGCGAAATATCGACCAAAATTAACCACATTTCCACCAACACCACGAGGGAGGTCTTATTTTGACTGCAGATTTACATTGTCACACCAAACTGTCAGACGGCTCGATAGGTATTAACGACCTTATAATTCTTGCCAAAAACAAAGGAATCGAAACAATTGCAATCACCGACCACGACTGCCTTGCCGGCACTGTCCGAGGCAAAGTTATAGGTGAGCGTTACGGCGTTAACGTAATTGCAGGTGTTGAGATTTCGGCACTCGACAAAGAGCTCGGCAAAGAGGTACACATTCTTTGCTATCAGCCCGACAGTGCAGACAGGCTTGAGGGTCTTTGCCGCAGTAATTCCTTCCTGCGCAAACGAGCAAGCCAGTATCTCATCATAAAGGCTTCCAAGCGTTACCCCATTACGTCAGACCTTGTGCTCAAATGTGCAACAGGCTCGACAAACGTTTACAAACAGCATATTATGCACGCTCTTATGGAGTGCGGTATCACAACCGAAGTTTACGGTGATATATACCGTGAGCTTTTCTCACCCGAGAGCAGTGACAACATAATCGTGCAGCCCGATTTCCCCGACCCGAGAGAAATTGTAAAGCAGGTCAAGGCAGCAGGCGGTATTGCCGTGCTCTCTCACCCTGCTCACACAGGCTGTACAGATATTATCGACGACCTTGTAAAGGTCGGTCTTGACGGTATCGAAGTATGGCATCCCTGCCACAGCGAAAGCGACATTGAGGAGCTTTCAAAAATTGCAAAGAAGAGCGGTCTTATCATGACCGGCGGCAGTGATTTCCACGGTATGTACTCACCTACCGCTGTAGGCGTAGGCGGTATCGAAATACCTCAGCAGCACCTCAATACATTCCTCGGCTACAAGGCAAAGCAGAAAAGACTTGCAAAAAAAGCCGCAGCGGAATAAGGAGAAAAAGCTATGCATGACGACAGCGATGTAAAAATCTTCAGAGCACCGACAGCAGACAACGACACGAGCGACCTGTTTGCCGTTGCTGAAGAAATAAAGCGCAACATTCTCAACGGCAACTCTGCCAAGGCAAAGGCACTCGGCAAGGAGCTTGCTTCCCTTTCACCCGAAAGTGAAAACCTTATAAACGAACTGACCGAAACACTTGACGCTGAAATAAAGAATCAGTGCAGATTGCTTATGGTATTCAGTGCAGAATACACTCTGCTCAGCGAGCTCAAGCCCATACTTGCAACCGCCGCCAACGAGTCACTTTACGACGGACTGAAAAAAGATGCTCCTGTATTTTACGACAGCATTTCAAACGGTGCGGCAATGAGCTTTTATTACCTTGCAGTAAAACAGCGTGACGTGATAAAGGCGGTAGGTGAGAATTTTGCAATGCTCTGCAACGCAAAAGGTAACAAAACAGTAAGCGAGCTCGGCTCAAAGATATTCCTGACCACCTGTAAGCACGTTGTGCATACGGTTGAAAAGTATAAATTTGAAAAGTAAATACAACAGAAAAGCTTTCCGATTTTTTCGGAAGGCTTTTTTTGTTGTGTTTAACTGAAAGTTTTATTAAGCTTGTTTACAAATCATTCATAATATGTTATAATTTAATTAATAAAGAGTAACAACAGAAAGCGTGATATTGTTATGAAGCTTTTAAAAATGCTAAACAACACAGATATTTCCAATATCAAAGCTTTTTTTGCTTTCGATAATAATGAATTAAAATCCAAGACAATATATCAGCTTGCTTTAGGCAATATATTGATTCCTTTTCTATGTGTCGGAGGTGTAGTTGCATCGCCGATAACTTGGGGTGTGGCAATAGCTGAGTCAATAGCTTTAATAGCTTTTATGATTTATTTCAAAGTTAAGGTAACACATACACAAAAGCACATATCTATACATCTTGCTATGGATTGGCTGTTTTTGGCAGTAAATATATGCTATTTTTCATGTATGTCATTTTTACAAACCGATGTAAACATTTTTATTCCCTTGTCAATCTGTATCTCCCTTGCATTTTTGTGTTCATATTTAGCGGTAAGAGCAGCATGTAAAAAAATTTGCGACAGAATCCATAAAGAAAAAAAGCCTGCAACTGCTATCATATCTTCTGCCGCTACGTTTGGTGCAGGTTTGGGGATTACTTTGTCACTAATTACAGAAAAGCTAGATATGAACAGAGAAATATGCTTGGGAGCTATTTCAGGAGTTTTATCTATAATCTTTTTCGTAACCTCTGCTTGTGTTTTCTTCAGGTGGTATTGCTATTTTATTATAGAAAGAGAAGAAAACAATCAGGCAAAAGTTCAGTGATTGAAGAGTAAAAACAAATACCGATTGATGAATTTAAAAAAGCTGAAAAAATTATACATAAAAGCGAAGACCTCACTGTCTGACAGTGAGGTCTTTGTCTTACTTCTTCTTACATTCAAAACAGAGCCAATCGTTTTTGTTGTGGCGGGCTATTACTTCAAAACCGTTTTCCTCGAATGCTTCAAGCACTTCGGGCTCACGGGGTTTGATAATACCCGATGCGATAAACACGCCGCCTTCAGCAAGAAATTCACCAACCTGTGAAGAGAAAAGGATGATGATATCGGCAACAATATTAGCCGCTATTACCTGGAATTTGCCGCTGACCTTATCGGTAAGGTTGCCCTTGTGAACAACGTACTTCGGCTCTGTGAAGCCGTTTACCTCGCCGTTTTCACGTGCAGTTTTAACTGCAAGAGCATCGATATCAACACCTACTGCAGACTTTGCACCGAGCAGAAGCGAAGCAACGCTTAAGATACCGCTGCCGCAACCGACGTCGAGCATATCTGTATCGGGTGTGATGTAAGGCTCAAGAGCCTCAAGGCAAAGGCGGGTTGTTTCGTGAGTGCCCGAGCCGAAGGCAAGACCCGGCTCGATTGAAAGCACTGCTCTGCCGTTTGCGTTATAATCATCAATCCAGAGAGGACGGATGAGCAGACGCTCACCGATTTCCATAGGCTTGAAATAAGCCTTCCAGTTGTTCTCCCAATCTTCGTTTCTGCATATATTTGTATTCATTTCGTATGCAATTTTTTCAGCCGCAAAACGCTCGGTAAGGAATGCAGTAGCTTCTGCAGGATTATCCTCGGGAGAAATATAGATATGTATAAGACCCTTTGTTCTGTCCTTTGCGAGCAGGTCTTCGTCTATAAGGTCGATACCTGCAATCTCAAAAGCCTCCTGCTCGAGTGTGCGGTAATCCTCAATATAAACACCCGGTACGAGCACCTGTGCGATTGCCGCCGCCTTATCAATATCGTCACTGCTGACGGTTATAATAATTTCTGTCCAATCCATAATTAATACCTCAATATCTGTTATGTACGTCTTCTGCAAAGCAGAGCAGATCTTTTACCTCAAGCACCGTACCGTCATCAAGAATACATTTACCGTTCATTCTGCCGAAAACCTGATGCTGGTCGGTTACGATAAACTTGACGTCAATCTTTGCCGCACGGTCAATAATCGGGTCAAAGGTCATTTCAAACCTGCCGTCACTTGAAGTGAACGACCACTGGTCTGTATAGCTTGTATCGGGAATATTGAAAGCTACCTCATCAAGCTTATGAGCCTTGCCGTCGTAGAAAATTACGTTTTCCGTTGCGGCACTGTCATCAGCAAAACCGTAGCCGATATTGAAACCGAAGGGCTTGCCGTTTATAACGCCGTTACCCGAGCCCCAGTACCACGTATTATCGTAGGTCCATACTCCCCTGCCCCAATCGAGTGTACCGAAATCGGTTTCGGGGTCAAGTTCATATACTCTGCCGTCATATTCAACCGTACCGCTTGCACGCATACAGTTGATTTTCTGGTTATAGTAGAAAGCCTTTTTATCCTCTTTCCACGGCTTTACAAGCACCATTGAATCCATAGGCGGCTCTTCGAGAAGAATGTCACATTTGAAGGGCTTGCCAAGTCTGAAATCCTTGAATCTACAGACAATTCTGCGCTTGCCGGGTGACTTTATATACTCAAGGCTGAGCCTTCTGTCAAAGTATGAAACGTCGCCTTTTTCGGAAGTAGCCGGCATCTTGAGACTGCCCATGGGGAATGCGTTGAGTATGGTTTCGGTGTGCTCAAACGGCACTTTGAAATCGAGCAGAGACACGCTCTGCAGACCGATATAGCCATCATCTGAAACAGTGAAAGCGAAGCCTGCCTGCTCCTTGTTGGAGATAACAAGATAGTAATCCCACTCCTTGATACGGAATGCGGGAGCTTTTATTGCACTGCGGTCGTAAACCTGAAGCATTTTGCGTGACCAGCCCGGCTCAACGGGAGCACCCTTGGAATTGAGAAGCGGACCTGCCTTTGTTATTTCGTGGTTTCGCTGTGACATTTCGACACCTCCGTTTTATTTATTAAAACAGCTTTGTTTCGCTTGTTACGTCGACTCTGCCGTGGTTGTAGAAAGCACGGTTGTCAAGTGCCCACTGACGGGTCGAAAAACTGCCTGTATCAACACCCGAAACAGCATTATTGACCTCGACTATACGTGCATCAAGTCTGTCGAGAGCGGAAAGAATATCAGCCTCAATAAACAGCGGACGCACAGCCGCACCGAACTCGGGATCGCCGTGGTGAGAGATGAGCATATGCTCGAGAAGCACAGCCTTATCGTGAGCAATACCCAGACGCTCTGCTGTTTTGTCAACAAGCATTGCACCCTTTACAAGGTGACCGAGAAGCGTACCCTCGACACTGTAGCCCGAAGCGATACCTGTTTCACCTGCAATAAGCTCATCAAGCTTTGCAATATCGTGAAGCATTGCACCGCCGAGAAGAAGATCGGCATCGACAAAAGGATAAATCTTACAGACGCTCTGTGCAAGCCTTACTATTGAAAGCGTATGCTGAAGCAGACCGCTTCGCATAGCGTGGTGAAGCTTGAAAGCGGCAGGATAATAAAGAAGCTTCTCTTTATTTTCGTTGAGAATTGTTTTTACTATCAGTGAAATTTCACTGTCGGAAAATCCGTCTGCAATAGAAACAAGCTCGTTGAACATATCCTCGCCCGTATATACAGCTGAAGAAACGTAATCCTCAATTCTGACGTCGTCGGTCTCGTTGACCTTGCGGATACGGTCGATACGAAGCTGGTCGGCATCGTTGAATTTTGTAATCGTACCCTGCACCTTTATAAGAGAATTTGCCTCAAAAAAGCCGTGGAGATTTTCATCGTACTTCCACAGCTTTGCGTTTATTTCACCGCTTTTGTCGCTGAGGATAAAATCGAGATATGGCTCGCCGTTTTTATTCAGCTTACGCTCACAGCTTTTTACAAGGCAGTAGCCTGTATGTGTACCTGACTTTTCGTGATAAGTAAAGTTCAAAACATAACACCTCTATTATAATCTAATACTGATTATACATTGTTATTTAAAAATTTACAACCGACCTGAAAGAAAATTCACTGTATATTAAGAAATTCTCATAAATTTTTGCTTATAATATAGATAAAATAAAAAAGTATGTTATAATAGAGTATTATTACCCTTTTGAGAAAGGATAAGTGAACATCAACTATGGAATACGCATTCAATTTATCTCAGCCGATAAACGGACTCAAATTCTGCTCGGTTGACACAAAATCAAATTTCAAGGTAGCTATTCTGACGGCAAGCTTTGCTCTGCCGCTGAACTCAGACACGGCGGCTAACGCATTACTCCCCGGTCTGCTCAAGCGCACCTGCAAAAAATATCCGACCCTCACACAGATGAACAGACACCTTGCTTCGCTCTACGGTGCAATGGTAAGCGGCAGTGTCGGCAAGGATGGCGAAAACCAGGTGCTGACGCTTCGTGTCACCGTGCTTGAGGACAGGTTTTCACTTTCTGAAGAAAAAATTTCTTCTGCCGCCGCAGACCTGCTGCTTGACCTCATCTTCGAGCCGAACCTCGTTGACGGCAAGTTTGCAGAAGAAGATATCGAGCGTGAAAAGCGCCTTATGATTGAGCAGATTGAAAGCGAGCTCAACGATAAGAGATACTATGCACTCAAGCGCTGTACAGAGATAATGTGCGAAAACGAGATTTACTCAAAAAGCCGTTGCGGTGAGATTGAAGATATAAAGTCGCTCGACTCAGCAAGACTTATCAAGGCTTGGAAAAATATGCTTTCATCCGCTGTTGTATACATCGGCGTTACAGGCAGTATGAATGCAGATATAATCCGTTGCCGCTTTGAGCAGAAGTTTGAGGATATTGACCGCTCACGTCTTGCCGAGCTTCACACAGAGTTTATCACAAGCGCATACGAAACAAATAAAGTACGTGAGGAAATGCCCGTAAAGCAGGGCAAGCTCGTACTCGGTATGCGTGCAGGTATGACAGACGCTGACGATAACTACGTTGCAATCAAGGTTATGTGCGACATTTTCGGCGGCGGTGTTTACTCAAAGCTGTTTAATAATGTCCGTGAAAAGATGAGCCTTTGCTACTACTGCTCTGCAGGCTTCAACAGAAGCAAGGGACTTATTATGGTACAAAGCGGTATTGAAAACGAAAATGAGCAGAAGGCTACAGATGCAATTCTCGCTCAGCTTGAAGATATACAAAAAGGCAACTTCACCGACGATGAACTGAATGCATCAATCAAGGGTCTTACAAGCCTTGCGCTCGGTGTATGCGACACACCCGAGGGAATTGACCGCTGGTACGGTGGACAGATGCTTGACAGCGATGTCATAACACCCGAAGAGTATGCAAAGCAGATTGCCGCAATCACACGTGAGCAGGTAATTGCCGCCGCTCAGTGCGTAACACTCGACACGGTATATATGCTCGCAGGCAACGGCGATGCAGAAGACGAAGAAGAATAAGAAAGGAGAGGTGAGATAATATGAAGATAAACGAAATCAAAAACGAACTGCTTGACGAAAAGTGTTATCACATAGTCCACCCTACCGGACTTAATATTTACGTTATGCCCAAACCCGGCTACTCGGGCACATACGCTGTTTTCGGCACAAACTACGGCTCTATTGATACAAAGATTCTCAATAAAAACGGTGAGACAGTAGATATACCCGAGGGCACAGCACATTTCCTTGAGCACAAGCTCTTTGAAAGTGAGGACCTTGATGCATTTGCACGCTATGCAAAAACAGGTGCAAACGCAAACGCATACACATCCTTTGATACAACCTGCTACCTATTCTCCTGCACGGGCGACTTTGCCGCTTCGCTTAAAATTCTGCTCGACTTTGTACAGTCACCGTATTTCACCGAGCAGACAGTTGCAAAAGAGCAAGGCATCATCGGTCAGGAAATCACGATGTACAAGGACGTTGCTGACTGGGAGGTGCTGTTCAACCTTCTCAAGGCACTCTACCACAGCCACCCTGTAAGAATTGACATTGCAGGTACTGTTGAATCGATTGCTGAGATTACAGCCGAGACACTTTACGACTGCTACAACAACTTCTACAACCTCAACAATATGGTACTTGCTGTTGCAGGTAACGTTGACGTTGACGAAATTATAAGTATATGCGACGAGATGCTCAAGCCCTGCGACGAATTCAGATTCAAGCGTGAGCCTCACGACGAGCCCGAAAATATTGTACAGGATTATATTGAAGAAAAGCTTTCTGTTGCCGCACCGATATTCTCACTCGGCTTCAAAGAAAGCTACGGCTTGCCTAAGCGTACACTCAAGCAAAAGATTGCAAACGATATTCTGCTTGAAATGCTTGCAGGCACAACGTCCGAGCTTTACAACAGCCTGCTCGAGCAGCAGCTTATAAACACAAGCTTCGGCTTTGAGCAGTTTACGGGCTTCGGCTATGCCGCAACAATTTTCAACGGCGAAAGCAAAAAGCCTGAAGAGGTTGCAAAGCAGATAACCGCTCAGATTGAGAAAATACGCAAAGACGGCATTGACCCCGAAGCATTTGAGCGTATCCGCCGTAAGCTTTACGGCAGAGCTGTTATGAGCTTCAACGATATTGATGAAATTGCAAACGACCTTGTAGGTGCACACTTTGACGGCGTAGGTGTATTTGACGATATTGACATTTACCGCACGGTAACTGTTGAAGACGTAACAGAAATTCTCAACAGCACAATGCGACCCGAATATGCCGCACTCTCTGTAATAAATCCCATAGAATAATAAATTCTGTCAGGAAGTGAAACAAATGGATTCAACAACCGTATATTTTTCTGCCTTTGACAAAGGCTTTGAGGTAAGCTCGATTCTTGCCGAGTTTAACCTTTTCGGCAACCCCGTAACAATCCGCTGGTACGGCGCAATCATCGCATTCGGCTTTTTACTTGCCGTACTCTGGGGCGGAAGAATGGCATACAAGTGGAAGATGAGCCTTGATAAAATGATTGACGTGCTCATCTACGGCACGTTTGCCGCAATTATAGGTGCAAGACTTTACTACGTAATTTTCCGTTGGGATTATTACTCCGCTCACCCTGCCGAAATAATCCAGATATGGAACGGCGGTCTTGCAATTTACGGCGGTATCATAGGCGGTATCATAGCCGCATTCATCACCTGCCGCTTCAACAAGCTCAACTTCTTCAATCTGCTCGACTGTGCAGGTATGAGCCTTCTCATCGGTCAGGGTATAGGCAGATGGGGCAACTTCGCAAATCAGGAAGCTTTCGGTTCAAACACCAATATGCCCTGGGGTATGATAAGCGAAAAAACAACTCTTTACCTTGTTGACCACAAGGATGAGCTTGAAGCCCTCGGTATGAGCGTTGACCCGTACTCACCCGTACACCCGACATTCCTTTACGAATCACTCTGGTGCATAGGCAGTTTCCTTATTCTGCTTGTAATTTACAAGAAATTCCGTAAATTCAGCGGTCAGCTCTTCCTCACCTACGGTGTGCTTTACGGCACAGGCAGAACAATTATAGAAGGCTTCCGTACAGACAGCCTTTACATCGGTGACACAACGCTTCGTGTATCACAGGTGCTTTCAGCCGTTGTTGTTCTGTTTTTCCTGGCAGTACTTGTATTTATGCTCATCAAGACAAAGAAGAATCCGAAACCCATAGAGGGTGTTGATTTCTTCCCCGAGCCGACACCTAAAAAGGAAAAGAAAAAGAACGCCGACAGAAACGTAATGAAAGACCTTGCTCAGAAGAGAGCAGAAAAGTTCGAAACCGAAACAGAAACCGCAGAAGAAAATAAAACAACGGCTGATTAAACCTCAGCCGTTGCTATAACTTTTTTCGCTATTGACTTTATATCGTCTTTAGTAGTAAGCTCGCAGATTTCACGTCGCAGTGAAGCGGCACCTCTGATGCCTTTCATATACCATGCGGCGTGCTTGCGTGCTTCAAGCATACCTACTTTTTCACCCTTGTATTCGCACAGTAAATCAATATGCCTCAGCATAACCTCCATACGCACTTCAACAGGAGGCTCGGGAATAATCTCTCCCCTTTCGAGGTAAGCGTTGATCTGCTCAAAAGCCCACGGTCTGCCGAGTGCGCCTCTGCCGACCATAACAGCTTCACAGCCGGTTGCGTCAAGAAGCTTCTTTGCAGTTATTCCGTCGGTAACGTCACCGTTTGCGATAACGGGAATCGACACAGCCTGTCTGACGTCTGATATATACTCGGGTCTGACGGGCGGAGAATACATCTGCACCTTTGTTCTGCCGTGCACAGTAAGTGCCGCGGCACCTGCCGACTCACAGCGTTTTGCAAGGTCGACACAGTTGATATTCTCATCATCCCAGCCTATACGCATTTTGACAGTAACGGGGATATCGACCGCTTTTACTACTGCTTCAACTATTTTTTCAGCAAGCTCAGGCTGCTTCATCAGTGCCGAGCCACCGCCGTTACCTGCAATTTTAGGAGCAGGACAACCCATATTTATATCAATTACATCGGGCTTGAAATCAAGCGTTTTTATAGCGGCTTTAGCCATAAACTCAGGGTCATCACCAAAAAGCTGAGCCGCCGCAGGACGCTCTACATCGGATATTTTAAGCAGGGACTGTGACTTACGGTCACACATACAAAGTCCCTTCGCACTTACCATTTCGGTGACAGTATAACCTGCACCGAACTCTGAACATATTTCACGGAATGCTCTGTCCGCAACACCTGCCATAGGTGCAAGGGCGGCACTGCCTTTCCATACAACGTTTTTAATCTGCAAATCAAATCACCGACAGGTATTTTATCATAACTCTACTTTTAAGTCAATGAGAGGAGAAAAGCATAATGAGGCTGATGGTTATTGACGGAAACAGCATACTCAACCGTGCTTTTTACGGAATTAAATTACTTACCACCAAAGACGGTAAGTTCACAAACGGAATATACGGCTTTATGACAATTCTGCTTAGGCTGACCGATGAGGTTAAGCCCGATGCGGTTGCTATTGCTTTTGACGTAAAAGCTCCGACTTTCCGCCACAAGATGTATGACGGCTACAAAGCACAGCGTAAAGGTATGCCCCCCGAGCTTGCACAGCAGATGCCGACACTCAAGGTTTTACTCAAGGCGCTCGGCTACAAACTGCTCGAATGTGAGGGTTGGGAAGCTGACGACATCCTCGGCACACTCGCTTCCGCTTGCAAGGACGGTGACGAATGCTTTATTGCAACCGGTGACCGCGACAGCCTTCAGCTTGTTGACAAGAAGGTAAACGTACTGCTTACCGCAACAAAAATGGGTAAGCCCCAGACAATCAGATACGATGAAGCTGAGGTTTTCAATAAATACGGTGTTACTCCCCCACAGCTTATTGATATAAAGGCTCTTATGGGCGACAGCTCGGACAACATTCCCGGTGTTGCAGGTATAGGTGAAAAAACTGCGGGCGACCTTGTTGCACGCTTTGAAAGTATAGATAAAATTTACAGCGAAATCGAATCACTTGACATCAAAGATTCTGTTAGAAAGAAACTGATTGACGGCAAGGATATGGCATTCTTAAGCCGTACACTCGGTACAATCAGCCGTGAAGCACCGATTGATACAGATTACTCGGCTTACGTCAAGGATGAGCCGAATGCATTCGAGTCGGTTAAAACACTCACTGAACTTGAAATGTTCAGTATGATTGAAAGGCTTCATCTTGACCCGAAATGTGCTCCCGTTGCCGAGGTTTCAAAACCGAAAGAGAAATTCTCCTGCGTTGAGTGTGACAATATCGGTGCACTCACACAGGCAATAAAAACTGACGGCAAGGCTTACTTCACACTTAACGAAGCCGCCGGCGAGGTTGAGGGAATCTATATCCGTCAAGGCTCACAGGTCACTCACCTCTCCTCTCTCAATTTCTGCTTTATGAGCTTTATTGAAGAGATTTTTGAAGATGAAAGTATAGAAAAAGTTACGGATGACAGCAAGGCTGCTTTCTCGTTTGCAATTTCAAGCGGAATAAACCTTAAAAACGTCACGTTTGATACACAGCTTGCAGGCTATATACTAAACCCTTCATCCAACAGCTATACGCCAAGCAGACTTGCTATGGAATACGGTGTAGGCTTACCGCAGGATGAAGACGAAAACGGCAAGGACGTAGCCGCGTGGTTACTGCCTGAACTTGAAAGCGTGCTCACTGAAAGCTTGAAAGAAAACGGACAGCTTGAGTTGCTTCGGGAAACAGAAATACCGCTCGCTCAGGTGCTTGCAGATATGGAGCTGACAGGCTTTGAGGTTGACAGAAACGGTATAACGGAATTCGGCAAGGTGCTTGAAGCCGATATAAATAAAATATCGGAAGAGATTTATGAAGAGGTCGGCTACACGTTCAACCTCAATTCCCCCAAACAGCTTGGCGAAGCACTGTTTGAAAAGCTTTCACTGCCTAAAGGCAAAAAGACAAAGAGCGGCTGGTCAACCAACGCTGACATACTCGAAAAGCTTGCTCCCGAATACCCCGTTGTTGAAAAAATTCTGCTTTACCGTACGTGGTCAAAGCTTAAATCCACCTACTGCGAGGGTCTTATAAAGGCAATAGGTCACGACGGCAGAATTCATTCAACTCTCAATCAGACCGAAACAAGAACAGGTCGAATTTCTTCAACCGAGCCTAATCTTCAGAATATACCCGTAAGAAGTAAGCTTGGCAGAGAGATGCGCAAGTTCTTCCGTGCTAAAACGGGATGTGTGCTTGTCGATGCCGACTACTCACAGATTGAGCTGAGAGTGCTTGCACACATTGCCGATGACAAGAATATGATTGACGGCTTCAACAGCGGTGACGATATTCACGCAATCACTGCTTCGCAGGTGTTCAATATGCCCCTGCAGATGGTAACACCGCTGATGCGTAGCCGTGCAAAGGCTGTTAATTTCGGTATTGTTTACGGTATCGGTGCGTTTTCACTCGCACAGAATATAGGTGTTACGAGAGCAGAAGCTGACGCATACATCAAAGGCTACCTCAGACACTATGACGGCGTTAACAGCTATATGGAAAAGACTGTTGAAACCGCAAAGGAAACAGGCTACGTACAGACTCTGTTCAACCGCCGCAGATATCTGCCCGAGCTGACTTCAGGCAACGGAATGCTCCGTGCATTCGGTGAAAGAGTTGCACGCAATATGCCTATTCAGGGCACAGCCGCAGATATAATCAAAATTGCGATGGTCAGGGTTTACGCCCGACTCAAGGCTGAAAAGCTCAACGCAAAGCTGATTATGCAGGTGCACGATGAGCTTATAATCGAAGCAAGCGAAGCTGAAAAAGACAAGGTCAGCAAATTACTCAAAGAAGAAATGGAAAATGCCGTACAGATGAAAGTAAAAATGCTCGCAGACGTTAACTGCGGCAAAACATGGTACGACGCAAAAGGATGATATAAAATGGAACTTAAAGAAATAATACTTCAGGCTAAAGAAGCCGCAACCGAGCTTATTGAAAGATCGGGTATAAAAAAGGGACAGATTATGGTAATAGGCTGTTCAACAAGTGAAATCCAGGGCTATGACCTCGGCTCACATTCAGGTCCCGAAGTCGGCAAGGCTGTGCTTGAGGGCATACTTCCCGTTGCAAAAGAGCACGGTATATATCTTGCCGCACAGTGCTGTGAGCATATAAACAGAGCTATAATAATCGAAGAAGAGGCTATGGAGAAATACCGCCTTGAGCAGGTAAATGCCGTACCTCAGCCCAAGGCAGGCGGCTCATTTGCAACCGCACTCTACGGTGCACTCGAAAGCCCCGTTACCGTAGAAGACGTAAAAGCACACGCAGGTCTTGACATAGGCGGTGTACTTATAGGTATGCACCTGAAAGAGGTTGCTGTGCCGATGCGTCTTACAACAAAGCACATAGGCAACGCACTTATAATTGCTGCACGCACAAGGCCGAAATTCACTGGCGGTGAAAGAGCCTGCTACGACGACTCACTCAGATAAAGGGTTGAATTAAATGGAAATTATATTTGTCTGTACGGGCAACACCTGCCGCAGTCCTATGGCTGAGGGGCTTATGAAAAAGCTTCTTTGCGACAGAGGAATTGACGGCATTGAGGTTTCAAGTGCAGGGCTTGCCGCCTATCCGGGTGACAAGGTAAGCGAAAAATCGGTAAATGCTGCACATAAATACGGTGTTGACATATCTTCACACCGCTCACGCAGAGTAAACCAATATATGCTTGAGAACGGTATATTTGTATGTATGACTGCTTCTCACGCCGAAGTATTGAAGCCTTATTTACCGGAGAACAGACTGTTTATTCTCGGTAACGGTATTGCAGACCCATACGCAGGTACGCAGGAGATTTACGACCTTTGTGCCGAAGAAATCCATTCTGCACTGCCCGGATTACTAAAAAAAATAATAAAATCAAACACTTCGGTTGATCCGATGAAAGCCGAGCACATAAGTTCAATAGCTGAAATCGAAAGCAGATGTTTCTCAATGCCGTGGACAGAAAAATCGCTCAGCGATGAGCTTGACAATGAAAACGCTCATTTTCTTTCCGCTGTATTTGACGGTAAGGTAATAGGCTATATTGGTATTATAGAGATTTGCGGTGAAGCTGATATAACAAACGTTGCTGTACAACCAGAATACCGCAGGTGCGGTATAGGCGAAATGCTGATGAAAGAGGCCGAAAACGGTGCTGTATCGCGAAAGTGCGAAAGTATAACACTCGAGGTCAGAGTCAGCAACACAGCGGCAATTTCACTTTATAATAAAAGCGGATACAAGCAGGCAGGCATACGCAAAGGTTTTTATGAAAAGCCGAAAGAGGATGCCCTGCTGATGACTAAATATTTTAACGAGGAATAATAAATGAAAATTCTTGCTATAGAATCCTCTTGCGACGAAACTGCGGCAGCAGTAGTCGAAGACGGCAGAAAGATACTTTCAAGCGTAATAGCTTCGCAGGTAGATGCACACATCGTTTACGGCGGTGTTGTGCCCGAAATTGCATCGAGAATGCACGTTGAAGCAATAAACGGCGTTGTGACCGAAGCATTGAAAAAAGCTGAATGCACAATGGATGATATTGAGGCAATAGCCGTAACTTACGCACCGGGTCTTATTGGTGCGTTGCTCGTAGGTGTAAACTTTGCAAAGGGTCTCTCACTTTCAAGTGGTAAGCCGCTTGTGCCTGTACATCATCTGCGCTCGCATATTGCGGCAAACTATTTAAGCCACACTCAGCTTGAGCCGCCTTTCCTTTCACTTGTAGTTTCGGGAGGTCACAGCCATATTGTTAATGTAAAAAGCTACACCGAGTTTGAAATTATCGGTCAGACTATGGACGATGCCGCAGGTGAATGTATGGACAAGGCTGCAAGAGCACTCGGTCTGCCCTATCCCGGAGGTCTTAACCTTGACCGTGCCGCTAAAGACGGCAATCCTAAAGCATACGCATTCCCAAAGCCCAAGGTATCGGGCAGTGAGCTTTGCTTCAGCTTCTCGGGTCTTAAAACTGCGGCAGTAAATGCAATACATAACGCAAAGCAAAAAGGCGAAGAGATAAATATTGCCGATTTCGGTGCATCATATATTTCTGCTGTAGTAAGATGTCTGACTGAAAACACACTAAAAGCGGCACAGCTTACGGGTCAGAAAAAAATCGTACTTGCAGGCGGTGTTTCCGCAAACTCCGTGCTCAGACGTGAGATGGAAAAGGTATGCAGTGAAAACTCACTTGAGCTTTATTATCCTGAGCTTTTCCTCTGCGGTGACAATGCCGCAATGGTCGGCGCACAGGGCTATTATGAGTATATTTCGGGCAAAAAAGCAGGTCCTGAGCTCAACGCATACGCCACAATGCCCATTGATAAGGCGTATTTTTAAGGATTTGCTGTAAAGTCACTTATTTTACACCTCATCATTTAGTTGATTGCTTCTCATACAAAACTACATATTGGAAACATCAAGAGCCTTATTGTAAAGCTTATAACTTTACAATAAGGCTCTTAAAATTAAATTTTCAAAAGGTATTGACTTTTAAAAACGCCCGCAATATAGACAAAAATATGAAAAAAACATAGACTTTTTCAACAGTTTTTTATAAAGGCTGTCAATATTGACGAAGCCTGTATTGACAAAATAGAAATATACACAAAAAGCTGTATAAAAATGAGTAAAATACAGTCAGACTCGCACGGCAGATACAAAATTACGACAAAATATTGTAAAGATAAAATGTTTACAATTGTGAAAAAGTCTGTGGAAAATGTGAAAAAGTCGCTATTTTAGTTCTTTTCAAGAATTATATTGCGATTTGCTGACAAGTTTTTTACTTGCATAGGCTGTTTTTATTACTTTTCGGCAAAATTATAGCCCTATAAATATTCAGCTGAATATTCATAGGGCTTGTCTGTTTAAATTTTCAGATTTTCAATAAAAATTCAGCTTTGCACTGTCTCTGAGCATCGAAATTGTTGCCTTAGGATCATCTGAACCGAACACCGCACTGCCTGCAACAAGCACGTTTGCACCGTTCTGAGCGACAACGTCAACCGTCTTTTCGGCAATTCCGCCGTCTACCTGGAGATTTATGTCAAGGTTTCTTGCTTTACATTCTTCACGTATTGCCTTGAGTTTCGGCATCATATCGGGCATAAAAGACTGACCGCCGAAGCCCGGCTCAACCGTCATAACAAGCACCATATCAAGCTTTTCAAGGTAAGGAAGCACTGTTTCAGCCTTGGTAGCGGGCTTTAAAGCAATACCTGCCTTACAGCCGAGCGAATGAATCTTATCAATTACCTCATCGGTGTTGTTATCACACTCTATATGGAATGTAATTATATCTGCACCGGCTGCCGCAAAATCCTCAACGTAACGAAGAGGCTCGCTTATCATAAGATGAACGTCAAAAACAAGCTCTGACCTTTTTCGAAGTGACTTTACAATAGGTGCACCGAGAGTGATGTTGGGCACGAAGTGACCGTCCATAACGTCTATATGAAGCCAGTCTGCTCCTGCCTGCTCCATCCTCTGTGCTTCTTCACCAAGCTTTGAAAAATCGGAAGCAAGAATTGAGGGAGAAATGAGAATTCCCATAACAAATACCGTCCCTTTCGTATACTATGGTTTTATTTTATAATAAATATAAAAAAATATCAAGAAATTATCAAAAAACTCTTTGCAAAATTCCAATTATTAATTATAATATAAGGGATATTATATTAAAATGAGTGATATAAATGAAACGAAATGAAAGACGTGAAGCACGACAAAAAAACGCCAGACTTTTCAAGAGGTTTCTCCCCTACCTTCTCAGGCACAAGGGCGAAATTGCACTTGACCTTTTCTGTGCGTCGCTGACTACTGCGTGCGAGCTTGCACTGCCGCTGATAGTGCGTGAAATTACCGACACAGCTGTAAACGATATCGCCGCACTCACCGTAAGACGTATCGTAATGGTTGCTGTGTTTTACATATTCCTGCGAATTGTCGACTCTGCGGCAAACTACTATATGGCATGCGGCGGTCACGTAATGGGCTCGAGAATTGAAACCGAGATGAGAAACGACCTGTTCTCACATCTGCAGGGGCTTTCGTTCTCATTCTACGACAACACAAAAATCGGTCAGCTTATGTCAAGGCTTACGAGTGACCTTTTTGACGTCACCGAGTTTGCTCACCATATGCCTGAAGAAATGCTTATAGCAGTAATCAAGATAATAGGCTGTTTTATTATCTTTGCCGATATGAACATCTGGTTTACGCTGATTATATTTGCAATGTTCCCGCTGATACTTGTAATGACAAAGCGTAACCGTACAAAGATGCGTGAAACTTTCAAGGAGTCACGCCACCAGATCGGTGAAATAAACGCAATTACAGAAGACAGCCTGCTCGGTATCAGAGTTGTGCAGTCATTTGCAAACGAGCCTATAGAAAAAGAGAAGTTTGACAAGGGCTCAAACCTTTTCCTTAAAATCAAAAGACAGTCATACAAATATATGGCACGCTTCCACACCACCGTAAGACTTATGGACGGTATGATGTACATACTTGTGCTTTCGGGCGGTGCACTGTTTATCCGTGCAGGTGAAATTGATGTAGCAGACCTCACAGCATACACACTTATGGTATCAACCCTTATGGGCACAATCCGCAGAATCGTAGAATTCAGCGAACAGTTTTCAAGAGGTATGACCGGTATTGAGCGTTTTGACGAGGTTATGACTGAGCTGAGCGAAATCAAGGACAGTGAAAACGCTGCCGAGCTTACCGAAGTCAAGGGCGAAATTGCTTTCAACAACGTAAGCTTTGCATACAAGGGCACCGAAAACAACGTGCTCAACGGAATCAATTTCAAAGCCAATGCCGGCGAAAGCGTAGCTGTTGTTGGTCCTTCAGGCGGCGGCAAAACTACACTCTGCAACCTTATCCCCCGTTTCTACGAGGTAAACGAAGGCTCCGTTACAATCGACGGCAAAGACATACGCGACTTTACGCTCAAGTCACTGCGTTCACACATCGGCGTGGTACAGCAGGACGTTTATATGTTCTCCGGCACTGTCAAAGAAAACATAGCATACGGCAAGGCTGATGCTACCGACGAAGAAATCATCAAGGCTGCCGAAGATGCAGGTGCACACGAGTTTATCACACAGCTTCCCAACGGCTACGATACCTACGTCGGTGAGCGAGGCGTCAAGCTTTCGGGTGGTCAGAAACAGCGTATTTCAATTGCACGTGTATTCCTCAAGAATCCCGAAATACTCATACTCGACGAAGCTACAAGTGCACTCGATAATGAAAGTGAAAGACTTGTACAGCAGTCGCTTGAAAGACTTGCCAAGGGCAGAACAACAATCACGATTGCACACAGACTCACTACCATACGCAACGCAACACACATACTTGTACTCACAGAGGACGGAATTGCAGAGCAAGGCAGTCACGACGAGCTTATGAAGCAGAACGGACTCTATGCAGATATGTACGCACTTTATTCTGTATAATTACTTTGGAGGTATTATATATGCTTAAAAACATTTCACCCATTCTTTCACCCGAACTTCTCAAGATACTCATGGAAATGGGTCACGGTGACGAAATTGTTATCGGCGACGGCAACTTCCCTGCAGCAAGCGTTGCACAGCGTCTTGTAAGACTTGACGGCCACGGTGTACCCGAAGTACTTGACGCTATCCTCAAGCTCTTCCCGCTTGACACATACGTTGAAAGCCCCGTTGCACTTATGGACAACGGCGATGCAGCAAACGAGCCCCCCATCTGGACCGATTACAGAAACATCGTAAAAGATAACGAAGGCGAAAAGAGCTTTGAGCTTGTTGAGCGTTTTGCTTTCTATGACAGAGCAAAGAAGGCTTATGCTGTTGTAGCAACAGGCGAAACTGCTATCTATGCAAACATTATCCTCAAAAAAGGTGTTGTAATCTGATGAAAAAAGTTCTTGCTATTGATTTTGGTGCTTCAAGCGGCCGTGCAATTATCGGCAGCTTTGACGGCAAGAAAATCACACTTGAAGAAATACACCGCTTCTCAAACGACCCCGTAAGCGTAAACGGCACAACCTACTGGGACGTGCTCAGACTCTTCCACGAAATCAAGCAGGGTCTTATTAAAGCAAAAGGCTACGGCGAGATATCATCAATAGGTATCGACACCTGGGGTGTTGATTTCGGTCTGATTGACAAATACGGTCAGCTGCTTGAAAACCCCATTCACTACCGTGACCTTCGCACAAAGGGTATGATTGAAGAGGCTGACAAAGTCATTCCGCTCAGAGAGCTGTACAATATGACAGGCATCCAGTTTATGGAGCTTAACACAATATTCCAGCTTCTCTCACTTGCTAAAAACAGACCTCATATTCTTGAGCGTGCTGACAAGCTTCTGTTTATGCCTGACCTTTTCGGCTATATGCTTACAGGCAAGAAGACTACCGAATACTCAATCGCCACAACCTCACAGCTTGTTGACATCAACACAAAGAGCTGGAGTAGTGAGATTTTCGAGAAGCTCGGTATTCCGCAGAATATTATGTGCGATATCGTCAAGAGCGGCACCGTACTCGGTGAGCTTTCCGACTGCGTATGTGAGGAATGCGGACTTGACAAGATTAACGTTATCTCCGTATGCGGTCACGACACACAGTCGGCTATTACGGCTGTCCCCTGCCCTGATAAGCAGTTTGCATTCATCAGCTCGGGCACGTGGTCACTTTTCGGTACTGAGCTTGCAAACCCGATTGTAAACGACAAGGCATTTGAAATAAACGTAACTAACGAAGGCGGCTACGGTGAATCCACAGGCTTCCTCAAAAACATTATCGGTCTTTGGCTGATTCAGGAAAGCAGACGTCAGTTTGCACGTGACGGCAAGCAGTACAGCTACGCTGACCTTGAGCGTGAAGCTCTTGCGGCAAAGCCCTTTGCCTGCTTTATCGACCCGGATGCACCTGAGTTTGTACCGCACGGCAATATTCCCGAAAGAATCAGAGAGTACTGCCGCAAGACAAACCAGTACGTACCCGAAACAGTCGGCGAGATTATGCGTTGTATCTACGAAAGCCTTGCAATGAAGTACAGAGAGACCTTTGAAAAACTCTGCGAATGCACCGAAAGAGATTACGAGGTAATTCACGTAATCGGCGGCGGCACAAAGGATACACTCCTCTGCCAGCTTACAGCAAACGCTTGTGACAGAGACGTTGTTGCAGGACCTATCGAAGCAACAGTGCTCGGCAACATCGCTGTACAGCTTCTTGCAAGCGGCGACATCAAGTCAATCGCAGAGGCAAGACAGATTATTGCAGACAGCGAAAATGTTACAAAATACAGCCCGAAGGATACTGCTCACTGGGCTGAAGCTTACGCTCGCTATCTCGACGCAACAAAGTAAACAGTACGGGTAAAACCGTATTTATTAAACAAATTAATTTATCTACATAAGAAAGGACGAAATCACAATGGCAAAAAGCAGATTTATCGGCGATTATCCCGTAATCGGTATTCGCCCCGTTATCGACGGCAGAAGAGGTCCCCTTAAGGTAAGAGAGAGCCTTGAAGACCAGACAATGGGTATGGCAAAGGCTGCAAAGAAACTCTTTGAAGAAAACCTCAAGTACTCAAACGGCGAGCCCGTAAAGGTTGTTATCGCTGACACAACAATCGGCCGTGTAGCAGAGGCTGCTGCATGTGCAGAGAAGTTCAAGAAAGAGGGCGTTATGATTACTCTTTCCGTTACACCCTGCTGGTGCTACGGCTCAGAGACAATGGATATGGATCCCTCAACAATCAAGGGCGTATGGGGCTTCAACGCTACAGAGCGTCCCGGTGCTGTTTACCTTGCATCTGTTCTTGCAGCACACGCACAGAAGGGTCTTCCCGCATTCGGTATCTACGGTCACGACGTTCAGGAGGCTGACCAGTCTGAGAACATTCCCGCAGACGTTGAGGAGAAGCTTCTCCGCTTTGCTCGTTCCGCTGTTGCAGTTGCAACAATGAAGGGCAAGAGCTACCTCCAGATCGGCTCTATCTGTATGGGTATTGCAGGCTCATCAATCGACCCCAACTTCCTTGAGGAGTACCTTGGTCTTCGCGTAGAGTCTGTTGACGAGGTAGAAATCATCAGAAGAATGACAGAGGGCATCTACAACGAGGAAGAGTTCCAGAAGGCCCTCAAGTGGACAAAAGAAAACTGCAAGGAAGGCTTCGACAAGAACCCCGAATTCGTACGCAAGAGCGACGAGCAGAAGGAAAAGGATTGGGAGTTCGTTGTTAAGATGATGGTTATCATCAAGGACCTTATGAACGGCAACGCAAACCTTCCCGCAGGCTGTGAAGAAGAAATGGTAGGCCACAACGCTATCGCAGCAGGCTTCCAGGGTCAGAGACAGTGGACAGACTTCTACCCCAACGCTGACTTTGCTGAGGCACTTCTCAACACATCATACGACTGGGAAGGCATCAGAGAGCCTTACATCCTCGCTACAGAGAACGACGTTCTCAACGGTATCTCAATGCTCTTCATGAAGTTACTTACAAACAGAGCTCAGATGTTTGCTGACGTTCGTACATACTGGTCAACAGACGCTGTTAAGAGAGTTACAGACTACGACCTTGAAGGTCACGCAAAGGATGCTGACGGCTTCATTCACCTTATCAACTCCGGTGCTTGCTGCCTTGACGCTTGCGGCGAGGTTAAGGATGCTGACGGCAACGCAGTTATCAAGCCCTGGTACGAAATGACTCAGGCTGATGCAGACGCTTGCAACAAGGCTACAGAGTGGTGCCCTGCTGACAACGGTTACTTCCGCGGTGCAGGTTACTCCTCACGCTTCCTTACAAAGAGTGAGATGCCCGCTACAATGATCCGTCTTAACCTTGTAAAGGGTCTCGGCCCGGTTGTACAGATTGCAGAAGGCTGGACTGTTGCACTTCCCGATGAGGTTTCCGACACAATCTGGAAGAGAACAGACTACACATGGCCCTGCACATGGTTTGCTCCCCGCTGCAACGGCGAAGGCCCGTTCAAGTCAGCTTATGACCTTATGAACAACTGGGGTGCTAACCACGGCGCAATCAGCTACGGTCACATCGGTGCAGATATCATCACACTCTGCTCAATGCTCCGTATTCCCGTTGCTCTCCACAACGTACCGGAAGAGAAGATTTTCCGCCCCGCTTGCTGGGGTGCATTCGGCACAAAGGACCTCGAGGGTGCAGACTTCAGAGCCTGTGAAACCTACGGCCCGCTTTACAAATAAGATACATAAAATATTACAGGGCAAGCTCCTCGGAGCCTGCCCTGTTTTTTTAATCTAATAAAATATTCAAACACACTATCATTGCAAGATAAAGTAATAAACCCAAAAAGGTAGCTGCGCGTTTCTGCCAGACGGATGAAAGCTTCTTTTTAAATTTATCAAGCAAGATTTGACAAATCGCATAAATACTGCCTATACCCAATACCGTAAGCTGTTCCCAGTTCTGTAATTTCACTGATTTATAAATGCATATAAAAGCCGCGACGACAGTAAATACAGCCAATAAAACACCAACTGCTTTTCCGTCTGTTCCGCTTTTGCTCGACTCACCTATAGAAGCTGCCGCAAGTGCTTTTTTATGCCACCGAAGATAAGAAAAGAAATCCATAATTACAGCTACAGAAATAATAAGCATAGCACAAACCAACACATCGTTTAAAGCTGAAATGAACAGATTGACCACAGAGATTGCCGCCACAACAAAAGATATAATAACACCCGGCACAATACGTTTCATAACAGATTTATGTATAGATGCAAGCTCAACCTCAGGGTCAGTCTGAAACGGTGTAAGATTCTCTTCTTCATTATAAAAGATAACCATATCTTTATATGCACAGGCAAAATGCCAGCCTTGCTTTGCACAAAGCTCAAGGTATTCGCTTTTACTGTCAGAAAGCAAAAACTCGTCTTCATTTGAATACTTAGGCAGGTACGTTACAGCATAATGAAGCTTCCGTGGCTCAATGCTTTCAAATTCCCAAGTACCTCCAAAAGGTCTTCTGACAAGTCGCCAACCTTCAAGAGCTTTTGCCTCAAGATACTCCTGAATGGCAGTATAATCATAATAAGGAAGTGTCTCACGAAAAGATTTATGTTCCTTAGCTTTATACATAGTCTTACCTCCTTCTCTTACATAAACAGCTTACGGTAATCCTCTGCCTGTGTGCAAAGGCGTTTATATTCCGTTTCGAGCACTTCTCTGCCCTTTTGAGTTAAAACATAACTGCGTCGTCTACCCTCTGATTTGGTTTCACAAATCATATCGGAATCAAGAAATTGCTCGAGCAGATTATAGAGTGTACCCGAGCCGACTTTCACCCTGCCGTCGGTCATCTGTGCAACCTTATCCATAATATCAATACCGCAACACTCATCTTTAAGACAAAGCAGAATATAAAACATCTGCTCGGTCAGAGTTTGAAATTTTAATCTTGGCATATACCTACCACCCTTTATATCGAATATCGACATTTGCAGTTTCATTATAATATCGATATTCGATATTGTCAAGTGCATTATGGTAAGTTTTAATAATGTCATCCTGAGTGAAACGAAGGATCTTAAAATAAATCAAGATTCTTCGCTTAACGCTCAGAATGACAAATAACATTGAAACGCATATCACACTTGCAAACTGCACAAAAATCGATTTTAATATTTGTTGATAATGATTAAAACATAGAAATTGAAAATGCTGTAAAAAACTGCTTGAAACGCCTGAAAAAAGATAATATAATCTGTAACTGTGATATAAATAACAAGGGGTAAAAAAATGAAGGAATTTAAGCCAAAGCTTTTTTCGAGCCTTAAAGGTTACTCAAAACAGCAGCTCGTCAAAGACCTGACAGCAGGCGTGATTGTTGCAATTATTGCTCTGCCGCTGTCGATTGCACTTGCTCTTGCATCGGGTGTAGGCCCTGAGCAGGGTCTTTACACAGCAATTGTTGCAGGTTTTGTAATTTCATTCCTCGGCGGCAGCCGTGTACAGATTGCAGGACCTACTGCGGCATTCGCTTCTATCGTTGCAGGCATTGTTGCCAAAAACGGTTTTTCGGGTCTTGTGCTCGCAACCGTTATTGCAGGTATAATGCTCATACTTATGGGTGTTTTCAAGCTCGGCAGTCTTATCAAATTCATCCCCTACACCATAACCACAGGCTTTACGACCGGTATAGCAATCACAATCGTTATCGGTCAGCTCAAGGATTTCTTCGGTCTTACCTTTACACACTCCCGTATCGAAACAATAGAAAAGGTTGAAGAGGTAATTAAATGCTTTTCAACCTTTAACTGGCAGGCACTTGTAATCGGTGCTGTTTCGCTTGCAATACTTATCATCGTACCGAAGTTCCTCAAAAAGATTCCTGCTTCTATTATCGCAATTATCGTATGTGCCGCACTTGTGAAGATATTTGATATGAACGTCAACACAATCGGCGACCTTTACACTATTTCTTCTGCCGCACCGAAGCTCAGCATACCCGAGTTTTCGCTTGACACAGTTAAAGCAATTATGCCCGACGCACTTACAATTGCCGTACTTGCGGCTGTTGAGTCACTTCTCTCCTGCGTTGTTGCAGACGGTATGATCGGCAGCAGACACAACTCAAATATGGAGCTTATCGCTCAGGGTGCAGGTAACATCTGCTCGGCACTCTTCGGCGGTATTCCTGCTACGGGTGCAATCGCACGTACTGCGGCAAACATCAAAAATGGCGGCCGCACACCCATCGCCGGTATGGTACACGCTGTTGTACTGCTTGCAGTGCTTCTCGTGCTTATGCCCTACGCTTCACTTATTCCTATGCCGACTATTGCGGCTATACTCTTCATCGTTGCTTACAATATGAGTGAGTGGCGTGAATTCACCTCAATCATCAAGCACAGCCCCAAGAGCGACACACTCGTGCTTATCGTAACGTTTGTGCTTACGGTTGCTTTCGACCTTGTCGTTGCAATCTGCGTCGGCATTGTACTTTCAACCGTAATGTTTATGAAGCGTATGTCCGACGTAACGGATGCATACGGCTGGAAAGAGTTTGACGAAGCAACCGACACCGACAGCGTTAAGTTCAAGAAGATTCCCGACGGTGCAATGGTTTACGAAATAACAGGTCCGATATTCTTCGGTGCATCAAACAAGATTGCAAACGTAATAAAACATTCTGACAAAAAGGTTATTATTATAAGAATGAGAAGTGTGCCTGCGATTGATGCAACGGGTATTCACAGCTTTGAGTCAATAATCAAGACCTGCCGTCAGAAAAACATCACGCTGATTATGTCGCACGTAAACTCTCAGCCGATGAAGGTGCTCAAAAAATCAGGTATGTATAAGGATATCGGCAAAGAAAACATCTGCGAAAACATTGACAAGGCACTCGCAAGAGCGACTGAAATATTAGGATAACAACTAAGGCTTACAGAGGTTTTTCTGTAAGCCTTTTAATATATTAAATATTGGTTGTACAGTATTTTTACTTGACAAACTGATAAACATAAAGTATAATACATATTTATTGAAAGAGAAAAAAGAAGGAGGAACACAATGGATTTGCAGGCATTTCTCGAAGCTACACTCGGTCAGTGGGAGCTTCTGGTGCGTTTGCTTGTTGCCTGTATCTGTGGCTGTGTAATCGGTGTTGAACGCAGTTTCAGACAAAAGGAAGCAGGTATAAGAACGCACGTTATTCTGGCACTTGCCTCAGCACTTATAATGGTCGTATCAAAGTACGGCTTCTTCGACCTTGCAGACACCAATATAGATGCTGACGGCTCACGTATCGCATCAAACATCGTTACGGGTATTTCATTCCTCGGTGCAGGTGTTATCTTTGTACGCGGCGGCTCAATCAAGGGTCTTACAACTGCGGCAGGTATATGGGCAACAGCAGGTATAGGTATGGCACTTGGTGCAGGTATGTACACTATCGGTATCTGCTCTACTGCAGGTATGATACTCATTCAGCTTCTGCTTCATAAAATTATGCCCTTCTCAGAAAATATGGAAACCAACATTATCACCATTAAAATCAGCGAGGGCTCGCAGGTGCTTGAAGAAATTACCGATGAGCTGACAAAAGCCGGTATAATGGTAACGGGCATACGCTACAAAAAGCAGGATAACGGAATTACCAAAGCTGAGCTTACGGTAAGAACCAAGAAAAACACATCTATGCAGGCAGTACTTGACCTGATAAACACAAACGAAGCAATTCAGGAATTCACATTGGAGACATAAGAAAAAGGATTAGTGAGCAATCACTAATCCTTTTTAGTTTATATTGAAAGTAATTTCTTGAATGCGTCGATATAGCCCTGTGCTGTTGCGGCATCACTGCTCTCGGCAAATATACGAAGCAGAGGCTCAGTGCCCGAGAAACGGCAGATAACAAAGCTGTCATCAACAAAATAGACCTTGCAACCGTCCTCGTAATTTACTCTTACAACCTCTTTACCGAAATCGGGCAGAAGCTTGTCCTCATAAACAGCCTTCATTATATCAGCCTTCTTTTCGGGTGCGAAAGCCATATTATCCTCAACCATTTCAAAGCGACCGTATTCAGCAACAAGTGAATCAATAATCTCTGCAGGTGATTTACCGACTACGCTTACCATCTCGGTAAAGAGAGATGCGGCATAAACAGAGTCCTTACCGTGAATATGACCTCTTACGGTAAGACCGCCCGAAGATTCACCGCCGAGCACTGCATCAACCTCATCAATTTTTGAAGAGATATATTTGAAGCCTACGGGCACTTCGTAGCATTTTTCACCGAAGCTTTCTGCAATTCTGTCGAGCATATGGGTTGTGGCAAGGTTACGTACAACAGGACCTTTCCAGCCCTTATATTTAACGAGATAATAATAGAGCATACAGAGAATCTCGTTAGCGTCGATATATCTGCCTGTACAGTCGATAATACCGAGTCGGTCACCGTCACCATCCATAGCAATACCGAAATCGTAATCACCTTTTATAACCAAATCCTTGAGCGGATTCAGAGTCTCTTCAGTAGGTGCAGGCATATCGCCGCCGAAATAAGCGTCTTTATTAAGGTTTATCGTGTCAACCGTGCAACGTGCCGTATAAAGAATAACCTGAAGAGGATATGTACCGGAGCCGTGCATTGTATCAAACAGCACACGCAGACCTCTTTCACGAAGTGCTGTCATATCAATAAGGTTGATAATATCGTCAATAAACTTATTGAAAGGATTTTTGAGATACTCAACCATACCGTTTTTAACACACTCATCAAAAGCGATGTATTCTACATCTCCAATCTCCTCAATAAGCTCTTCAAGAAGTGTTGTTGTTTCAACGTCGGCATCTCTACCCTCATCGGTAAAGAGCTTTATTCCGTTATAGCTTGCAGGGTTATGGCTTGCAGTAACCTCGATACCGTAGTGCAGACCTTTATCTTTAACGGTATGCATTACAAGAGGAGTAGGAGCAGAGCGGTTAAGAAACCACACCTTGATACCGCCTGCGGCAAGCACCTCGGCAACCCATTTAGCGGCATCAACCGAAAGGAAACGGCGGTCGTAACCGATAATAATCGGCGTTTCTGTTTTATTCTCTTTGCGTGCAAGTGCAAGAATACCTGCCGCAACACGCTGTATGTTTTCTTTTGTAAAATCGTCACCGATGACTGCACGCCATCCGCCCGTACCGAATTTAATCATTTTAAAAATCCTCTTTCTGAAGGAAACCTTATAGGGTATCCGCTTTATTCCTCAATATATGTTTTTACGATTTCGGCAATATATACTCTGTGGTAGTCGCCGTTGTAGTTGCCTTCAATGCTTTCGTCGATAAAGCCCTTGGGATCGATATCCTGGTAAGCAAGCTTCTTAAGAACGAGGTTTACCTTTGCCTGCTCAACGCACTCTACTGAATCAAGCTTAACGGTTGAGAAACCTGTAGCCTCGTACTTGTTGACGTCACGGCCGCTGTTGCGACCGAAATATGTAAGCTCTTTTTTATACTCGCCGCCGAAAAAGCTCATTGAAAAATCGTTGGTCTTTTCGAGAAGCTCGTAGGTATAACGCTGAGGACGGATGAAGATATAAACAACGTCCTTACCCCAGATTTCGCCGATACCGCCCCAGCTTACTGTCATAGAGTTTACAGCACCGTCGGCACTTGCAGTAACGAGTGCCCACTCGTCAGATATCATCTTAACCGCAGATTTATCAATATCGCGGATATTTACTTCTTTAAAAGCCATAATTAACCCTCCGTCAATAATAACTCGTTATAGCACGCTACGCTGTCAGGGTGAATACAAGCGCCTTTCTCAAGCAGCTCGTTTATACTGTAACGCTGAGTGTAGAGCATTGTTTCATCAAGGCTTTTTTCAGCCAATTTGCGCACGATTTCAACGTCGTCATACACTCTGTCTGCCGAAATAAAATCGGCAATATATATCACTTTTTCGAGCAGTGACATACCTGCACGTGCAGTTGTGTGATAACGCACTGCATCGTATATCTCTTTGTCAGTTATATTCAGCTTTAACTTTATATATTCCGCACCGCTCATTGCGTGCCACAGCTTTGCATTTACACGCTCAAGCTCGGTCGGCACAACTCCGCCCTCGGCAAAAAGTGCAAAATGCTCTGCTGCATCAGCTTCTTTGGTTATATCGTGAAGCAGACCTGCTACAAGTGCTTTTTCTTTATCCGCACCGTAACGCTCAGCAAGCTCAACTGCGCTGTCAGCAACGCAGAGCGAATGATGATATCGGTAATCGGAAAGGCGGCTTTTCAGTAAAGCTTTGTACTCTTCAACACAGTTCATCTGTACAGTCCCCTTTCATCGATATATGCACGCACCGCAGGGTCAAGCAAGCCGTCGGTACTCTCGCCGTTTCGGATAAGCTCACGTATCTCAGTTGAGCTTACTTCAAAAGGCATAAGCTCGGAAACTACAAGGCGTTTGCCATTGAAGCATTCGGGCACGCCGTGAGCCTTGAGCAGTGAATTTTCCTCCTGCCTGTCAGCCGCACAGATTGTTACCATATCGAGAATTTCTGCCGATTTGTACCAACGGTCGAAGCTGAGAAGCATATCGGAGCCGATAATAAAATACAGCTCATAATCGGGATATAACTCCTTGATTTCGCAGAGAGTATCATAAGTATAGCTCTTGCCGCCACGTGCAATCTCAATATCGCTGATAAGTGCATCGGGAAATGCGAGCATGCACATATTGATTCTGTCAGCACTGTCGGCAAGACCCTTAGCTTCCTTATGAGGCGGCTGAGCCGTAGGAATAACAAGAAGCCTGTCGAGCTTCAGTTTTTCAACAAAATGCCCGGCAAGCCTTGCGTGACCGATATGCGGCGGATTGAACGTACCGCCGAAAATACCAAGTTTGCTCATCTTTCTTTTTTATCCTTGGTTACTCGTCTGCTTTTACGTACAAAGTGAACCTTGTAGCCCTGCTTCTTTGCTTCCTTTTTGGTAGCAGGACGCTTCTTGGGCTCGCCGGCTTTCTTCTCACCGTGAAGCTCGGGGCTGTAACGCCAGAGCACGATTACACCGCCGATAACCTGAATAACCTCTGCACCCGTTGCAGCTGCAAGCTCATCTGCCGCCTGACGGGGAGTAATAGGTGTAGACTCAAGGAGCACCTTTACTTTTATAAGCTCTCTTGCACGAAGTGCATCGTCCGTCTGCTTGATAATAGCGTCGGACATACCGCCCTTACCAATCTGAAAAAGGGGCTCGAGAGTATTTGCCTGCGAACGGAACGCAGCTCTTTCTTTACCTGTCATTTATTTAACCTCAACTTTAGCCAGTGCCTCAGCAAGTGCTTTGAGCGCATTGCCTCTGTGGCTTATTTTGTCTTTTTCTTCTGCTGTGAGCTCGGCAAAGCTCTTATCGCCTACCATAAATATCGGGTCATAGCCAAAGCCGCCGTCACCCTTAGGCTCATAGCCTATCTTACCCTCACACTTGCCGCTGACAACAATTTCACTGCCGTCGGGATAAGAACAGCAGACAGTGCACATAAAGCGTGCAGTACGCTTCTCATCGGGAACGTCCTTCATATTCTCAAGAAGCAGTGCAATATTGGCAGGGTCGTTGCCGTGGTCACCTGCATAGCGTGCGGAATAGACACCGGGTGCACCGTCGAGAGCATCGACCACAAGACCCGAATCGTCACCAATACAGGGCATACCTGTTTCTTTACAGCCGCTTTCACTCTTGAGACGGGCATTCTCCTCAAATGTAGTGCCTGTCTCTTCAACGTCGGTAAGCTCAACGCCTGCCTGTTCGGCTGTGAGCACCTCAACACCGAGGGGCTCAAGAATACGGGCAAGCTCGTTGCGCTTTTTCATATTGTGAGTTGCAATTATATATTTCATTTTATTCTTCCTCTTCAGGATCCTCAGCTACATCAAACAGACCCTCTGCAAATGCGGCAGGGCTGAACGGCTGAAGGTCATCCATCTGCTCACCGACACCTACAAATTTAACGGGCACGTTAAGGTCGTGCTTGATTGCAAGCACAACGCCGCCTCTTGCCGTACCGTCAAGCTTTGTGAGAACGATACCTGTGATTTCAGCAACGTTCTTGAATTCTCTTGCCTGGTTTACAGCATTCTGACCTGTTGTAGCATCAAGCACAAGCAGACTCTCACGGTCTGACCAGGGAAGCTCACGGTCGATAACACGGTAAATCTTTGCAAGCTCATCCATAAGATTCTTCTTGTTATGAAGTCTGCCTGCAGTATCGATGATGATTATATCGGCATTACGTGCCTTACCTGCGTTGATTGTATCGAATACAACAGCCGCAGGGTCTGCACCCTCTTTGTGCTTTACAATGTCTACACCTGCTCTGTCAGCCCATATCTGAAGCTGGTCTATAGCAGCGGCACGGAAGGTATCGGCAGCACCGAGAATAACCTTCTTGCCCTGCGCCTTATACATAGCAGCCATTTTACCGATTGTTGTTGTCTTGCCGACACCGTTGACACCGATAACGAGAATTATAGACGGCATTGTAATCATTTCCATCTGCTCGCCGCCGTCAAGAAGCTCGGCAACAATCTGCTTGATTGCTTTTCTTACCTGCTCACCGTTACGAAGGTTATCCTTCGCAACCTTGGCACGAAGCCTGTCTACAATCTCAGTAGCCGTTGTGACGCCGACATCGCCCATTACGAGGATTTCCTCGAGGTCGTCAAACATCTCATCAGTGATTTCGTTGACACCGTGGAGCACGTTATCAATAGCACCTGCCATTGACAGTCTCGTCTTCTGCAGGCCTTTGCTGATTTTAGAAAAAATACCCATTGTTTATCTCCAAAAAATTATTTCTCCTGGGGCATTACGCTGATACCAAGGTCAGTAAGCTGAACGCCGTCAACAGGTGCGGGACACTCTGTCATAGGCTCTGTTGCATTCTGTACCTTCGGGTAAGCAATAACGTCACGAAGGCTGTCACAGCCGAGCATCTGCATAATAAGTCTGTCAAGACCGATACCCATACCACCGTGAGGCGGTGCACCGAAACGGAAAGCATCAAGCAGATAGCCGAACTTCTCGTGTGCCTGCTCGTCTGTAAGACCGAGGAGTGAGAAAATCTGTGCCTGAAGGTCGGGGTTTGTGATACGGATTGAGCCTGAAGAAAGCTCGATACCGTTGAGAACAAGGTCGTATGCCTTTGCACGTACCTTTGCCTTGTCTGTTTCAAGGTAAGGAATACACTCATCAAGCGGAGATGTGAAGGGATGGTGCATAGCAACAAACTGACCGAGCTCTTCGTCCCAATCGAAGAACGGAAACTCTGTAATCCAGAGGAAGTTGTACTTATCCTTCGGGATAATATCGAGCTTGCGTGCAACCTCGCCACGAAGGAGACCGAGAGTTGAAAGAACGAGTGAATTCTTTCTGTCAGCGATGATGAGAACAACGTCGCCTGCCTCAGCACCTGCCTTAGCAAGGATTGCCTGCATCTCGTCCTCTGTCATAAACTTTGCAAAAGAGGAAGCAACTGTGCCGTCCTCGTTGAGTCTTATCCATGCAAGACCCTTTGCGCCTGAGCCCTTGACAAACTCAGTGAGCTTATCAATCTCTTTACGTGTGAGAGTTGTAACAGCACCCTTTGCTGTAATACCTCTTACACTGCCGCCCTCTGCAACTGCGCCTGAGAATACGCTGAAGCCGCAATCCTTAACAATATCGGTAAGGTCATAAAGCTCCATAGCGTAGCGTGTGTCGGGCTTATCTGAGCCGTAACGCTCCATAGCGTCTTTATAAGTAAGTCTTACGATAGGTGTTTCGATTTCAACGTCAAGAATCTCTTTGAACAGACGCTTAACGTAGCCTTCACCGATTGCAAGAACGTCGTCCATTTCAACAAAGGACATCTCAAGGTCAATCTGTGTGAACTCGGGCTGTCTGTCAGCACGGAGGTCCTCATCACGGAAGCAACGTGCAATCTGCATATATCTGTCGAAGCCTGCAACCATTGAAAGCTGCTTGTAAAGCTGAGGTGACTGGGGAAGAGCGTAGAAGCTGCCCTTGTGGATACGGCTGGGAACAATATAGTCACGTGCACCCTCGGGAGTAGAACGGATGAGGATGGGAGTTTCGATTTCGATAAAGCCGTTCTCATCAAAGTAGTCACGTGTTACCTTTGCAATCTTGTGACGGAGAATGATGTTTGACTGAAGGTCGGGACGGCGAAGGTCGAGATAACGGTGCTTAAGACGTGTAAGCTCCGAAGTCTGGCAACCTGCAACGATATCGAAGGGAGGTGTCTCACTCTTGTTGAGCACGCGAAGGTCTGTAACTTCGATTTCGATTTCGCCTGTGGGGATTTCTGTATTCTTTGAAGAACGCTCACGTACAACACCCTTTGCCATAAGGACAAATTCGCTTCTTGCTGTGAATGCCTTCTCAAAAATCTCTCTGTCTGTGTTATCGTCAAATGCGAGCTGTACAATACCTGTACGGTCACGAAGATCGATGAAAATAAGGGCACCGAGGTCACGCTGACGCTGTACCCAACCTGCAACAACAACCTCTTTACCTGCATCGGTTACACGAAGGTCGCCGCAATAATGTGTTCTTTTAAGTCCTGTCATAAAGTCCATTGTATTTTAACTCCTTTGGAATAACTTTCAGAATAAATCGGTTATGTTGATACCGCTGATATCGACTGAATCGCTTGATGCGATACCCTGCACAGCTTTCTGTATAAGGTAGCTCTGGTAGCTGTCCTCAAAGCCGTCAAGCTCCATTTCAACGCTTTCGCCGCCATCCATATCCTTGACGATAACTTTGCCGGTTTCAATCTCGCTGTCACCGATAACAACGGTGTTGCGCACGCCGAGCTTGTTTGCAAACTTCATCTGTGCCTTGACTGAACGGCCTGCAACGTCGTACTGTACGCTGAGACCCTCTTCACGAAGAGAAGAAGCAATCTTTGCCGCCATAATGTTTGCATTCTCGCCCATTGATGCGATATAGAGGTCAGGTCTCTCTTCCTCGGGCAGAGGTGCGTTCTGTGCCGCAATAACCATCATAAGGCGCTCAATACCGAGTGCAAAGCCGAGTGACGGAGTCTTTGTGCCGCCAAGCTCTTCTGCAAGGCCGTCGTAACGACCACCGCCGCATACTGTGCCCTGTGCACCGATCTGAGTAGAAACGAACTCGAAAACAGTGCGTGTGTAGTAATCGAGACCGCGTACGATTGTCGGGTTGACAACGTAAGGAATATTCATTGCATCAAGATGCTTCTTAACGGTTTCAAAGTGAGCCGCACAGTCTTCGCAGATATAATCGAGCACCTTGGGTGCATCCTTTGCGATTGCACCGCACTCGGGGCTCTTACAGTCGAGAATACGCATCGGGTTTCTGCCGAGTCTGTCAAGACAAGTGCCGCAGAGTGCATCCTTGTGTGACTCGAAATACTCGTGAAGTGCTGCGTGATAATTCTTACGGCATTCGGGGCAACCGATTGAGTTGATTTCAAGCTGAAGACCGTCGATACCGAGGAATGAGAAAATCTCGTGAGCGAGTGAGATAAGCTCAGCATCTGCCGCAGGAGCAGCAGTACCGAGACACTCTACACCAAACTGGTGGAACTCACGCAGTCTGCCTGCCTGAGGCTTCTCATAACGGTAGCAGGATGTGAGGTAGCTCACCTTCTGGGGCAGAGGCTCGTTGAAAAGACCGTGCTCAAGGAATGCACGCATAGCACCTGCAGTACCCTCGGGACGCAGTGTGATAGAGCGGCCGCCCTTATCGTCGAAGGTGTACATTTCCTTCTGTACCACGTCGGTTGTGTCACCTACACCGCGGCTGAAAAGCTCTGTATGTTCAAACACGGGTGTACGGATTTCTTTATATCCGAATTTGGTTGCTATATCGAGCATAGCCTGCTCTACATAGCGGTTTTTATAGCTGTCTGCAGGCAGGAGATCCTGCGTGCCTTTGATAGCTTTGGTCACTAATGCCATTTTGAAGTATCCTTTCGCAAATGAATAAAATATGACTGCAGGGCGGACAATGTAATTTGTCCGCCCCGTTAATTATTTCTTCGGGTTAACGATATCACGCCAGTCAAGGTCACCTCGCTCAAGGCTGTGGATGATAGCCTCGGCAGTAGCGATGTTGGTCGCAACAGGAATATTGTGTACGTCGCAAAGACGGAGAAGCGTTGCCTCGTTAGGCTCGCCCGGCTTGGGGTTAAGCGGGTCACGGAAAAGAAGAAGCAGGTCGATTTCGTTACATGCTATACGTGCCGAAATCTGCTGGTCGCCACCCTGTGAGCCGCCAAGGAAGCACTGAATCTTGAGACCGGTCGCTTCACTTACAAGCTTACCTGTTGTACCGGTTGCGCATAAGGTGTGTCTGCTGAGAATGCCGCAGTAAGCAATGCAGAACTGCGTCATAAGCTCTTTTTTGGCGTCGTGTGCGATTAAAGCTATATTCATACTATCTTTTCCTTTCTGAGTAACTTTTGCCAAGTCCCCTCTATCCAATAAAATATTTTAACAAATATATTACAATAAGTCAAATATTATTTATTAAAATTTTATGAATTGTTAATCAATCTTGAGCGGTATACGCTTGCCGTCAAGTCTGTCCGCAATACGTTCAAACGCTTTTGCAGCTTTACTGCGTGAGGGCAAGGGCTTACCTCTGCTCAGATTAAATGAAACTGCACTGTCCTGCTCTACAATACCGAGCAGACGAAGACGTGTTGAATCTATAACGTCATCAATATTGAGAAGCTTGCGTTTGACCGTAGCCTTGACGTCAAAGCGGTTGATTATAAGTCTGCTCTGCTCAATTCCGAGGTTAGCGAGGTTATCAGCCGCTATGGCACCGTTACGCACGCACACCTCATCGGGGGTAGCAACGATTATCGCCGTATCGGCAGCTGCGGCAGAAAGCTTGAAGCCCATACCTACACCTGCAGGCGAATCAAAAATCATATAGTCAAATCGCTCTTCATATTCAGCGGCAAGCTTTTTCATAGCTTCAGCCGTATACTCATGCTCAAAATCTTTAGGAGCACACAGAAGCATAGGACCGTATGCGGTAGGTGTCAGTGCCTTGTGAGCAGCACATCTGCCTGTTATTACGTCGCCCCAGTTAAAGAGCATATTTTCACTTGCACCAAGCATTATATCAAGACTGCGCAGACCTATATCGCAGTCAATGACAAGCACGCTGTGGCCTGCACGCTGTAACGCACAGGAAAGCCCTGCCGAAACAGATGACTTGCCTACACCGCCCTTGCCGGATGCAATAACTATTTTCTTTGCCATAGCCGTGCTCCTTTTCAGCCGGATTTTCACCCGAAACACTTTCAGGATATTATATCTTTATTATAATACCAAATAATACAGTTAATGTAAATAGGAATGCAAAAGAAATTTCATCAATAAAAAACAAAGCACGGGCGATATTTTTACATATCCACCGTGCTTTTCATTAAATAAAATTCAATTATGTGAAAAGTATTTTTACTTTACGAAATATATAATTATTTTTGTAAAACAAAATCTTTGTTTTCCTTGATACAAAGCGATTATTCTCATATTCCAGCATACACTTGTAAAGTTATATACCCTTACGCATTTTCAGGGCATTTCCAATCAAAAATCAACTCAGGCTGTTTGAAAGGTGTGCGTGAATAGTTGTCATACAGCTCTTTTCCGCTTCTGAAATGCTCAATTACGTTAGTCAGCATCTCAATATCCTCAAGCGTATGGAAATGTGTGCCGTTGCGGAAATACCACAGCAGTTTATCCTCTGCACCGAGGAATTTATACACCTCTTTTGCCGCCATAGTGGTGTGCCACGAGCCTATAGGATTGCCCCAGATATCACTTGCCGCCTCTGAAACAAAGAGCACACGCGGTGCAATCATAGCCTTCAAGAAATGACCGTCAAACGGCAATTCATCCACACGCTCTGCGTAATCACCAAGGTCCGGACCAAACCAGAACGGGAAATTGTGCCATATATCTTTCAGTTCCTCACAGCGTTTTTCTTCACCGTTTTCTGTCACAGCCTCCATAACAACACGGTAGCAGGAACATGAACCCGCACAGGTTTCATTCGGGTTGATTATTGCCGCACGCTCATCGAGTGCACCTGCAAGAGCGGCAGTTTTACCTCCGCGTGAGTGACCTGTAAACGTGATGCAGTTCATATCGGCAAAGCCGAGAATCTCAAGTGCATCAACACAGCGTGAATATCCCCATGCCCACGCACCGAGTGCACCGAAGGTGTATTCGGGATAGGTTTTGTAAAGCTGACCCTTTCCCCTGCCCTCGTGCTGAACATCGTTTGCAAGCTCTGTACGGTTAAACAAAACAAGAGCTATTCCCTTATCTGTAAACGTTTTTAAAAACTCTTTATCAAAGGGATAATTGAAGCAAAGGTCACCGTCAATTACAACGGGGCGTTTTTCACCTTCCTTCGCACCTTTTATGTACATAGTAAACGTTACAGGCTTCTCTCTTGTACCCGTTGTTATGCGGTAGCTTTCGTTTTCACCGCCCCAGCCGCTGAGCTTTTCAAGCTCAAGAAATTCGGGCTCGGGTGGCATTGTGCCGTACTGAAGTTCTATAACGTCCTTATACATCTCTTTACGGCGTTTTTCCCAATCTTCTCGGGTTTTCACATAGCTTCCGTCATCAAACTTAAAAGGGTCAGGCAGTTTGCCGAGCACCTCGTGCTTCGTAACTTTTATTGTATCTTCGTTTACGTAGCTTCTCATTTTCAACAGCTCCTTACGCACTGATGTAATTTCATACAGCACACATATTCAAGCATATAATAACACATCCGCTCATTAAAGTAAAACTATTTTCAAGGAGAAACAACGCAGATGCTTATATCAGGAATTCAACAGCTTTGCTGGAATCCGCTGACACTTTGTGCTTTTATGGGTACGGGGCTTTATTTCAGCATAAAAACAAAGTTTTTTCAGCTACGTCATCCTTTGCTGATATTCCGCTCAACCTTCGGCAATGTCGGCAAAACCAAAGCAAGAGATGGTATTTCACCGCTTGCGGCACTTTCATCCTCACTTGCCGCCTGTATGGGTACCGGCAACATAATAGGCGTTGCGACAGCACTCAGTGCAGGCGGACCCGGAGCTGTTTTCTGGATGGTTGTATCTGCCTTGCTCGGTGAAATGACCTGCTGTGCCGAAAACATACTCGGCATAGAATACAGAGTAAAAAACGAACAGAATGAATGGTCAGGCGGCTCTATGGCATACATAGAAAAAGCCTTTTCAAGCCGTAAGCCTGCCTGTATTTTTTCTCTGTTATGCATTGCTTCGTCACTCGGAATGGGCAATATGACTCAATCTAACGCAATATCATCTGCACTGTGCATCGACGAAAAACTCTCGCCGCCCGCTGTCGGTATAGCTCTTGCGGCGGTTACGGGGATGATAATTTTCGGCGGTGTCAGACGTATCGCATCAATAACCGAGAAGATTATTCCGTTTGCTTCCGCTGTTTTTATACTCGCTTTGTTTGCCGTAATAATAAAAAACTGCAGAAATATTCCGCAGAGTATCAGTATGATATTTAAAGGTGCATTCGGGCTTGACTCAGTTCTTGCAGGCGGTGCAGGATACGGTATATCAAGTGTGATGAGAGTCGGTATTGCAAGGGGTGTATTTTCTAACGAAGCAGGGCTCGGCTCCTCCCCTATCGTGCACTCTGCCGCAGACGTAAGCGACAGTGCAACTCAGGGTATGTGGGGCATTACAGAAGTTTTCACAGACACCGTACTTATGTGCACGCTTACAGCACTTGCACTGCTTACAAGCGGTGCGTGGAATACTGCTTTGTCTCCGACTCAGATCAACTCTGCCGCATTCGGTACGGTAATGGGCAATTTATCGCCAAAATTCGTATCTGCTTCACTTTGCGTGTTTGCATTCGCTACAGTCATAGGCTGGGCATACTACGGCGAAAAAGCGGCAGAATACGCATTCGGAGAAAAAGCCATAACACCCTACAGAGCAGTATATCTTATATGTATCGTTATCGGTGCTGTGGCAAAGCTTGAAACAGTATGGGCACTGTCAGACATATTCAACGCACTTATGGCAATACCAAACCTTGCCGCAATAATTAAATTAAGAAAAAAAGCGGTGCAGCCGATAACCGACTGCACCGCCAGAAACAAATTCAGTTTTTAGATATTGCCTTTGCCGTATTTCTTTGCAGTGATAAGCTTCATAATGAAGAGGAAGCCGATTGTAAAGATAATACCTACGGGAAGAGCAACAAATGCGTTGGGAACAAAACCGCTGATAATATACATTACAAATGAGATTGCTGCAACGGAAATAGCATAGGGAAGCTGAGTTGAAACGTGGTTGAGGTGGTTACACTGACCGCCTGCAGATGACATAATAGTTGTATCAGAAATCGGTGAGCAGTGGTCGCCGCAGACAGAACCTGCAAGGCAAGCTGACATAGCAACCATCTGAAGCTCGGGGTTCTTGCTGAATACAGCGAGAACGATCGGGATAAGGATACCGAATGTACCCCATGATGTACCTGTTGCAAAAGAGATGAAGCAAGCAACAAGGAAGATGATTGCGGGAAGGAAGTTTGCAAGAGCACCTGCATTGCTGAGTGCTGACTCAACAAAGCCTGTAGAATCAAGAAGACCTGTCATATTCTTAAGAGATGTTGCAAATGTAAGGATAAGGATTGCGGGAACCATTGCGATAAAGCCCTTGGGAACGCACTCCATAGCCTCTTTGATTGTAACAACCTTACGAAGAGCAAGGTAACCGATTGTAAGAACAAGAGCAATAAGGCTGCCCCAGGGAAGAGCAACTGTAGCGTCTGTGTTACCGAAAGCATCGATAAAGCTCATACCGTCGAAGATACCGCCGACGTATACAAGAGCGAATACGCAGATTGCAATAAGAACAACAATGGGGAGAATGAGGTCAATAACCTTACCCTTGGGGTTGTAGCTGTCTTCAACAGCCTCTGCCTTCTCACCGCTTGTGTAAAGGTCGCCGTTCTTCTTTGCGTTTACTTCGTGGAGTCTCATCGGGCCGTAATCAAACTTCATAAGTGTGATTGCAACGATGAAAACAAGAGAAAGAAGAGAGTAGAAGTTGAAGGGTATAGCTCTTACAAAGTATGCAAGACCCTGACCCTCGGGGAAGTACTCAGAAACTGCTGCAGCCCAGGAAGAAATGGGAGCAATCATACAGATGGGTGCTGCCGTAGCGTCGATAATATAAGCCAGCTTTGATCTTGAAACTCTGTGGCTGTCTGTTACGGGACGCATAACTGAGCCGACTGTAAGGCAGTTGAAATAGTCATCGATAAAGATAAGCACGCCGAGAACAAAGGTAGAAAGCATAGCGCCTGTACGGCTCTTGATATGCTTCTCAGCCCATCTGCCGTATGCTGCAGAAGCGCCGGACTTGTTGACAAGAGCAACAAGTATACCGAGGATTACAAGGAAAATGAAGATACCTGCTGTACCTGAAACAGCTGAAATAAGGCCTTCATTAATAAGTGAGTCCATTGTACCGGTAAAGCTGAAGCCTGAGCCGAGAATAGCACCGGAAAGGATACCGATGAAAAGAGAGCTGTAAACCTCTTTTGTAATCAGTGCAAGACCGATAGCAATTACGGGCGGCATAAGAGACCACCATGTGCCGACAAGGTTATTGCCGCTGATGAATGCATAGGCAAGCAAGCCTACGATAGCTACAACAGCAACAGCCAGAAGAATTTTTCTTGACTTTGACATTATAGTCACTCCTAAAAATTTAATAACAAAAAAATGACACGGCGAGCACAAAATACCAACCGTGTCATCTTAATGACAAAAATGATATATGATAGCACTCCACAAACATTGTGACAGTACGCAGGATATTCTCCTGACGTCCCAGCAAAAAAGCCGTAACACGGGAAAAGACTTTTTCACTTCGGCGACTTACCCTTTCACTTTGCAAAACCCGATTAACCAAAGCAAAGCTACTTATGAAAGCCGCAGCCTCTATCTGTATTTAATTCAAAGAAAATATATCACACAAAAGCTATGCTGTCAACAAAATTCAGCAAAATCAGACTGTGAATTCGTTCACACCGCACTTAAGCACGTGCTCACCGTCGGGCAGATATGCAGTAGCTGTGCTTCCCTCGGGCACTGTGAAGGTGTAAACGGTTTTGCCGTCAGCCTTTTTCCATTCGCTTGCAACAGTACCCATACGGGTGTCAACACTTGCCTTGACCCAATCGAGTCTGCTGTCTGTAACAGGCTTGAAGATTATATTCTTGTAAGCAGGGTCAGCTTCATCAACGTTGATACCTGCCATATCGCCGTACATCCAGTCAGCAACAGCACCATAAGCATAGTGATTGAATGAGTTCATATCCGTGCTCCACATTGAGCCGTCTTCACGAAGGCTGTCCCAATGCTCCCAGATAGTAGTTGCACCCATCTTTACAGAGAAGAGCCAGGACGGATACTCCTCACGCAGAATAAGGCTGTAAGCTGTATCTGCATAGCCGTTATCTGTAAGAGCGTGAAGAAGATAAGGTGTGCCGACAAAGCCTGTCTTGAGGTGACCGCATTCTGTTACAAGCTCATTGAGCTGTGCGGCTGTTTCGGCAATATTGTCACTGATGCCGAAATGCACTGCAAGCACGCAGGCTGTCTGAGTTGCAAATTCGGGCTTGATTCTACCATCAGCCATAAACTCACGTCTGAAAGCAAGGATTGAAGCCTCACGCTTCGCCTCCTGCTCGGCAGTATCTTCACCGCAGAGCTTCATAGCCTTGATAAGAATACTGCTTGAGTAGATATAGTAAGCGGTTGCGATAAGGTTTTTGTCCGTACCTATATCGCACTTGCCAACGTCACTTGCATCGAGGTTGAGCCAATCGCCAAAGTGCCAGCTCTTGCACCAGATACCATCACGGCTCTGCATTTCAATATACTCGATATAATCCTTCATAGACTGAAGTGATTTTTCGATAAGCTCTTTGTTACCGTATGAAAGATAAATCTGCCACGGGCATACCGTTGCAGCATCAGCCCAGGCTGCAGATGAATTCTCATCGCAGTCGAAAATATCGGGGATAACGTGAGGAATTGTACCCCACGGACGCTGGTCTGCACGAAGGTCGGCAAGCCACTTGAGGAAGAAACGCTCAACGTCGTAGTTGTAAGCGGCAGCTTTGATAAATACCTGTGCATCGCCTGTCCAGCCAAGACGCTCATCACGCTGTGGACAGTCTGTAGGTACGTCGAGGTAGTTGCCCTTCTGACCCCAGATGATGTTTGAATAAAGCTTGTTGAGTCTTGCATCCGAGCACTCAAAGTGACCCGTACGCTTCATATCGGAATGAACAACAATTGCTGTGAAATTCTCTTTCTTTATCTCATCACTCCAGCCTGTGAGACGGATATAACGGAAGCCGAAGAATGTATGGTCGGGCTTATGGATATGCTCCTCACCGTCGCAGACAAACTCTGCCTTGGCAAGTGCCGCACGCAGGTTGTCACGGTAGAAGTTACCCTCAGCATCAAGCACCTCAGCGTGCTCAATAGTAACTGTTTCACCCTTATTGCCCTTAACCTTAAACTCGACGTAGCCTGTCATATTCTGACCGAAATCAATAACGGTTTCACCCTTGGGTGTGATAATGATTTCTTTTGCTTCAAGTCTTTCCTGCTCGATGATTTTTTCACCGTCACGGTCAAGAAGAATCTCCATGCCCTTCGGGAAAATAACAGCGTCCATCGGCTTGGGGTCAACGTAAAGCGGGTCGTATTTATAACCGTTGTAAAGGTCGGAGTAAACGTTTTTGCCAAACTCGGTAACCCACGTATCATCAGAAACGATTACCTCTTCAGTACCGTCTGCATACTCGATTGCAAGAGCGCAGATAAGTGCTGTTTCACGCACACCGAGGAAATACTCGGCACATCTTTCGTTACCTGTGAAATATCTGCCCTTCCAGCCGGGGCCTACACCTACGGAAATTGTGTTTTCCGCACCAATCATATCGGTTACGTCATAGGTTTCAACCTGCAGACGCTTGCGGTACGCAGTCCAACCCGGTGTCATAACCTGGTCACCTACTTTGTTGCCGTTGATGCGTGCAACGTAAGTACCAAGTGACGTAATTTCAAGGCTCGCACTTTTAACTGCCTTCTGAGCGTTAAACTGCTTTGAGTAGCAGATTTCGCACTCCTTTGAAAGCTTGGGGCTTTTGATCCAATTTGCGTTGAGAATATTTTTCATAAGGGGGTTACCTCCTTTTATTCTTCGTATTCTGCTATTTTCAGCTGAATATTCTCCCAATCTTCATAGAGCTGTTCAAGAGAATTATTCAGCTCATCAAGCTTTGCCGTCAGCTCAATTATCTTCTCATAGTCTGCCGACGTTTCGGGGTTTTCAATTTCAGCCTGAGTTTCGGCTATGAGATTCTCTGTTTTTTCTATATTTTCTTCACAGCGTTTGAAAGCTGTGTTGAGTTTTCTCTTCTCGCTCTCTCTTTCTTTGCGGAGCTTGTAATTGTCTACCTTCGGTGCTTTTTCTTTCTGAATCACAACCTCGGATTTCAGCTTCTCAAGCCTTGCAAGATACTCATCGTAATCGTTGCCGAATTCTTCAATTCCCGTCTTGCCGAGTCGGAGAATTCGGGTAGAGAGCTTGTTTATAAAGTAACGGTCGTGCGAAACGATAAGCATTGTGCCGTCATAACCTATAAGTGCGTCTTCAAGTGCTTCACGGGATGTTATGTCGAGGTGGTTTGTCGGCTCGTCGAGCAGAAGCAGATTATAGCCGCCAAGCATCAGCTTGAGCAGAGCCACTCTCGCCTTTTCACCGCCGCTCAGGTCACCTACACGGGCAAAAACAGCATCGCCTCTGAAAAGGAAAGCCGCAAGTGCCGACCTTACCTCAGTCTGTGTGAGCTTACGGTATCTGTCCCACACCTCATCGAGCACCGTCTTGTTTTCATCAAGTCCGCTCAATGTCTGGTCGAAATAGCCTACACGCACGTTTTCGCCGAATTTGCGCATACCTGCCTGCGGAATATACTCACCCATAAGCACACGCAGGAATGTAGTTTTACCACATCCGTTTGCACCGAGAAGAAAAGCACGCTCGCCTTTCTTGATCAGCACGTCGGCATCCTTGAAGAGCGGCTCACCGCCGAACCCCTTGGTAAGCCCCTGACATATAAGTACGTCGTTACCTGTTTCGACAAGCGTTCTGAAATTGAACTTCAGCGTAGCCTCGTCTGCCTCAGGCTTTTCAAGTCCGTCCATAAGGCGGTCAATCGATTTCTGCTTGTGCTCTGCCGTGCGGATGTTGCGTTCACGGTTCCAGCGTCGTTGCTGTTCAATCATCTTTTCAATACGGTGAACCTCATCCATCGTGTTGTCATAATGACGCTGTGCAATTTCTTTATCTTTTTCCTTCTGCTTTATAAACTCGGTATAGCCGCCCTTATAGATTCGCATTTTTCTGTGTTCGATTTCCATTGTGCGTGTCGTGACACGGTCGAGGAAATAACGGTCGTGCGAAATTATAAGTGCCGCACCCTTGTAATCGGCAAGAAATGCTTCAAGCCATTCCACGCTTTCTATATCAAGGTGGTTTGTAGGCTCGTCAAGCAGTAACAAATCGGGGTCTGATAACAGCAGTTTACCAAGGCTCAGCTTTGAACGCTGACCGCCGCTGAGCTTATCGCAGGTAAGCGAATGCATCTCCGGTGCAAAGCCTAAACCTACAAGCGTAGAGCGTGCTCGGCTGCGGCAGGTAAGTCCGCCCTCACGCTCAAACTCTTCCGTCAGGCGAAGCTGTTCTTCAATAACAGAATCAATAGCGGCACCTGCATCAATCATATTGCTGAGCTGCTCAATACGCTTTTCTTTTTCAATAAGCGGCTCAAACACCGTCATTATCTCGTCATAAACGCTTTTATGCGAATTACGGCAGGCATGCTGCTCCATATATCCTACAACAGTGTTTTTACCGGGATGAATTTCACCCGAAGTCGGGCTTTCACTGCCTAAAATAAGGCGGAACAAAGTTGTCTTACCCGTACCGTTAGCACCGATAAGACCCACTCTGTCGCCGACATTCATTTCAAACGAAACACCGTCAAAAAGCGTTCTGTCACCAAAGGACATATTCAGATTCTGTGCGGATAAAACTGCCATAAATGTCTCCGAATTCCGAAATCCTAATTCCTAATTCTTAATTCCTAATTGATTAAACTCTGCTTTCAAGCACAGTAAGCGTACCGTTTACTGTATAGTCACCTGCAGATGCGGGAATAAATACACCCTCACCCTTTGTGATATCAAGCGTGATATCGCCGCAGGAGATTGTGCCGTTACCGTCAAGCACCATAATATGTACAAAAGAATTCTCATCTGCCGTACCTGTATAGCCGCTTGTAACTTCAACCTTGTTTACGCTGAAAAGCTCAAAGCTTACAAGCTCGGACTTTGTTGCACCGTCAAGCTGCTCTGTCTTTGTGAGTGTAGGAATTGACGGGCAGGGCGGCTCACACTTTGTAACGTCAAGTGTTTCCTTGATGTGAAGCGGTCTCGGGCCGTTGCACTTTGCGTCAAAACGGTTGTAATCGTATGCTCTGAAGGTTACGTTTGAGTTCTGCTGTACCTCTGCAAGAAGGATACCCTTGCAGATTGCGTGAAGTGTGCCTGCCTCGATAAGGAAGAAATCACCCTTCTTGACTTCAACGTAGTTTACAACTTCGTCAATTCTGTTTTCTTCAATAGCCTTTGCAAAATCCTCAGTAGAAATCTTATTCTTGAAGCCGTAAATAATGCGTGCACCGGGCTCACAATCCATAATATACCAGCACTCGGTCTTGCCGTAGCCGCCGTTATACTGTGCCGCATATTCATCGTCGGGATGCACCTGTACGGAAAGGTCGTCTGCCGCATCGATAAACTTGATAAGAATCGGGAAATATTCAAAGCTCTGTGCGTTTTTACCGAGAATGTCTTTACCGCAAGCACTTATAACCTCTGTAAGAGTCTTGCCTGCAAATTCACCGTCAGCAACGGTGCTCTCAAAACCGTCAAAGCAAGAGAGCATCCAGGCTTCTGCACAGTTTTCAAGGTCGGTTTTTATGCCGTAGTTTTCAATAAGCTTTCTGCCGCCCCATATTGTGCGTACGGAGAAAGGCACGAGTTTAGTCATATACATAATAAAAATCCCCTTTGAGGTATATTTTTTTGCATATCTGTCCATCATTTTATCATAAGATTTAGTATGAAACGGAGGACAGAAAATGGCAACGATAACACAGTTGATTATGAAAAAAAGAAACACTAATGAAGACGATGAGCAGTTAATCAGCGAAATCCGAAACTTGAGCGATGCACTTACCCTGGCATACGAGAGATTCGAACTGCAGTGTGACAACGACCTTGTTGAAGCTACGATTTATGAAATCGAGGCACTCAAGGCACGCTACCGCTATCTGCTCGCACTTGCAAAACAAAGAAACCTGAAATCAAGTGAAACGAGGTTGCAGGATTATGGGAATTAACACAGTACCTTTTCTGTTTGCAGGTCTTTGTGTGGTAACGCTGATTATAACGATGCTCAAACGAAAATGTCTGATAAAAGGTATTCTGTCGGGTGCCGTACAAGGTGTTGCCGCACTTTACGCCGTAAACCTTGTCGGGCTTGTTACGGGTACACACATAGCCATAAACTGGCTGACACTCGGCACAGTGGCAGTGCTGGGCTCACCGGGAGCGGCACTGATACTCGTTGTACAGACTGTTTTTAATACATAACGGTACATTCAAGCTTTTCACCTGCATTTACGCAAAGCTCAAACAAGCCGTCAACAGCCTTATATTCTTTGCCGCCGCAGGAAACTGTAGCGGCATCTTTGATTTCAACCTTAATGCATTTATCTTCAGCAGAAACAATTTCGAAGAACTCTGCCTTGCCGCCGCTGAACTTCGCTGAAACCTCAACATTTCCTCTTGCCTTGAGTCCGCAGAATGAACCCGAAAGAGCTTTGCTTGTTGCAGGAAGAAGTGAAATAAAGCCCTCGTGGCTCTGCATAAGCATTTCGCCTATACCTGCCGCACCGCCGAAATTACCGTCAATCTGGAAAGGCGGATGCGTATCGTAAAGATTGGGCAGTGTTGAACGTGTAAAAAGAAGTCTGATATGGTTATAGGTTTCCTCACCGTCACGAAGACGAGCAAAGAGATTTATAAGCGATGCCCTGCACCAGACTGTATGTCCGCCGCCGTTGGCAAGTCTGCGGGCGATTGTTACACGGATTGCGTTATAAAGGTCGGGTGTTGCACGTGTAATAAGGTCAGCAGGATAAAGACCGAATGCGTGAGAAATATGTCTGTGACCGGGCTCTGCCTCTTCATAATCCTCAAGCCACTCCATAAGCTGACCGTGCTTACCTACCTGAATCGCAGGCATCTTGCCGAGTGCCTCGGCAGCCTTTGCAGCTGTTTCGGCATCGATTCCGAGCAGCTTTTCTGTTTCGATATAGAATTTAAGCAGACCGCTTACAATCTCAACGTCCATTGTCGGAGACATACACATACAAACGGGTTTGCCGTCAGCACCGATGTAATCGTTTTCGGGAGAAGCGGAAGGACCAGTGAGAAGTCTGCCCTTATCGTCCTCTACCATATAATCAAGGAAGAATTCAACACAGGCTTTGATATACTCATAAGCTGTGTCTTTAAGATAACCGAGGTCATTGGTATAGAGATAATGCTCCCACATATGGAATGCAAGCCACGCACCGCCCATAGGCCAGAGACCCCACACACCGTCAGCAGGACCGTTGAAGCCGTAAATATCGCTAAGGTGATGTGTAACCGTACCCTTACAGCCGTAATAATCCTCTGCTGCTTTTCTTCCGCCTACGAGAAGATTTGTATTCATATAGTCAAACAGAGCCTGAGTACACTCGGAAATATTAGCCTGCTCAGCGTGCCAGTAATTCATCTGCAGGTTGATGTTGGTGTGGTAGTCAGCATTCCAGGAGTTCTGTATACGTTCTGCCCATACACCCTGAAGGTTTGCAGGCAGTGATCCGGGACGGCTTGAGCTTACAAGCAGATACTTGCCGAACTGCCAGTAGAGTGACATCAGACCGAAGTCGTCTGCCTTCTTATCCTTCTTGAGTCTTTCAAGTCTTTCGCTTACGGGTATAGACTCAAGCTCTGCGTCACCATCAAAGCTGATATCGGAACGGCACATAATCTCCGAAAAGCTCTTTATGTGAGCCGCTTTCATCTCATCGTAATCAGAAGCGTTTGCAAGTTTTCCCTTACAAGCGTCAATGTAATTCTCTGTAATATTATCAGTTACAATGCTGATGTAAATTACAGCACTCTTTGCATTCTCAACACGGAACTTGCCGTCGTCCGACGAAAGAGCACCGTCGGTTACAACCTTTACACCTACAGCAAAGCCGTGTGTGCCGTTTGCAGTACCGCAACAGACAACAAGTGTATCACCCTCGGTCATATAGCTCTTTACAAGATCACGCTCAAAACCAAGAGTAAAGCTGCTCTCCTCAGAGAAATCAAACTTTGCGGCAAGAAGCTTTTCTTCGTAAGAAGCAAAGCACTCCTCAACAGTCTCTACACCTTTTTTATTGTATTTTACGGTTGCGATACCTGTGTTAAGGCAAAGATCACGGCTGTAATCCTTTGCCTTTGATTTGTTGTCAAAATCAATATTGATTTTACCTGCAACCTCATATGATGCAATAAAGTTAAAATCGTTCTCAAGGTTATCTTCAGCCCACTTTGCGGCTTCAAAATTCTTACCCTCAAGGAAAAGTGACTGAATATGCTCAATCTTCTCCTTAAAATTGCCTGCAGGCTTCATTTCGGGCTTTTCGTCCCAGACAGTTTCTTCGTTGAGCACAAAAAGCTCGCTGTCTGTTCTGCCGAAAACGCTCAGACCCATTGAGCCGTTACCTACGGGAGTTGAATCCTCCCAGGTCTTTGCCGAGTTTTCAAGATGAAGTATGTAGTTTTTCATAGGTTGTCCTCCGTCTTTATGTAACGATGATTACATCGCAATTATTTTTTATGTTGTAAAATTCAAAATATCTGTTTTCAAGCGGTATCCATTTATCTTTAAAAACCTCTGCCATCTCTTCACCGTTACGCTTCACAATTCGTGAAAGCTGAGTTTTTGCATCAGTTGTGCAGAAAATTTTAAGGTCATATTCAAAATTAACAGACGGGTGCATACAGTAGCTGCCATCGACTATAATCAGCCGATTTTCGTCAACCTTAATACTGTGAGTAACCTCGCCTACACTGCAGTCAAACACACCGTACGAAAACGCCTTGCCCGAGCGTATACCCTCGATAACTTCGGTTACAAAACGCTCACGGTGAAAATTACCGCCCGGCTCACTCAGCCGCTCAACGCTTCGCATATCTATCGGCAGAAAAAAGCTGTCCGCCCTTATAACCGTACCGCCGAATATCTGCTGTATTTCATCGGCAAGAGTCGATTTACCCGAGGCACAGTTGCCGTCAATCGCAATAACCGCTCTGCCAGCACTTATTATTTTTGATATTTGCTCTTTTAAAATATCGTTCATTCTCTGCCGACCATTCGTTTGATATTTTCAAGTACACTGTATGGCACAGCCATATTGCCAAGCCCTTTGCCGATTGAAAGATGCGGCTTCATATCGCCGTGGAAATCCGTACCGCCCGACAGCGCAAGCCCGTAGCGTGCCGCCATTGCCTGATACTCAGCCTGCATTTTCTCGTCATACTCGCTGTAATAGCCTTCCATACCGTCAAGTCTGTATGAAACGAGCTCTTTTACGTAAGTCTCCAACCCGTCACCAAGCTTCATCTGATGCGGATGCGCAAGGAAGGCAACACCGCCTGCAGCATGGATTGTTTCAATTATGCGCTTTGCCTCAAGCTTCTGGTTGGTAAAATACGCAGGCTTACCTGCGGCAAGATATTTATCAAAGCTCTCTCTTACGGATGAGGTATAGCCTTTATCCATAAGCAGTTTTGCATAGTGCGCCCTGCCGATAATTCCGCCGGGTGCAATAGCCGCAGCTTCTTCGAGAGTAACATCAAAGCCAAGCTCTTGCAAAAGCTTCGCTGTCATTACATTACGCTCTCTTCTCAGGTCGACAATTTCGGTAAGAACAGACCTGAGCTGAGCATTGTCTTCGTCAACATAAAAACCCAGAATATGAGTCAGTGTCTTTGAACGTGCCGAAAATTCGATTGCGGGCACAACCTCAATTCCGCACTCTTTCCCTTTGGCAACAGCCTCTTTTATACCGTCTACCGTATCGTGGTCGGTAAGTGCGATTGCCGCAAGACCTTTTTCTGCCGCATGTGCCACAAGCTGAGACGGTGACATAGAGCCGTCGGAGCAATTTGAATGAGTATGAAGGTCAACAAATCCGTCTTGCATTGCACTGCTCCTTTATAAAATATATAAAAATATACTATCACACTAAATGACTATTTGCAATAGAAAATAAGTATATATTGTATTTCAGAAATCATCAGAATACATATTGTAATTTTTGTTGCACTTCGAGGTGAAAATGTAGTATAATTTTATGAATAGCAATCATTATGTTTTTGAAAGAGAAGTTGACAGAGAATGATTACAATACCCGTAAACACAGGCAATCCATACAAAGTACATATAGGAAGCGGCATTATTGAAACCGCAGGCAGTGAGATGAAAGCTCTCGGTCTCAGCGGGAAAGCACTTATTGTCAGCGACGATAACGTAGCCCCGCTCTGGTTTAATACAGTAAAAGAAAGCCTTACCGCAAGCGGATTTGAGGTGTATGACTTTGTTATACCTCACGGTGAAGAGAGCAAAAACGCAGTGAATCTGCTTTCAATCCTCAACTTTGCCGCAGAAAACAGCTTCAGCCGAAGCGATACTTTTGTTGCTCTCGGCGGCGGTGTAGTCGGTGACATTTGCGGATTTGCGGCTGCTGTTTATATGCGCGGTATCAACTTTGTACAGTTGCCCACTTCCCTTCTTGCCGCAGTCGATTCATCCGTAGGCGGCAAAACAGCTATAGACCTCGACTCGGGCAAAAACCTTGCAGGTGCTTTTCATCAGCCGAAGCTTGTAATCTGCGACACCGACTGTTTTGAAACTTTACCCGAAGAAGAATTTTCAAACGGTATGGGTGAAGTAATAAAATACGGTATGTTCTGCGACAGCGAACTTCTCGATACGCTCGCAGGCGATTTTGATATAGAAACAATTATTGCACGCTGTGCTTCGATAAAAGCAAAAGTCGTTGAAGCAGATGAATTTGAAAATGGCGACCGAGCTTTTCTCAACTTCGGTCATACCATAGCCCATGCGGTCGAGCTACTCAGCGGATACAAAACACCTCACGGCAGTGCGGTTGCCGCAGGTATGGTTGCAATAACAAAAGCCTGCGTGGAAAAAGGCATATGCGAAAGCGAAGTACTCGACATACTTTTATCACTTCTCAAAAAATACAATCTGCCTGACAGATTTGACTATAGCGTTGAAGATATTTACAACGCAACGCTTAAGGATAAGAAAAACTCAAACGGCAAAATCACACTTGTGCTTCCCACCGCAAAAGGGAAAAGCATACTCCAAAAATGCGATTACGATGAACTAAAAGAATTTATTACGCTTGGACTGAACTGATATGAAAGCTGTTATTACCCCCTCACCTCTCAGCGGTTGCATTGATGCACCGGCTTCAAAATCAGCCGCTCACCGTGCATTAATCTGTGCCGCACTTGCTCATAAGCCCACAAAAATCGTCTGCTCAACAACCTCAGCCGATATCGAGGCTACCGCACAGTGTCTCAGAGAGCTTGGTGCAACTATTACCAAAACAGAATACGGATTTTTTGTCGGGCCAATAACCGACTCCACCGAAAACGCAGTATTAAATTGCCGTGAAAGTGGCTCAACCCTGCGTTTTATGCTCCCCGTTTGTGCCGTTTTAGGTAAAGCTGTTTCACTTTACGGAGAGGGCAGATTACCGCAACGCCCCATATCAGAACTATGCTCGGCACTCGTCAATCACGGTGTTTCTCTTTCATCTCATTCCCTGCCGCTCACACTTCAAGGAAAACTCGAAGCAGGCACATACAAAATCAGCGGCGAAGTAAGCTCGCAGTTCATCAGTGGATTGTTGCTCGCACTACCCTTAACCCACGCAGAATCAACAATTAATATAACCGGTCAGCTTCAGTCAAAGCCGTATATCGATATGACGCTTGACGTTTTGAAGAGCTTTGGAATCGCTACAGAACTCAAAGAAAACACAATAAAAATCAAAGCTTCTCACGGATATATTTCACCCGAAAATTACACTGTTGAAGGCGACTGGTCAAACGGCGCATTCTTCATCTGTGCAGATAAAATAAAAGCCAACAATGTAAAGTGTAACAACTTGACACTCAATTCCGTTCAGGGCGACAAGGCTGTTGTTGAAATTGCAGAAAAAATTATAAATTCAAATGAAAACGAACATATAAAAATTGATGTCGGCGATATTCCCGACCTTGTGCCCGTACTCGCAATAACGAGCTGTTTCAGAAAAGGCACAACAGAATTCTACAATGCGGCAAGACTCAGGATAAAAGAAAGTGACAGACTTCTTTCTACCTGCGAAATGATAAAAAATCTCGGCGGAAAAGCTGACTTTACCGACGATACACTTACGGTTTACGGTACAGGTTATTTTAAAGGCGGCACAGTTGATTCATTCAACGACCACCGAATCGTAATGAGTGCGACAATAGCCGCAACAGCGTGCAAATCGCCTGTAACAATACTCGGTGCTGAAGCAGTATACAAATCTTACCCGACTTTTTTCGATGAGATGAGAAAACTCGGTGCACAAATACAACTGACAGACTGACAGGAGGTCAGGCAAATGAAATCAACCTTCGGTGAAAACTTAAAAATAACAATATACGGAGAATCTCACTCAGAGTCAATCGGTGTAACGGTTGAAGGCTTCCCCAGCGGATTTTCAGTTGACAAAAACAAACTCGCCGCTTTTATGGCAAGGCGTGCACCCGGCAGAGATGAATTCTCAACGCCGAGAAAAGAGTCAGATGAAGTTGTTTTTCTTTCAGGCATTACCGACGGCATCACAAACGGCGACACAATTCACGCAGTAATATATAACAAAAACCGCAACCCGAAGGATTATTCGGATATTGCCGATACTCCCCGACCCGGTCACGCAGACTATACCGCAAAAATGAAATACGGTGAAAGCTATAACGCAACGGGCGGCGGACATTTTTCAGGCAGACTGACTGCGCCTATGTGTATTGCAGGCGGCATCTGTATGCAGTGGCTCGAAGCTCAGGGCATCACAATCGGTGCGCATATCGCTTCAATCCACGGCATCGAAGACAAAAAAATTGACACCGTAAATATAACAGCCGACGAGTTAAACGCTATTAAATCCAAAGACTTTGCTTGTGTTGACGACACTGCGGCTGAAAAAATGCAGGATGAAATCCTCAAAGCCAAGGCAGACGGCAACTCAGTCGGCGGCAGTATAGAGTGTGCAGTTGTCGGCTTACCTGCAGGCATAGGTGAGCATATGTTTGACGGACTTGAAAACCGCATTTCGCTCGTCACCTTCGGAATTCCTGCCGTAAAGGGCATCGAATTCGGAGCAGGCTTCGACGTCTGCAATATGTACGGCAGTGAAAACAACGATGAATTTTACATAAACGAAAACGGAGAAATCCGCACACGCACAAACAACTGCGGCGGTATACTTGGCGGTATTTCAAACGCAATGCCCTTGTTATTCCGTGTTGCAATCAAGCCCACACCGTCAATAGCGCTGACGCAAAACACGGTTTCATTAAGCAACAAAACCAACACAACAATAAATATCGGTGGCAGACACGACCCGTGTATCGTACAGCGTGCCGTACCCTGTGTCGAATCGGCGGCAGCAATCGCCATAACAGATTTAATGTTAAAGGACTGATAAACAATGGAAATTGATGCAATAAGAAACAATATAGACAAAATCGACGCTCAGTTAGTAGAGCTTCTCAAAGAGAGAATGGAATGTGCGGCTGAGGTTGCAAAATACAAAAGTGAAAACGGTATGAGAATATATGACCCCAACCGTGAGCGTGCCCTGCTCAACCGTGTATCCGAGCTTGCAGGCGAAGAGCACGAGGCATCGGCAAGGGTTATGTTTTCGCTTCTTATGGAGCTTTCACGCTCGTATCAGAGCAAGATTATTTTACCCAAATCAAAATATGAAGATATAATTGCCTCAGCAGTACAGAATACAGATAAGCTCTTTCCCGAGCGTGCAAGCGTAGCTTGCCAGGGCACAGAGGGTGCATTTGCGCAGATTGCCTGCGAAAAGATTTTTTCAGTACCCAACATAACTTATTGCACTTCGTTCGATGCAGTTTTCAACGCAATCGACAAGGGGCTTTGCCGCTACGGCGTGCTTCCGATTGAAAACAGTACAGCAGGCTCGGTCAACCATATCTATGACCTGATGACAAAGCATAACTTTTATATAGTAAGAAGCGCAAGAGTACAAATCAACCACTGCCTGCTCACAAAATCCGGTGTAAAGCTCGAGGATATAAAAGAAATTATTTCGCACGAGCAGGCAATCAACCAGAGCAGTCAGTTTCTCAGCACACTCAAGGGTGTTAAAATCACAACCTACGCCAACACTGCACTTGCCGCAAAGGCTGTTGCAGACTCCGACAGAAACGATATTGCCGCGCTCTCCTCTCAGGAATGTGCCGCACTCTATAACCTCAGCGTGCTTAAGAAATCCGTTCAGAACGTCGGCAACAATTACACCCGTTTCATCTGCATTTCAAAAAATCCCGAAATTTATCCTGGTGCTGACCGTACAAGCCTTATGCTTGCGCTTCCTCATAAGCCCGGTTCACTTTACCGAATCATTTCCCGTTTCTATGCCCACAACATAAACCTCACAAAGCTTGAAAGCCGACCGATTGCAGGCAGTGATTTTGAGTTTATGTTCTATTTCGATCTTAATGCCTCAGTCTACTCCCCTGCCCTTGCCGACCTTATATGTGAGCTTGAGCACGAGCTTGAAAGCTTTGCATACCTCGGCAGTTACTCAGAAATTATTTAGGGAGAGAAACATTATGCGTTTCGGACTTCTCGGCCGCAAGCTCGGCCACAGCTACTCGCCGCAGATTCACGCATTGCTCGGCGATTACGAATACCCCTTATACGAAAAAGAGCCTGAAGAAATCGAAGAGTTTATGACATCAGGTGAATTTGACGGAATAAACGTAACCATTCCGTACAAAGAAACCGTTATACCTTATATGTCACAGCTTTCCGATACTGCGCAGAAAATCGGCTCAGTCAACACCGTAATCCGTCTGCCTGACGGCACACTTTACGGCGATAACACCGATTATTACGGCTTTTCGTATATGCTTGACAGTGCAGGATTTGATGTCAACGACAAAAAAGTTATTGTACTCGGTAACGGCGGTGCGAGCAAAACAGCAGTATGCGTATGCCGTGACAAGGGTGCAAAAGAGGTAACCGTTATTTCACGCAGTAGCGAAACCGACAACTATCAAAACATTTCAAAGCACAGCGATGCCGACTATATAATCAACACAACACCTGTAGGCATGTACCCGAATAACGGAGAAAGCCCCGTTGAGCTTGACATATTTGCAAAGTGCAAGGGCGTTGCAGATCTGATTTACAACCCATCCAAAACTCAGCTTCTGCTCGATGCAGAGGAGCTTTCAATCCCTGCTGTAAACGGACTTACAATGCTCTGTGCTCAAGGTGTAAAAGCGGCAGAGCTTTTCACAAACCAAAGCTTTGATTCAAACAAAGCAACCGAAATCACAAAAAAGCTTGAACAACAAATGCTCAATATAGCCCTTGTCGGTATGCCTGGTTGCGGCAAATCAACCGCCGCAAAAACGCTTTCACAAATGCTCGGCAGAGAGGTAATCGACACCGACGATTTAATCAGAATAAACGAAGGTAAAGAGATACCCGAAATCTTCAGCACCGAGGGTGAAGAATATTTCCGCAACGCAGAAACTATCGCCGTAAAACAAGCAGGCAAGCAGAGCGGTAAAATAATCGCAACGGGCGGCGGTGCAATACTGCGTGACGAAAACAAAGCGGCACTTCGCCAGAACTCGGTTGTCGTATTCTTAAAGCGTGATTTATCACAGCTTGATACCGACGGCAGACCGCTGAGTCAGAATGCCAAACTTGAAGAAATGTATAAAAAAAGACTGCCCCATTACGAAGCAGTCTGCGATATTACGGTAGAGGTTGCGGCGGATAAAAACGAAACCGCAACACGAATTATGAAAGGACTCGGGCTGATATGAAAATACTTGTCATAAACGGACCAAACCTTAATATGCTCGGTATCAGAGAGCCACAGATTTACGGCAACAAGACCTATACCGACCTTGTTAATATGATTGCCGCTCACTGCGAAGCACAAGGAATCGAGGTTGAATTTTATCAGTCCAACCACGAGGGCGACCTCGTAGATAAAATCCAGCAGGCATACGGCAACGCAGACGGCATCATAATCAACCCGGGTGCATATACTCATACAAGCATCGCTCTGCTCGACGCTGTAAAATCCGTCGGCATTCCGACTGTCGAGGTGCACATCTCAGACCCTGATGAGCGTGAGGAATTCCGTAAAGTTTCTTACATCCGCCTTGCGTGTATCGCAACAGTCAAGGGTAAGGGCTTCGACGGCTATATCGAAGCAATCGACTTACTCAAAAACGCCAGATGACAGGTATCTGCTTCCGCTGTCAGGCAGAATAACAACGATATTTTTGCCCCTGTTTTCTTCTCTTGAAGCAATCTCACAAGCCGCAGCCAATGCCGCACCGGAGGATATACCTACAAGGCAACCCTCAGCCTTTGCAACAATGCGTGTGTATTCATAGGCACTGTCATCGCTGACGGTAACAATTTCATCAATAATATCTTTGTTCAGGGTGTCGGGCACAAAGTTTGCTCCGATGCCCTGAATTTTATGTGCACCTGCAACACCTTTAGTCAGCAGCGGTGAGCTTTCAGGCTCAACACCTATAACTTTGATGTCGGGATTCTGCTCTTTAAGATATTTCGCAGTGCCGCTTATAGTACCGCCCGTACCTATTGCCGCAACAAATATATCAACCTTGCCGTCGGTGTCAGCCCATATTTCAGGGCCTGTTGTAATGTAATGTGCCTCGGGGTTATCGGGGTTTGTAAACTGACCTGCAATAAAGCTGTTCGGCGTATTCTCTGCAATCTCTTCCGCCTTTTTTACTGCACCGCTCATACCCTCTGCGGCAGGAGTCAGCACAAGCTCTGCACCGTAGGCGGCAAGAAGCTGGCGACGCTCGAGCGACATACTCTCGGGCATTGTCAGTATAATTTTGTATCCCTTTGCGGCGGCAACCATCGCAAGACCTATACCCGTGTTACCGCTCGTAGGCTCGATTATAACACTACCCGGTACAAGCTTACCGCTCTTTTCAGCCTGCTCAATTATGTGCAGTGCAACCCTGTCCTTCACACTGCCTCCGGGGTTAAAATACTCAAGCTTCGCAATAATCGCAGAGTCTATCCCCTGCTGTTTTTCAAATCTCTCAAGCCTCATCAGCGGTGTAGCACCTACAAGTGAAGATATATCACCGTGAATTTTCATACCAGAATCACTCCGAAAAATGTTTGTTATCTGTTTTGAATTATACTATAGTTTATGCGTTAAGGTCAATATTAAGCGTATGAATATATAAAGGCTCCCTTGTGCAAAGGGAGCTGTCGAAATCGCTTGCGATTTTGACTGAGGGATTGTAAATTCACATTCCTGCAATCATTCGGGTCGTCGAAAATCACCGACCCCTACGATGTGTCATTCTGAGCGATAAGCGAAGAATCTTAAAAAGATCCTTCACTTCGTTCAGGATGACATTTTTTATCTATCCTTTCAGGAACCTGAATATGACAGACATTCTTCAACAGTATATACTGCGTATGCATCAATCTGCAACGGATAAGTTTCCATAACTGAGCCGTCATAAATTACCGTTATAAAATCACCTTTTTTGAGCTTTGATGTATCAATTTCGGGTGCATACGAGAGCATCGAGCCGAGTCTGACGGTAATCGGTGTACCCTTTTTGATTCCTCCCTGGTCATAGGTCAGCTCCATATAAATCACCTTGTCGGTTGCAGATTTCACCTTACCTGTCAGTTGCGGCTGAGCCTCAGGGCTGATGTCTGCCGTAACACCGTTGATTTTTTCATTATCAACGGGTTTGCTTGTTGCTTCAAGCATTACCGTCGTATACTCCTGAGTATTTTTCTCCGTAATATCTGTTTCATCAAGACCAAAATACTCTATCGCCTGACGCTTACAATCTGCCTGCAAATCTTCAACGTATTTCTGCGTATCGTAATTGACACCCTTAGGGAATTTTGCTTCAAGGTCTTTTACGTATTCGCTGCCCATACCGGGCTCCCAATACTCTGCCAGAGCGTAAGTTTCCTCACCTGTTGAAATATCCTCTTCAACAAGATAACTTAATGCAAGCGGCGACATACCTCCGCTCACTTCAACAAGCTCTCCGTTTTCGGTGCTGTATTCCTCATAAAGAGCAACGATGTAAACCGTAATTGTTTTGTCAGCATTATCATCGGCTGACGTTTTGGTAGCAAACACCTTGTGCGATTCAAAGCTCATCATACCGTCAAGGTATTTGCCTTGGTTATGCTCAATTACACTCAGGCTTATTGTGCGGTCAAGCGTATCGCTTATTTTCGGGGTATAGTCTGTTTTTTCGCTTCCTTTAGGATTTGTCAGCAGACAGACAGCGGCTATAATGCAAACCGCAACACCTGCAATAACAACCCAGAAAGCAGGCTTTTTATAGTTCATAACTCCTTTAATCCTTTCCTTTACGCCAACCTCACCAAAAGCAAGAGGGCAAGCGGCAACCGACCTGCGGCTGATGCTCGCATTGAGCAGAGCGGTTGAATAGCTCTTGCGTACGTCTTCGCCAAGGTTCTTTATAACCTTTTCGTCGCATGCGGCTTCAATATCTCTGCACAGCAGAATATAGGCAACCCACATAATCGGATTAAACCAATGAACGCTCAGCAACAGATAGCCCAGCGGCTTTATAATGTGGTCAAAGCGTTTGATGTGTGCTTTTTCGTGTGCAATAACAAGAGGTATATCTGCCTCATCCGTTTTATATGGCAGATAAATTTTCGGTCTGAACAGACCTAAAACAAACGGAGAGCCTACACCCTCACTCTGATATATTTTACCTTCCTTTTTAACAGCAGTACGCAGTTTTAATTTTAACCTTAAAAAGCTTATGAAAGCATAGCTCACCATAGCAAGCATACCGACAAGCCACACAAAGGCTATAATCCCTGCAATCTCAACACCTGCACCTGCCGACACATCCGCACCCTCATACAAGCCGTTAACCGTGCTGTCAACCGCAGAAAATCCCGTATTAACTTCAAAGCTGTCGTTATAAATTACAGATGGATTTACAGTCTGCGTGCTCGGAATCAGGCTGAATATACTTTCAAACGAAATCGGAAAAATAAGGCGTACCGCAACAACACCCCACAGTGCACAGCTTACCCATTTCGGTGCTTTCTTCAACAAAAAACGTGCAACAACCACAATAAGCACCGCCCAGCTTGCAGTAATGCTTATGTTTACCAAATCAATAAACGGTGCAGAAATAAAAACGAGGAATTTCTCAAACAGATACATTAACTCCTGCATAAATTACTCTCCTATAATCCTGCGGATTTCTTCTGTTTCCTCTTCGCTTAACTTTTTCGTCTTTGCAAATGCAGCTATAAACGCAGGTACAGAACCGCCGAACTTTTTTTCAACAAGCTCGTCTATCTCCGACGCCTGCACCTCTTCCTTTGAAACGAGCGAGGTAACTATTGTTTTTTCGTTCTTCACTACTCCTCTGTCAGACAGCCTTTTGATTACCGTATACGTCGTGGTTTTCGACCATCCGAGCTGCTCCTTGCAAAGCTCTGACAGCTCTCGTGAGCTTATCGGCTCATTCTCCCATAAAATCTGACAAAAGCGGTATTCACTTTCAAAGACCTTCGGCACAGCCATTTTTCTCTCTCCTTTTTGTTTATTCTAATGCATTAGTATGATTTTATTCTAACTCATTAGAATAAGTTTGTCAACACTTAAATTTTCTTTTTATGTTTGTTGCAATTATTATGTTTTTATGTTATATTTTCTTATATATGGCAATATGAAAGAGAGGGCAAATAAAAATGAGCAAAACTCTTATTATGGCTTACGATATAGGTACAACAGGTGTCAAAACCTGCCTTTTTGAAGTTGAAAAATCCGTAAAGCTTGTCGGTGCGGCTATGGACGGCTATTCCCTCCACGTAAAACCCGACGGCTCTGCCGAGCAGATTCCTGCCGAGTGGTGGACTGCAATATGCAACACTACCAAAAAGGTACTTGCTGATACCGGCATTGACCCCAAAGAAATCGCAGGTATCTCCTTCTGCTCACAGATGCAGGGTCTTGTAATTGTCGATAAAGACGGTGAGCCTATCCGCAACGCATTCAGCTATATGGATCAGCGTGCTAAGGAAGAACTTAAAGAAAATATGGCATACGGCATCCAGATTGCAGGTGCAAATATTTTCAAGCTCATCCCCTCACTTCTTATAACGGGTGCGGTTTCCGCAAGCGTTAAAGACCCCGTATACAAATACAAGTGGGTCGAGAAGCACGAGCCCGAGAACTTCAAGAAGATTCACAAGTGGCTCGACGTTAAAGAATACATAATCTGTAAGATGACAGGCGAATGCGTTATGACGCAGGACTCTGCATTCGGCACACTTCTCTACGATATCCGCGAGGGTAAGCGTGGCTGGAGCAAAACTGTATGTAAGCTCCTCGGTGTCGATATGAATCATCTGCCCGAAATCAAAAAGTCATCCGACAAGGTCGGTGTTCTTACCGAAAAATCAGCCGCAGAGCTTGGTCTCTGCCCCGGTACTGCCGTATTCGGCGGCGGCGGTGACGCTTCACTCATCGGTGTCGGTGCAGGTGCAACAGCACTCGGCGACACTCACGTTTACTCCGGTACATCAGGCTGGGTCGGCACTGTTGTTGATAAGAGCATTGTTGACACATCCGCTATGATTGCCGCTATCGTCGGTGCTCAGGATAAATACTTCAACTACTTTGCAGAGCTTGAAACCGCAGGCAAGTGCCTTGAGTGGGTTAAAGACCACCTTGCACTTGACGAAATCGGTATCTACCTCAAAAAAGAAAATGTTGCGGAGAGCAAAGAGAGCGTGTACACAAGCCTTTATGACTATATGACAGACGCTATCAAGGACGTTCCTGCAGGTTGCGGCGGTGTTATCTTCACACCCTGGCTTCACGGCAACCGTTGCCCCTTCGAAGACCCCAACTCAAGAGGTATGTTCTTCAACATCAGCCTTGAAACAGGCAAGACAGAGCTTATCCGTGCAGTGCTTGAGGGTGTCTGCTACCATCTCCGCTGGTTTATCGAAACCCAGGATAAGAAAATCAAAACCTCCGATACAATCCGTTTCGTAGGCGGCGGTGCTCTTTCTTCACTCACCTGCCAGATTCTTGCTGACTGCACAGGCAGAACTATCGAAACAACCGAAAGCCCGCAGAACGCAGGCTCAGTCGGTGCCGCTATTACTGCGGCTGTCGGTCTTGGCGTCATCGATAATATGGAGCAGGCAAAAGACCTCATAAAGCCCAATGCAACCTACAAGCCCAATCCCGCTAACAAGGCTGTTTACGATAAGAATTTCGAGGTATTCAAACAGCTTTATAAGGCTAATAAAAAGAACTTCTCAATGCTCAACGGCTGATAAGAGGTGTATTCAATGAAAATCATTGATATTTCGCGTGATATCCTCACTGCAGAGGTTTATCCGGGCGACCCCGAGCCGAGAACACAGCGTTACCTCAAAATGGAAGAGGGCGACGAATGTAACCTCACTGCACTCTATATGTGTCTGCACAACGGCACGCATATCGATGCACCAAACCATTTTATTGAGGACGGTGCAACGGTCGAAACGCTCGAGCTTGAGCGCTTCATCGGTGAGTGTACTGTTATAGAAGTACCTGCAGGTGCAATTCACGGTGCATACGTCGATGACCATATACCCGAAGGCTGTGAAAGGCTGATTATAAAAAGCAACGGCAAGGCTTATTTCTCCGACAGCGGTGCTTTTGCACTCGCTTCTCTCGGTGTAAAGCTCGTCGGCACTGACGCAAATTCAGTCGGCACGCACGGTGCACAGGTCGCACCTCACCGTGCCTTCCTCGGCAATGATATCCCACTTCTCGAAGGTTTAAACCTCGAGGACGTCACACCGGGCAAATATTTTCTGATTGCTCCGCCGCTTAAAATCAGCGGTGTTGAAGCCACCCCTACAAGAGCACTGCTCATATCCGACTACCTCTTCTGGGGTAAAAAATAAAACCCCTGTGTCTTGACTAACATACACCAATATGGTAATATATTCGGGCGGTCATTTCCCCGCCCGAATTTAATATGCCCCCATAGTTAAATGGATATAACGGGCCCCTCCTAAGGGTCTGTTGTAGGTTCGATTCCTACTGGGGGTGCCAAAAAAGAACGAAGCTGTTGCTTCGTTCTTTTTTTATCCAAGCCGACAGGCTTGGTATATCATCACGCGTCAGCGTGCATATCATCGCCGCAGGCGTATATCATCACACGAAGTGTGCATAACTGTCGGCTTGATAATATGCAAAACTGCGTTTTGATGATATGCAATTCCCACGGAATTGATGATATACAATGCTGCGCATTGATTTTATGATTTCTTTTAAAAGTCCAAAATTCCATTAGCAAGAATTTTTTGCTAATGAAAATCAGCACGAAAAATGGCGTTTTGCTAATTTCCTGCTAATGGGATTTTTAACAAAATCTTGCTAATTGAAAAAGGCGGTTGTTATATCCATATATCAACGCTATCAATCAATGGAAGGAATGCTTGATTTCAATATTTTAAATGTGATATAATATTTTTATAAATTTATTTTCGTAAAGGCGGTGTTATTATGGAGCATATAATTCGTATATTAACTTTCGCCCTTATACCGATTATTGTAAACGGTGTTTTTGCTTTTTTGCGTCAACCAAAAACTGCAGAAAAAGGAAAAGTACATTTGCCTAAATTCTTTGCAATTTTAGGTACAATAACATCTACTATATTTTTGATTCCAACTATTATTACGGCTTTTTCTGACGAAGATATATGGGTGCCTATTGGTTTTCTTGTTTTTTCCTTGTTAGGTGCCACATTGATTGTTGCTTTTGTGAATTGCAGAATATCCTATGATGAAGACGGTTTCGTTGCAAAAACTTTCTTTGGTATAAAAAGAAAAGTGTCTTATGACCAAGTTACCGCTATAAAGGAAAATATGCACGAAACCTATATTTATATTGGTAAACGAAGAGTTATGGTTGACGAATTTTCTATAGGTGGAAAAGATTTTATTAACCTTGTTAAAAAGAAATACAGAACTATACATAACGGGCAAAGCTTACCGAAGATAACCAAAACCAAAACCGATATTTTTAATGGACATGTAAGAGATGTAACAGGTTTTTATGTTGCATATGGTTTGGTTTCTGTTTTGTTAGTTGGAGCTATTGTATTTTTGGTTTGTGATATTTTCATACCTAAAAATGTGAATAATACTGTTGAACAAACAGTAACCTTTAAATTTTATGATGTAAAAGAAGATGAAGTGATATTAACTTCTACGGATGATAATATTTACAAAATTTCATATGCCGCTGAACAAATTAATATCAATGGAATCAAATCGATTTGTAACGGGAAATCAAAGGTAACAACATATTCTAAAGAGGTTACACCTGATGATGAGGAAGATTTTTATTCAATAAAAGCAATTAAGTATAATGACCGTTATCTTTTCAGCTTTGAAGAAGAAAACAAATTATACAGGCAAGAGGGCTTACCGATTGTTGCTTTGTTTTTGTTTATGTTGTTAATTTGGGTAGCGTTTATTGTCGCTTCAATTGTTGTTGGCAGAAATCCCCAAAAATTCAGCAAAAAAGTTGTAAAAATGTTTTTCAAAGACGGATACATCAATTATTAGAATATTTACGACAGTATGTTACTACGATAACATGCTGTCGTTTTCCTTTTTACATCCCTTTGCTAATTGCTTGCTAATATGAAAATTTAAAATCAAATGATCTTCTATGATTTTTGTTGAGAAAAGAATAACAGAGTAATAAATGAAGAGGCAAGAAACAAAGGGAGCTTAAGAGCTTTTATGATATTAAAACGCTATACACCATCCAAATTCCTAAGGGTCTGTTGTAGGTTCGATTTCTACTGGAGGGTGCCAAAAAAATTCCGTTCACGATAGTGGGCGGAATTTTTTACTTATTCACTATTAACTATTCACTCTTCACTAAACATTAAAAACCGTAAAGCCCTTGGAGTATAAGGACTTTACGGTTTCTATTCTATATATTAAAAAAACGAATTATAGTCACTCCAGCACGAGCTGCACCATGTTCTGTATTCACCGGCTTTGTCTTTTTCGGTAATCAGACTGTCAACGTAGCTTCCGCAGCTGCCGCATATCTTTTTAGTGCCGCCACCGGAGTCACCCGACGGAGTAATATAATTATAACCTTTACCATCGCAGCTTGTGCAAATACCCATATTATAGTAGTCAGTGTCGCCATAGTAATACTTGACTTCACCCGTACCATTACATATCGTGCAGGTAACTCTTTGTTTACCGCCGCTGTTACTGCTGCTGTTACCGCTGCCATTGTTGCCGCTGTTACCTCCTGGCATCGGCTCGTTATCAAGTCCCTGATCAGAATTCTGTCCGAAAACAACCATATTCATCGCATTTTCTTCTGCACCTGAAAGATCAACACAAACAGCAGGTCTTACACCGGTGTCGGTATATACGTATTCTTCCGGTGCAAGAGGATTGCTTCCTGCACTTCTTACGTTACCGTCAGTTTCTACTATAACAACACCTTTGCCGTTTGTGGCAGTGCTTACAGAGCGGGTCCACCAATCACCTTTACCGTTATAGTCTTTGAATCCGTTTGCGCTCACGTTACCTGATATATACGCAACTCTTTTATCATCCGATTCTATCAGTACTCTTGCTTCTTCAGCACTCAGACAGAAAACCAGATCATCCGTTTTGTCAGACGTTATCATTCTCTGTATTTTCAACTTTTCGTTATCATTGAACGAATTCGTATAAAAATCTGAATTCAGCCACTCTCTCACTTCGCTGGTTTCCCATAAATGATTCGTGCCGAAACGCATCTTTTTAATTATGTAGCGTGACAACAGTAAAAGCTTATCTTCTTTTCTTGAAAGAACTACCCATTCAATATATTCTCTCTCTGATGTATCTTCATCAATATCATATAAGCCGAACTGAACTATATCACCCTCAACAGCGTCCTCAATCGCCGGATATTCAAGCTCTGCAGGACCAAATATATCGGTGGTCTCAGGAACGTCTGTTACGTCATTACTGTCAGTTGTTTCACTGCTGTTTTCTGCCGTTCCGCCTGAACATGCCGCCAACGAAAACAGTATTAAAACTGTCATCAGTAAACTTAAAAACTTGTTTCTTTTCGTAAATTTCACTTTATGCACCCTCTTTCTTATGCTGTAAAAAAATAATATAATACACGTATGATAAAGTCAAGCACAAAAACATCAACTTCATTTTTTCTAACACACTCATCTTCTTTCTTATTCAGAATTACTCTTCAGAAATAACAGAATCACCTTAAATATATAGCCTTCAGTTTACCTTAATTCAATTGACAGTTTTATATTTTTGGTATAAAATATTATATACTTTGATAAGGAAATGAAGGAGAAAGAAATGAAAAAGTTCATAGCACTTCTTACTGCACTGAGCCTTGTGCTCTCACTTGCAGCGTGCGGCGGTTCAGATAAGCCGGTTGAACCCGAAACCACAACCGAAGAGATTTCAGCAGACAATACTACTTCTGCCGAGGTTGAGCTTACCGAATCCCCTGACGAAACAGTTACCAATACCGAAGGCGAAGTTATTACAACCAACCCGGAAGAAACCTCAGCACCGGAAGAAACCTCAGCACTTGATGCTGACCCTGCCAAGTGGTCAAAAGAAGAGATTATCGAGTTTTACAAGCAGGCTGCAAAAAAATCAAAATCGGTCAAATCACAGAAGAAAATGGTGATGGGCGAATTTGTTGTAAACGATGGCGACGGCTTCCTTGGAACTTTTGTTGAAATGGTAATACCGCTCTTCAAATCAACACTTGAAAAAAACTCAACCGAGTTTGACGGAATTACAGGCGGCTACGAAAAGCTCTCCTCCTCCGATGTCAGAACAGCCAAAGCATACAAAAGCGGCAACTACACCGTAATTGAAATGACAATGGTCGAGCAGGTTGACGGCATACACGGCAGCGAAAAAGAAGGCACCGTAGGCCACGCAATATCGGTTGTAGGTGATATTCCCACTATCCTCAAAGAAAATCTTCCGATGTTCGATATATACTATGAAAACTCAGACATCAAGATTCGATATGCAAATCCTGAAGTCAAAGTTAAAATAAACAACACTACCGGCAAGATTGAAAAAGGAACATGGAGCTACGACGTACAGGTTAACCTCAAAAATCTCTTCATTCAGAATAACAGAATTGAATTCTTCAAAGCTGATGTTAAAAGCGGCCACGGCTCGGTTGCATTCAACGTAACAGTCGGCGGCGGATTCTGATAGCAAACCAAAAACTCCCCTGTATCACAAACCAACGTGATACCGGGGAGTTTTTTCGCCTCACTACACAGCACACAAATATTCTTCTGTAGCCCATATAAAAAGCCTCTCAGGCATAACACCTGAGAGGCTCGTTTATTATTCAGTCACTTATGCAGCATCGGGAGCTTTAAGCTCGAATGTCTTATCGATGAATGTAGCATTGCCTTCGTTGCAGATGCTCCATGTCTTGCAAAGGCCGAGAGGCTCAAGGATATCGGAATTCTCACCGACGGAGATAGTTACGATACCGTAAACCTTAACGTTTGCCTTGAACGTCATGTTCTCTGCGTTGGGAACTGTGAAGTTCATATCGAAGAGGAAGTCGTACGGAATATCAAGGTGGTAGTTATCAGCGCCGCCTGTCATATAAACAGTAACGTGAACACCGATACCAACTTCGATACCTGCGTCAACAAGAACGATGCTTACGATTGAGATATCAACGTAGAGACCGAGAACAACCTCAACGCGAGCTTCCATCTCAAGAGAGGAATCAAGTGCTTCAGACTCACTGATAAGTCTTACTTTGTTGTCGATAATTTCAATACCCTTTGACTCTCTGGATGTAACAACAAGCTCAACTCTACCGTCGAAGGAGATAACGAGCTTAGCTGTGATACCGATTGTGATTGCGGGGCAGTTGGGGATAGCTACGTCAACTTCGAAAACAGTGATTTCGCTGTCTGAACCCTTAACAAACTCCATATTCTCAGTAACACGTGTGAAGAAGTCAACGTCGTTAGTGCCTTCGGGAGTCTCGATTTCGTCAAGAGACCAGTCGTAGGAACCTGTGATTTCTGTTGAATCCTTAAGGTCATAATCAAGGAAGATGTATGACTTTGTAACTTCGTTTTCGTCAAGTCTGCCTTCGAACTTTGTGTAAAGGTCGAAGTTACGGACTTCGTATGCCTTCTCAACGTATACGCCGTTGATGGGGCCGCCGACTGAAACGTCAAAACCGCCATCCTTAACAGCAGCAGCAACGTCGAGGTCACCGATTGAGAAGCTTACGTCAATCTTATCAAGAATTGACTGCTGGTTGATACCTGCGATTTCAGGCTGCTCGAAGGGATTTACATGACCCTCATAGTCGAGGTAAGCAATCTCTTCTTCCTCAATTACTTCGCCGTCAGCTGACTGAAGAGTAAGACCTGCAGCGTTCTCTACAAGAGCAAGACTCTCAAGACCGATCTCTTCGCCTGCATCTGTTGTAAGGCTACCCTTGTTCTCAACGTCCTTAAGGCCGTTCATGTGAGCAAGACCTGCTGCCTTAAGAGCTGCGTTTGCGTCTTCCTTGGAAATAGCAACTTCCTTAACCTTACCGAAGAGGTTAACGGAAACTTCGATGATACCAAGATCAACTGCTACATCGAAAGCAGCGTCATCGTCTGCATCCTTAACGCCTTCAAGGCCGGCAGCTGCTGCAAGTGACTTAGCAACAACAAAGTTAGTTGCATCAGCGTCTGCATCATACTCGCCTACGATTACGTTCCAATCGTAGCAAGCCTGGATAACTTCGAAATACTCGTCATCCTCTGCAATGTCGTAATTGTCTTCATCTTCGAGGTCATAAGTAAGGTTGAACTCGTCTGCTACGAGAGCATACCACTCTGCCTGTGTGTAAGCTTCAACAGGCTGGAAAGCGGGAGTAATGCCAAACAGTGACAAGATGAATGCCAGAATCATTGAAATGATTTTCATGGTGGATTTTCTCCTTTCATTGCCATCAACGCGGAGAGATACAACTATCCCTCTTTAAGCATTATAATTATAACAAGTTAAGTCAATAAAATCAATCGATTTAAACAATTAAATCGTCCAAAGTAAAACTTTGGTAAATTTAACGAAATTATTTACCTTTTTATCTCCGTGCAGTCCAATTCCTTTGGCAAATCAAACAAATTAAAGAGTATCGGATTTATGCAATTTTACCCTTGTTTTTTCTAACTGTTGACATTTTGCACAACCGCCTACATCACCATTGACAGCACCATTGCTTCCTCAATCTTCGAGTATAAATCCTTGTAAGAATCAACCGAATCAATCACAAAAGACGGCCTTTGGTAGCTGCTTACAAACCATTCTGCAAATCCGTTTTTCTGCAGTGCTCCGGGCAAATCGACAGATCTCTTTATATCACTCGAAAGCTCCAGAATTCTGCACATCATCTCCACTCTTTCAGCACCGCTTACTACCGTAGGAGTGTACAGTGTATCCTCACCGTGCCGCAATATTACGCAGTGTCTTATATCGCGTGACCTGCACAGTCTCACAAGCGCCCTTGTCTCAGGCTCGCTATCAGGCACTTTACCTGCATAAAACCGGGCACCGGGTGCCGTATAACCGCAGCTCTCCGCTATTTTTTTAGTCTGCGTAAATCCGTGAGAAAAATTGAGTTCAAGGTCAACTCCCCTTGAATTTGCCTGCCACAGCGAAGTGTCAGTACATACCCTCTCAACAAGCCCTGCGTAGCTACCTGCCGCAACAGCACCCGACGAAACAATCTCCATGCCGTCAGGGTTAACACACGGTATTATTATCACGCCTTTTTCGCACAGTACGTCGTGAAGCTTTATTCCTGCAACCTCACTTCGTGTATCAACGCATTCGCAAAGCCGCTCAAACAGCCGTAAAAGCACCTGAGTACCTGCAACGCTTCCGCTTCTCATTCCCGCTATATACAGTGCAGGCTCTCTTGTGTTGCCGAGTGAAAGAGTAAAAAGTGCTCTGCCGCTCCAGCTTCTCGCACACACCGAGTACCCTGCAAACGGATATCTCTCTTTAAGCTCATATATTTTTCTGCGAAGCACAGCATATCCGAAGCCTTCATTACCCTTTTGCATAACCAACCACCGTTTCTGTAGAATATTCCAGTATATGCAAATCAAGCCGAAAATATAAGCTGTACAGTTGATTATTGTTTTGTCAGCACTGTGCATACTATTATCAGAGGTGATTTATTATGTGCGGAATTATCGGATACAACGGAACTTCAGGTGCCGTACCGTTTCTTATTGACGGACTGAAAAGACTTGAATACAGAGGATACGATTCGGCAGGAATTGCAGTAATCAGTAACGGAAGGATAACCGGTGAGAAAAAGAAAGGCAGAATTGCCGCACTCTCATCTGCTATTAAAAAGCGTGACGATATGAACGGCTGTGTCGGAATCGGTCATACCCGCTGGGCAACACACGGTGCCCCTACAGACGAGAATGCACACCCACATAAAAGCGGCAAATTCACACTCGCACACAACGGTATTATCGAAAACCACAAGGAGCTCAAGGAGAAATACCTCAAGCTGTGCGACTTCTCAAGCGAAACCGACACCGAAACAGCAGTACATCTCATCAACAGACATTACAGCGGCAACTGCCTTGAAGCAATCGCACAAACAGTTAAACTGCTCGAAGGCTCGTTTGCTTTTGTCATTCTCTGCGAGGATGAGCCGGATACAATTTTCTGCGTGCGTAAGGCAAGCCCACTGCTTATCGGAATCGGTGACGAAGCAAGCATTGCATCGGATATATCCGCAATCAGCAGTAAAGCTACCGCACTTTATAGAATGTCAGACGGTGAAATAGCCACCGTAAAAAAAGACAGTGCCGAATTTTACGATTTCAATCTCAACAGAATAGACAAAGAGCAGGCTGAATTCTCCTCTGGCTATACCTATGCAGAAAAAGACGGCTTTGAGCATTATATGCACAAGGAAATTTACGAGCAACCCGAAGCTGTAAAGCGTACGGTTGACAGTTACCTTCAGAACGGCGTGCTGAATCTGCCTGTTGAAATCAGCAAACCGGAGCGGATTTACATTGTCGCCTGCGGCTCAGCATATCACGCAGGTCTTGCAGGCAGGCTGTGTTTTGAAAACCTTCTCGGCATACCGGTATCGGTCGAGGTCGCATCGGAATTCCGCTACTGTTCCCCTCTTGTAAACGAAAGAACGCCCGTGATAATAATCAGCCAGAGCGGTGAAACAGCCGACAGCCTGGCGGCTCTTCGCGAAGCAAAAAAACGCGGTGCACCTACCGTAGGTATCGTCAACGTGCCCGAAAGCAGTATCGCAACCGAAAGCGACAGCGTGATATATACCAAAGCAGGCACAGAGATTGCCGTAGCAACCACAAAGGCCTATTCTGCTCAGCTTGCGGCACTTTATATGCTTGCGGTTTTCTTTGCAGAAAAGTGGAAGTCAGCAGAAAAAAAGCAGCTCTCCGACCTCATTCAGGCTCTCGGTAAGCTGCATATATGTATTGAAAACGCACTCGGCTGTGAAGAACAGATAAGTGAAATTGCCGCAGAATTTGTAAGCACCGAGCACGTCTATTTTATCGGCAGAGGCTCAGGCTATGCGGCAGCCGCAGAAGCTTCGCTCAAACTCAAAGAAATCAGCTATATCCATTCCGAAGCCTATGCGGCAGGCGAAATGAAGCACGGCACAATTTCACTCATAGAGCCGGGCACAAAGGTTGTCGCAATCTGTGCACCGAACGGTCTCAATTCAAAAATGCAGAGCAATATCGACGAAGTCAAAGCAAGAGGTGCCGAGGTTTTCGCAGTCACCTGTTCGCACGAAACCAAGGCAGATACCTGCATTTTTACCGTCAAAGCCCCTCATCCTATGATGAGTATAAGCACGCAGATTATCCCCTTACAGCTGCTCAGTTATCACGTCGCAAGGCTCAGGGGCTGTGATATCGACAAGCCGAGAAATCTCGCAAAATCAGTAACAGTAGAATAAAAAAAACGGATTACCCGTTAAGTATGGGTAATCCGTTTTCATTCCAAATCACTTTTCTTTTTCTTGCACTTCGACAGGGGTCATAAAGCGGGTCGCCGTCAGCGTATCCGCATTCACCCCTGAAGCATTTTTCATCACGGCTGTGGTATATAAATACCCATTCACCGTTTTCATCTTTTACAAAGCTGTTGTGACCGGGTCCGTATTCGCCGTCAAGGTCATCGGAAGTCAATAGCGGCTCACTCAGCTTTGTCCATACGGCAGGGTCAGTCAGGTCGGCGTTTTCGTCAGCATACATCAGCCCTATACAGTATTCGGGGCCCGTTGCCGAAGCGGAAAAAGCCATAAACACTCTGCCGCCGTGTCTCATAAATGCAGGTCCTTCGTTAACAGGAATATTCACTCTCTCCCAGTCATACTCGGGCTTTGTCAGAAGCACCGCAGGGCAGGTCGTTTTCCACGGCTCATCGGGGTTTACCGTTGCTATGTATACATTTGAGTTACCGCCGTGCTGTGCCCACGCAACATAGTGCCTGCCGTTACACTCAAAGTGAGTCATATCAAGTGAAAAGCGGGTGAAAGAAAAATCATCGGGAGCTGTGAATTTACCTCTGTCTTCCCACTCATCCTCGTAAGGGTTATTGCCTTTACATTCAATACAGTGACAGTTTATGTCCCATACGTTGTCCGCACTGCCGCTTGCAGCAAAAAGCACGTACCATCTGCCGTTAATTTCGTGTATTTCGGGCGCCCATATAAATCTGTGTGATGTTCCGCTGTATTTTTCATCCCATATAACCTTCTCTTCCGTATCAGCCAGAGCATCTATGCTCTCAGCTCTGCGAAGAATTATTCGGTCATACCCTTCGGGGTCATCACTGCCGTACATCGGGTAGGATGCGGTAAAATAATACAGCCCGTCACTGCCCTTAGTCACGTACGGGTCAGCCCTGTCTTTTATAAAAATTTCCGTTTTCGTGCTCATTCTTATCCCCTGCTTTATATACCGAAAAGCTCTTCAAGCTCAGCGTAATCCTCAATGAATTTCACGCTGAGCTTTCTTATTTTATCTTCATCTCTACTTGCCGATTTATCCGATATTGCAACCACGTTGTAGCCTGCCTTTGCGGCTGTTGCCACAGCGTGATACGAATCTTCAAATATAAAGGTCTCTTCCTTCGGTGTACCGAGGCTTTCAAGTGCCCTGTCAAATATTTCGGGGCTTTGCTTGCTCAGCCCTATCTCTGCGCAAGAGAAAATCTCATCAAAAAATCCGAGCATACCGTTATGCTCAAGTGCAGGCACAGCAAGCTTTCTCTCCGTTGCCGTCGCTATGCACATCTTCACACCGTTATTCCTAAGCCGATGCAAAAATTCAACAGCATCACGCTTCGGGGGCACTGTGTTTACGTAAAAGTCTTCTATTATTTTCTCAGTGTATTCCTTAAAATCCTGTGGTGTGCAGTCAAGCGAATATTCATCAACAAGATACCTTGCCGACTCATTAAGATACATTGTCGCTACCTTTTCTCTCAGGTCAGGCTTCGGCACAGCACCTTTTGAAATAAGGAAATTATACGCTATGTCATCCCATATCGCCATTGAATCTATGAGCGTACCGTCAAGGTCAAAAACAGCACCGCTTATTTTCATTCCGATACCTCTCTTACGGGCATAACAGCAATGTTTTCCCATACCGCAATAACAGTGCCGCTGTGCACCGTCAGTCTTGCGGTTTTTCCCGTAAACTCGTTGCTGATACCGAGAGGTCTGCTATACGGCAAATCGCAGTGTTCAACCTCGTATTTAAAACCATCAAGCGTTACGTTTGCCTTGTCACAGCCAAAAGGCATAAGCGAAATATATCCGCACGCATCTTTGTCAAAAGCAAGAGCAGACTCACAAACTGCTGTAATTACGGTATCACGGTCAAAAACATAGCCCGAAAAGCCTTTTTCGGCAAGAAATGCGAGTACCTGTAAATTACCCAATGTGTGGGCAATCCTGCCGCCTGTTGCGCCGAATATATAAAATTCATCACAGCCGTTTTCAATACCTCTCTCAACCGCAAGCATCATATCCGTATCGTCTTTAATCGGCGAATGCACCTCGGTTTCGGGATGGTCCGGGGTGTAGCCAAGCGAATCAAAATCGCCTACAACAATGTGTGGTGTGATTCCGATATCACGAAGTGCCTTGTATCCTGCGTCAGCGGCAATTATCAAAGCGTTTTCGTCGGGTCTGAATGTATCTGCAAAGAAGTCACCACCGCCGACAATATAACATTTTTTCATTTTTGTTGCCGCCTTTCGTATATAATAAAATTCATTAGAAGCTAAGCAAACGCCTTGTTGGTTGCAGATATAATTATACAACCTTATGCAAAACCGACTATGCTGTGAACCCGAACGGAGCAGGCTGACGGTGATGAACTATTCCCATACATCCGAGCGAGTGTCCGTAGGCGGTGTATCGCACCTTGAAGTCTGCTTCACATTGATAGCCGTAACGGTAATCGGAATGCATATTTGCGTTCCGATTAAACGAGCGGAACACAATCCGTCAGCCGTAGCGTAGTGCTTATAACTCTAAAAAGTTCTTTTGGTTACTTTTGTAACGTGTGACAAAAGTAACTGCGGCTTCACGCCGCATATAAAAATCTGTAGTGTCTTATTTCAGATACGCTTCAAGTCTGTATATAGGCATACCCTGCGAAGCAAATCTGTACTCGTACTCTGTCTCTATGTTACCCTCAAATCCGCTGTTATGAAGGTCAAGCGATACGTTCTTCAGGCTGAAGCCGTAGCCCGTAAACTGCTCGATAGAGTACTCGAAGAAATGCATATTATCAGTCTTCTGATGTATCTCCGCACCCTTTTTAAGTATTACCTCATAGCTTTTGAGGAAACGTGCATTTGTAAGTCTGTGGTTAGCGTACGATTTTTTCGGGTACGGGCAGGAAAAGTTAAGGTAAATACGCTCTATTGATTCCGGTCTGATAAACTTCTCAAGGTACTCTGCGCCGCCGTGAAGAAATACTACGTTTGTCAGTCCCTCACGCTTTGCGTTTTCACTTGCCGCAACAATTACGTTTGCAACCTTTTCCATTGCAAGTATGTTGATGTCGGGATTCTGCTTTGCAAGTTCGCAGGCAAATTTACCCTTACCGCAGCCTACTTCAAGCACAACGGGGTTACCGTTACCAAACAGAGCCTGTGTATCAATATACTCTTTCTTTTCTATCGCTGTGAGGAAATTGCGGTCATCGCTGAAAAGCTTGATAATATTGTCACACTCCGCAAGACGCTCATCAAGATATTTTTTCTTTCTCATTCTCATAGCTGTTTATTCCTTTACTTAAAAACAGGCGTACAAATAAAGTACGCCTGTTGTTTTTTATTCTTCTGTTTCCTCTTCTGTCTGAATGTTTCCGAGGAATCCTTCAAGCAGCTGAACAAGGCTCTTGACCTCTTCATTTACTCTCGAACGGATAAGCAGAGCCTGAGTCTGCTCAATCTTTGCATTAGCAGTAATAGCCTCTGCCTTGCGGCGTGCGTCACTTTCCACGCGCTTGACTACCATCGCTACCTCTTCAATCATCTGTGAAGCAGACATAGTGTCAACACCTGCAGGAGCTGCTGACTTCTCAGACTTAAGCTCTTCAATCTCAGCCTTGTATTTTTCGAGCTGAGCTACAGCCTCTTCATATCTGGCTTTATAGTCCTCGCCGGGTTTTTCACGCAGCTGATTGAGTGCGGCAGCCATAGTCACGCAGTTCTGCCTGAGTTCTTCGCGCTCTTTTATAAGCGTACCGTTTTCCTCAAAAAGGCTGTCATACTTTGACTGAAGTGTCGCATAGTTCTCACGAAGATCGTTGTATGATCTTTCGGCAGCGTTTACGTAGTCATCAACCTCTGCGGGATTATAGCCCTTACGGGATATGGAAAAGCTTCTCTCCATTTCAAAAACCTGCTTTCATCAGTCGTTGTAGAATTTGAGACCTGTTGCCTTAGCCCACTCGAAGAATGTACGGATGGACTTAAGACGTGCAGAGCCAAGCTCGTGTGCACCTCTTGTGTACCAGTTGAAATCGTCTATGCCGCAAAGGCTGACAAGGTACTTGGCAGATGCGCAGAAACCTGAATCGATGCAGTTGTCAAGAAGGCAGATCTGCTGATGTGTAAGGTTAGCTGCCTCACGGTCGTTCTGTACGAAGAATTCGTCGTACATCTTAGCAAACAGATATGCACCGCAGCTTGTGGGTGTTGCAACAACACCGCGTGCGCCTGCCTCGTATGCTTCCATAAGGTAGGGAATATTTGCCTGGAGAACTGCTGAATCACCCTGAACAGCAATCTTCTCCTTGATTTTTTCAATCTTACAGGTTGTGTCCTTGATACCTACGAATCTGCCTGTCTCAACAAGCTTGCCGTAAACAGATGCATCCATAAGGTGAGGACGAAGACCCGGGAACTCGTAAAGAACGATGGGAAGTGTTGTGTGTGTGCTGAGTTCTGAAAGATATGTGAAAAGACGGTCGTTATCGCCGCAGTAACCCTTTGAAACAAAAACAAGGCCGTCAACACCTGTCTGCTCAATTCGCTTGAGTTCTTCAAGCTGACCGTGCCATGTAGGCTCAAGGTTAGCTGTTGCAACAACAGACATACCGCCTGCTCTTTCTACAGCAATCTTAGCAAGCTTCTCTCTCTCGTCGAGTGTAAGCTCCATCATTTCCGAGCTGCCGCAGCAAGCAAAAAGGTGGTCAGCACCCTGACGTGCCTGCCATTCAACATACTTCTCGTATGTATTGTAGTTGATTGAACGGTCCTCATTGAAAGGTGTGAGGATGAGTGAATATACGCCACGGTTGTTGAATTCTTTCGACATAATAAAACCCTCTGTTCTTAATTTTTTCTTCAGTATAACGCACACAAAAAGAAAAATCAATAACAAGAGGATTTTTTATAATATTTTTTTATCTGAACGCTATGTACAAATAATCTTCACCGAGCTTGTTGAGCTGAGTCGACGTATTTTCGTAGTTGAGCGACGAGCTCTGCTGCACCTTGAATCCCGTAGATGTTATCTTAATTCCCGTGCTTGCAAAATTAGCTATCGCCATACCTGCATAGCAGAAAGAATTACCGAGGTTATCCGTAGAAAACATCGGCATTCCCGAAACACCTACCGCAACAAAGCTCGGCTTGAATCCGAGTCTTACGTTCTGCTCACTTTCACCCGTACCGAAGTACGCACCCGTCACCGCCTTTTCTCCCCATTCAGCCTTTTCTGCAGCAGTTACGTGAATGGTTGAATCATTGATATGCGAGCCGCAGAAAAGCGTTTTCGGCATAAATGCTTCATACTGCACGGTGCTTGACTGAGCAGGACAGAATCTTGCCTCAGCTATAACCCAGCTTTTCATAACAAAAGCCTCGGCATCTCTGTCAGCGGTAATCGCATCACAGCCCGATTCTTTCAGATTCAGATCACTCTTGAAATTCAGGCAATCAACAATCTTCGTAAAAGCCTCGTGACACGCAGTACCGCCTGCCGAATACGGCACGTACACCGAAAAACGCACCTTGATTTCAGCCAGCCTGCAGTATTCTTCGGGCACAAGCTCACCCTCGTTGTTTTCCGTAAAAAAATCAGTTATCTTCACGCTCTCAAGACCAACCGAAACTATCGTTTTTCTCAGCGGTGTAGCCTTCGGCTGAGCCGGAAATTCCGTCAGAAACTTTATATTTCCGAAAATTTTTGTCTGTGCACTCAGCCAGTCCGCTATATCCTTCGGCATCGCACTTATTGAGTCTGCTATATCAATCCACCTCCACTATAGTCCTTATTATCGCCCAGATGTAAAAAACTTCACTGCCGTTGTAAACTCTTTCCGCACGGTCGATACGGTAGCTTACAGAGTCGCACTCTATTCTCGCACTTTCACCCGCAAGCGTAAGATCCGGAGTCGGCGGCCCGATATACAGATAATGGCCCTGACTGTTGAAGCCGATTTCGGTATAAACACCGTCAAGGTACATTTTGTTCTTATATCTGAGAGGCTGGATGAGTGCTTTTCCACTTGCTGTTTTACTACCGTCGGTCAGCGTAACGATTCTGCCGAGTTTTGTGAAAATAGGCTCAACCGTCATACGTCCACCTGCCTGAAAGCAAAGCCGCAATCCGTAAAGAGTTCTTCCGCCTGCAAAAGTGATTCGTCGCGCACGTTACAAGCAATTTCAAGCATTGCGGCAGGTGTGCGTGTAACTGTTACGTCACCTGCTTTGAAGCTCGTAATACCGTCACCATCTGCCGCTTCACGGATTACCGTACGATAATAAGCCAACCCTGCAGCTGCCTGAGCAACCCTCGGGTCATCCTTATCTGCCGGGTCTTTGAGTCTGCTCTGTATTTCCTCGAGACAGAGTCTGCAAAGGGGCAGAGCGTTTTCTGCCCCTTCTTCATCGAGGGTAACGA
>JAZRSU010000013.1:0-35145 GCA_045651645.1 Acutalibacteraceae bacterium
TGAAGCATACATTCTCTCAAGCTCGTTATAATGTGTGTAAGCTTCAGCCTGAGTGATGAGAATCTTTGCATCGTGATAGGGTTTGGTAGCTCTTGTGTAAATTGACTCTTTTTTGAGGTAAGCTCTGAGCTCTTGCTTGAGTCGGATACTGTCAAAGAAGCCCGTTGTTTCTCTGTTGATAATTTCTTCTTTAACCGATTCATCGGGAGCGGTTATATTTTCGGCACCGTATTTTCTGATAAGGGCAGCGGATTCTTTTTTTATACGTGCATTTTTTATAGCATCTGAACGTATCTCTTTTTCTTCTGCTGTATTCTTGGGTAATTTTTTCGCTGCCTTCATATCTGCTTTTGCGTCATTATAGAAATATCCGCAACCTCTTGCATAGTCAGCGTGGGCGGTTACAAGTTTTGCTTTACCTGCATCGGTAGTAAATTTATTAAGATCCTGTACAATAATCTGTGCTCGCTCAATTGCAAGGTTGGTTTCCCTGGCTTGCTTTTTAGCCTTCTTATCGGCAGATTTGCCGATGGAAACCTTTTCTTTACCGACGAGTGATTCAGCCTGGTGGATAATTTCCATACCCTCTTTAAGCTCATCTTCTTCAAGCTTGCCGAGAGCATGGTTCTCAAACATCGCACGAATTTTAAGCACGTCGATATATGCTCTGTGCTTGTTCTCAGTAAGGTTATAGAAACAGAAAGGTATAAGATTAAGCAGTGCACCAAGTGCCGAAAAAATGATAATTACTTCAAACAAATTGTTGCGTATATTGTCATCATAAAGCACGTTGTAATCATCAAACAATCCCATTTTATTATAAATTCCGGGATAAACGTAGCCCGTAAAGAAGCCGATGACAGTACCTATTATGCCGAGAGGTCCGAACAATCCGTCAACCCTGACACCTGTTTTCCACTGATGATAGTCCCTCATATCAGCACTTATCTGGTGCTGTACTATGTTCCAGAATGTGTTGATAAACGTGTTTATGTACCAGAGCACGCAGACAGCAATAATATTTTTATAGGTAAAATAAAGTATTATCATTATACCTATATTAAGTGAGTTTGCTGTTATGAGCAGGTTTCTTTTGCCCATAACCTTTATGGCAAGCGGTGCAAGCAACATCGACCACAGTGCCGCATTGCCGATTATAGTATTGGCTGTGCCGAGCAGTGCTTCATTTGCACCGCCGTTACCGTAAATGAAAGACCAGCTCAGAATTACGCCGTAACCCGATTCAAGGAACACTACCCAAGCTGCCGACTGAATAATCCAGTAGTATTTATTTTTGGCAATCTCGCGTATTGCATCAAACATTCTGACAGGCTCAGGCTTCTTTTTAGGCAGTACAAGCCTTTCTTTTGTTTTGCGGAAGAATATGGTACTTATTACAAGACCTACAATTGCAAAAATCGGGTGAATTATACGGTAGGACCAGATGTTGTTAAGACCCCAGGTCAGACCCGCTATTGTGGGCACTGCAAAGCCCGTTATTGTCGGTGCAAGCGAATAAATAACCTGCGAAATGCTCATTACGTTTGCACGCTCCTGAGCATTCGGCGTTATAATCTGCTGAAAATACGTATAGCTTTCGTTAAAGAAGCAGAGGAAAATATTCATAAGCATATACATAAACCAGACGACAACGCATTTGGTTACGTACTGCATATTTTCGTAAGGCAACCACACCATTACTGTGCTTATGAAAACTATAGGTAAACCTGTTCTTTTGATAAACGGCAGGAACTTGCCGCCTTTCATACGGTGGTTGTCATAAAGCCAGCTGCGGAATATACCAAGAGGAATACCCACAAGGTTTGCTACAACCAGCATAGTCTGCAGATGCGTCGGATTGATATTCAGGCTTGCACCCAGAACAAGGTTGCTTGCATCCAGACCTATTGCTGAAGCAAGCAAAGTCATCCAGTGAACACCGAAACCTGCTCCGCTGAGGCTTGCAACCTCTTTGTACGGAATATAGTTACCCTTTGCAGGTGTGTGCCAATACTGCTTTGCAGTCTGTATTACGCTCATTATTTTATTTTTAATGCTTTTTTCTGCCATAAGCCCAACCTCCGTAACAAATAGGATAAAAGGCAGTATCGGCAAAGCGTTGCGAATACTGCCTTATGTTGGTTTATTTCTTCAGATTGTTCTCTTTGATAAATGAAACGACCTCGTCAACCGTTGTGAATGCAAGTGCGACTACAGTGTCTGCACCGCCGTAGTAGATTGCAATTCTGCCTGTATCGGCATCAGCAAGTGCGGCACAGGGGAACACAACGTTGGGTACGTCACCTACGCACTCGTAAAGCTCGTGCGGTGCAAGCAGGAAGCTGTCTGCTCTGTGGAGCACCTTCCACGGCTCGTCCTTGTCGAGGATTGCGGCACCCATAGCGTATGTAAAGCCGTTACAGCTTGTAAGCACACCGTGGTAGAACATCAGCCAGCCTTCGTCTGTTTCAATAGGTGTCGGACCTGCACCAACCTTTGTCATCTCCCAGTTCTTTTCGGGTTTCATAACAAATCTGTGCTTGCCCCAGTATGTAAGGTCTTTACTGTGGCTGAGGAAAATATCACCGTAGGGTGTGTGACCTCTGTCGCAGGGACGGATGAGAAGAAGGAATTCGTCGTTGACCTTTCGGGGGAAAAGCACACCGTTTCTTGCTACGGGGTAGCAAGCGTCCTCAAGCTGAGTCCACTCCTTGAAATCGGTTGTATAAGCTATACCGATTGTTGTGCCGTGAGGTGTGAGGTTAACCCATGAGAGATAGTACTTGCCGTCGATAAGGCAGAGTCTGGGGTCGTAGCCTCTGAATATAACCTTCTCTTCAAGCTCCCAGTTGATTGCGTCCTTGCTGTAGCCGACTACGAGTGTGTGATCGCGGCTCATAACGTCTACGCGGAATACACCTGCAAAGCCGTCGCCGTAGGGCACGACTGCAGAGTTAAAAATGCTGTTAGCCATAAAGAGATTATCTCTTGTGATGATGGGGTTGGCATCGTAACGCCATACGGGATATCTGTAACCCTCGGGCTTATCCTGCCAGGGGATGTTGGGTATTGCATCGCCGATTATTTTTGCCATTAAAAATTCCTCCGATAATACTGTTTGTTTTTATTGTATTTATTAAATTGTGTCTTGTCAATATGTCGGTTGACAATTTGCCGTGCAAGGGAGTATTATTGAAACAGTATTACAGAAAGGTAAGGATAAAATGTTTAACAGAATTATTTCAATTATTATGTCAGCTTTCCTCAGCTTTTTTAATCTGATAGGAGTAATGTTAGGTATGGAAAACACTTACAAGTTTGAAAACGTATCATACGGCACACACGAGCGTCACACACTCAATTTATATATACCTGCCGATAAAGAAAGCGTGGGTCTTGTGCTGATGATTCACGGCGGTGCATGGATCGGCGGCGACAAGGCTGACTATGCCGGTGAGGTTGAAAGAGTGCTCGGTATGGGCTATGCCGTTGCCTCTGTCAACTACCGCTATATCAGCGAAGAAGTCAATCTTATCGACGTTACGGATGATATTCAGCTCGCAGTTGCTAAAATCAAAGAGCTTAGCAAAAAGCGTAATGTTGAAATAAACAAAATGGTGCTTACGGGTATTTCGGCTGGCGGACATCTTGCTATGCTGTATGCTTACTCAAGGGATGACGTTTCGGCAATCAAACCCGTTGCCGTACTGAATTATTGCGGCCCGACAGACCTCAGTGACGATGCGTATTATTTTGACAACGGTCTCGGTGACAGCGAGTATGTAGCTCAGGTGCTTTCGTGGGCTTGCGGCTACAAGCACACCTTTGCAACCCGTGAAGAAGCAAAAGAAGCTCTGTTTAACGTTTCTCCGCTCAGATACGTTGATGCAGATACCGTACCTACGGTTATAAACCACGGTATGAAAGACAACATTGTCCCCTTCTCAAACGCAGTATCTCTTCGTGATAAGTTCGATGCACTCGGTGTAACCTACGTATTCAATGCTTACCCAAATTCGGGTCACGGTCTGAATGAAGATGCGGAGAATACAGAAAAATCATACGAGCTGTACAGTGAGTATCTCGAAACCTATCTCGGTTAATTTTTCTTGACAAGTAACGGTTAGTGTGGTTTAATGTAGTAAAGTAAATACTCGGAAATCTCTTCGGGGCAGGGTGAAATTCCCGATCGGCGGTAAAGTCCGCAAGCGTGTGAGCGTATGAATTGGTGCAACTCCAATACCGACAGTTAAAGTCTGGATGAAAGAAGAATGATTTTTCCGCCGCATGTCTGCGACAGATTTTTCAGCATTTCATCAGCACCGAAGTTTTTCGGTGCTTTTATTTTTGCGAGGTGTTGAAAATGAAAGATAAGAATTTAATCAAGAAGCTTACGACTCTATCTATGCTTTGTGCGATTGCTTACGTTGCTGTTTTCCTCAGCCGTATGCTGCCGCCGCTCGTACTGTTTCTTCAGTACGACCCTAAAGACGTTATAATTACCCTCGGCGGTTTTATTTTCGGTCCTCTTTCGTCGGCGATTATCAGCCTTGTTGTTTCTTGTGTTGAAGCTGTTACCGTCAGTGACACCGGCCCGATAGGTTTACTTATGAACGTTATTTCAACCTGCACTTTCGCTTGCACAGCCGCTGTAATTTACAAGAAAAAGCGTACGCTTTCCGGTGCGGTAATCGGTCTTGTTGCAGGCTGTCTCTTTATGACTGCGGCAATGCTGCTGTGGAACTATGCAATCACACCGTTCTATATGAATATCCCCCGCGAAGAGGTCAAGGCACTGCTTATACCCGCATTCCTGCCCTTCAACCTTATCAAAGGCGGTCTTAATACTGCTTTCACGCTTCTGCTTTACAAGCCCGTTGTCACCGCATTGCGTAAAGCAAAGCTTATTGAGCCTGCCAAAAATGAGTCGGGTGCAAAAAAATTGCCGAGTATTGCAATTGCAGTCGTTTCAATCCTGCTTATAGCAAGCCTTATTGCTGTTGTATTCATACTCAAAAAATAAAAATTTCAGCCCTCGACATCGGGGGCTGATTGCTTTTTTGGCCGTATTATGCTAATATATTGCCATCAATTCATTTTAGGAGGCTTTGCTATGGCTGCTGCAGCTACCGATCAGAAAAGCAAACTTCAGCGCAAAACCGAAAAAGAAATCCAAAAGTGGGAAAGGCATAAAAAAAGTCAGGGTAAAAACATTTATTTTGCTTATATAGTCTTTATAATCACGCTCATTTATGCAACCGATGAAATCGCTTCGCAGATAGGTATGCTTATGAAGAGTGATATAGCCTCTGACCTTATGGCAAAATTCGGCGACAGCTCTGTCGGCAAGCTCGACCTTATTTCAAGCCTTGCAATTCCGTTCCAGGCAATTGGTCTGCTTTACAGACCTCTGGCTGACCGTTGGGGCAGAAAGAAGTTCCTCATCATCAACACCTTCGGTATGAGTCTTTCTCTGCTTCTTATTTTCCTTTCTCAGAATCTTGCACTTTATCTTATGGGTGCGTGCCTTATTCAGTTCTTTATTCCTCACGATATGCACGTCGTCTATATTATGGAGTCGTCTCCGTCAAAGCACAGAGCGAGAGTCTATTCCGTCATCAAGTTCTTTGCCAATATGGGTGTTATGCTCGTACCGCTTCTCAAACGCTGGCTTATAAGCACCGCAGGTGACAGCTACACCTGGAGAATGGTTTACTTTATCCCCGCTATGATAGGTCTTGTTGTCAGCTTTATCGCTCTGCTCGGTGCTAAAGAAACTCCCGCATTTATCGAGTCAAGACTCAACTATCTCAGTATGACAGACGAGCAGAAGAATGCTCTCAAGCTCAGTAAAAAAGCAGAAAACAAGCAGGGCGGTCTTATTCCCGCGCTTAAATTTGCACTCGGTCACAAACAGCTCCGTTGGCTCTATATCGTTTCTGCCCTTGCAAATATCGGATTTTACGCAAGCATCAACTACGAACCGATTCTCAAGTACGGCTATCAGGACAGCGGCATAGCAAACGCCGCCGATATTGCCAATACTGCACTTATCCTTTTCCCGATAGGTTCAGCGGTTGCACAGGTGCTTATGGGCTTTATATCCGACTGGCTTGGCAGAAAGCCTGCTGCTATAATCACCGCTTTCAACTGCCTTGTCGGCTTCCTCGGTTTCACACTCGGTGCAAGATACGGATTCAACCCGTACGTCATAGGCTTCCTCAGCGGTGTATTCGTAGGCAGCTATTACTCGGTAAACGACGTGCTTATTATGATGATCGGCGAATCCTCTCCGACCAACCTTCGTTCATCTTCTATTTCCGCTCAGTACATCGTCACCGCAATCGGCTTCGGTATTTCACTGGGTATCGGTACACTTTGTGCAAACCTGCTTGGCAACAGCCTTATCGGTATGGCAACACTCTGTATGCTTGTTCCCGGCTTTGTTTCTGCTCTTGCCGTTATGTTTAAAAACGTCGGTGAAACAAAGGGTATCAATATGGATACCGTCACCGGTGCAGAATGGGACTGATAAAACCACAATAAAATTCAAATCCCCCAAGACTTCTGCGAGTCTTGGGGGATTTTTTATCAGTCGAATATGACTACGATTTCGTGTATGATAGTTTCAAAGAAGTTTCTGATTAAGCGAACGATTCTCTCAAAGAAGCCTTCGGGCTGATATTCACTTTCAGCACCCGTACCGCCGTAACAGCCGATATTTACGCTGTCGATGGTGTTGCCATAAAAATCAACGTCTGAACCGGGAATTGTAACACCTGCACCAATAAGCGGTGAGTCGGCTGAGAGCATAAAGCTTGCCGGATCAGAGTAATCAGTGCCTGCAAAACCGGGGTTTGTGTTTAATGCACCGAAATCAACAAGCGGATTTAAAGCGTTGTAATAACAGTTGTTTTCAAATACGTTGTTTCTTGATTTATCAACTTCGTAAGCAAACGTTGCACCGTTAATCGGAACAATAATGTTGTTCGCAATATAAGAGTTGTAGATATTTCTGAACTGGAATTCACCGCAGTTGACAATAGTATTGTTGTAGAAGCTGAATTCGTGCTCACCGCATTTTCCTACCGCTGTTGTGGAGCGTGCAACGTTGTCATTTACAGAAAGACAGTACCGTACAGTGTTGCCGTGGTGACCGCTGTAATTCGGGTTGTTACACATAAAGCGGATGTTATCGTGTGAGTAGATATACTGATAGGTACAGTTGTTGGTATGCGAGTCGAAATCTACCGCCATACCGTCGCCTACGTTTTTCTGACCTGCGATTTCGCAGTACTGGATTGTGCTGTTTTCACTTCCCCAGAACCACATAGCGGCTGTGAAATATTCTATATCACCGTTTTCGTCAATGCCTTCACCCTGACAGCAGTTTATAGCTCTGCAGTGTGTTACAAGTGCACCGTCACACATACCGACGACAACAGCCTCTGCATCCATTTCGTGGAAGTAACAGCCCTTGATAAGCAGGCCTGTGTTGTAAACGGGGTCGATATCCTCTTCATTTTCGCACCAGGGTGTCTGAGAATCATTCCACGAGCCCCAGATGAGGAAACCGTTTGCACAGTTGTAAACCTCACAGTTTGTGATTGTAAGGTCATTGACAGCGTAACGTGAGTTTGCAGGCAGACCTTTGACCATAACTGCCGCTCTTGCAGTTGCGGCACCATAGGAAAGATTATCGCGGCTGTGCACCTTGTAATTCTGCATATCTTCAAAATAAACGTTGTCGATTGTGATGCCGACAGATGTCTGATTGTATGTATCAATCCAGATACCGCCACCGTTAGGTGCTTTGATATGCAGGTCTGACAGTGTGAGATATGAACAGTCAAAAAGCCTGAACACTTCTGTGTTTTTGTTTGTATACAGTATCGGTTTCTCACCTTCACCGTAGGAAGAAATAACTATGGGGTTATCCTTTGTACCGTTGCAGGTAAGTGTTACCTCACATTCATATTCACCGCCGCTTCTGAAAAGGAAGTGCGTACCCGGACCAATGTAAAGGTCTTTAAGACCTGCGATTGATTTAACAGCATCTGCTTCTGTCAAGCCGCTGTTCGCATCGTTGCCGTCAATCGAATCAATGTAGTAATAAATTTTCTCATCTTCAGCAAATGCGAAAATGCACAGCGAAGACATAAGTATTGTCAGGGCAAGAATAATGCTTAATGCTTTTTTCATTTTGTTGCCTCCGTAAGCAGTGTGTAGAGCGTAGGTGTGACGTTGAATTCATCCATCGCCGCCCTGACTTCTGCCATTGCTTTTTCTTTTGAAGCCTTTGTACAGCTTGGTTTGAGCGTTGCACGTATGAGAATATTTTTGGGCGTATGTGCAAAATCTATAAACTCGAGCAACTGCGTTTTGTATCCGCAGTATTCGAGCAGGTTGCCTCGGATTGAGTCGGTCAACAGTGCTGAAAAACGCTCCTGAATTATTCCGTAGCGAGTGAGCACTGACAGGTTATCTGTTTTAATCTGCGAGTTCAACTCGTGCTGACAGCAGGGCACGGAGAATATCATCTTTGCGCCCCAGTTGATTGCGTTATAAAGCGCAAAGTCCGTAGCAGTATCACACGCGTGCAGGGTTATAACCATATCAACATCAAAAGGACACTTGTAGCCGTTTATGTCACCGAGCTCAAAGCGAAGATTTTTATAGCCGTATTTTTCGGCAGCTTTGTTACACTTCTCAATAACATCTTTTTTAAGGTCAAGTCCGATTATGTGTGCATCTATCTTTTTGATTTCGGTCAGGTAATAATAAACAATAAATGTCAGGTACGATTTGCCGCAACCGAAGTCGATTATATTGAGCTTTTTGTAATCGTGCTGTTTAACTGAGTCGTCGATAATTTCGATAAGGCGGTTAATCTGCTTGTACTTATCGTACATCGCCTGCACGACCTTGCCCTCTTTTGTGAATATGCCCATATCTACAAGCGGCTCGATAACTTTGCCCTCGGGCAGGATGTACTGCTTCTGTCTGTTGTGAGCAGATGCAGACTGACAGGGCGCAGGTGCGGCAGCTTTTCGCTTCTCTTTACAGCTGATTTTACCTTTTTTTGAAACCATAAGCTGAGCTTCTCTGTCGTCAGCCCATGCGTTGAGCTGTAAATATCCGCTCTCCATTATCTCGATGCACCGCTCGCAGATTTTATCAAAATCAATATTTTCGTGAAAAACCTGCTTGTCGGTGTATTTGGCAATCTGATAATACTTCGGCAGTAACTCAACCGTTATCTTTTTATACTGCGCCTGCTTGTCTGCAGGCTTGCTGATAACGGCTTTTTTTATTTTAGTGCTGAATACTTTTTCAACACATACTTTAAGCTCGGACATTTTACTCCTCCGATATGCTGATTTTTGCTATACTTATCTTATATGTTGATTCATAACACGGCTGATTATTGGCGTAATAAACCGTCTTTCCGTCAGGCGAAAGGAAGAGCGACGGGCTGTAGCCGCATTTTTCATAAGGATCTAAAGAATAAGGCAAAGGATTGTCGACAGGCACAAAGCTCTTACCGTAATCAAAGCTCAAGAAAAAATCGGTGCCTGTACGGCTACCACCCTTTATCGGATGCTTTGCCGTTACAATCAGTGTACCGCACTCACCGCCCTCGGGAGTCCAGAGTACATATGGTGAAGAGCCGAACGTTTTACCTGCGGCAGAAACAATCTTTCCGTAGTCGCTCACATCGCCCCAATCGTCAAGTTTTGTAGTCTTTTTGCAATAAATCGGATTGGCGTGCATACCTACCATTTCATAGACCATATAGTATTCGCCGTTGCCCATTTTCGTAACTGATACCATACCCGGTCTCAGGTCGGGGTCATCGCAGGCAACACATTCGAATTTTTCACTCCAGTTTACAAGGTCGGTTGAGTACTTGTAAACGAGTTTCTGTGAATGCTCGGAGTCAGAGTCGTCGGAATAGAAACAGAAGAGTCTGCCGGTTTCTTCTTCATATACAAAGTACGGCTCCCATACGCCCCATTCGATACCGCCTGCCTTGTCAACGTTACAGAAAGCGTTGAAGTTTCTGCCAAGATCAGTGCTTGAGTAAAGCGTAATCGTGCTGTCGGTAACACCTTCACCGTAAATTGAGGTAGCGGCAAGGATTATTGTGCCTTTTTCAAACTCGCCCATATCTGCAGGCAGTTCGTATAAAAACGGCATCCATTCGTTCCAGTAGTTTTCATTGAGGTTATCTCTTACAGTGCAGAGATATTGCCAGCTTTTCGCATCATCTGTGCTCTCATATATCGGGTATGTGTCGCCCCACTTTTCAAATGCCGCAAGCAACTTGCCGTTGTCTTCTTCGTTTTTCTGATAACACAGCCTTATTACCGTCGGGTATTCGGCAACGTTTGCGTTATTGTCAGCAGGTACATATATGTCGCTGACACTTTCAACAGCAAATTTTATAGGTAATTTGTCATAGCTTATGTTTGCATCAAAATTCGGAAAGAACACACGCATTACCGTTAAGAATATCAATGTGATGCGTAAAACAAATCCGCTCATATGCCACTCCCCTGTCATTATAATTACTTCAAATATTTTATCCTTTAGTATATATGTTGTCAACCTTACAATGTTCTGAGCCGAAAATAAAAAAACTCAATCATTGCGCAAGCATTCATCAATACTATAAAATTCACCCTCACATCTGCCGTAAAGGTCTTTCGCTTTACTCTGATTCACAACAAAAACCTGATTGCTTGAATAGAGAATGGCAATCTTTATGTTTTTATCAATGTTTTCAAGGAAGTATTTTTTTGCTTTTTTATAAAGCGGGTCTTTAATTTTAAGTGTTTCGGGAATCTGCACCGATGATGAACAACAAAGCAAATCGCAAAGAATCTTTTCGCGCAGTATTTCTTTGTCGCATTTGTCACAAAAATATCCGTAAACCTTTTCGGCATAGACGGAAAGTCTCATTCTGCTACCGTTCACAGCATTACCGAAGCCAAAGAAAACGTCAAACGGTGAAATACCGACTTCGTCAATCAGATATCCGAGCGTGAGCAAGAATCTGCCGCTGTTGTAAAGCCTGTCAACGGCATCTTCACAGCATTTGAGCGCCTGTATCTCTTCTGCTGAAAGCCACGGTGTTGACGTAACCTCATAAGGCGGCTCATCGTGAAATTCACAGGGATATTTCTCGCTGTCCTCACGCATATCCGCACCGTGAAGAAGCTTCAGAAATCCGAGTTGCAACATATGTGCACCGAGAGAATATGCGGTGTTAAAGCTGTTTTTGAAGCTTTCAAAGTCCTCGCCCGTAAGTCCTGCAATAAGATCAATATGAATATGCATATTACCGAAGCTTACGAGTTTTCTTATATTCTCTGTCAGCTTTTTTGTGTCGGTTTTGCGGTTTATTTTCTTCAGCGTTTCTTCGTTGAAGGACTGCATACCTATTTCAAGCTGTACCGCACCGTACGGCATTGACTGCAATATTTCAAGCGTGCTTTCTTTAAGTATGTCGCCTGCTATTTCAAAATGGAAACATACGCCCTGCGGTATTTCCTTGCCGTAATTTTCTTTTATAAACAGCAGTATTCCGTTGGCTCTTTCAGCGTTTGCGTTAAACGTGCGGTCAACAAACTTCACTGTCTGCGTACCGCTCTGAGCAAGCCTGATTATATCTTTTTTAATTTGTTCAGTATCAAAAAAGCGCAGCGGTGAGCACCTGCCCGAAAGGCAGAAGGCACATCGGTAGGGACAGCCTCTTGACGTTTCAATATACGTAATTCTGCCATTCAGGTTTTCAAAAAACTCATCACAGTAAGGTGACGGCGGAGTATCGGTATACTGCTTCTCGGGTATGCTGATTATTCTGCCGTCTTCTCTGTATGAAATCCCTGCAACAGGCGATAAATCACCGTCTGAACAGTCAAGAAAATCAGGGAAACTCCATTCACCCTCACCCGAAAGAACGTAGTCAATAAACCTGTATTTTTCAAGTATATCCTTCGGCCTGTATGCCACTTCAGGTCCGCCGAGAACAATTTTACAGTTATGCTTTTCGTTTATAATTTCACATATTCCGAGTGTTTTCGTAATATTCCAGATGTAGCACGAAAAAGCAACTATATCAGGCTTTTCGTTTATGATTTTGTCTGCAAAATCTTTTATGTCACCGTTGATTGTGCTTTCCATAACGGTAGCGTCATATTCGCCCTTTGCAAACTCACGCACACCTGCAAGCAGACACCACGGAGAAAGCGAAGCGTGTATGTATTTTGAGTTAAGGCAAGCTATAATAACCTTCATACTTTTTCTCCTTTCGTGTCAATACCGAAATTATATATCAACTTCAACTATAATTCAAGCTGTAAAAAGACCGCAACTTTTTCAGTTGCGGTCAAATCTTATTTCACCTTACCATAGAGGCATCTTGTCGGCTCTTTTTCTATTACAAGTCCGCAGTAATTGCACATAATGCACCTGGCTTTTTCCTGTCCGTTTATAAGCTTCTTCGCAAGGTCAGGCTCACAGATAAACGGTCTGCACATAGAAACGAAATCAGCCTTACCCTCTGCAATAATATCCTGCATATCGCTTACCTTGTATATACCGCCTACAACTATTATCGGTATTGAAACAGCATTTTTGATTGTTGCCGCATTATTTACGTTGAAGTTTTCAAGCGGTGACGGCTGTTTTATGAGCGGATTCACAAGGTTAGCGGCAGGCAGTGCAATTTTATTCAGCAGCTTCGGGAATGATGCACACGGCTCTCTGTACCTGAAAACCGCATCCATCGGCATCAGTTTGCTTCGCATTGTGTTCATTCCGTCCTGCACTGTACCGCACGATACCTCAATCGCATCACAGCCTGCAGCTTCAAGCCTTCTGCATATCTCAACAGATGAGTCGATTCTCATACCGTTTTTGCGGTTGTCCTCTGCACTGATTTTAATCCATACAGGTAAACTTGTCTGCTCTTTTATACCTTTTATAATCAGTTCAACAATCCTGCATCTGTTTTCTAAATTACCGCCCCAGTTGTCCTTACGTCTGTTGCCGAAAGGTGACATAAAATCGTGCAGCAGGTATCCGTGGCCGCCGTGAAGCTGTACAGCATCAAATCCGGCTTTTTCTGCCCTTACAGCCGCCTCAATAAAGTCATCAATTATGCCGTGAATCTCGCTGTCTGTCAGCTCTTTTGCTTTGTCGGGATAAAATGTGTGAAGCACGTTTGACGGTGCTACCTTCTGCACACCTATCGCCTTTGACGACGTCTGTCTGCCGCAGTGTGCAAGCTGTAACACTACGGGCGTGCCGTGCTTATGTACTGCGTCGGTCAGCTCTTTATACTTACCTGTTACGCTGTCGGCATAGATTTTCATCATCCTCGGGTACGGTGAAACACCGTTTCGGCTTACAGCCGCATAACCTGTAATGATACAACCAACTTCATTCTTTGCCAGATGCTCGTATTTTGCAATCAGCTTGTCGCTCGGTGCACCGTTTTCATCAGCAAGGCCGTCGTGTGTAGCACTGCGTATAATTCTGTTTTTTACTTCCAGACCCGATATCGTTGTTTTATCAAAAAGCATAGGTTATGTTTCCTTATTTATTAATTTATAATAATACTATCATAATCCGACCGATATATCAACAAAATAAAAACACCGGGTATTTTTTCAAATACCCGGTTGATAATTTATGCTGTTTTTACAAGTTTTATCGGTTCACCTTCAGGGAATTTCATACCAAATGAATTTCCGCCTGTAAATTCAGATGTTGCTGTCTCACCATCAAAAGTAACAGAAAGTGTGTTACCTTCAAGCTTCCACGTACCTGCTGATCTGAAATCAGGTTTCAAATCATCAAAAGGTAATTCCTCATGAAGATATTCAAGCAGTGCTTCTTTATACTCTGTTACGTTTGCAAAGCCGGCCTCTGTAAGCTCTTCCTTTGTTACGATAGATATCTCGTCTTCAATAATTTCATTAATCATCTTATCATAATTACTCTTAGTAAGCTCAGTCACTACCGAATTATCGTGCTTGAATTCCATCTGCATATAAATAGTTATACCTTCAACAACATAGCTTGCTTCCCAGCGACCGACAAGCTTCTCACCGTTCGCAGATAAGGTTTCTTCTTCCTCAGGTACTGCAGGCTTTGTTGTCTGTGCAACAGTGGTATTGTTTTCTTCAATATTTGTAGTAGTAGGAGCCTTGGTTGTACCGGGTGCTTTTGTTGTGCCCGGAGCCTTGGTGGTGCTCGGTGCCTTTGTTGTACTCGGTGCTTTTGTTATAGACGGAATTTTAACAGTTACTTTTACTTTAGTGGTCTTTTCTTCTTTGGTAGCAACTTCCGTTGTGCTTTCTGCCTGAGTTGTGCTTTCTTCTGTCATTTCACCCTCACCGTTATCTAACTGCAAGGTGAAGCCTTCTGTTGTGGTCTCTTCCTCATTGTTATCGCCTTTGCTGCAAGCCGCAAAAAGAGACATAACCATAACAAGTGCGAGAAGAGCTGCCGTAATTTTGCCAAACTTTTTCATAACAATAACCATCCTTTGCTTTTTAAATTATTTTTTTGTAAGATTCAATACAACCGTTGTCTTTGAAAGTACATCCGTCCAGCCTAATATTATAGACGTTTTATTTTTGGGGATTCTGAACTCACCGTTAAAAGCAGCTTTATCAATTTTCATTATCATATGCTCTCTATAGATGCTCCAACTGCCCGTATTTTTAATCGTACCTCTCAGTTCATCGTAAGGTACTTCCTGTTCAAAGCATTCATACAGATATTCTTCTGCTTCTTTTCTGTCAACAAAACCTGCTTCAGCGATCTCTTCATCCGTTAATTCAGAAAGTTCTGTTTCCACAGCTTTTTTAATCATACTATCATAAGCTGCTTTGGTAAAATCGACCTTCACAACACCATCCGGTTCAAATTCAAACTGCAAGGTAACAGGTAAACCTTCACTGTCAACAGTAGCTTCCCAAGTACCAATGAGATAGTCTTCTTCCGCTTTTTCGCTTGAAGCGGACTTGGTTGTCGGTGCAACAGTAGTCTTATTGTTGGATTTTGCGGTGGTTGGTGCTTTAGTGGTATTCACAACCGTTTCTGTTTCTTTTACAGTAGTTGTCTTTTCCTCTTTGGTAGTAACCTCAGTGATTACTTCTGCCTCAGTGGTGGTTTCTTCCTCTTTGTTATCATCTTTGCCGCAAGCCGCAAAAATAGATATAACCGTAAGAAGAACAAGAAGAACAGCCGTAATTTTGCCAAACTTTTTCATAACAATAACCATCCTTCGCTAATTGTTAACCAAATTATAACATATTGTGAACGATTTGTAAATAGCGTTATTTCATCTTTTATTGAGCAATCTCAACAAATTTCTGATACAGTTTTTCGACACAATAACCGATTCAATTTCTGTTTTCGAATAAAAGCAAAATCAGCACCCACTCATTGTGGATGCTGATTGTTTATCAGAGAGACGGGACTTGACTCGCGCCGCCGCTACGGCGGCTTGGTCGCTCGCGGTCACAACAGTCCACCGGACTGTTGCTCTGTACCGCTCGTCCTTCAAGTCCCGTTTTTTCAGACGTAAAAAAAGACACCCACCAATTGGTGGATGTCTTTTTTTGGTGCGAGAGACGGGACTTGAACCCGTACGGGATTACCACACGCCCCTCAAACGTGCGCGTCTGCCGATTCCGCCACTCTCGCTCGAACAAGTGACATTATAGCAAAGGCATATGCAATTGTCAACACTTTTTTTAAAATTTTTTCAAAAAAATTTTTGTGCCCCAAAACGCCTTTTGTTGCACCCCTTTTCACCCCCTGTTTTTGTTCAAATGCAACATATTTTTAAGGTATATAACTATAAATAATTATAACTATCATATTTGACAGCGTACAATGTTTAGTGTATAATAACATCGTATGCATAATACTTAATACTATAAGAAACAGGAGTGAATCTCATGGCACTTGTAACAACAAAGAAGATGTTTGAAGACGCTTACAAGGGCGGCTACGCTGTCGGCGCATTCAACGTTAACAACATGGAAATCATTCAGGGTATCGTTCAGGCTGGCGAAAAGCTCAACGCTCCCCTCATCCTTCAGGTTTCCGCTGGCGCACGTAAGTATGCTAACCACGCATACCTCGTAAAGCTTGTCGAGGCTGCAAGCGAGACTTCAGGTCTCCCCATCGCACTTCACCTCGACCACGGCCCCGATTTCGAAACATGTAAGAGCTGCATCGACGGCGGCTTCACATCAGTTATGATCGACGGTTCTCACTTCCCCTACGAAGAGAACGTTGCTCTCACAAAGAAGGTTGTTGAGTACGCACACGCTCACGGCGTTGTTGTTGAGGGTGAGCTCGGCCAGCTTGCAGGCATCGAGGACGATGTCAACGTAAGCGCTGAGGATGCATCTTTCACAAAGCCCGAGCAGGTTCAGGATTTCGTTGAGAGAACTGGCGTTGACTCACTTGCTATCGCTATCGGCACAAGCCACGGCGCATACAAGTTCAAGCCCGGCCAGAAGCCCCAGCTCCGCTTTGATATCCTTGAGGAAATCGGAAAGCTTCTTCCCAACTTCCCCATCGTTCTTCACGGCGCAAGCTCAGTTGTTCCCGAGTTTGTTCACACAATCAACAAGTACGGCGGTGCACTTGATGACGCTATCGGTATCCCCGAGGAGATGCTTCGTCAGTCTGCTACAATGGCTGTTTGTAAGATCAACATCGACTCCGACCTCCGTCTTGCTATGACTGCTGCTATCCGTGAGTACATGGCTGAGAATCCCACTCACTTCGACCCCAGACAGTATCTTGCTCCCGCTCGTGCTGCTATCCAGGGTATGGTTGAGCACAAGATTCAGACTGTTCTCGGCTGTGCAGGCAAGGCATAATTAAAAGAACACAATAAAATCGCGAGCGGCACACAAAATGTCGCTCGCATTTTTATAAAAAACTTCACAACTCAAAAAGGAAAAAAGAGAAATGAAAAAGGTAATAATTTCAACAGACAGTCCGGCAGATATTCCTGCCTCACTTGTCGAAAAATATTCAATTGCCGTTTGCCCTCTTCACGTAATCCTCAACGGTGAAGACAAGCTTGACGGCGTAAATGTAACACCCGACGACCTTGTCGACAACTACAAGCAGACTAAGACTCTGCCTTCAACATCCGCAATCCCCGTAGGCGAATACACAGACAAATTTGCTGAGCTTACTGCAGACGGCTCGAGTGTTGTTCACATTTCACTCAGCTCGGGCGTATCCTCAAGCCACAGAAACGCTGTTATAGCTGCAGAGGATTTCGAGGACGTTTACGTTGTTGACAGTATGCTCCTCACAACAGGTATTTCCGCACTTATAATCAAGGCTGCTCACATGGCAGAAAACGGTATGAGCGCCGCAGAAATCGCAAAAGAGCTTGAAGCTCTGCGTGAAAAGGTCGACGTAAGTTTTGTGCTCGACAACCTTGAATTTCTTGCAAAAGGCGGACGCTGCTCTGCCGTTGCCGCACTCGGTGCAAATATTCTCGGTATCCGTCCGAGCCTTGAAATGCGTGAAGGCAAGCTCGGTATGTGTAAGAAATACAGAGGCAAAATTGAAAAAGTACAGCTTCAGTATGTTGCAGAAAGAATCGAGTCACTCGGTGAAATTGACGACGAATTCTGTTTTATGACCCACTCGCCTATTGACCCCGAGCAAGCAAAGGCACTTGTTGAAGCTGTTAAGGCTACGGGTAAATTCAAAGAGGTTATTGAAGCAGATGCAGGCTGTACAATCACAGCACACTGCGGACCCAACTGCGTAGGTTTTGTAGCAATCAAAAAATAAAACAGAACAAAAAAATTACTGTCGGTTTGAGCAAATCAAGCCGACAGTTTTGTTTATATAAGCTTATCAAGCAACGCTTTACAGCCGTTATATATGTCACGGTAGCAGGTTTCAAAGTCGCCGCTGTACCAGGGGTCGGCAACGTTGCGGTTTTCTTCTGTAAAGCTCATTAACTTTACAATTTTGTTTTCAGGGTCAGATGAAATAATGCGTCTGATATTACGCATATTATTCTCATCCATACAGATAAGATAATCGTAATTTTCGTAATCACTCTTTTTAATCTGCACCGCACGCTTACCTTCGCAGGATATACCGTGCTTTTTTAGTTCATCCCTTGCAGGCGGATAAACGAGATTGCCGACACCGCCCCATATTTCCTCGGTGCTCGTAGCAGAAGAGGCAATAACAAAGTCTTTTTCTCTGCCGGCTTTTTTCACCATATCTTTAAAAACAAACTCCGCCATAGGGCTTCTGCATATATTACCATGGCATACAAACATAATTTTAATCATAAATATAATCTCCGTAAATTAATACATTTACAATTATACATACTTTTCTTTTTTCGTCAATAAAAAGGCGGCTTGTAAAGGTAATACACCTTACAAGCCGCCTTCTGAAATTTATGCTTTAATGACTTATTTCTTTGCTGTCTTTCTCTGGATTGCCTTGATAACTTCTACAATCGGGATGATGAGGAAAGCAAGACCGAGGGAGATACCGTATTCCATCGGATCAAGGTGTGCAAAGCCGAAGAGATTTGAAAGGAAATCAACTTCGACAACCGCAGTTGTGAGAACGAATGAAAGAAGCATTGCGCCGTAGAGGAGCATATTGTGGCTGCCCTTGAATACCATAGCAACTGCTGAGCCACGCTGTGAACGCATATTGAATGAATGGAAGATTTCACACATAGCCATTGTGAAGAATGCCATTGTCATACCGTCTGCACTGTCTGCAACGTTACGGAATACGAGGTGACCTGTTTCAAGGAACTCACCGATATAGAAAGCTGTAACAGTAAGAACAGAAACGATAAGGCCCTGATAGAAGCAGTCTATACCGAGACCGCCTGAGAAAATGCCGTCGTTCTTGTTACGGGGCTTTCTTCTCATAATGTCAGCTTCGGGACGCTCTGTACCGAGAGCAAGAGCGGGAAGTGAGTCTGTGATAAGGTTGATGAAAAGAAGGTGCGGAGCTTCGAGAATTGTGAAATTCATAATAGAAGCGAAGAAGATTGAAATAACCTCAGAAAGGTTAGAGCCGAGAAGGAACTGAATAGCCTTACGGATATTGTCGTAAATTCTTCTGCCCTCGCCTACTGCAGAAACGATTGTTGCAAAGTTATCGTCTGCAAGAACCATATCTGCAACGTTCTTTGTAACGTCAGTACCTGTTATACCCATACCGACACCGATATCGGCATTCTTGATTGAGGGAGCATCGTTAACACCGTCACCTGTCATAGCTGTAACAAAGCCCTTGTTACGCCATGCGTTGACAATCCTTGTCTTGTGCTCAGGCTGAACACGTGCATAAACACGTACGTTTTCTACTATCTTCTCAAACTCTTCATCAGAGTACTTGTCAATATCAACACCCATCATAGCCTGAGAATCGTCATTGAGAATACCAAGCTCACGTGCAATAGCTTTTGCAGTGTTGATGTGGTCACCCGTAATCATAATCGGTGTGATACCTGCACTGCGGCACTCAACAATAGCATCTTTAACCTCGGGACGTACGGGGTCAATCATACCGGTAAGACCGATAAATATCATATCATGCTCAAGAGAAGCTGAATCGTAAACCTCAGGAGCCTTGTCATACATCTTGTATGCTGCGGCAAATACACGAAGTGCCTTGTTACCCATACGGGTATTCTCTTCTGCAACCTTTGCACGGATTTCGTCGTTCATTTCAACGACCTGACCGCCAACGTAAGCGTGTGTGCACTTCTTGAGGATTTCATCGGGAGCACCCTTTGTAAACTGAGCAAACTGCTCGCCTGCTTTGTGTACTGTTGACATCATCTTTCTGCCGGAGTCAAAAGGTACTTCGCCTACTCTCGGAGAAGCGGCAACAAGCTCACCCTTGATAAGACCGAGTGTCTTTGCGTAGTTGATAAGTGCAACCTCATCAGGCTCGCCTGTACCCTTGCCGTCAGCCTCAACCTCAGCGTTTGTACAAAGTGCCATTGCTGTAGCAAGCTTCTGCTCATCCTCAGCATAGTGGTCAACAACTGTCATAACGTTCTGTGTGAGTGTACCTGTTTTATCTGAACAGATAATCTGAGTACAGCCGAGTGTTTCTACAGCAGTCATCTTACGGATAATAGCATTCTTCTTGGACATATTTGTAACACCCATTGAAAGAACGATTGTCATAACCGCAACAAGACCCTCGGGAATAGCAGCAACTGCAAGAGCAATAGCTGTAATAAATGAATGAAGTGCAATATCAAAGAATGCTGATTCTGCACCGCCGCCGAAAAGCTCGGGCACAGCAAACTTTGTGATGATATCGTATGCAAAGATAAATACGCAAACACCGATAACAAGCTTTGTAAGAATCTTTGAAAGCTGTTCAAGCTTGATTTCAAGCGGAGTCTTGCCTTCCTCTGCAAGAGAAATAGCGTTTGCAATCTTACCCATTTCGGTATCCATACCTGTTGCGGTAACAACTGCCTTACCTCTGCCGTAAACAAGTGTCGAGCCCATATAAGCCATATTCTTACGGTCGCCGAGCGGAATTTCTTCGTTCTCTTTTTTGCCCATAAGTGCGTTTACAAGCTTGTTGACGGGCACGGATTCACCGGTAAGTGCCGCCTCTTCAATCTTCATACTTGCGCACTCAAAAATACGGCAGTCAGCAGGGATAGCGTCACCTGCATCGAGAAGCACAACGTCACCGACAACAAGGTCTTCACTCTTAACGGTTACAATCTTGCCGTCACGCAGAGTCTTGGTTGTTGCGGCAGACATCTTCTGAAGTGCTTCAACAGCTTTTTCAGCCTTGCTCTCCTGAATAACGCCGAGCACTGCATTGATGAGAACAACAATAAGAATGATTATAGAGTCTGTCGGCACGACGAATTTGCCTGCCTCAAAGATCTCTGTTGCAGCAGCAACAACAGCAGCAACAAGCAGAATTATAATCATCGGGTCTTTGAGCTGATTCATAAACCTTTTGAAGGTAGAATCCTTTTTGGCTTCTGCGAGCTTGTTTTTGCCGTTCTGCTCAAGTCGCTTTGCAGCTTCTTCGGAGGTCAGACCGGTTTCAGAGCTTCTGACTTCTTCAAAAACAGCATCTGTTTCTTTCAGGTAAAACTGCATATTTCCAACTCCTTAATTTAATTAAAGGGTTAACCGAACTGTTCACAAAATAAAAAAGCTTTTACCGCATAGTGGCACAATAAACCCGTGCGGTAAAAGTCTCACTCTTTAATACATCGGCGAGCAATAAAGCTGTGAATGGCAACCGATATAACACTTCAGGCAGTGCGAGTTACTCCCCTTTACTTTAAAAGCAATTATATATCATTCTACACGGATTGTAAACAGTTTTCTCATAAATTTACATAAAAATACATTACTTTACAGTAAAAATTCAATATTCTTCTTAATATTATATTTATATTATTTTCTTGCAATAGACTATACGCTGTGGTATAATGCTTGTGTATAAGTTTGGGCATTTGTAAAACAATTGCCCCATAACTAAAATTAAGGAGTAATACAATTATGAAAGGGAAATCATTAATTATTCTTGCTGTTCTTATAACAGCGGCAACTCTGCTTTTCGCAGCCTGCAACAAACAGACAGGCACGGGGCTTCACGTGTACGTAACCGATGAGCACGGCAATACCGTGCTTGATGCAAACGGTCAACCCAAAACCGAAGAATGGATTACAAGCATTGTATACGCTACCGACGAAAACGGCGAAACGTATACAAACGCCAACGGTGAAAAGGTTACAGTCAAGCAGACACGTCCCGCATTCACACAGATTATCGAGGTCAGCGACTTCAAGGTTGACGAAAACGGCAAGCCCGTTACCGACAAAAACGGCGACTACATAAAAGTACCCGCAACCCAGATTGTAATAAAAGATGTTACCGATAAAGCGGGTAACAAGGTTACACAGACTGTAGTTGATAACGACGGTAATCCCGTCACAGAAGAGCACGGTCAGGTCGTGACAGAAGTTGTTACCGAAATCGTTACCGAAAAGGTTACCAACTATATCGAAATCACACCCGAGGGTCAGCAGACAAGGTACGACAACGTAATCAAAACCGAAAAGCCGAAGACAACTTCGCTTTACGATAACCCCCTCTACACCGACCGTGAAACAAAGAAGCCGACAACCTCATCAGCACCAAAGCCCGATAAGCACGTCGCTTCGCAAGGCTGGCTCAAAAACCTTGACGGTACCGACAACGACAAATTCGTTAAAGTTATTTCAGTCGACGCCAACTCATTCATCGCACTCGGTCAGACAGAATCCAAGGATGGTCCTTTCCAGTCCTTTACACAGTCAGGCTTCTATTCTTTCCTTGCAAAATACGACATAAACGGCAACCTTCTCTGGACTTGTCCGATAGGCTCAAGTGGCCACACAAAAATCCACGACATTGCTCTTCTTAAAGACGGCAGCATTATCGCTGTCGGCGAATCAACAGCAAAAGATCTCGGCTTCACACCCGATGCAACCTACGAAGCAATCGTAGCCAAGGTTTCCTCAACAGGCAAACTCAGCTGGATTAAAAACTTCGGCGGTTCTTCCACAGAGTACTTCAAGTGTGTAACAGCTACACCCGACGGTGGCTTTGCCGCAGCCGGCAGATTCTCTGCCGCAGACGGTGACTTTGCTTCACTTGCACTCAAAGGTCTTACTCCCGTTTTCGTCAAGTTCGACGCTAACGGCAACATAAAGTGGTTCAATTCATTCAACGGCAGCGGTGCTGACGCAGTAAATGCAATATCTGCCGATGCAAGCGGCAATATCTACGGTGCTTGCCAGATTGTTTCCTCCGACCTTGACGGTAAGGGTAACCACGGCAGTGCTGATATCGGTATTATCAAATTCTCATCCACAGGTACAAAGCTCTGGACAAGAATGATAGGCGGCAGCAAGAGCGATGTTGTAAATGACATCTACGCAGGTGCAAGCGGCTGTGTTTTTGCAGGCAGCTACACTTCAAACGACGGTGATTTTACTCTCAACAGAGGCGGAAAGGATGCATTCATCGGCTTCTGCGATACACAGGGTAACGTAAAATGGCTCAGAACCTTCGGCGGCCTCAAGAACGATACCTTCAACGCAATCGCCTCAACTCAGTTCGGCTATGCCGCTGTTGGTCTTACCAACTCAAATAACCGCGACTTCCAGAGTATCGGCAACAAGGGTGAATTTGACGGATTCATTATGTCAATCAATTCAGCCGGTACAGTCGAGCACGTCAAATCACTTGCAGGCGCAGGTAACGATGCTGTAAATGACATCTGCAAGCTTGACAGCAAGACTTTCATAATCGTCGGTGAAACCTATTCAAAGACAAACGATTTTGCAGCCTTCAAACCTTCAGGCTGTTCAGCAATTTTCGGTAAGTACTATATTTATTAATCAAAGTTCGGAGTGAGCGGTATAATGAAGTCAAACCGGAATAGAATTATAAGGGTATCTGCGATTGTGATTGCGGTATGTTCACTGCTTTGTGCGTGTAACCGTACAGAGCCTGACAACAGCACAACCGAAACCACAGTAACTGTTGAAACAACTGTTACCGAGCCTGCTGCAACCGAGGCTTTAACAACCGAGCCCACAACACAGCCGACTACGGCTGAGCCCACAACCCGTCCCTCAACAACAAAACCAGCTTCAACTGTTCCCTCTACAACTTCACAGCCACAGCCACAGACACAGCCGACAACAAAGGCTCCGTCCGAGCTTACCACAAGACATCCAAATGCACTTGCCAATGCTGTAATCACCGCCGATAAAATTGTCGGCTACCGTCTTATTTCAAAAGATGAAATCAACAGCATTGCTTCGGATATTGCAGATGCAAGTGAGATATACTACGTCCGTCTGCAGGACGGTACAAACACCTATTATATGGCAGTCAATCTTCAGACTGCACAGGCACTTGCATTAAGCAATCCCCGTGTGTTGCGTGAGCTCTGCCGTCAGCTTGACGAAAAGCAGCAGCTTATGGCTGATAAAGATACCGAATACGTACTTATGGATTACACACACCTTGTAGGTGAGCTTGAGGTGCATTACCTCGGCTATATGCTCACAGGTGCTCTCGGTGCGGAGGACGGTCCCCTCTCCTCTTTCTACCGCTCATGCAGAGTAGCCGACCTCAATATCGACGAAAGCAGATTCGGCCCGATAATTGACGTAATCGGCATAATATACGGTTAAACTAATTTTATATAAAACTTGCGGAGGTCTGATTAAAATGAACAACATCCACCAGCTTTACGAACTCTGGCAGAAAAACGCCGTACTCGACAGTGACCTTACTGACGAGCTTAACGCAATAAGCGGCGATGAGGAAGCTATCCTCGACAGATTCTACAAAACTCTCGAATTCGGTACAGGCGGTCTGCGCGGTGTTATCGGTGCAGGTACAAACCGAATGAACGTATACACAGTTGCCCAGGCAACCCAGGGTCTTGCAAATTACCTCAACGAGGCATTTGACGAGCCGAGCGTTGCAATCGGCTACGATTCACGAATCAAATCCGACGTATTTGCAAAAGAGGCAGCAGGCGTACTTGCCGCAAACGGTATCAAGGTTTACTTCTTCCCTCACCTTGTACCCACACCTATGCTCTCATTCGCAGTACGCAGACTCGGCTGCAGCTCAGGTATCGTTATCACTGCAAGCCACAATCCTTCAAAATATAACGGCTACAAGTGCTATGCACCCGACGGCTACCAGATGACAGACGAAGCAGCCGCAAGAACACTTGAGTACATCAACAATATCGATATCTTCAACGACGTCAAGCGTATGGATTTCGAAGATGCACTCGCAGAAGATATGGTAGACTATATCGAAGGCTGGCTTCTCAACGAATTCTATGATCACTGCGATTCACAGCGTCTTGATAAGGATATCTGCAAGAAGAGCGGTCTCAAGGTTATCTACACACCCCTTAACGGCACAGGTAACCGCCCCGTACGTACAATGCTCGGCAGACTCGGTCTTGACGAAATCAGAATCGTTCCCGAGCAGGAAAATCCCGACGGTAACTTCCCCACCTGTCCTTTCCCCAACCCCGAAATCGACCAGGTATTTGAGCTTGCAATCGAGATGACAAAGGACTTCCCCGCAGACCTTCTTCTCGCAACCGACCCTGACTGTGACCGTGTAGGTATCGCAGTAAGACACAACGGCAAATACATTCTTATGACAGGTAACGAAGTAGGCGTTATGCTCTGCGAATACGTGCTTTCACGCCGCAAGGCTCTCGGCACTCTGCCTGAGAAGCCGATTGTTATCAAGTCATTTGTTACAACTGACCTCGCACAGGTTGTCGCCGACAAGTACGGTGCTGAAATGCGCAACACACTCACAGGCTTCAAGTACATCGGCGAAATCATCAGCCAGCTTGACGAAGCAGGTGAAGCTGACAGATACGTTCTCGGTATGGAAGAAAGCTACGGCTACCTCTTCGGTTCACACGCAAGAGATAAGGATGCTGTTGTATCCGCAACAATGATTGTTGAAATGGCAGCTTACTATAAATCACTCGGCAAAAACCTCTACGAGGTTATGGAAGATATCTATGCTGAGCACGGTATGTATATCAACACACTTTCCAACTTCTCCTTCGAAGGTGCAAGCGGTATGGAAAGAATGAAGCAGATGATGAACGATATGCGTACAAATCCGCCCAAGGAGTTTGCAGGTCTTGAGGTTATCGGTGTATCCGACTATCTTACAAGCGTTGCACTCAACACCGTAACAGGCGAAACGTCCGCAATTGACCTTCCCAAATCAAACGTACTTCAGTATAAGCTTCCCAACAACAGCTGTGCTATCGTACGTCCCTCGGGTACAGAGCCCAAAATCAAGGTTTACATCACAGCCTGCGCAGCAGACCGTGAAAAAGCAACCGCACTCGCAGATAACATTATCAGCGATATGAAAAAAGCCCTCGGCGTATAATCACACATGCAGAGCCGCTCTCTCAGGCGGCTCTGCTGTACATTGATAAAAGGAACAGGTAAAACAAATGAACCAGAAAATGATAAGAATCACCGCACTTATTCTCGCAGCACTTATCATCGGCAGCGTTTTCATTGCCGCAATATCAAGTGCCGCTCAGTAACCCCCTCTTACGTTACTATTTTAAAAACAAACCACAGTAATAAGGGGAAATCAGCTTGAAAAAAAGCAACAAACACAAACTCAGATTTGACACAGAGAAAAACACACGGTCATTGCGCTTCAAGCGTTTTGCCGTTGCTTTTTCTTGTTTTTTCATACTTTTAGCCTCAATATCTTTCTTACTGCTTCTCAAGCATTATGACTTTGACCTGTCAGCTATCGCTTCGCACGGCGATGAAGAGCAGACTGCTGAAGAAACTACCTTAGCTCCCGCTCCGGAGGTCGAAGGCGTACGCAACTATCTCCTGCTCTGCACTGCAGACGGAAGTAACAGCATCCGCTTTATATCCGTTGTCACAGCAGACCTGAATCAGAAGTTGCTCAGCATCCGTCCTCTCGACCCTGCTGCAAGTGTTACAGTCACAGGCTGCAGCGGCAATTTCAGCAAACAGCTTGACTACGGCGGTACAGCTCAGCTTGTGCTCGCTGTTGAAAAATCAAGCGGAATGAAAATCGACAAATTCGTCCGCAGTACAGACAGTAAGTTCAAATCTATAATCAACTACGTCGGCGGAATCGAAGTCAACGTAGAAAAGCAGATTGATATCCGTACACCTGAGCTCACTGCAGTCATCGCAAAAGGTCCTCAGACTATGACGGGTGATACTATGCTCAAATATATGCGATGCTTTGAAAATAGCCCCGAAAAGCAGGCTGAAATCATAGCTGATATGATTGAGCAGAAAATAACCTCATCCAACCTCAGCAAAGCTGACATCTACTACAAAAAAATAATCAACCTTAGCGAAAGTGATATTTCAATAGTTGATTTTGCCGATATGAAGCGTAGCTTCCGAGCTTTACTTTACGACACCAACAGCGTCAGCGTCTCTGTCAACGCAGAAGGTTAAGCCTATGAAACGATTAAAGCTTGCCGTTATTTCCCTTACGGTTATTATAGTCTTAAACCTTATTGCTATGACCGTGCTTGACGTCGTATTCAGCAAAAGAGAATTCACCGCAGAAAGCTACGACGGTTACTATTACCTCACTCTTGACGAAACCGAAAAGCAGGCATATACAGCAGTAAAAAAAGAAATTTACTCTTTCCCGCAAAAAATTGAAACTCCCGTACTTACAAAGGCTCAGCTTGAGGATGTGCTGAACGCACTTGTTTATGATGACCCGATGCTGTTTATGCTGAACACCTGCAAGCTTATAACACGGGGCGAACGTGCATTCTTTACACCCGACTACTGTATGGATAAAGAAGAATACGCACGCTGTAAAGAAAACATAAACGCAGTAACAAACACAGTAAAAAATGTCGTATCAGGAAAAAGCGACTATGACAAAGCCCTCTTCTGCCACGATTACGTTATAAAAAACTGTGATTACAGCGACACCGATGCTATAAACGAAGGCTCTGCTGTCGGTGTGTTTACAGACAGCAAGGCAAAATGTTCAGGCTATGCCAAAGCATATAAGCTTCTGCTCGACAGTATCGGTATAGATTCCGTACTTATAACCGGTACAGCTACCGACCACGAGGGCAACTCTCTCAGCCATATGTGGAATGCCGTCAAACTCGGTGACAGTTGGTGTTATACAGACCCTACCTGGGATGACCCTATAACCGAAGATGGTAAAAAAATATGCCGTCATATATATTTCAATATGACGGAAGATATGCTTCGCAGAACTCACAGTGATTTCACTTTTAGTGAAACCTGCAATACCCCCTCTTTATATTATTACATTATAAATAATGCTTATTTCAATGTTTGTGACGAAGGCTTTTTACCTGCTGTATCAGACCTTATTGCACAATCGGCAGTGCAAGGCAGCGGAAGAGTTGAGATTATGCTCTCAAATAAGCAAATAATGTCACAGGCAACCGATTACCTTTTTACAAAAGAAAAAATTTACCGTGCACTGGAAACAGCTGCACTTGAAACCGGTCTGCCGCTTGTTACCAACTCGGTAAAATATGCGACCGACAAAGACGAAAATATAATAACAATACTTTTTGAAACAGAGGGATAATTTATGGACAAGCCGAGAATTGAAGCGGCCGTAAGAGAGCTCCTTATCGCAATAGGCGAAGACCCTGACAGAGAGGGGCTTGTTGAAACACCCAACAGAGTAGCCCGTATGTATGAGGAAATCTACGCAGGTCTCGAGGAAGACCCCAAAAAGCACCTCAAAATTTTCAATGAAGATAATAACGACGAAATGGTAATCGTGCGTGATATACCGCTCTACTCAATCTGTGAGCATCACCTCATACCGTTTATCGGCAAGGCTCATATCGCCTACATTCCCGGCAACGGTAAGGTTATCGGTCTGTCAAAGCTCGCAAGAATCGTCAACTGCTTTGCAAAGAGACCACAGCTTCAGGAGAGACTCACCTCTCAGGTTGCAGATTTCCTTGACGAAAATCTTCAGCCTCAGGGTGTTGCTGTTGTTGTCGAAGCAGAGCACCTTTGTATGACAATGCGCGGCGCACGTGCTTCAGGCAGCCAGACAAGAACGTCCGCAATGCGCGGCATTATGAGAAGCGATGCAAGAACAAGGGCAGAGGTACTCTCTCTGCTTTCGGGCACACGCTGAGGTTACTACTATGCCGTTTGTAACTAAAAATTTTTCATTGGATTTCAATAGCAGTACCGCAGTAATGGCTGTTATAAATCTTACGCCCGACTCTTTTTACGAGGGTAGCCGTTACAGCTTTCAGCAAGCTGTTGAGTATGCAGTACAAGCATGTGAAAAAGGTGTCGCCATACTCGACCTCGGTGCACAGTCAACCGCACCTGACAGCTCACCTATAACCGACGAAGAAGAAATCGAAAGACTCATCGAGCCGCTCAAAGCAATACGCAGTGCCTGCAACGTGCCTATAAGTGTCGATACTTTTTCGATTGAAGTCGCAAAAGCCGCACTTGAAAACGGAGCCGATATAATCAACGACGTCAGCGGTAAGGCTTCATCAGAAATGGCTGAATTAATTGCTGAGTATAACGCAGGCTGGATTATTATGCATACGGGCGGATTATCCTCTGCCGAAGAAAGAGACGATACCACCGACATAACGGATGAAATCAATTCTTTTTTTGAGGAAGCCGTACGCATTGCCGATGAAAAATCACTCTCACGCAATCAGCTCTGTCTTGACCCGGGTATAGGCTTTGGCAAATCCCGTGAAGACGACCTTAATATAATCGCCAACTTTTGCAAGCTCAGATCGCACGGCTGTGCAAAGCTTGCCGCACTTTCCCGAAAAAGAGTAACAAAGCTCTGCGGTGATGCACTCACCGGCACTGTTATTTCAAACGCTGCCTGTATTGCAGGCGGTGCAGATATAATAAGAGTGCACGATATTGAGCAGGGATTTGCCGCGGCAAAAATGGCAAAGCTTCTCACGGAGGCAAGAAATGGATAAAATAATTATAGATTCACTCAAAATCTTTGCATACCACGGTGTCAATCCCGAAGAAACACAGATGGGTCAGTGGTTTGTGCTTGATATTGAAGCGTGGGCTGACCTTACAAGTGCCTGTGCAACGGACAAGCTTGATGATACGGTAAGCTATGCCGCAATAATCAAAACCGTAAAACGAACAATGACTGAAACGAATTGCAAGCTGCTTGAGCACGCCGCTCAGCGTACTGCAGATGCAATATTCAGTGAACACAGTAAAATACAGCGAATCAAAATAAGGCTCAGAAAACCTGACGCACCAATCAAAGCCGATTTCGGCTTTGTAGCTGTAGAAATAGAGAGGAACAGAAATTGAGCACAGTTGTTTTAGGCCTTGGCTCAAACCTTGGCGACAAAAGAAAAAACCTTAATACGGCAGTACATGCATTGTCACTTCTGCCCGATACAAAAATAACCGCTGTTTCGGGAATTTATCAGACAAAGCCCGTCGGCTTTGATGAGCAGGACGATTTCCTCAATGCGGCAATATGTATTGAAACCAATCTTTCACCTCACGCTGTCCTGGGTGCCTGCCTCGGCATTGAAGCTTCAATGGGCAGAGTAAGGCTTCATAAAAACGGCCCCAGAGTAATTGATATCGACGTACTTATATACGAAAGCTACTTTTCAGACAGTTTTGAGCTCACACTGCCCCATCCGAGAATAAAAGAACGAGCCTTTGTAATGGTACCGATGCTCGATTTATTCCCCTCAGGCAGAGCTCCCGGTCTCTATTTTCTGCCGTATCTGCGCGAAATCAGTACAGACGGTGTCGAAAAAACAGACCTTGATATCCTTGTACCTTAATTATACCTTAAATAAATGGGAACAATTTACAGTATTTTTGTCAAACTGTTGTGCAATACATACAATAAGATGTTCGCAATTTGTCTAAATAGTAAATGTTTTTAAGAATCATAAAAAATTATTTGACTAAATTATGAACGTTTGATATACTAAAACATGATATTACTTATCGCTATGCGAAAGGAGATACACATGAAAAAGAATATAATCATCTACATCGTTGCAGGTGCAATCGTTCTTGCAGGCCTTGCAACAGCCGGTGTTTTTGCATTCAAGAAAATGAACGGCAATCCCGGTGAAACAACAGAACCTACACTTAACTACGGCGAGGTAACAGACTTCGGCGAAAACGGTTACGAAATTGTCGAGCCCCCCACAGATGAGCTGCTCACGAACGAAAACGGCGAGCTTATCGAGTACGTTACAGACGAAGAAGGCAGCACATTCGAGGTTGTTCTTCAGACAAATGCTAACGGTGAAACAGTAACAAAGGACAACGGCGAAAAAGTAACAGCAGCTAACAAGCCCACACAGGTTGTTACAACAAAGCCCGGCACAAAGCCTGTTGCTACAACAAAGCCCGGCACAAAGCCCGTTACTACAACCAAGCCCAGCGGCACAACAAGCGGTAACACAGGTCTCAGCGGCGGTAACACCATCCAGAAGCAGCCCGACGGCTCACAGAATATTATCAAGCCTGACGGTTCAATCGCTCTCAGCTACTCATACAGCGAGGCAGGCAACTACTTCTACACAGACGACGATCCTTGGCAGAGAAACTTCGGTTTCAACCGTCTTTACGATATCGGTGCAGTATTCACCGTTATGTACCTTGATACTTTTCACGTTTACTACAACCACAACGGCTACCACTGGATGGTTCAGTTCTGGAAGGGTCAGTACGGTCTTCTCTTCCTCGGCGGTGAGATCGGTCTCTACTACAAGGATCCCGCAAAGTCAACTCCTCACTACAACTGTGCTGAGGAAGATATGGAAATCAATATGCAGATGTCCGTATACCGTGGCGACGAGTACAAAGAGCTCTTCACACGTCCCTATGCTCCTCACTGGTGGACAACAGCATTCGTTCCCGGTAAGCTCAAGAAGTTCTCCGACCGTACAGAGCTTACAATGGTAGCTAAGCTTGAGTTCAAGAGCGTAGAAGAACGCGAAAAGTTCTGTAATGCACTCGAAAAGATTGACGACGTTGACGGCAACCGTTTCAGATATTCAAGCAGCATTTCAATCAGCAAGCCCGAGTACTACACCTACAACGGCAGCACTGTTGACCTTGTATGGCGTTACCTTGATGAGGATCGTGTAACACCTCTCAAGCCCGTTGCAACAACAACTCAGAAGCCCTCTGCAGGTGAAACAACAACAAAGAAGCCTGAAACAACAAAGCCCACAACAGCTCCCACCACAAAGCCCATCGTAACTCAGGCTCCTTCATACAACTGATAATTCACAGAGCTGATTCACTGTAAAGTGAGTCAGCTCTTTCTTTTGCCTTTTAATCAAGCATACCTTTTATATCGCTTCTGATTTCGCTTGCGGCATCTGAAAGCCCTTCGCTTACGTCTTCTGCCGCACTGCTCATTTCGTTTATCACACCGCCGTGTGTTGTGTTGGCTCTTGTTGTCGTCACTGCTGACGTAGCCGGTGCCTTTGTCGTTGTTATTTTGCCGTCATCGGTACCTCCGCAGGCTGCAAACACAACGCTCATCAGCACAATAAAAGAACCCATTAATGCTGCTTTTAATTTCACGGTATAAAACCTCTTTTCTTAAAGATCGTCGGCATCCTGTTCGGGAACAAGGTCATCAGCATCGTAAGGTGTTCCCCTGTAACTGCCCAACACATCGATAGGTGTACTTTCATCTGCTGTTTCCCAAAGCGACACCATGCTTTCAACAATGTGCTTATTCTTGTTGAATTTAGTCCTTCTGTCGTTTTTATCGTACATCATTATAAACTGCTCCTTTCAATGGAAAAGGGCTGTTACAAGGGCAGTAATACCCGCACCTGTACCTGCCGCCGCCATCATATAAGCAACCAGACGGATTTTACTGCGTACCATCCTTGTCATAGGCGGTCTGTCTGCTTTGCCCGCAATGGCATTCGCACGCTCTCTCAGCCTGCCTTCGCTGACACTCACACACTCCGGCTTTACAAAAAACAGTACCCGCTCAAAATATTCACAATCCGTTTCGCTTATCTCAATAACCTGCCTGTTGACACCTCTGATCATTTTTGTTCCCTTTCTTATCTGCCGTATTTTATCGGTCTGACGCAGAGATATTTTTAGCCTTTTTCGCTGCCGATATTCACTGATTTTTCAGCTGTAAAAGTTTTCAACATTTACAACCCGTATAGTGGAAATCATTTGTTCGATGTGGAAAACCGTGTGGAAATTGTGAAAAAACCGCTTCACAGCGTTAGTTTTCCACTAAAAAAGACCTCGAAAAGGCAATTTCTTTACATTTTGTAAAATTACAGTAAGTTATTTACTCTTTACAAAGTATGACAAAATTTGAATAAAATTGCCCATCTTTTTTCTTTTTTGTCACAATGCATACACAATATAATTTTATAATTATTACAGTATCTTTCTTTGTCTGAGGTTAAATAAATGGAAATTATAAAAAGCGACAAATATATTACAGTTAAAAATTTCGGCTCCTTCGATCTTGGTCTGAGTGCCGATTGCGGTCAGGCTTTCCGTTGGAAAAAAGACGAAAACGGAATGTGGGACGGCATAGCATACGGCAAGCATCTTAAAGCAAAACAAAACGAAAACGAATTGACCTTCTATACGTCTGCAGAAGATTTCGATTCACTCTGGAAGAATTATTTCGACCTTGAAACAGATTACTCTGCAATCTGCGAAAGATTTTCAGCAGACGAGAATCTGTCCAAAGCTGTCAACTGCTGTCCGGGTATTCACATATTAAAACAAGAACCGTGGGAAGCACTTTGCTCATTCATCATCTCACAAAACAACAATATCCCCCGTATAAAAGGTATCATCGAACGTCTTTGCGAAACCTTCGGCAATGAAATCGACGGTGGCTTCACGTTCCCCGATGCGGCAACTCTCGCTGCACTTGAGCCTGAAGACCTTGCACCGCTTCGTGCAGGCTTCAGAGCCAAATATATTATTGACGCGGCACGCAAGGTTTCAGACGGTGAAGTCGATTTTGATAAAATCAAAAATTCGCCAATCGAATTCGGCAGAGAAGAGCTTCAGAAAATCTGTGGTGTAGGTGCAAAGGTCGCAGAATGTACCCTGCTTTACGGATTTTATAAGGTCGATGCCTTTCCTGTTGACGTGTGGGTAAAGCGTATTATGTCCGAAATGTATCCCGACGGATTCCCCGAATGTGCCGACTCAGTCAAAGGAATTGCACAGCAGTACCTTTTCCACTGGCGAAGAACTATACTTTTGTAAACAGCAATCCAATATGTCTGAAATCCAATATCTCACGCACATTCGAGCATTTTTCTCTTTGCCATACGGAAGTATGCCTGCAGAGAAGAAATACCCGACTGCACATAAGATATTGGATTTCAGATGCGAAGCAGTTTTGAAAGAGAAGATTTTTGTCACAGCAAGGCAAAAATCTGAAGGAATACGAGGCTATTGCAAGGATTTTTAACGAAGCTGTGACGGAAATATTCCTTTCAAAACCATATTCATTACTGATTACAAAAGTATATATAAACAAATTATAAACTTTAATCTATTTTTGTACTCCAGTACAAAAAACTCTTTACAAATAAAAAAACAGACTATATAATAAAAGCATAAGATTACGGAGGGTGTGTAATGGAACAGGCAAGACGTTCACGCAAAAAAGAACAGACCCACCGCTCAATAATGCACAGTGCAAAGGTACTGTTTGAGCAACATGGTATAAACAACGTCACTATCGAACAGATTGCCGAAAACGCTGACGTTTCACGCTCTACGTTTTTTTCGCATTTCGATTCGCTTGACAGCCTGCTTACCGAAATTGCCGCAGAAGAAATCAACGATATCTTCTCTGCAATTAAAGCAGATAAGGCTGAACCTAGTGTAGCGGCGGTATTCCGACAGCTCAGTTCAGACACCTACGCCTACCCCTACCTTATGGGCGAGCTTTTTATGAGAAGCATTCTCTCACCGGGTGAAAGTGCAGTCGCAAGAGTCGACCACCTTCTCCGCTCAGAAATCGGTCAGGGTAACTACTCAAAAATGCTTGAAGTATTCGATTCAAAAGATATCTCAGCATTTATATTCGGAGCTTATTTCGGTCTTATCTTCCAGAAGTTTATGAACAACGAACCTTTTGAAGATCCGTCCGAAACAAACGATAAAATACAAAAATTAATTAAATTTTTCAAGAATCAGGAGGAACAACAATGAGCAACGGTTACGCAATCAGCAACTGGCAGGACGCTAAAACCATTTATGCTAAGCTTGCCAAACTCACATCTCAGCCCATCTACAGTGTTTCAGACGAAGAGCTGAAGAGAGTACTTGAGCACTTTGAAACAAAGTGTGCAAAATCCAAGGAAATCACAACAGAGGCAAAGAAGTACATTCCCGGCGGCGTTCAGCACAACCTCGCCTTCAACTATCCCTTCCCCATCTGTGTAACAAA
>JAZRSU010000014.1:0-57445 GCA_045651645.1 Acutalibacteraceae bacterium
ATTATCGGTGCAGGCTGTAAGATGGGCGAGGGCTGGCTTCTCACTGCTGAGATGATGGAGCTTGTCGAGAGCGGCTACGGCAACATTGTCTGTGCTCAGCCTTTCGGCTGTCTGCCCAATCATATTGTCGGTAAGGGTATGATAAGAAAGCTCAAGGAGCTTTATCCCGAGTCAAACATCGTGCCTATCGACTATGACCCCGGTGCAACACGAGTTAACCAGGAAAACAGAATCAAGCTTATGCTCAGCGTTGCTCAGGAAAACCTCGAAAACAATTAAAAATTCGCAATTCGTAATTCGCAATTATTCGTACGGGTGACCTTTGCGGTCGCCCGTATTTGTCATTCTGAGCGGTAGCGAAGAATCTTAAACGTCTTCATAAAACCGTATTTGAAAAATCTCTTTACAATTTGTTAATATTATGTTATAATTTGGTTAATAAATCCGATGGATGTGATTCCGATGTGCCAGAAGCATTAAAACGGCGTTCTGTGCGGGCAAAATCCCGTATGAATATATCTAAATTATAGAATAAGGAGCAGATAATAATGATTCGGGTATTAATCTTATTACTATCCTCAGTACCGGTGGGGTGGTTGATGCAAATATTTCCAGGGCTCAAACCGATAGTGGAGAGTTTCTTCGAAATGCTATTCAGTCTGGCGAAATAGTCTCTGAGGTAGATGATTCAGCTAAGAGTTGGATTAATGTAACATAGGGGACGGTTCTCTGTGTTATAACAACAGAAAGTATTTTCAGAATAATTTAACGGAGGGTTCAAACAATGAGTATATGGTCGATATTAAGATTTTTATGGTTATGGATACCGACATTCATAGAGCTTGTAAGAGACCGTGATATGCTTCCGGAAGTCTTTTTTTAATTTGAATTAATGTTATACTACCGTTAAGTACGGGCGACCTTTGGCCGCCCGTTTTTTATTGCTATATCAATTTTTCAACGGGCTGTAGGGGCACATATTATGTGCCCGCCATTGATGCAATATCTCTTTTGCCACGGGCGGATGGTATCCGCACCCACAATATATGTAATAATTTCAATGTCATTCTGAGCGTGAGCAAAGAATCTGAAAAGAGAGATAATGGATAATATTGATATAGATAATAAATAATAGTTTTTCGCTGTAAACCCCACACCGTAGGGGCGGCCATTGGCCGTCCGCTTTTGTTTATCAAAAAACATTGTCATTCATCCCACGTAGGGGCGATTCACGAATCGCCCGTATTGTCATTCTGAGCGTGAGCGAAGAATCTTAAAAGATATTTGTCAAGCCGTGATGCACTCTGCGTTTCGCCATAATAACGAAAAAACAGGGCTGAATTTGTGAAAGCAGACAAATATTTTCAAAAATTAAAAGTGAGCAAATGCTATGAAAAAACGAGAAAACGCGAGAAAAACGGAGCTTTGGTTTGCTAAATTAATTTTTTTGAAAATAAGTGTTGACATGGAGTTTGACTTATGATACTATAGTCGGGCGATTGAATTTAAAGAATCAAATATTTTGGAGGTCAAGCTATGTCAACTTATATGCCCAAAGCAGGCGAAATCACACGCAGCTGGTATGTTCTTGACGCCGCAGGCAAACCTCTGGGTAAGGTAGCTGCACAGGCTGCAGTTCTCCTTCGCGGCAAGCACAAGCCCGTGTTTGCTCCCCACGTTGATTGCGGTGATCATGTAATCATCATAAACGCTGAAAAGGCTGTTCTTACCGGCAACAAGCTCAATCAGAAAATGTACTACCACCACACAGGTTACATCGGTAACATGAAAGAGGTTAAGTACAGCACACTTATGAAGACAAAGCCCGAGTTTGCTATGCAGCTCGCAGTTAAGGGTATGCTTCCCGATTCAACACTCGGCCGTAATGCTCTTGGTCGCCTTCGTATCTACAAGGGTGCAGAGCACAAGCACGCAGCACAGAAGCCCGAAGAGTGGGCTCTTTAATTGAAGGGAGGCAAATGAATAATGTACGATACTAATCCTTATTTCTATGGCACAGGCGGCAGAAAGAAATCTGTAGCACGTGTCCGCGTTTACGCAGGTACAGGTAAAATCACAATCAACGACCGTTCAATCGACGATTACTTCGGTCTTGATACACTCAAGCTTATTGTTCGCCAGCCCCTCGAGCTCACAGGCACAACTGAGAAGTTCGACATCGTATGCCGTGTTAGCGGTGGCGGTGTAACAGGCCAGGCAGGTGCAATCCGTCACGGTCTTTCCCGTGCTCTCCTTCAGTACGACGAGTCAGTTCGTCCCGTACTCAAGAAGGCAGGCTTCCTCACTCGTGACCCGAGAATGAAGGAAAGAAAGAAGTACGGTCTCAAGGGCGCACGTCGTGCTCCCCAGTTCAGCAAGAGATAACTTCATATTTCTCAAAATCCACCTCGAAAGTTTCGGCTTTCGGGGTGTTTTTATTTGTGCTTTTGAAAAGGCAATACGGTTTTGTTGTTGAAAAAATGTTTGTAAAGTACTATACTTATCTTATATTAAAACGAAAGACGATAATTGAGGATTAATATGGTCAAAGAACTCATTCACGATCCGATTTTGCTCAGCATTAAATCGGAGGTTGCAACAAAAGAAGATTTGCAGACGGCACAGGATTTGCTCGATACTCTAACTGCCCACAAAGACGACTGTGTCGGTATGGCGGCGAATATGATAGGTGTGCATAAAAGGATTATCGCTTTTGATAATGACGGTGCGTATATGGTTATGTTTAACCCTGAAATTATTAAAAAGTCAGAGCCTTACGATACAGAGGAAGGCTGTCTCTCTCTGCTCGGCGGCCCTCGCAAATGCAAGCGATATAAGACTATTAAAGTGCAATGGCAGACGGCTGAATTCCAAACCCGTATCAAAACATTTACGGGCTTCCCTGCACAGATTATTCAGCACGAAGTTGATCATTGTGACGGAATTTTAATTTAAAGGTGATAGTTTATTTACAGTATGAATCAGAATGCGTGAATAACTACGTTTGCTAAGCAAACGCATTTGCAAAGCTTTACATTTATGGTATAATTCAAAATATCAAACTACACTTGAGGGATAGTTATGTTCAACAGAATTGTTTCACTTATAACTGCATTGATTACTATGCTTGGTGGGTGCTTTTCCACCTTGGCAGATGTCATACTGTTTCCATCTTATGAAATGACTGATTCAATCCGCTTTGCACAGTCGCTCGGTCAGGGTTGGAATCTGGGCAACACTATGGAAGCCTGTGAAAAGTTTTCGGCTGAAAAAGCAGGACTCGAAACAGAAACAATGTGGGGCAACCCGCAAACAACCAAAGAGCTGATTGCTTTTGTTAAAGATTGCGGTTTTGATTCTGTCCGTATTCCCATAACATGGGCACAGCACCTTGGCGAAGCACCGGATTATACAATTGACAAAGCGTGGCTCGACAGAGTCAATGAAATTGTCGATTGGGTGCTTGAATGCGATATGAAGGCTATAATCAACGTTCATCACGATGATGCATTCTGGCTGATAACCGATAACGAGCATAAAGAAAGCTCCAAGGAAATTCTCACAAAAATCTGGCAGCAGCTCTGCGAAAGGTTTGCCGCTTACGATGAAAACCTCGTGTTCGAAACAATGAACGAGCCGAGAGTTGCAAACGCAGTTGATGAATGGCAGGGGAATGAAGAATCCAGAGCGGTTGTTAATTACCTCAATTTCGCCGCACTTGAAACGATAAGAAACAGCGGCGGCAACAACGCAACGCGCTACGTGCTCATCCCCACCTATGCCGCAAGCGGACTTGATGAAAACATTGATGCACTTGAACTTCCCGACGATGACAGAGTTGTAGTTTCTGTACATTATTATTTCGGCACGGCTCATCAGTCGGAATTTATGGACAACGAAAAAGTGTGGAGTATTTCCGAAAAATATTCGCTCTATAAAACTTTCCGCAGAATGCACAAGCGTTTTATCGCAAACGGCTACGGCGTGTGTAAAAGTGAGTTCGGTTGGACCGATAGAGATAACCTCGAAAACCTCGCAACGAATGCAAATTACTACGTCGAACTTGCAGAGAAATTCGGCTTCTCCTGTATGGTATGGGATAATGGCAGCTCGTTTGAGCTGATTGACCGCAGGAACCTGAAAAAAATATACCCCGGATATATCCAAGCAATAACAGAAGATAATTAAAACCAATAGACAAAAGCAAAAACCGCTTGAGCTATACACTCAAGCGGTTTTTGTTTATATATCCATATTGCTTTGGTCGCAAAGCTTGAAACTGAAACCGTTTATTATATCGACTTTGTTTTTGCCTTTGCCGAGACCTTTGACGGTCTGGAGATAATCAACCAAAACTTCAAAAAGCGCTTTGAAATCAATAGCTTTGCATTCTTTACAGGTCTGTTCGTAAATGCTGAGTATTTCTTCTTTACCCTCATTGATTTCGATGAGATTGGGATTAAACAGCAGATAAATGAACTCAATATTCTGAGATTCGATTTCCTTATCATCGATTTTCCCTTTGAGATATGCAGTGGCAATACCCAACAAGTGGCAAATCATCTGCTTGATATCAAAAAACTGAATTTCAGTTTTATCTGCCGTAAAGATTACTTCCATCTTGTTTTCTGCCTTTTTAGCTAACGAATCAACGGCTCTGCACACAAGATTGCTTCCGGGTGATTCGGAAATGAACTTATACAGATTTTTATATTTTACATTGATAAGCGGATCTTTAGGTGTGTAAGGCTCTCTGCATTTGGCTTCGATAAATATGCACTTATCATCAGTCATCATAAATCCGTCAAGGTTTGCAGTTCCACCTACAGTTGTGGGCAGTTTCTGCTCAAACAAAAAGCCGTCCTTTTCTTTGTGTTTAAGCAAGTTGAAAATCATTCTGCTTGATGAACCGAAGGATGCCATTTTAGGCGGATAAATATTCTTACCGACCTTTCGCACGTCAAGCTCTTTTCCTCCGCCTTCGCCATACATTTTATAAGCAACAGGATAATTCTTCTCCATATCTTTTTTGAATTCATCCCAGCAGCTGTTTTCAATATAGTTGATATAAGGTGTGGGTTTATCAGCTGTTTTATATCCCGATTTGAGTTTCGGGTCAGCAGCTGTTTCAGCTTCCATAATCGCTTTGTCCAGCAGTTTGTTAAGGTCCTTGGTTATAGTTTTAGGTCCTGTATCTGTTATGAAATATTTTCCGTCTTCAGTAAATATGTAATAAGGCTTACTGCCAAGCAACTCCATAACTTTTTTAAGCCAGGGTCTGTCTTCACCCATTTCGTAATACTGCGCACCGCCACGGAAAACAAACGGACAGGCAACAACCTTTGCGTCCTCAGGACGTTCAAAACTCTCTATCAGCTTTTCTGTGTTTGCGATTTTCATATATGTATATCCCTCAAGCACACAGCGCAGCATAGTTTCCTTGCTGTCGGGCTTCTTGAGTTCGAGGATATGAAGAGTGTTATTTTTTTCGTTGTATGACAGCAAATCTATTTTGCCGACACCCTTGTTTTTTTCGTTTATTTGATTTTTCAGCGGTGTCTGATAGTCAAGCATTTCACCTACAAAGTCAAGGGGTTCTGTTTTACCCTGGTTGAAAATCTCAACGGCAATTTTCTCTTCCATTCTGTCATCGCTTGGTATATGCTGACCCGTATGACTTTCGGTTTTATAACCTTCTTCTCTGGTTATTTTTTTGATTCCGTCAGTAAACTCATCTATATGCTCACATACAAACTCTGCAACGATTTCATTATAGAGTTCGTCTGTATCAGTTGTTCTTCCACGGTAATTGATAACGGGTGCTTTATAGAAGGCTGATGGATTCTGCATTTCTTCTTCGCATCTGTTTCGGATATCCTGTTTTGTATAAGCCATCATATTCACCTCATATTTAATATAGCATAGTTTTAAAAATTTTCAATTATTTTGCAGGGCAGGTCAGTCCTGAAATACGGACTCTGCATCGGCAAGTATATACTACAATATGTGATGTACCAAATTTAACCCACAGAACTATTGTATAATGCAGACATAAGTGATATATTGAAATAAACTCAGTTGAAAAATATTGAAATTTATTTATACCTTACATATAAGGGGATTATTGATATGAATAATTATTTTAAAGAGATAAGCGAAATATGGAATGAGTACGCAAAAAGAATCAAAGAGCCTGACTATCTTATCGAAGATGGTATCGACATCAGAAAAGCTGAAGAATATTTCAACACGGATCACAACAAAGTTTTGTTTGTTCTCAAGGAAAGCAATGAAGAAAGTGTTGACAAAAATGACAGAAAGCGCAAATCAATTTTTGCTGACGGAGGTTGGTTTGAAAGCTATGAAACAAAGCGCAACGATAAAAAAATGATAACCAAAATGATAAAAATGTACAACTATATTCAGAACCAATCTGTAGCTACTAAATCTCAGCCTGTTTCAGCAGCAGACAGATACAGATTTGCTTTTATCAATATCAATAAACATGGTAATGGTAAATACACAAGTGAAACTAAAAAAATCGAGGAAGCACTTGAAAAAGATGCCGAGCTGCTGAAACGTCAGATTAAAGCTTTGCAACCGGACGTAATAGTTTGGGGAGTGAAAGCGCTTGAAGATAAATTCAAAAAATTGGTGTATAGTGACAATGAAATATCAAAAGCAAAGCTGATAGTCACTTGCCATTTTTCCGTGTTGAAATACGAAGACTTCGAAAAGGAAATATAAATCATCAAAAAAAGTCTTCTTGATACACCTTAAACACCCCGCACCTTTGTTAATGAACTAAAAGCAAAAAGCCTGCTCATGCAGGCTTTTTATGTACCAATTTTGCCCCATCGCATATTGCATAATAGGGTTGCAAGTGATATATTGAAACCAACGGAGGTAAATGTTATGGATTCTATGCTGCCGAAAAAACTTATTGTTATGAGTATTCTTGAAATACTCAAAAAATACAGTGATGAAAACCACCGGCTTAATCAGAAGAAAATAGCTGAAATCCTTGAAACGGATTATAATATGAAGGTTGATCGTAAGGCAATCAAGCGCAATCTTATGAATCTGCTGGAGTTCGGCTTTGAAATCGAATATGATACAACAACTAAAATGATTAAAAATCAGAAGACCGGTGAAATGGAAGAAACCGAGATTCTTACCGATTTTTATCTTGTCCGTGATTTTACCGACCCGGAGCTTCGTCTGCTGGTAGATAGCCTGCTTTTTTCAAAGCATATTCCTTACTCACAGTGCAAAGAGCTGATTGAGAAAATTGAAGGCTTGTCCAGCAAGCACTTTCAGAATAAGGTAAAGCATATCTGCAATATGCCCGAAAACCTGCCGCATAACAAAGAGCTGTTTTATACTATTGAAATGCTCGATGAGGCAATCGAAACCGGAAGACAGGTCAGCTTCAAATATAACCAATACGGCACAGACAAGAAACTTCATCCACGAAAATCAAGCAGCGGTGAAGACAGGATTTATTACATAAATCCTTACCAGATGGTAGCAACCAACGGCAGATATTACCTTGTCTGCAATTACGACAAGTACGACAATATTGCCAACTACCGTGTTGATATGATTACGGATATCAAGGTGCTTGATACACCGGTAAAGCCCAAAAAGAAAGTTAAGGGAATTGAAAACGGACTCGACCTGCCCAAGCATATGGCAGAGCACGTTTATATGTTCAGCGACGAAACTGTAAGAGTAAGGTTTGTAGCAAAGAAATATATTGTGAATGAAATTATCGACTGGTTCGGTAAGGACATAAAGTTCAGCAATGAAACGGAAGATGAAGTCACCGTAGAAGTACGCTCCAGCGGTATGGCAATGAAGTATTGGGCACTGCAGTATGCTCCGCACATCACCGTAATCGAACCGCAGGCATTAAGAGAAGAAATCGGCAACGAACTGCGCAAAGCCGCAGAGAGATATAGTAAGTAAAGGAGAATTGTTATGGCTGAATGCAAATGGATATATGCAAACAATGAAGATAACACATCAAGATATTTGCTCGGAACAGAAGGTGAAAGACCGATATTCTGCTTTGGAATCAATCCCAGCACCGCTGAACCTAATTCGGTAGATAATACTATTAGAAAAGTCACAAAAATTTCTGAGCATAACAACTATGACAGCTGGATAATGATGAACGTTTTCCCTGTCAGAGCAACAAAGTTTGATGATTTAAGCAAAGAGCTTTCTGAGAAGGAAAGGAAAGAACATACCGAAAATTTGAAATACATCAAGGAAACCCTAAGTAAATATGACAAGGTTGATATATGGCTGGCTTTCGGAAATCACATTTTTCATCGAGACTATCTGTGTGAATTTTTTATTGAAATATATGAAGAACTTTCTAAATTAAAAGTGAATTGGTATGTTACCAAAACAAACAAAAGTGGCGCACCTGCTCATCCTTTATATCAAAAGAAAGATTCTTTATTAGATAAGTTTGACAAAATTGATGAGTTTATTAATGAACTCGAAAATAAAATCCTATAATACTGGAAGTGATTCTAGGGTGATATTTATGAACGAAAACAACAACCTTGAAATTACGATTGACGGTGTCAGTTACCGTGTTGTGCAGATGATAGAAAGCTTTGATACCTGGTACAAAGGTAAGTATTTCGACTATATAGCTGAAAAGAACGGCAAGATGGGTGTCTTCAGTCAATGGCAAGAAAAAATGCTCATTGAGTTTGAATACGACAACATAACGTATGCAGGAAACGGTATTTATATTGTAATCAAAAACAACAAAATGGGTCTGGTTCATCCGCCATATATCGAAGATGGTTTTTACTACGATAATTTGCAGGTAGAAATCCCTTGTGAATATGATTTTATTCACACGCTCAATTCGTACGGTAAATGTTTCGTTCTGCAGAAAAACGAAGTTGATGGACCTACCGTATGTGCGTATCTGGCAGAGACGAGATATCTTACAGAAACCTATGACCGTTACCGGTATTTTAAAGAAGGATATATCGAGCTTTGGGACTCTGTAAAAAGGGAATTACTTGATACATACACAGCCAAAACATTGGCAGACGATCTCGATTATTTTGTATATGAAATATATCAGACTGCAACAGGAAACGTAATAGAAGAATTCGCTCACGACTCAGACCGACATCGTCTTATATTCATCCGCGAGTATTTTGGTAAGTATATAATTATTAAAAAGTTGAAAGTCATTTGTTTTGATGGCGAACTGAATGTTATATACGAAGAAAATGATTGCAACTATCCGCTTGCAAAGCTGTTCAGGATTGAGTATTTTGACGGCGCGATCACAACCTTCGACAACCAAGGGTTTGAAATTAAATAAAGCTACGTCAGCTGAAACTGTCCGATTGAGCGACTTGACAAATTGAGGAAGTTGATATAATATAATGGTATAATAATTAATAAATTATAAGTTGGTTGCAGATTGAAGTGCCGCAAAAAAGCCAACAAAAAAGCCAACTTCTCAGGATTGAACAGTCCAGGGAGAGTGGCGACAAGTTAGAATAAGTTATAAAAACCGCCTGTTTTTGTGAAATGAAATCACAAATTGGGCGGCTTTTTAAGTTAAAACAGGCTGCAACAAGAAAAAACAGGTTGAATTCTTCGTATCCGAGTTCTCAAAGAGATAATCAGCGAGACTTACTATTGCTCAAAAAAGATCAAATTAACTTGAGTTTTGATTAATTAGTAGTTATAATTTTGATTAATAAGCACAATGCTATCAATTAAAACCGGGAGTTGATATTATGGCAAAGATTACAACCGTAAAAACACACGAAAGCGGTATTGCTCTTGGCGGCATCGGTGCCGGCAGTGTAGAGCTTCTGCCCGACGGTGAGTTTCATTTCTGGCAGATAGCTAATCCGCCCAGAGTTACACGGGTATGCTTTGAAGATAAGGTTGACGACGGTGAGGGCAGTGTGGGCGCATTGTCTTTCTATGTGCGTGAAAAGAAAGGCGATAATGCTCCTGTTGTGCGAAAACTCGGTATGAAAACCGATGCAGACGATTTCTCATACAGAATGTTTGCGTGGAATAAGCCCGTAGAAAGAATTGATTTTGACGGCAAATTCCCGATGTGCGACCTTGACTATACCGATAGCGCTCTTTCCTGTAACCTTAGCCTTCGTGCGGTTTCACCCTTTGTGCCATTCAACTCCAATGTTTCTTCCACTCCCGGTTTCTATATGGATTTTACTGTTGAAAATCCAACTGATGAAACTCTCACAATCAGTCTTTTAGGTACGCTTGTGCCTGACTTTGCCAATAAAGATGAGGGTAACGTAAACTCTCTTCATACTGCAGGTGACAGAGTTGCCATACATATCGAGCCTGTAAGTAAAACGGATTCACCTTGTTGCGGTGACGTTTGCCTTTCCGTAAACGGTGACGGTGAAAAATCTTATATCACGGCAGATTACTACCGTTTTCTGAAGGAGTTTATAGCCGATTCAAGACTTGGTGTAACGCAGGCATCCGTTCTGTTCGGTTTCAGAGAAACAGGTACTCTTCCGAATACCGACATCGGTATAAAGCCCGAGCCTCTGCCCGAAGATCTGACTTCGTTGAGTGATGCTGAGCTTGATGCCCTTTGCGATAAATTCAAGAGGTATCCTTACGTTGATTCTATCCTCAGCCGTATTTTACACTGCAATCCCGACTTCCTTACTTCAAGGGAGAATAAAATTTTCTTCCTCGATAATTGCTACAACCGTAATAAAAGAAGGGGAGAGGATTTCGGCGGCTGTGCTCTTTGCTCTGAGGTGACCATTGAACCCGGTGAAAAGAAAAATATCCGCTTTATTCTCACGTGGAATTTCCCGAACCTTACTGCAAAGGATGGCGAAATACTCGGCCATTACTACGAAAATCTTTATAAAAATTCTCTTGATGCAAACAGCTTCCTTGAAGACTGTTATAGCAACGTTTTTAAATCCGCCACGTCTTTTGCCGAACTTCTTTACGCAACCGATTTGCCCGCAATTTATCCCGATGCGTGGTCGTCCAATATCTCACAGCTGATAAAATGCTCCGTTTATCATAAAGACGGAAAATTCGGTCTGTGGGAGGGCCTCGGTTACTGCGGACTTCACACAACAGATATAACTTATCACGCATCCTTTTCGCTTATCAGCCTTTTCCCCGACTTGCAGAAAAAGCAGATGAGAATGGGTGCTGAATATCAGAGAGAAGACGGCAGAACACATCACTCCTTCAAACCCGATATGAAGTGCTCAGACAATGGCTATGACCGTGTCGATTTAAATACGCAGTTTGTTCTTATGGTGCTTCGTGATTATCTCTTTACGGGTGACAGAGATTATCTTTTGTCTCTTTGGGAAAACGTGAAAAAAGCTATGGATTCTACGAAGTTGCTCGACACCGATAACGACGGTCTGCCCGATTACGGTACCAAGCGCAATACTTACGATGCGTGGAATTTCTCGGGAACACCTGTATATATCGATGTCCTCTGGCTGGCGGCACTTAAGGCGGCTGCAGTCATTGCAGACAGAGTCGGCGATAAATCACGCTTTGACCAATGGAACAGCATTCTTCTCACCGGCAAAAACTCTCTTGAAGAAAAGCTCTGGAACGGTGAATATTATAACCTCTGGAGAAACGACGACGTAACTGACGAATCACTTATGACAGACCAGCTTGACGGCGAATGGTTCCTGCGTATGATTGGTCTTGACGGCAATCTGCCCGATGAGAGAGTGCGTTCGGTAATTGAGTTTATTTTCCGTAATAATTTCGACAGTGAGCAGGGTCTTGTCAACGCTACCGTGCCCGAAAACAGATGGACAAGCATTGATACGTATAACAACTGTCAGACAATTGCTGTCTGGACTGGTATAGGCTACGCTTTTGCAGCCCTTGCCCTTGCTGTCGGTGAAACGGAAATATCCGATACGGTAGTTGATTCAATTCACTCTAATCAGTTCAGATTCGGCCACTTCTGGGATCATTGGGAGTGCGGACATCACTATACAAGACCTATGTCGAGCTGGAGTACGCTTATCGCCGCATCAGGTCTTAAAATCGACTACGAAAACAAGAAACTGAGCTTCAATCCAATTTGTAAAAATTGTACTTTCCCGCTTATCATACCCGGTGTGCTTGCAAAGGTTACGTTTAATGACGGCGACCTCAGCATCGACTGTATTCACGGTAATCTCAGCGACTGGGAAGTATTCGCTCAATAACAGATTTAAAGCGGCAGAGCTCTGACTCTGCCGCTTTTGGTTTATCGGTTGTTATTTATCATAGTCTGAAAAAACGATATTTTTTCCTTGTCATCAAGCTGGTTGTAACAATAATCCATCAGCGTGGTTTTGATTTGTGAAATGCTTATTCTGCCGAGATTCCGCGCATAGTTCAACTCTCCCGTTCCTATGATTTTTACCAAATCGCGTATTGTAGAAACCCCGTTTCTTTTCAGTCCGTTATACGCACGTACCGATAAATTAAGCTGTGAAATGTCGGTGTCCATATCCTTTTTGCTTATCGGTACAGAAACGTTGACCGTGTTGCCGAAAACCGAATAAACAGCCTGATTGACTCCGTACTTTTCAGCCAGTCTGTAAATCTCTGTTGCACTTGGCTTTGTGTTCATCATAAAATTCCTCCTTCATTTTCGGGTATGATAACATAAATCCGGATTTCTCGTGAAAATTCTGTATTTTTGGAAATCAAATGCCAAAAACCGAAAATTTTTATATTAAAATCCGGCTGTGGTATAATTACTTTTCATATCCAGTGGCAGACGGTTGCAAGTTGCAGAGGTATTGTGATATATTTAAGTAAATGAAATCAGTGAATCAAGGGGTGATGTTATGCCGCTGCAGATTATCCGACAGGATATTACAAAAATGAAGGTTGATGCCATTGTCAACACCACCAACGAAGAAATGGTTGGTTACAGCGGTGTCGATTTAGCTGTGCACGAAGGTGCAGGTGTTGAGCTTGATAAAGAGTGTCAGCAGCTTGCTCCGCTCGGACTTGGTACGGCGAAGATTACAAAGGGCTATAACCTTGATGCAAAATACATAATTCATACGTCAGGCCCGATATGGAATGGCGGTCTCGCAGGGGAGAGCATAATTCTCAAATCCTGCTACCTTGAGTCATTGAAGCTTGCTGTTGAAAACGGCTGTGAATCCGTTGCGTTTCCGCTTATCTCAGCAGGCACTTACGGCTATCCTAAAGACAAGGTGCTGAAATTTGCAATTCAGGTTATAACTCAGTTTCTATACAGTCACGAGCTGACTGTTTATCTCTGCGTTTTTGACCGTACTTCTTACGAGTTCAGCAAAGAGCTTTTCAATGAAATCAGCGAATTTATTGATGACAGTTACGTTGAAAAATGCACCTCGTATTCCGGTGAACTTGACGAACCCTGCTATGCAGACGAAGAGTGTGCTCCGCAGCCGTATATAGCACCGTGTGCGTCAGCTCCTATGGAGTACGGCAGCGTGAAAAATAAATCGCTCGAAGAATATATGAAGGCGATGGACAAATCCTTTGCATATAAGCTGTTTGACTATATCGACAGCAAGGGTATGACCGACGTCGAGTGCTACAAAAAAGCCAATGTTGATAAGAAAACGTTCTCAAAAATCAAGTGCAATCCGCAAACCTACAAGCCGTCGAAACAGACAGCGGTTGCCTTTGCAATAGCACTTGAACTGACCCTTGACGAAACGCAGGATTTGTTGTCTTCTGCAGGCCTCACACTTTCACGAAGCTTCGTGTTTGACAAAATAATCCGTTACTTTATCCAGAAGGGCAATTACAATATTTTTGAAATAAACGAAGCGCTGTTTGAATTTGACCAGGTGCTGCTCGGTTGTTGAATATCTTGATTTACAGGAGTGTTGATATGATTACTTTTATCTGTTATCCCAAATGTACAACTTGTCAGAAGGCAAAGAAGTGGCTTGATGACAACAGAATTGAATATGAACAGCGTGACATCAAGCAGTGCAACCCTTCTGCTGAAGAGTTGTCGCAATGGTACAGAATAAGCGGACAGCCGCTTAAAAAGTTTTTCAATACAAGTGGTTTGCTTTATAAATCAATGGAGCTGAAAACAAAGTTGCCGTCAATGAGTGAAGACGGAATGCTTTCGTTACTTGCAACTGACGGTATGCTTGTAAAAAGACCGTTGCTCATCTGCGACGATACTGTTCTTATCGGATTCAAAGAGCAGGAGTGGGAAAGTATCTGCAAATAAGTCTCCCGTCGGGCGACCAATTGAATAAACGTAATCGCTATAATGTGGTTGTAAGGTTAACAAAGCCTTACAGCCACATTAATTTTTTTAGGAGGAGAAAAAATGACAGGTGCAATTATCGGCGACGTTGTCGGCTCAAGGTTTGAGTTTGACAACCTGAAATCAAAGGAGTTTGAGCTGTTCAGTCCGGAGTGTGATTTTACCGATGACTCGGTTATGACTATAGCCGTAGCCAAAACACTTATGCATTACAAACAGATTAAAGACATTGAAGAATTTAAAATGCGACTGATATACGTTTTACACGAGGTAGGTGTGCGTTATCCCGATTGCGGCTACGGCGGCAGATTCCTTGTGTGGATGATGCGGGGCGGAACAGAACCTTATAACAGCTACGGCAACGGCTCAGCTATGAGAGTATCACCCGTTGCGTGGTTTGCTTCTTCACTTGAGGAGTGTGAAAAACTGGCTCAGGCAACATCGGAAATTACTCACAACCACCCTGAGGGAATCAAAGGTGCTGTGTCTGTTGCAGGTGCGATTTATCTTGCAAGAGAAGGAAAAAGCATAGATGAAATCAAGGAATACGTAAGCAATTTCTATACTATTGATTTTACTCTTGATGAAATCCGTGAGGGATACGATTTTGTCGAAATCTGTCAGGAATCCGTACCGCAGGCGTTTGAAGCGTTTTTTGAATCAACAAGCTTTGAAGACGCAATCCGTAACGCAATTTCAATCGGCGGTGACAGCGACACAATAGCCGCAATCGCAGGCTCGATAGCCGAAGCGTATTACGGCATTGACGAAGATATAAAAGAAACGGCACTTTCATATCTGGATGGGTATTTGCTTGATATTGCCGAAAAATTCACGGACAAATTTATTTATAAGGAGATATAAATTATGAAAGAAAAAAACAGAAACAACGTTACGGAGCTTGTATTTATCCTTGACAGAAGCGGCTCCATGGCAGGGCTTGAAGCTGATACAATCGGCGGATTCAACTCTATGATTGAAAAGCAGAAAAAGCAGGAGGGTGAATGTTACGTTTCAACCGTGCTTTTCGACGGTGTCTGTGAAGTGCTTCACGACAGAGTGAAACTCAGCGGAATCAGACCTATGACAGATGAAGATTATACCGTCAGAGGCTGTACTGCACTGATTGACGCTCTGGGTGGTGCAATCCACCATATAGGTAACGTACATAAGTACGCACGTCCTGAAGACGTGCCCGAAAACACATTGTTCGTCATCACAACAGACGGTATGGAGAACGCAAGCCGCAGATATTCAGCCGAAAAGGTAAAAGCAATGATTGAGCGTCAGAAGGAAAAACACGGCTGGGAATTTCTCTTTATCGGTGCGAATATCGATGCTGTTGAAACCGCTTCAAGATACGGCATCGGTGCTGACAGAGCGGTGAATTATAACGCAGACAAAGAGGGTACAAGCATTGTCTATGAGTCTGTTGCAAAAGCTGTCTGCAACGTCAGGGCAAAAGCTCCCCTGTGTGCCGACTGGAGTTGTGAAATCAACGAAGACTATGTCCGCAGAGGCAAGAGAGAGTAAATCCGCAAACCTGTCTGAATAAAAATTGTTTACAAATTTAATATTTCTTTTATTGAAAAAACAGTGCCTGCAATGTATAATGAAGCCAATAAAAGTGCAAAGAGGTGCTTTATTATGAAAAAAAGAATGGCCAAAGTCATTTCGCTTCTGCTTGTTTTTACGCTCCTTGCAGGCATTACAGCGTCAGCAACAAGCGGCGATATTGACCCCGCAATCATTGCCGAAACCAAAGAAATCGCAATTCAGATTGAGAGTGAGGGCATAGTACTCCTCAAGAATGAAGATAATTTTCTGCCGCTAGAAAACAAGAAGGTGAATATCTTCGGTGCAGGCTCGGTCTGTCCGTTTTTCGGCGGTGCAGGCTCGGGTGCAATCACAACCGATGACCCCGTTACTCTCTACGAAGCATTTGAAGCAGAGGGCATTGAATATAACGCAGAGCTTCGTGCACTTTACGAAAAGCACTGCCTTTCAAACGAGCTTCCCAAAACCGATAACACCGTTATCAATAACCTTCTTCAGGTGCTTCTTGCAAAAAACACACTCGAAGAAATGGACCCGAAACACCTTACAGATGAGCTTCTTGCCAATGCGGTTGCTTTTTCTGATACAGCGGTAATAGTTATCAGCCGCACAAGTGCAGAGGGTACAGACCATACTGTCGAAACGCTCAGCCTTTCCGACGATGAAAAGGCTATGGTTGAAAAGGTTACTTCAAGCTTTGAAAACGTCGTTGTGCTTTTCAATATCGGTAACGTAATGGAGATGGGCTGGATTGATGAATACGAAAGCATCAAAGCTGCCGCAATTGTCTGGATTCCGGGTGAATTCGGTATGACAGCTGTGCCGCAGATGCTTGACGGTAAAGTGAATCCCTCAGGCAGACTCACAGACACAATAGCTTACAGCATCGAGGACCATCCCTCAAGCGAATGCTTCGGCAGTTACGAATACAACGGCGGTGAGCATTACGTGGAATATTACGAGGGCATCTACGTAGGCTACCGCTATTTCGAAACCTTTGCCAAAGATAAAGTGCAGTATCCTTTCGGCTACGGACTTTCATACACTACCTTTGAGAAAAACGTTGTTTCAACTGACTTCAACAGTGAAAACATAACCGTTGAGGTTGAGGTTACAAACACTGGTGATGTGGCAGGTAAAGAGGTTGTACAGCTCTATTACAGCGCACCCTATACCGAGGGCGGTATCGAGAAGAGTGCTATCTGCCTCGGCGGCTTTGCAAAGACAGATATGCTTCAGCCCGGCGAAAGCGAAACACTTACACTCACTTTCAAAACCGATGATATGGCTTCTTACGATTATAAAGTAAACGAAGCCTGGGTGCTTGATGAGGGCATATACAAAATCATAGTTGCAAATGATGTAAGAAACCATATTGCATCATACGATTATGAAGTTAAAGAAACAAAGGTGATCAAAACAGATTCTGTAACAGGTACAGAAATTGAAAATCTTTTCGACGACGTTTACAGCGGCTTTGAGGTTATGTCAAGAGCCGACGTTGACGGCACTTATCCTGAGCTTCGTGAGCTTAACAAAGACGATTACCTGATTGATATCGACAAAGTTCCCGAACCGACAACCGAGGGCGAAGCACCGAAGATGGGTGTCAAGTATGACAAGACAATTACCCTGCAGGATGTTGCAGAGGATGACAGCCTCTGGGATGCATTCCTCGATCAGCTTACCCTTGACGAGATGACTATGCTCGTCATCAACGGCGGTTACGAAACCCACGGTGTTGAGCGCCTCGGCATTCCTCATACAATGGATAACGACGGCCCTTCAAGCGTTAAGGGCAGAAACGGTCTTGTTTATACCGCAAGCGGTACTGCTTACCCTTGTGCAACTGCAATCGGCTGTACCTGGAACGTTGAGCTTGCATACGAAATGGGTAAGGGTGCAGGTAAAGAGGCTGCCGATATGGGCACCGATACCTGGTATGCACCCGGTGCAAATATCCATCGTAACCCCAGAGGTGGCAGAAACTTCGAGTACTTCTCCGAAGACCCGATTGTTTCAGGTGTTATGGCGGCTGAAATTATAAAGGGTGCAAACTCTGAAAGCCTTGTTACAACAATCAAGCACTTTGCACTCAACGATCAGGAGTCACACAGAAACGGTATCTTCACCTGGTGTGATGAGCAGGCAATGCGTGAAATTTACCTCAAAGCATTTGAAATCCCCGTAAAAGAGGCTGCCCCCAAGGGCATTATGTCTGCTTACAACAGAATCGGCACAAAGTGGTGTGGCTCAAGCTCGGCACTTCTCAACGACCTTCTTCGTGAAGAATGGGGCTTTAAGGGCTTTGTAGTTTCCGACTATTCTTCAAATTTCACAGGCAGCGGCTATATGAGCCCTGTACTTGCTGTTTACAACGGTAACGATACTATTCTTACCGGTATGTGGTCGCTTCAGGTGCTTCAGCACAAGGCTGCGGTAAAGCTTGCTTATGCAAAAGACCCCATCGGCTTCGGTAACGCACTTCGTGAAGCCTGCAAGAATCTCTGCATTATGAAGATGGAGACAAAGGCATTCAAAAATCCCGATATAACTTATGATTCATCACTTATCGGTACTCTCGATACTCTTGATGACTGGAATTTTGAATTCCCGTACGTTTTCACCTTTATCAGATTTATCCTCAACAATATCACAAATATCGTAATTTACGCATTCAGATTTATTCTTTAAAAACAACACAAAGGAGCTGATATTTATGACAGCGTTTTTTCAAAGAATTATTGCGATTCTCCTTTCTTCCGTCAGCGTAATTTCAACCTTTATCGGCGGATTGTCTTTTGAGAATTTTGAGCTTTTCAAGGATGTCCGCTACGGTGAGGCAGAAAGAAACATAATGGATATCTATGTGCCCGATTCGGCATACGATAACGAGTATAACGGAGTTATACTTTATATTCACGGCGGCTCGTGGACAGGTGGCAACAAGGAAGATATGGCGTCAAAAGCAAGACGCTTTGTACAAAAAGGCTATATAACTGCAAGCATGAACTATACCCTTTATGATGATGAACATTTCGGCACTGTTACGGCACTTACAATGTGTGACGAAATAGGTATGGCGATAGAGGCAATCAAAGAATTTTCCGATAAGAAAGATCTGAACATCACAAAGCTTGCTGTTTCGGGTTATTCCGCAGGCGCACACCTCTCAATGCTCTACGGATTCTCAAGAGCTGATGAATCGGCTATTGAGCTTGTGTTTACCGCAAATCAGGTAGGTCCGTCCGACTTCCACGCAGAGGTATGGGGCAGCACAGGCCTTGCAAGTATGCTTGCGGGTATTGAAATTACCGAAAAGATGAAATTGAACGGCGAAGAAGAGGAAGTAATAAACCTTGTTTCTCCGACAGCGTATGTTACAAAGGATACGGTGCCGTCAATACTCGCTTACGGCGGAACAGATATGATTGTGCCTGCAGGTAATGCAAACAGAATCAAGGCTGCGTTTGAAGAAGCAGGTGCCACACACAGCTATATTCTTTATCCGCTTTCCAATCACGGTCTCGGTCTCGACCCCCTTTGCGAAATGGAGTATATAAACACAGTTGAACAGTACTGTGTAGAATATTTCGGATATTAACAGATAAAAAGAGCAACCCACTTTAGAGGGTTGCTCTTTCGTTTTTCATCAGTTTTTAGGCAAGGGACGGTGTTTTGCAGTGAATTCGATAGTATCAATCCTGATTATACAGACTATTGATGCCATCTTGTCCTCAAACTCAAAATCCATACCCGTCTGTGTTTTCATAAGGTGGGTGAGTGCCGCTTTTTTAACTTCGACATCCTCGACGATTTCTGCTGTGCCTCTGCCCATAATTGACGAATAGCTGATACCGTAGCGGCAGGCGATGTCACCGTCAAACGGCTGAAGACCGCATTCCATTTCAAAGAAAACCTTATTGTTTGTTCTGAGCACGTCAAGCTTTCTGCCACGCTTTGCACAGTGAAGCCATAGCGTGAGCTTGCCGTCTTCGAGGGTGTAGCCGTAATTCATCGGCACTACGTACGGCTCGTCGCCGTCAATCATACCAACGTGTACAACTTTTGATTCATCGAGAATTTTTACGATTTCATCCATATTCGTAACGAGCTTTTCTCTTGCAGTAATTCCGTTCATTTTTTTCTCCTTGAAAAATGTGTTTCTTGCTGTAATTTTACATCAACGGTTTTGATTTTGGTATAGTCAATTTCAATATAAAACCTGTCTCTTTTTTGTGAAAACAGCAAAATTTTTAAAAGCTGCAAAAAAGCTATTTAAAATAAAACAAATAAGTGGTAATATATAGAAGTTAATATATATCCGTAAGGAGGATAATTATGAAAAAAGTAATAGCAATTCTTCTTTCAATCGCTATGCTTGTTTCTGTAGCAATCATCCCCTCATACGCTGATGAGCCTACAGTTACAACAGCAGATTCACTTGAGTGTGCTTTCGCAGAAGGCACAAACAGCCTCGTCGTTTTCGTAACAGGTATCGGTCAGAGCTACTCATACCTCTTCGACCAGAGCTATGTTGATCAGTACGGCGACAAGCTTCAGGATTTTGAAGTTTACGGCGACCTTATCGCTAAGGGCGAGTATCAGTCAAAGTGGAACCTCTTCAACAGCTTTGATGAGGCATTCTCCGATCCTATGACTATCTTCAACCTCGCAACAGTTGTTATGGAGCTTGTTGCTTCTGCAATCCTCAGAACAGACCTTTTCACACAGCCTCAGGTTGAAGCTGTTATCAAAGGTCTCTTCAAGTTCAACCTTGTTGACGAAGACGGTAACGCTAACCCCAGAGTTGTTACTCCTAAGTACCCGATGTCTGTTTCCGAGTATCCTTCCGTTACTCTTGATGACGGCAGAGTTGAGAGCGAAGCAAAAAGCCGCTTCTATTCCTCAATTCCCTGTAAGGATATTGCAAAGCAGAAGTTCGGTGAGGACTATGAGAAGTATCTCTATGTATTCAACTACAGCGCATTCTCCTACACATCAAAGAATGTTGCTGAAATGAAGAAGTTCATCGATACAATTCTTGCAAGTGACAACGCTAAAGAGCTCGGCGCAACAGACGTAGTTCTTGTTCCCATGAGCATGGGTGCTTCTGTTGTTACAGCTTATATGAATGCATATCCCACAGTTGCAGAAAACCACATCCGCCGCGTTGTAAGTATCGTTGGCGCATGGGACGGCAGTGACGTTGTTGCTGACCTTCTTACAGGTACATACTGCGACAATTCCGCAGACCTCTTCTACAACGGCCTCCTTTCCGACCTTATCGGTGAGCCCTGGGGCTACGTTGTAAACGTTGCACTCCGTATCTTCCCGAAGGAAACTCTCAGAAGCTTTGTTGATGCAGCAATCGGTGCAATCGCAACAGAGCTCTTCTGCTCAACACCCTCTCTCTGCAACCTTATCCCGATTGACAAGTATGACGGTATAAAGGACCTCATCAAGTCTGATGAAGTAAGAAAAGAGGCCGATGCTTTCCAGGCTGCAAAGAAAAAGCTCAACGAAACAATGACAAACCTTGAGAAGGAAGGCGTTACATTCTCCTTCATCTCAGGCTACGGTCTTCCCTTCGGTGCTATCACAGCTGATTACAGTGCATTCGGCTTTATGAAGAGCGCTGCAGAGACTAACTCTGACGAAATCATCAACATCGATTCTACAGCTCCCGGTACATCCTTTGTTGCGGCAGGCACAAAGTTTGAGGATACAAAGGGCAGAGAGCTTGATCCCTATGGTGAAATCGATATCTCCACAACACTCCGTAAGGATTCTTCCTGGTTCTTCTACAAGCAGAAGCACGAGCTCGAGTACAACAACGTTGCAATCGCACTTGCTATCGAGCTTGCAACAGGTAATGTAAAGACTGTTGAAGACTGTGACAACCTTGAGGAAGACGGTTACTACTTCCCGCAGTTCAACGGCGCAAGAAACACAAGAGACTACATCAGATACAACCTTCCTGATCTTGAGAGATACTGTGCAGAAACAGGCTATGAGCTTACAGCTGCTCAGCAGAAGGTTCTTGACGATGCAAACGCAATGATGGCTAACCCCATCTGCGATCCCGAGAAGGATGATCCGTATCTTGCAGCTGTTGAAGATATGATGGTTGAAATCGGCATCTACGATGCTCCCACAGAGCCTACAACAGGCGACAAGGTGCTCAACGGTGCACTCAAGGCACTCAACGATGCTGTTTATGCAATCTTCGGTGCTAAGGGCTTCGTCAATATTCTTGACGGTATCGCTGCATAAATAAAAATGTTTTTAAGTACTGCTCTGTTTATACAGGGCAGTACTTTTTTATGGCGCGTTGTCTGACTGAAGGGTAAAATAATTTGTTTGAAAAGTGTAACACATTTCCTCCTCTTGACATAGTATGTGGTGTAAGAAGAAAGGAGGAAACGATCATGGGATGCAATTTCGGTAACGGCAACTGTTCTTGGATTATCATTCTTATCCTTCTCCTGTGCTGCTGCGGTAACGGCGACAGCTGTGGCTGTAACAACAGCTGCGGTTGTGGCAGAGACTCAGGTTGTGGCTGCGGCTGCTGACTCAACTGAGTTTTAGCACATAACCCCTCAAAGTCCGTGCAGAGTACTTTGTGCTCTGCACGGATGTGTATATCTTAGACAAAAAAATGTGTTAAATATTTAGCTTATTTGTCATTAACCTGCTTGACTAAACACTATATATTGTGTTACAATCTTTTTGCAAAACGAAATGAAGCCTCTGACGAAAACGGGCGTTAGCTTGCGTGGAGATTACCACGGTGAGGTTTTATATGTATGTCGATCGTCTGGGCAGCATTCCGTATTGTGCGGGATGTTGCTCGTTTTGTTTAAACCGCACATAAGAAAGGAGAATTATGATGTTTGAACAGTGGAAAGGTTTTGTAAGCGGTAACTGGAAGAAGAGGATAGATGTCCGTAACTTCATCCAGACTAACTATAAACCGTACGAAGGTGATGAGAGCTTCCTTTGCGGCCCTACGGAAAGAACAAAGACCGTATACGCAAAGTTTGATGAGCTTCTTAAAAAAGAGCACGAAAACGGTGGTGTGCTCGATGTTGATACAGAGACAGTAACGTCCCTTACAGCTTATGCACCCGGCTATCTCGATAAAGAGAATGAGATTATTGTCGGTCTGCAGACGGATGCTCCGCTCAGACGCGGTGTCAACCCCTTCGGTGGTATTAATATGACCCGTAAGGCTTGTAAGGCATACGGCTATCAGCTCAGCGATAAAATTGAGCAGGAGTTCACTTACCGTACAACTCATAACGACGGTGTTTTCCGTGTTTATAACGATGAAATCCGTGCGGCACGTCATACAGGTATTATCACAGGTCTGCCCGATGCATACGGCAGAGGCAGAATTATAGGTGACTATCGCCGTGTTGCACTCTACGGTATAGACCGACTTATTGAAGAAAAGCAGAAGGACAAGGCTGAGCTTGCAGCTCAGGACGTTACTGCAGAGGAAATCCGCAGACTTGAAGAGCTTTATCAGCAGATTGCTTTCCTTGGCAAGCTCAAGGAAATGGCAGCTATGTACGGCTACGATATTTCTGCTCCCGCAAAGGATTCGAAAGAAGCTGTTCAGTGGCTCTACTTCGGTTACCTTGGTGCAATCAAGGAGCAGAACGGTGCGGCAATGAGCCTTGGCAGAGTATCAACCTTCCTTGATATTTACTTTGAGCGTGACCTTGCAAACGGTGTTTATACAGAGGAACAGATTCAGGAAATCGTTGACGATTTTGTTATGAAGCTCCGTATGGCACGTCATCTTCGTACACCCGAATATAACGAGCTTTTTGCGGGCGATCCGATGTGGATTACAGAGGCAATCGGCGGTATGGGTGAGGACGGAAGAACACTTGTCACAAAGTCTTCTTTCCGTATTCTCAACACTCTCTACAACCTCAATCCCTCTGCAGAACCCAATATGACAGTTCTCTGGTCGCTTGGTCTGCCTGCTGCTTTCAAGCGCTTTGCCGCAAAGGTAAGCTGTGATACAGACTCAATCCAGTATGAGAATGACGATGTAATGCGTCCCGTTTACGGCGATGACTATGCTATTGCCTGCTGTGTTTCTGCGATGAGAGTCGGTAAGGATATGCAGTTCTTCGGTGCAAGAGCTAACCTTGTAAAGCTCCTTCTTATGAGCCTTAACGGCGGTAAGGATGAAAAGAGCGGTCATCAGGTTGCTCCCGCTGGCAAGAAGTTTGAGGGCGAATACCTCGATTACGATACAGTTATTGAGCTGATGAATATTTACCGCCCCTGGCTCGCAAAGACGTACGTCAAGGCGATGAATATGATTCACTATATGCACGATAAGTATGCATACGAAAAGGTGCAGATGGCTCTTCACGACAGCGACGTTCACCGTTATATGGCTTTCGGTGTCGCAGGCTTAAGCGTTCTTGCCGATTCGCTTTCCGCTATCAAGTATGCTAAGGTTAAGGTTGTACGTGACGATACAGGTCTTATCACAGATTTCGTAACCGAGGGTGATTTCCCCAAGTACGGCAACGACGATGACAGAGCAGACCTTATCGCAAAAGAGCAGATTGACCTGTTCTTCAGTGAGCTTAAGAAAGTGCCCACATACAGAAATGCTGAGCACACACTCTCAATCCTTACAATTACTTCAAACGTTGTTTACGGTAAAAAGACAGGTAACACACCTGACGGCAGACGTGCAGGCGAGCCTTTTGCTCCCGGTGCTAACCCGATGCACGGCAGAGACGCTTCCGGTGCACTCGCTTCGCTCAACTCCGTTGCAAAGCTGACTTACGACGTATGTAAGGACGGTATTTCAAACACGTTCTGTGTTGTTCCTCAGGCTCTCGGCGGTGACGAGGAGACACGCTACGAAAATCTCAGCAATATTATCGACGGTTACTTCAGCCAGAATGCACAGCACATCAACATCAACGTGTTCGACCGTGAGATGCTTATTGATGCTTCCGAGCATCCCGAGAAGTATCCCAACCTCACAATCCGTGTTTCGGGTTATGCGGTTAACTTCCACAAGCTCTCAAAAGAACAGCAGAAGGAAGTTATTGCACGTACATTCCACTGCTGCATGTAAGCAGCGTACCGCTGCACCTGATACCTCAACAAATCGTCTGCCTCAAAGTGAAGTCGAGACACCGGGGTACGGGTAATAAATAACTGACAAAAGGGGAGAGGGAAACCTCTCCTCGAATTATAAAAGGAGGTGCAATATGAGCAAAGTCGGTAAGGTTCATTCTTTTCAGAGCTTCGGTGCAGTTGACGGGCCGGGTATAAGATTTGTTGTGTTTTTACAAGGCTGTCCGTACTCTTGTCCGTATTGTCACAATCCCGACACAAGACCTTTCAGCGGCGGCACTGAATATACCGTCGATGAAATTGTCGCCAAAGCCGAGCGATACAGAACGTACTTCGGTGAAAAGGGCGGCGTTACCGTTTCGGGCGGTGAACCGCTTATGCAGGCGGAGTTTGTTGCAGAACTTTTTGAAGCACTGCACGAAAAAGGCATCACAACCGCACTCGACACCGCAGGCGTTAAGGTTACCGATGCGATAAGACGAGTTTTGAATAGCACCGATACTGTGCTGTGCGATATCAAATTCCCGACCGATGAGCAGTATAAGCAGCATATCGGAATCGGTATTGATTCAGTGAAGGAGTTTATTGCTGAGTGCAACAAAACCTATGCTGACGTAGTTATAAGGCACGTTGTAGTGCCCGGTATGACCGACAGCGAAGAAAATATAAAAGCTGTTGCTTCGCTTGCCAAGTCAGCAAAAAATCTTGTGAAAATCGAGCTTCTTCCGTTCAAGAAACTTTGTGTGCAGAAGTATGATGAGCTCGGTCTTGAATTCCCTCTCTCCGACACACCCGAGTGTGATGCCGAAACTATTGAGAAACTTAAAAAGCTGATATAAAAATAACACCCTGCAAGAAAAACAGATTTCTTGCAGGGTGTTTGTACGTTAATTTCGAATTGAATTATTTCTTAAACTGCTTCTTGAGACGAAGCTCTTTGGAGAGAATCATTTTACGCAGTCTAAGCGAGGTGGGCGTTACCTCAAGAAGCTCATCGTCTTTGATGAATTCCATACACTGCTCAAGGCTGAGTGTTGAGGGAGGTACAAGACGAAGTGCATCGTCACTGCCTGCGGCACGTGTATTTGTAAGCTGCTTTTTCTTACATACGTTACAGACTATATCCTCGTTCTTTGAGCACTCACCGACAATCATACCCTCGTATACGGGTACACCTGCACCGATGAAGAGGCGACCTCTGTCCTGAGTGTTGAACAGACCGTAGCCTGTGGATTCACCTGTTTCGTGTACTACGATTGAGCCGCGCTCTCTTGTCTGGATATCGCCTGCATAAGGCTCATAGCCGTGGAAGAGCTGGTTCATAATGCCGTTACCGTTTGTGTCGGTAAGGAATTCTGAACGGTAACCGATAAGACCTCTTGACGGTACTTTAAATTCAAGGTGAGTTGAGCCGCCTTCACGCACGCCCATGTTTTCAAGCTCTGCCTTGCGTGAGCCGAGCTTTTCGATAACTGCACCGACGTACTGCTCGGGTACTTCAACAATAAGAAGCTCAACAGGCTCGTAGGTAACGCCGTCAATTTCCTTGAGGATAACCTTCGGACGTGAAACCTGGAATTCGTAGCCCTGACGTCGCATTGTTTCAATAAGAATTGAAAGGTGAAGCTCACCTCTGCCCGATACCTTGAATGTGTCGGTTGAATCGGTTTCTTCAACACGCATACTTACGTTTGTTTCAACCTCTTTGAAAAGTCTGTCACGGATGTTACGTGATGTAACAAACTTACCTTCCTGACCTGCAAAGGGGCTGTCGTTGACGATGAAGTTCATCGAGATTGTGGGCTCGTCGATTTTTATAAAGGGAAGCGGCTCGACACAGTCGACAGCACAGGCTGTTTCACCTATGTTGATTTCGGGAATGCCCGATACGCAGATAAGGTCACCTGCCTCAGCCTCTTCAACCTCTACTCGCTTGAGGCCTTCAAACTGATAGAGTCTTGTGATGCGTTCGTTTTTCTGTGTGCCGTCTGTTTTGCAGAGTGTAACAGTCTGATTCTTTTTTACTCTGCCTCGTTCAACTCTGCCGACACCGATTCTGCCTACGTAATCGTCATACTCGAGTGAAGAGAAAAGAATCTGAAGAGGAGCTTCGGGGTCACCCTTGGGTGAATCGATGTTATCGAGAATTGCCTCGAGCAGAGGACGCATATCACCCTCACGCACCTCGGGGTCAAGTGAAGAGTAGCCGTCACGTCCGCTTGCGTAAACAACGGGAAATTCAAGCTGGTCATCATCTGCACCAAGCTCGATAAACAAGTCGAGCACCTCGTCAAGCACCTCGTCGGGTCTTGCACCGGGGCGGTCAATCTTGTTGACAACAACAAGTACCTTTTTGCCAAGACCCAGTGCCTTTTTGAGCACGAAGCGAGTCTGCGGCATACAGCCCTCAAATGCATCGACAAGCAGAAGCACGCCGTCAACCATAAGCAGTATACGCTCAACCTCGCCGCCGAAGTCAGCGTGGCCGGGTGTGTCAACAATATTTATCTTTGTATTCTTATAGTGGATGGATGTGTTTTTGGAAAGGATTGTGATACCTCTCTCACGCTCGAGGTCGTTTGAGTCCATAACTCTGTCAGCAACCTGCTCGTTCTCACGGAACGTGCCGCTCTGCTTGAGAAGCTCGTCAACAAGAGTAGTCTTGCCGTGGTCAACGTGAGCGATGATAGCGATATTTCTTATTTCTCTGCGCTCCATAATTCAAACTCCAATTAATAATAAAATCACAAGTAGATATTATATACTATAAAAGCAGATTTTCCAATGGTATGATTGACAAAATTAGAGCACCTGACAAGTATAAAATTGTAGAAAAAAAGCAGTCCTTAAGGTAAAGGACTGCTTAATGTTTACAGTTTGAGCACTATGCCAAGCACTGCGCACGCACCGATGAAAACAATCGGATGCAGTTTTTTTGTTTTCTTGAACATTGCGAGGAAGAGTATAACTGCAAAGATTATTACTGCAGGTATGTTGATTGCTTCCCAGAAGCGTGCAAGGTTGAAGTTTGTCAGGTCAAGCAGAGTGAGCTCAATAACGCTCCAGCCTGCGGCGGCAATAAGACCCGTTACTGCAGGGCGGAGTCCGCCGAATGCCCACTGAACGTATTTGTTACTCATATATTTGTTCATCATTTTTGCAATGATTACAACAATGATAAGTGACGGAAGTACGAGCGAAACCGTAGCGAGCACCGAGCCGAGAATACTCCAGCCGAAACCGTAGTCGCCCATAACTCTGAATCCGACATAGGTTGCCATATTGACACCTATCGGTCCGGGTGTCGATTCGGAAACGGCAATCATATCGGCAAGCTCTGCGTGTGTAAACCAACCGGGGTATTTGTTTGCCATTTCAGACAGGAAGGGCAGTGTGGCAAGACCGCCGCCTACAGCAAGAAGACCCGTTTTAAAAAACTCATAGCAGAGGGTGAGTATGGTCGTTAAAATGCTCATTTCTTTTCGCCCTCCTTCTTCTTAGCGATGAGGCCGAATTTGCCGAGCACAAGACCTGCAACAGCAGAGCCTATAACAACTACAACGGGGCTTGCACCGAATACCGCAATTATAGCAAAAGCGGCAACGGCTATTATAATCTGTACAAGGTTTTTGACGTTGCTCTTTGCAAGCTTAATTACGGCTGCGGTGATAAGCGCACATACTGCAATTCGAATACCTGCAAATGCGTGCTGTACTGCAGGAATATCCGCAAAGTTGGAAAGCACTGCGGCAATAGCGGCGATTATTACAACCGAGGGGAATACCACACCTGCGGTTGAGAAGATTGCACCGAGCACTTTTGACTGTTTGTAGCCGACAAAGGTTGCTGTATTGACAGCGATGATACCCGGTGTGCACTGACCGACGGCATAGTAGTCAAGTATCTCTTCGGTCGTTACCCATTTTTTGTTTTCTACAAGCTCACGCTCAAGCATCGGCAGCATTGCAAGACCGCCGCCGAAGGTCATAACGCCTATCTTAGCGAACGATACAAACAGCTGACACAGCAGTCTGAATCGGTTGGGTTGTTTTTCTTTTTTATCCATTTTTTACTCACTTTCCAATTCTTCGTTGATTGCCGCCATGACATCATGCGGCAGAGGCATTTTATTGAGGTTTTTCATCACGTTGCCGTCAGCACCGAGAAGTCGGCAGCAAATCTCTTTCTTGAGCGAGAAGCCCTGCCAGCGTGAGAAAATGCGTATTGCACGCTCGTGCTTGCTTTCGCCTTTGATGCGGCTTGCGTTTTCTACCGAGACAGTGTGAACTTCATTGATGTCGGCATCCTTGATTTCAAACACAAGCTCTTTGCCGTTGACCGTAAGGTCACGCACTCTGACAAGGTAATTACGCTTGTGCGGAATAACTGAGGTATCAGCATCGGCGGCATTGACTGTGAAGCTGACTTTACCGTCTTCGTAGCTGATTTCAAATTTTGTTGATGCGGTATGATTTTTGAAGTCAACCGAGCCGTCATCTTCTTTGAGCACAAACTCGCCGTTGCCCGAGAAAGCCCATATCTCAAAGTTTTCGGGGTTAGAGGAGGAGTTACCCTCATCTGCTGACATCGGTATAATCGCGCCCTCTTTTGCAAGTACGGGTATGGTTTCGGTATCACGGAAAAGCTCGAGCGTCTTTTCGCCCGTGTAAGATCTGAGGGTGAATATATCTGTCCATCTGCCATCGGGAATCCATGCTTTTGTGCTGCCCATAAGAATTTTTTTGCTGTTGGGGCTTGTAATCGGGCAGACCATAAGCTCCGAGCCGAACATAAACTGATTCGGTACTTTATATGCGGATTCGTTCTCAGGATATGCATAGTACATTGGCTCGCACAGTGCAACACCGTCGGTATGTGTACGGTGATCCATTGTATAGATATACGGAATCAGCTTGTGACGGAGTCTGAGCCATTCCTTTGCGGCACGGCATACCTCTGCACTGTATTTCCACGGCTCTTTGCCCAGGGCGAGCATATTGCTCGAATGAAGTCGCATAATTGGTGAGAATACGCCGAGCTGAAGCCAACGGATATAAAGCTCGTCATCTCTTGTGCCAAACATATGGCCGCCGATATCGTGGCTCCACCAGGTGTATGCGGCATTTGCGGCATTTGCTGTGAAATAGGGCTGGAAGTTCAGCGATTTCCAGCTGATAAATGTGTCTCCCGAAAATCCGAGAGGATAGCGGTGAGAACCTGCTCCGCTGTAGCGCGAGAGTATGAGCGGCAGTTTGCCGTTTTCAGCATTGTCGAGGAAGTGATAGTGGTTGAGAGCAAGGAGCGGATCGAGACCCTGAGCGTCACTCTTCTTGCCCTGCTGCCAGTCTATCCACCAGAAGTCGACACCGTCACGCTCATAAGGCTTATGACCGATATCAAAATATGCATTCCAGAAAGCATCGTCAGAGCAGCTGAATTCAACCGGCTTTTTGCTCTTTGGGTCAATACCAACAGCCTTTGCCATATCCTCGTACATATCCTCGTACTCACGGAAGCCGTCAGCAGGGTGGAGGTTGAGCGTTACGGAAAGATTCATTTCGTGAAGCTCTCTGAGAAAAGCCTTGTAATCGGGGAAGAGGTCGGTGTTCCAGGAGTATCCCGTCCAGCCGTTGTACTTCATACCGAATTTTTCTTTGATTTTAACCCAGTGCCAGTCCATATCGACTGTTGCGACTGTGAGCGGAATTCCCTCATCCTTGAATCTTAACATAAGGTCAAGGTATTCCTGCTGTGTGTATGCGTGATATCTGCTCCACCATACGCCGAGAGCAAAACGCGGAATCATCGGTACACGGGATGAAATATTATAAAATGCGTTTATTGTTTCACGGTAGTTTTTACCATAGGCGAAAAGGTAATAATCTTTGCCGTCGCCCTCACGCTTTACAAAGCGTCCGTTTTCGTCAATCAGCAGAGAATCGCTGTCGTCAAACAGATATGCACCGTTTTCGGTTATAAAGCCCTCACCGAGCTTGGCCTTGCCGTTTGTCATATCGAGTGTGCGGCAGGTGCCCATAAGATTTTTCTGCTTTGCAAAAATCTCTGTGCTTTTGGTATCTTTAAAATACACGCTGTAAGGTCTGAGACTTTTAATGGTGAATACAGCTTCGTCTGTTTCTACTGTAATAACCGAGCCTTTTTCCTCTACCTTCATATTACCGCTTTCAAAGCGTCTGAACCATACTGCAACACTCGGCAAATCGGTAAAAGTGCCTTGTTCAAATCTTATAAGACGCGGTGTGAGGTAGGTCACACGCCAGCCTTTGCCACTGTAAATCTGCGACTTGTCAGCCACAGCATCTGTTTTTGCAATGAGAGTTTTCTTGAGCATCGTATCGCCTCCGAACAGAATTGCGTAATGAATAATCTGATTATTTATTATATTTTATAAGCCTTAAATAGTCAAGCGAGCGTACAAACAAATCACAAAAGCGACAAGCTGTCATAATATAGAAAGGAGCGTCAAGCTCAATTTTATATGGGAGATGATCAGTTGGGCACAGTTTACCAATCAGGCACAGCTCGCTTATAACGATTCTGTGATAAATTCAAATATAGCTGTCGGTGAGATACTTGAAGTGCTCTCCGTTACAAAAACTGCTGTCGGTGACGAATACGGTGCAGACAGCAATCTGACCTACGTCATATCGGTTGTAAACTCGGGTACAACACCTTTTAATGCACTTACTGTTACCGATAATCTCGGCTCATACACCTTCGGCGCAAGCACACTTGTACCGCTCACTTATAATGAAGGCACCGTCAACTATTATATCAACGGTATCCTTCAGCCTGCACCTGCAGTTACCGCAAGCGGAACAGACCTTGTTTTCAGCGGTATCAGCGTGCCTGCTGGCGGCAATGCAACTATAGTTTATGAAGTGAGCACAAACCGCTATGCACCTCTTGCAACAGGCTCTGAAATCACAAACACAGCAACGTTGAGCGGCAGCGGAATCACACCGGTTGCCGCTGAAGAAACAGTTACCGCAGTATCAGAACCCGAACTTTCGGTAACCAAGTCTGTCAGTCCCGTTCCGGTAGCTGAAAACGGTACGCTCACCTATACCTTTGTGATTCAGAACACAGGTAATACAGCTGCAACGGCGGCTGATCTTGCTGTTATAACCGATACGTTCAACCCTGTGCTTTCAAATCTTGCCGTCACGTTCAATGGCTCAACCTGGACTGAGCCTGCAGAGTACACCTATGATGAAACAACAGGTGTGTTCTCAAGCGTTGCAGGCGTTATCACAGTGCCTGCTGCAACGTTTACGCAGGACCCTGCCACAGGTGCTTGGATTACAACACCCGGCGTAAGTACTCTCACAATTACTGGCACAGTATAACGACTATGTGTAAAGGCGGCAGAGTTTTCTGCCGCGTACATATTTTAAAAGAGTTTGCAAAGTAACAATAAAATAAATATATATAAAAATAAAATAAACGCTATACAAACCTGATTTTATATGCTATAATATGACGAAATATTTTAAAATTGGGGGTGGTATGGGTGTCAGTTAAGGTCAGTGTTATTGTTCCTACACACAACAGGCCGCATTTTCTCGGTCGCACTATAGATTCTCTGTTGGCACAGACATACCACGATACAGAGATTGTTGTTGTTGACGATAACTCTCCCGACAGCCCTGCCAGAGCCGATACGCAGGCTCTTATGAAAAAATACGAAAACAATGATAACATTATATATATACAGAACGAAAAAACAATGGGTGGCGGTCCTGCACGAAATGCAGGTATTGCGGCAGCAACAGGCGATTACGTCACCTTCCTCGATGATGACGATGTTTATCTCCCGGAGAAGATTGATACTCAGCTATCATATATGCTTGCAAACGGTCTTGATATGAGCTTTACGGATGTGTTTATCCACAGTGCCGACGGTAAGCTTGTTGAGTACCGGCGTCATTCGTATGTAAACGACTGTAATAATGAGGCACTTTTCCGTCAGCATATTCTTCATTCTCTTTGCCCGACGTCTGCTTTTATGATTAAGCGTAGTTTTATTCTTACGACTGACGGCTTCCGTGCAGTTCCTATGGGTCAGGATTTTATGCTTATGTGGGACATGCTTGAGCATGGTGCAAAGACAGGATATCTGCCGGTTTCCTATATTATCCAGTATATTCATCACGAAGACAGAATATCGGTCGGTAAAAATAAAATTGACGGTGAAAAGTCACTATATCACCTTAAGAAAACCAAGTTTGATCTTTTAACGTCAAGAGAACGCCGTTATGTCAGATTCAGACACTATGCAGTACTGTCGGTAGCGTATAAGCGAAGCGGTAATCCGCTCAATGCAATAGGCTACGCTGTCAGGACAGCTGTTGTGTCACCTTCGAATCTTATAAAAGAGTCAATTCAGTTTATACGTAACCGTAAGATTGCAAAGAATTCTATGAACGACAAAAAATAAGGAGCCTTATGTTTTCGTACAAAAACGGTATTTTAAGAATAGGTAAAGAAAAGCCGGGTTTGGATTTTTTTGTTGACACAGGCTTTTTTCTGTTGCTGTGTTCTCAGTTTGCAACACCTTCTGCAGGCGAGGGCGTCAACTATTTTTACTATTTTGCTTTCTTTCTCTTTCTGGGTGTTACCTTTGTCAAACTGATGTTGCTTTTCAAATCCAAGGGTACTTTTATTATGCCCTCGTTTACACTGTGGTTCGGCGGATTTACCTTGTTGTCATTTGCTTCGTCACTGTGGGCAGAGTATCCCGATAACAGTATGCTTGTTATGTCAAAGATGTTGCAGAGTACGGTAATAACCTTCTGTATGGCTCAGAACTATGCAACACGAACGGGACTGCTCAAATGTGTGCGTATGTTTTCGTGGGCAGGTGTATACGCTCTTGTATTCATAATGATAAAAACTCCGTTCGATACATGGTTCACCGGCGGGTTCGGCTTTGCTGCAACAAAGCTCAATCCGAACACAATAGGTATGATATTTACAATCTGTGTTCTGGTTTCATTTTACTTTGCTTTTTATTGCAAGAAAAGGGTATATTATATTTTCGCTGTTCTTCAGCTTTTTGCTGTTCTTCTGACCGGCTCGAGAAAGAGCCTGATAGCATCGGCTATGGGTATTATGGTTATGATACTTATGAAGTCTCAGCGACGTAATCTGGTGCTGCGCATCATTTCGGTTCTAGCTTTTTTGGTTGTTCTTTTCCATCTGATAATGTCCGTGCCGGAACTTTACAGTACAATCGGTGTGCGTATTGAATCCATGCTTGACCACATAATCGAAGATGGCGGAGACTTCAGTATGTCATTACGTCAGGTGTTTATCAGCCATGCTCAGGATATGTTTTTTGAAAAACCGGTTTTAGGTTACGGAATCAATAACTTCATTGTCAAGATAAGTCAGCGAGTAGGTATTGAGACATATGCGCATAACAACTATTACGAGATCCTTGCTGATCTCGGAATTGTAGGTTTCGTAACTTATTACGGATACTATTTTTATCTTGCTGTTTCACTTTTGAAAATATGGCGCAAAAGTTCAGGCTCTATGGTGAGGCTGATGCTGGTATGGGTTGCGGTTATTATGGTGTGCGAATACGGTCTTGTCAGTTACTACCAGGTTTATATTCACATGGTGCTGTGTTGTGCATATCTGTTTATCTGTGCTTATAGTAATGAAGATAATTTTCGTGAAACAACTCCGTTATATTTCAAATATAAAAACGGAGTATACGATTAACAGGCTGTATAGGGATTTTAAGAAAGGAAGATTGATTTGAACTCTAATATCAACAGCACGTCAGCACCAAAGGGTGTTGAAATAAATATTATTTATCTTCTTGAAACAGTGCTTAAAAAATGGTGGTTGCTTGTTGTATCTGCTATTGTTATGGCTGCCCTCGGCTTGGGTATTGCTGTTGTAACCACAACACCTAACTATACTTCAGATCTGAGCTTCACCACATATAACCAAGAGGCAAGCAACGTTGTCTCCTCCGGTGATATTACAAGCTCGGTCCAGATGGCAAATACGTTCAAGTATATTCTTCAGGGCAGAACAATGCTCCAGCGCGTTGTTGACAGTTGTGGCTTCAATGTTACTACCGAAGAAATAAGCGACTGTATGACAGTCCTGAATCAGGCTGATACTAATATTATTATCATCCGTATTACCACAACCGATCCGGATCTTTCATACGGAATAGCATCGGGTTTTGCAAAATGCTATCAGGAAGTTGTAAACTATGCTTATCCTAATGCAACTCTCCAGATGTATGAGGAGCCGTACAAGCCTGTTACCCCCGATGCAAGCCAGTCTGCAATGCGCTATTCCGTAATCGGTGCAATTGTCGGCTTTGCAATTGCGTTTATTGCTGTAATTATTACAAATGCAGTGCGTGATACCGTTCAGACAGTTGAAGATATTCAGATGAAGCTTGACTCCAATCTTATCGGTACCGTTGCCAGCGTAAAAAGCAAAGGCAAAAAGAAGAACAAGGGCAACCGTCTTCTTATTACCGACAGAACACTCGGTTTCTCATTTATTGAGTCGTATAAGGCAATACGAACCAAAGTCGAGACATTCTGCGCAAGAAAATCACACAAGGTTATTCTTGTTACAAGTGCCGGTGAAAACGAGGGTAAGACTACTTTCTCAATGAACCTTGCACTCAGCCTTGCACAGAACGGTAAATCGGTTCTTGTTATCGATGCTGACCTTCGTAAGCCTGCTGTAAGCAAGTTTCTCAACCTTAATGTCAGCCCCGAGTATGATCTTGCTTCGGTTATCAGCGGTAAGACAGAGCTTAGTGATGCCATTAAGTTTGTTGAAAAGCATAAGCTCTTTATTCTCACTACTGCCCGTTCAAACGATGAGCCGACAGAAATTCTCTCTTCTCAGCAGATGCACAAGGTAATCAAAGCAGCAAGAGAAGAGTTTGATTACGTAATTATAGATACAGCTCCTGCTGCGGTTGTTACTGACGCTAACATTCTTTCCAACTTTGCGGATGCGGCTATTCTTGTTGTGCGTGAGAATTTCTCAGCATGTGCAAGAATCCGTAACGTTATCGAAGATATTACGTCCAACAAGGCAGAACTTATCGGATGTGTATTCAACAACGTTGCTTCCGACGGTGTGCGCGGTGCTTACAGTAAGTATAAGTACGGCTACGGTTATGGCTACGGCGGCTATGGTCGCTACGGCTACGGTTACGGCTATGGTGCTTCATCGTCTTCCTCACACGAAGATGATATGCATAATACAACAAGTGAAACATGAAAAGGAGATTGTTCATTATGAAAAAAGTACTGTCAATGATTCTTGTTATTGCTGTTCTGGCTTGTGTAGGTGCAGGCTTCGCAGGTTGTGACAAGATATTAGCCCCCAAACTCGAAAAAGAAATTGTAGGCACCTGGACTTCCGATAACAGTGAGCTTACCTTCCGTGAAGATGGTACGTTAAGCGGAACTATACCGTTTATAGGTTCTGTTTCTCTCAATGGTACATATACCGTTAACAGCGAAACAAATCAGGTTACAATTACTTATTCTCTTCCTTTAGGTCTTTCTAAGGATACAGTGTTCAATGTTACTATTGAGGATGATACACTTACAGCAACAGGTGGCATCTTTGATACAACAACTGTTTACACACGTCAGGCTGACTGATAAAACTATAATATCAAAACCGCAGAACTGAGTAAGTTCTGCGGTTTTTTCTATGCTGTAAGCAGTTTTTTCGTCAGCCGTTTTTTGATTATTACGTAACATATAAAATGTATTGCTGAGCAGAGTGCCCACGATATTATATAAGCAATATACAGCGTTTCCTGCGTGGGATATGCACGGAAGGCTGTGTAAACCCACAGCACTCTGAAAACACAAGAACCAAATACCGAAACTATCATCGGTAATGTCGAGCAATTCATACCTCGTAGCAAACCTACAAACACTTCCATCACACCGCAAAGGAAATACGGCAGACAAATGTATTGTAGTCTCACCATTCCGTAGGGGATTATCGCCGCATCTGTTGAATAAATCTTCAGCAGTGTTTCACCGAAGATGCAGGAAAGACTTCCGAGCACCAGACCGACTGTTGTTACAATGAGCAGACAGACAGCGGCAACCCGGGAGATTCTTTCAGGCTTTTTAGCACCTACGTTCTGGCTTGTAAACGTCAGTGATGCCTGATATACCGAGTTCATTGCGATATAAGTGAAACCTTCTATATTGCTTGCGGCGGCATTGCCCGCCATAACTGTTGAGCCGAAAGAGTTGATTGACGACTGTATCAGTACGTTTGAAATAGAAAACAGCGAACTTTGCACACCTGCCGGAATGCCTACCTTAATTATTTCGGCAACTTCCGTTTTGTGGAACGCAATCTCTTTTATGTTCAGGTGACAGCTGTTGTCAAGCCTGAGTAAGCATATTACAACAAGTATTGCAGAGATGTACTGTGATATGATTGTTGCCAGTGCAACACCCGCAACGTCCATATGAAATACGCATACAAACAGCAGGTTGAGCAGTACGTTTATAAGTCCCGATATAGTCAAAAACCACAGCGGTCGCATCGTGTCGCCCATAGCACGCAGTATGGAAGCACCGAAATTGTAAACCATAAGTCCGGGCATGCCTGCAAAATAAATCCGCATATAAACAGTCGCAAGGTCTATTACGTCTCCGGGTGTATCCATCAGAGATAAAAATACCTTTGAAAGGCTTACACCTATTGCGAGCGTGACAGTGCCTGCAACAAGACTTATCGCTATAGCTGAGTGTACTGCATCGTGTGCCTTGCGGAAATTGTGAGCACCGATGCTTCGTGCAACCACAACACTTGCACCAACGCTGAGACCGATAAACAGATTTGTCATCAGGTTTATCAGCGAGCCTGTAGAGCCTACTGCCGCCAGTGATTGGCTTCCTGCAAATCTGCCTACAACTGCAACGTCAGCGGCATTGTACAACAACTGTAGTATGCCCGACAGCATCAGCGGCAACGAAAAAATCAGTACCTTGCCGAAAAGCGGGCCGTTGCACATATCAATTTCGTTTTTTCTTTTTTTCATAGCCTTTAATCCTTGCGGTAAATTCTGATATAAAAGTCAACCCGTGTTGTGAGTGTATCGAGAGATAAGAGCTTGGCTTTATCCTGTGCGGATGTGTGGTAATAATACGGCGTCATCTTGAAAAGTGCATCTATGTCACTGTTGTCTGCTAATGTTATATAATCACCGGCATTGATTGTTTTATCAAGTGAGAATCCGGGTAAATCGGGCGAATCCTCTTCGTTTTCATAAGGCTTATCGTAAATGGCCGCTTTCATTTCCCACAGGTGTTTTGCACCTGGGCAAACGCTGATAAGATAACCTCCGGGCTTTATTACACGCATAAATTCTTTTTCGCAGAAAGGTGCGAAAAGGTGAATAGCACAGTCTATGCTGTTGTCGGCAATCGGGATGTTTGCCATATTTGCTACAAAAAATTCAGCCTTGCTTTTTCTCTTTGCGGCAAGCCGTATCATCTCTTTTGAAAGGTCAAACCCATAAACAGAGCAGTTGAGCTTGCCTGCGATTTCTTCTGCATAGTAACCTTCACCACAGCATATGTCAAGTATGCTTCCGGCGTTAATACTTTCTATTATATTACACAGTGCGTCGGATAAATCCCTGAAATATCCTTTGTCAAGAAAAGCTTTGCGTGAGCGTGCCATATCCTTGTTGTCGCCTTTGAGGTCACCTGATTTATTGCCTGTTATAAGGTTGACGTATCCTTCTTTGGCTATGTCAAAACAATGCCCTTTTTCGCATACAAAAGAGCGTTCCTGTTGCTTTAATTCACTTTTACACACAGGGCAAAGCAGAATTTCCATACAAAACTCCATTATATAATGAATTAATATATTAACATTATATATCACAAAAACGGCATAGTCAAACAAATGTGTTGAATTGCCACTTGAAATTATATAAGAAAAAGTTTATTATATATAAGTAAAAAGTTTGTTTTTCTGTCCGGAGGTTTATATGGTTAAAAAATATTTGGCTTTGATTATGGTTCTGATAGTAATTTCAGTGTCGGCGGTTACGGCAAATGCATCGGTTGAGCTTACAGAGATTGATGCTCCGTACGGCATAATGTATAAGGTGTATGATGACAGCGTTGCAGAGCGTGTCAGCATAAGCTGTATGTTTACTGATGATTATGCAGCTATGACAGGTATGAGCAACGAAGAATGTATGCAGAAATACGGCTTTACCGATGCATCTACATATGTCCAGATTGACTACCGTATCGATGGCGGTGAATGGCATTATGACACAATCTGGGAGACTACACCTACTGCCGCAGAGTACGGCGGCAACGTACCGTCAGGCGATACTGTCAGAAGCTTTGACCTGCTTTATCTGATTAACGAAAGCGATATTACAAATGCAGGTGTTCTTGCAAAAAAAGATAAAGACGGCAAAACCGTATTCGATCTTGACAATCATACTCTCGAGTTCAGAATGAGAACCTCTATGACGTATACAGACCGTATCATCCAGGTTATCACTTCAGAGTGGAGTGAGATTGTAAAAGTAGAGCGCAATAAAGATTTCGGTAAAGCTCCGACAGAGCTTGAAGCTCCGAAAATCTATAATGCTCAGGTTGCGTATCACGAAAACGAAATGCCTTACCTTGCATTTGATATGAAAACTCCCGAAAGCATCAAGGAGGCAGAGGTGTGGCTTTCTACGCAGGAACCCACATATATTTCAATGCTCATCGAAATCGACAGAGGAAGTGGCACATGGGAAAATGCAAACCTTTCTGTTTCTTCAAGCCATTATGCCAACGAAACCAAGGGCATATATCTTGATGCTGCTGACGTTGACGACGTTTCAACGATGAAAGTCAGAGTCAGGTACGTTGCTTACCTTAAGGATAAAACACTCTATTCAGATTACAGTGACGTGCTTGAATTTTCTGTTCCCCGTTGGGTTGAGGGTAAGGGTATTATGCACGCCAAGTGTAAGGTCTGCGGTATCTGTTATCCGATTGCCGGTCAGTGTATGTTTGTTATCGGTGGTATCGTTCTTTTTGTTGCGATTATTGTAGCTGTGCCTGTAAAAATGAAAGTTGATAAGGTGAAGGCAAAGAAAGCCGCTGAGGAAGAAGAAAGACAGCGTAAGCTTGAGGAAGAACGCAAAGCATACGACAAGGCTAAAAAAGACAATAAAAACAAAAATAAAAAAGGCTGAAATAAATAGTCGGAATCACCTCTGTCTGCTGTGTCGGACAGAGGTGATTTTTGCTATATGAAAATGAAACAAATCCTGCAAAACAGTTGACATCCTTCGCGTCTGAATAGTATAATTATATGGTTATATAGTATGTAATTAATTAGTAAAGAGAGCGACTGAAAATATGACCAAGTCAATTCTCAATAAAATAGATGCACTTTATTCAAAGCTTTCAAAGGGCCAGAAAAAGATTGCCGATTATATTATGGAAAATTACGATAAGGCAGCTTTTATGACTGCGGCACGCCTTGGCGAAACCGTAGGCGTCAGCGAAAGTACGGTTGTGCGTTTTGCAACCGAGCTCGGTTTTGAAGGTTATCCGTCTTTTCAGAATGATCTGCAGGAGCTTATACGCAGTAAGCTTACCAGTGTACAGCGAATGGAAAGTGCAAGCGTACGTATCGGTCAGGATGAGATTCTCGAAACCGTCCTTTCTGCCGATTCTTCAATGATAAAGGCTACGCTTGAGCAGACTTCAAAAGAAAATTTCAACGGTGCCGTTGAAGCGATAAATAAAGCGAGGACTATATATATTCTCGGTGTGCGCAGTGCAGCAACGCTTGCAAACTTCCTTGCGTTTTATTTCAGACCTGTTTACGAAAACGTTGTTCTTGTAGACAGTGCAAGGGCAAGTGAAGTTTTCGAGCAGATATTCCGTATAGATGAAAGAGATATCTGTATTGCAATCAGCTTCCCGCGCTACTCAAACCAGACGATAAGTGCTCTTCGTTTTATTCACGATAAAAAGGCAAAGATTATTTCTATTACCGACAGTGAGCTGTCACCGATTGCACAGCTTGCCGATTATCTTCTGCTTGCACGCAGTACTATGGCATCTTTTGTCGATTCGCTTGTTGCACCGCTGAGCCTTATAAATGCGCTCATCGTTGCCGCAACCTTCAACCGTCGCAGTGAGGTTTACGACAACCTCAGCGAGCTTGAAAAAATATGGGATGAATATAACGTTTACGATAAACTGGAGGCGAGACCTGAAGAATGACCAATGAAATAATTGTTATCGGTGCAGGTGCCGCAGGTATGATGGCGGCAATTCAGGCTGCCTCAAACGGTAACAGCGTCACAATGCTTGAGCGCAACGACCGCCCCGGCAGAAAAATTGTTATTACAGGTAAGGGCAGATGTAACGTTACCAATGCAACCAATCTTCTCAACGACCTTATAGCGGCTGTGCCTGTCAACGGCAGATTCCTTTACAGTGCCTTTTCTTCCTTTATGCCGCAGGATACTATGGACTTTTTTGAGGAGCAGGGCGTGCCTCTCAAGATTGAAAGAGGCAACCGTGTTTTCCCCGTGTCCGATTCATCGCTTGATATTGTCGATGCTCTCTACGGTGCCGCTAAAAAAGCAGGCGTAAAATTCCGCAAGGGCAGAGCAACCGAACTTGTTATCGAAAACGGCGAGGTTACCGCAGTCAAGACTGAAGATGGTGAAACACTCAGCTGTGCAGGTGTTATTGTAGCAACAGGCGGTAAATCTTACCCGGGCACAGGCTCTACCGGTGACGGATATGAGCTTGCAGTTCAGGCAGGTCATACCGTAACTCAGCTCAAGCCGTCGCTTGTGCCGCTCGAGGCTCACGAGGGCTTTTGCTCACAGCTTCAGGGTTTGTCACTTCGTAACGTTGCAATCCGTGTTGAGGATACGCAGAAATACCGCACGGTTTACGAAGATTTCGGCGAAATGATATTTACCCACTACGGTGTATCAGGTCCGATAATTCTCAGCGCAAGCTCTCATATGCGTGATATGCAGAAAGAAAAATACGTTATTCATATCGACCTCAAGCCGGCTCTCACTCACGAGCAGCTTGATAAGAGGGTAATAAAAGATTTTACGGAGAATGCAAACAAAGACTACGTCAATTCGCTCGGTCTGCTTCTTCCCCGTAAACTCATCCCCGTAATCGCTTCTCTTTCGGGTATCAAGGCTTCAACCAAGACCAACCAGATTACAAGAGAGCAGAGAGCAGGCCTTGTCGACTTGCTCAAGGATTTCAAGGTTACCGTTACAGGCTTCCGTCCTCTTGATGAAGCTATTATTACATCGGGTGGCGTAAAAGTCAGTGAGGTAGACCCCAAAACAATGAAATCAAAGCTTGTGCCCAACCTTGCGTTTGCAGGTGAGGTGCTCGACGTTGATGCATATACAGGCGGATTCAATCTGCAGATTGCGTTTTCTACAGGTTATGCCGCAGGCAACAACTTCTGAAACAGGAGGAAAAACAATGATTAATATCGCAATTGACGGCCCTGCAGGTGCAGGCAAAAGTACAATCGCAAGAAGCCTTGCTTCAAAGCTCGGCTACATATACGTCGATACAGGTGCGCTCTACCGTGCAGTAGGCGTAAATGCAATGCGCAACGGTGCCGATACAAAAAATGCAGAGCAGGTTGGTGCAACGCTTGAGGGTGCAGACGTAAGTCTCCGCTTTGTCAACGGTGAGCAGCGTGTCTTCCTCGGTGAAGAGGATGTTTCCGTTGCAATCCGTACCCCCGAGGCATCTATGGCGGCTTCAAACGTTTCAGCAATTCCTGCAGTAAGAGAGTTTCTCTTCGACCTTCAGCGTGACATCGCCGCAAAAAACAACTGCATTATGGACGGCAGAGATATCGGTACGGTCGTACTTCCGAACGCTCAGGTAAAGATATTTCTTACAGCATCTGCCGAGGTGCGTGCAAAACGCAGATACGACGAGCTTCTTGCCAAGGGTATGCAGGCGGATTATAATCAGGTTCTTGAAGAAATGATTCAGCGTGATTATCAGGATTCGCACAGAGCAATCGCTCCTCTCAAGCAGGCTGATGACGCTGTGCTTGTTGATACGTCCGATATGAACCTTGAGCAGGTTCTTGAAACACTCGATAACATTGTGAAGGAGAATATATAAAATGGCTTTTGATTATTCCGTAGTACGCGACAGAAAATATTACAACGCTGTAAAAGGTCCTTGCAAATTTATCCTCAGACTTGCTCTGAGAATAAAGCATGAAGGTCTTGAGAATGTTCCCAAGGACGGCTCTTTCATCCTTGCGTGTAACCATATTCATTTTGTTGACCCTGCAGTGCTTCTGGCTTATTTCCCCCGTCCCATTCACTTTATGGCAAAGGAGGAGGCTTTCAAGTCAAGCAAGCTTGCCGCATGGTTCCTTACACATCTCAATGCCTTCCCCGTAAACCGTAACAGAAGTGATAAATCTTCAGTCAACTATGCTATAGACCTTATCAATAACGGCCATGTTCTCGGCATTTTCCCCGAGGGTACACGCTCCAAGGACCTCAAGCCCCAGAAAGCAAAGGCCGGTGTTGCTCTTATCGCAAGACAGACCAAGGCAGACATCCTTCCCGCATCTGTTTACTGCGAGAAGAAAGGCGGTCTTTTCCGTAAGATTACCGTTCGTTACGGCGAGCTTATAAAGTACGAAGATCTCGGCATCACCGAAGAGGGCGGCACACGTGAGCTTCGTGAAGCTACCGACAAGGTTATGGATAAAATTGTCGACCTCTGGGAGGAAGGACATTGCAAATAAAACTTGCAAAAACGGCAGGCTTCTGCTTCGGTGTAAACAGAGCGGTTGACCTTGTCTATTCTATGTTGGGTGAAGGCAAGCGTGTGTGTACTCTCGGCCCGCTTATTCACAATCCGCAGGTTATAGCAGACCTTGAAGCAAGAGGCACAAGGATAATCGACGAGCCTTCTCAGGCAAATCCGGGCGAAACCCTTGTTGTGCGTGCTCACGGTGTTACAGCCGCTGTTGAAGAAGAAATAAGTTCAATGGATATCGAGTGCTGTAACGCAACCTGTCCTTTCGTCAAAAAAATCCACAGACTTGTTTCGGATAAAGTGAACGAAAACACTGCCGTACTTGTTGCAGGCGATGCAAAGCATCCCGAGGTGCAGGGTATAGTGGGTCACTGTAAGGTTGAATGTATCGTGTTTTCAAACAGCGATGAGCTTGAGAAAATTGCAGAAGAAAAGCCTTATTTGTCCGAAAAAGAAATATTGGTGGTTGCTCAGACTACTTTCAGCACAAAAGAATGGAATTTGTGCGAAAAAAAGATAAAAAAACTATATACAAATGCAAATATTTTTGATACAATATGCTGTGCGACACAAGAAAGACAGCAAGAAGCGTATGAGCTGTCTCTCAAAAGTGACGCAATGATTATTATCGGCGGCCGCCAGAGCTCCAATACAGCAAAACTCAAAGCTGTCTGCGAGCCTAACTGTCCCACTTACCTTGTCGAAACGGCAGACGAAGTAAGACAGCTCGATTTAAGCGGCTGCACCTGCGTTGGCGTTACTGCAGGAGCTTCCACTCCTGCCGGTATAATAAAGGAGGTACTACAAACCATGTCTGAAAATGTAATTGAAAATGTTCAGCTCGAGAATGACGCTCTTGAAGCTGAAAAGGAGCAGGTAACTGCTCAGGCAGCTGGTCAGGAAGCGACAGCAGTCGCAGAAGCTGCAGAGGAGTCCTTCGAGGCACTTATGGAGGAGTCACTCAAGAGCATGAGCACCGACCAGAAGGTTCGTGGTATCGTTGTTGGCATTTCCCCGAGTGAAATTCAGGTGGACATCGGCCGCAAGCAGACAGGCTACGTTCCGATTGACGAGTACAGCAACGATCCTACAGCTGACCCGTCCAAGGAACTCAAAATCGGCGACGAGCTCGAGCTCATCATCATGAAAACAAACGATGCAGAAGGCACAATGATGCTTTCAAAGCGTCGTCTTGATGCTTCAAAAGCATGGAACGATATCTGTGAAGCTAACGAGAGCGGCGAAGTTCTCGAGGGTACTGTATTCGAGGTTATCCCCAACGGCGGCGTTCTTGTTGCTTGCAAGGGTTCTCGCGTATTCATCCCCGGCTCACACACAGGTCTCTCCAAGGACGAGCCTCTTGAGACTCTTCTCAAGCAGAAGGTTCAGTTCAAGGTTATCGACGTAAACAAGCAGCGTAAGCGTGCAGTTGGTTCTGTTCGCGTTGTTCTCCGTGAGGCACGCAAGGAGCTTTCAAAGGCATTCTGGGACAACGCAGCTGAAGGCAACGTTTACACAGGTACAGTCAAGTCTCTCACAAGCTACGGTGCATTTGTTGATATCGGCGGTGTTGACGGTATGGTTCACATTTCCGAGCTCAGCTGGAAGCGCATCAAGCATCCTTCAGAGGTTGTCAACGTCGGCGATACTGTCGAAGTTTACATCAAGAAGCTTGACGCAGAGAACAAGAAGATTTCTCTCGGCTACAAGAAGGTTGAGGACAATCCCTGGGAGATTATGCGCCGTGATTACCCCGTTGATACAGTATGCAAGGCAACAGTTGTCGGTATGACAACATTCGGTGCTTTCGCAAACGTTATCCCCGGCATCGACGGTCTTATCCACATTTCTCAGATTGCTGACCGCCGCATCAACAAGCCCGAAGATGTACTTACAGTCGGTGATGTTGTTGACGTTAAGGTTACAGAGATCGACTTCGACAAGAAGCGTGTAAGCCTTTCTATCCGTGCTCTTATCGAGCCTGCAACAGAAGAGGCTACAGAAGAAGCAGCTGAGGTTGCAGAAGAAGCAGCAGCTGAAGACGCTGAATAATTAACTTATCTACCAAAAGGCAGGAGCGCAGGTTCGTTCCTGCCTTTTTTGAAAAATAAAACAGAATGGAGATGTTAAGCTATGGCAACTCTTACGTATAAACCGTTCAAGCAGGACAAGAGAACTTTTTATTCTATCAAAGACGGACTTCCGTCCGATAATGTACTTTCAGCCGCATTCGACAGCGAGGGCAGAGCATGGGTCGGTACCGATAAGGGTGCAGCCGTGCTTGAAAACGGCAGATTCACACCGGTTGCTGCTTTTTCCGATGCTGTTCAGGTTCTTTTTACCGACAGTGAAGGTAACCTCTGGGTCGGTAGCGGCAATACTGTCTGTACGGCTGACGGCAAAAACAAGCAGGAGCTTGACAGTGAGATAGTTTCAATCTCTCAGGACCATTCGGGCAATCTCCGCCTTATTACAAAAAACACTCTCTACAGATACGACGGTGAGTTCGTTTTCTGGCATTCAAACGACGGTGCAACTCCTCTTGATATGTCAGCTTTCGGTGACGGTGAGGTTTACGTCGCAACAGGCGACAGCCTTAAAACCGCTTTCGGCAAACGTCTTCGTTGGTTTGCAATAAATTCCGAAACTTCCGATATGCCCGAAACTCAGGTGCAGGCTGTAGCTGCCGACAAATTCGGTATGCTCTGGGTCGGCACAAAGGATGGCGTATTTGTTTACGACTCCCGTAATCATTGGATTTCAAAGAAAGACGTCAATTCACTTTGCAGCTATAATATCAAGAAAATTCTCTTCGGCAAGAGCGGCAAACGCTATGTCGGTACAGATATCGGCATTATGATTTATGACGGTGCAAAGCGTCACTTCTACGTCAAGGGCTACTGGCTGCCTGACAGCGAAGTTACCGCAATCGCCGAAAATGCCGATGGCAATACAATTATCGTTGGTACAAAAAGCGGTATTTCTTATATCGAAACTCTCACAATGACTCTTGCTGACAAGGCAAAGCATTACGAGCAGCTCACAGAAAAGTACAATGTCCGTGATATCGGCTTTGTAACAAACCGCTTTATCGACAACTCTTATGATTTTAATACAGGCTTCGTTGAGGTTTCCGATAACGACGGTCTCTGGACAGGCAGCTACCTTATCGGTGAGGCATTCCGCTACGCTGTAACAGGCGAGCAGGAGGCACTTGATATTTGCCGTCGCTCAATGAAAGCTCTGCTTTACCTTATGAAGATTACTGGCATCCCCGGTTTTACCGCACGTGCAATCCGCCGTCCCGGTGAGCATAGATTCGGCGACGGACATCCCGAGTGGCATCCCACAAAGGATGATATCAGTGAGCTTGAATGGAAAGGTGAAACCTCCAGCGATGAAATGGTAGGTCACTTTGCCGCATCTTCATGTTACTTTGATTTCTGTGCAACTGAGGAAGAGAAGAAGGAAATCAGCGATGCAATCTGTGCTATTGTTGACCATATCCTTTCTCACGATTATCGCCTCTGCGATGCTGACGGTCTGCCCACAACCTGGGCAAACTGGAATCCCAACGACCTCAACAGAAGCGACCGTTGGTTCTGGGAGCGCGGTATCAATTCACTTGAGATGCTCTGCTTCCTCAAGGTTGCTTACCATATGAGCGGTGACGAAAAATACAATGCCGAGTATCTCCGCCTCATTAAAGAAGAACACTATGCTGTCAATACAATGTCACGCAAGGTTGACGATGCTCACACCTGCCACATTGACGATAACCTCGGCTTCCTTACATCAATCCCGCTTCTCAGATACGAAACTGACCCCGACATTCTTCACTGTTACCTTATCGGTATGCGTGAGCACTGGGAGTATGAGCGTATTGAGCATAATCCTTTCTGGAATATTCTCTATGCCGCATTTACAGATGAGTGCTCCGACCTTGATACCGGTGTCAACGGTCTTCGTGAAATGCCGCTTGATATGCTTGAGCTTAAGCTTATCAACAGTGTCCGCAACGACCTTGAGTGGGATTATTCACCCGAAAAGTACGGTGAAGAGCCTCATATGAAAACAGCTCTTCCCTACGATGAGAAGCCCATGGCAACGTACGACACGAATCAGCTTCTTGCCGACCGTACCCGTGACGATTACAGACTCTGCGACGGTGCTATTTATCTTATGCCGTACTGGATAGGTCGCTACTACGGCTTAATAGGCGAGTAAAATTACGGACAAATTCGCAACCTACTGTTTTTTCGCTCACTCGAAATACCTTCTTAGTATTCCTTCGGAGCGAAGAAAACAGCATCTTGCATAATTTCTCGTAATTTTAAAAAGATGACAAAACCGTAATAAGTCAATTATATTTTATCTCGTTTTCTGTAAGTAATAATTGCGCATTGCGAATTTCGAATTGCGCATTGAACTGTGGTGATTTTATTGGCAACATTAAAATACAACGCTTTCAAGCAGGATATGCGTACCCGTTACGATTGTCGTGACGGGTTACCTTCCTGCAATATTCTCTCAGCCGCTTTCGATAAATACGGCAAAGCCTGGCTTGGTACGGATAAGGGTGCCGTTTATTTTGAAAACGGCAGGTTTGCATCCGCTCCACTTTATGACGGTGCAGTGCAGGCTATGTATACCGACCGTGACGGCAACCTCTGGGTTGCAAGCGGTTGTGATGTCTGTACTTCCGATGCTGAAAACAGACAGACTCTCGACAGTAATGTTGTTGCGATTTCGCAGGACCATAACGGCAGACTTTGTCTTATAACCGAAAAGTTTCTCTATAAATATGAGGGCGGTCAGTTCGTTCAGTGGTACTGGACGGAGGGCAAAACTCCTCTCGATATGTGTGCCTTTGCCGACGGCGAGATTTTTGTCGCAGCAGGGGATAGCATCAAAACTGCACTCGGCAAGCGGCTTCGCTGGTTTAACGTTACGTCCGAAACCTCAAAGCTTCCCGATTGTCGTATCCAGGCAGTAGCAGGCGATAAATTCGGTTCGGTCTGGGTCGGTACGGATAAAGGCGTTATTCTCTACGATACACGCAACCACTACGTCACCAAGAAAACAATCAACTCGCTTACAAGCTACAACGTCAGGAAAATTCTTTTCGGTGCGAGCGGCAAGCGCTATGTCGGTACAGATATCGGTCTCGTTATTTATGACGGTGCAAAGCGTCACTTCTACGGTGCCGAGTATTGGCTGCCCGATAACGAGGTTACGGCTGTTGCTGAAAGTGCCGACGGTAATACCGTATGGGTCGGCACAAAGAAAGGTGCAGTCTGCATCAGTACCGTTATGATGACTCTCGAAGAAAAGGCTGATTTTTATCAGGATTATAACGAGAAATATAACGTGCGTGATATTGGCTTTGTTGCACAGCGTGCTTATACTGATGACAGAGATTTGTCTGCAGGCTTTGTACATATCACCGATAACGACGGTCTCCGCCTCGGTGCTTACATTATGGCAATGGCGTATAAGTACGGTTCTACCGGTGATGAAGAAGCTCTTAGCCTTGCACGCAGAAGCTTCCACGCTATGATGAAGCTTTTTGATATTACAGGTGTTCCGGGTCTTATGGCACGATGTATCCGCAAAAAAGGTGATACCGCCTACTACGGCAACCCTAATAAAAAATGGTATGACGCAGGCGAGTATGAGTGGTTCGGTGACGTTTCAAGTGATGAGGTTGTAGGTCACTTCACAGGTCTTGCAGTTTATTACGATATATGTGCCGATGAGACCGAAAAGCAGACAATCTGCAATACTCTTTGTGCGGTAGTTGACCATATACTTGAGAATGATTATAAGCTCAGGGATGCGAACGGCAACTATACCCGCTGGGGTAACTGGAATCCCGATGACCTCAACCGCAACCCCGAGTGGTCAGGTGAGCAGGGTACAAATGCTCTTGAGATGCTTTCTTTCCTTAAAACCGTTTACTATATGAGCGGCAATGAGAAGTATAACGAAGAATACGTAAGGCTTATCAAAGAAGAGCACTATGCGCTCAACTCTATGCACTGCAAAGAGAAAGATGCACATACCTGCCATATTGATGATAACCTTTGCTTCCTTACCGCCATACCGCTTCTCACTTATGAAACTGACCCCGATCTGCGATATGCTTACCTTACTGGTATGCGTGAGCACTGGGAGTATGAGCGTGTAGAGCGCAACCCGTTCCTCAACATTGTTTATGCAGCAATGACAGGGGAGAACGCGGATATTGATAAGGCGGTTACAAGCCTTAAGGAAATGCCCCTTATATATATGAAAATGAAGGTGCTCAACAGCCTTCGCAACGATATGGTCTGGGATTATTCACCGCAGGAATTCGGCGAGCCGCCTCAGCTTGCAGAGCCGCTTCCTTACGATGAAAAACCCGTTGTGCGTTACACACGCAACCACTTCCTTGCCGATTCCACTCCGTCAAAGCTTACTTTGATTGAAGGAATAAGTTACCTTCTTCCTTACTGGATGGGCAGATACTATGGTGTCATAGGCGAATAAAGTGTTCTTTGTTTTGGTATAGCCTAGAAAATATTCTGGAGAGATGTCGTAATATTTCACATAACAGTATCGACTGTTTTTGGGATTAAGTCTGTGTCAATTCTTTCTGTAATAAGCCTATTCAAATAATCTGTAAAATCGCCCTGCGACATTTTACAGAACTCAATGATTGACATATAATTAATCATTGAGTATAATTAAAATAAAAAAAGGGGTGTTGTTGTTTGAAAAAAACATTAAGTTTTATTATTTCGATTCTCTTAATTTTAGGTTTGTGTTCTTGTTCAGGCGATAAAAGTGAAGAAAATTCTGCATTAGATACAATCAAAACCTATGTAACTGCCCTTGAAGAATATGATGTTGAAACTCAGAAGGAATGTATAGATCCAAGTATTAATAGTTTCTCAAAGGGTTTTATTGATTCAGTTGGCAGCCTTATGAAGATTTCCGGTGCTTATGATATGGCACAGGGGGCAATGGGTATTGTGGGTTCAGTTGCTGAGCAGGCATTGAATATTGAAATTACTTACGAATTTGTAAATGTTATCAGCAGTAACTTGTCAGAAAAAAGCGGAGATATAACGGTTCGATATACGCTTGTTGTTACTGAAAAAAGCACTAAAGAAAAGGCTGAGCAGGATGTTTCTTGGTGTTTCCATATGATACATAAAGGTGATAATTGGTATATTCAAAGTTATGATAATCCGGTTATACTTTCTCAGGAACAAATTGATGCACATGAAAATGGTGAGGAAATAATTCCGGATAATACCGTGGGTGGAAAAGCTACCTATTATACAGGTGCAACTCACTTTTCTGATGGTTATGCTATTGTTAACATTATCGAAAAAACAGATTCTAACTATCACAAAAAAACAAGAGCGGCTTGTATTGATACACAGGGCATTATACGATTCTTTTTTCCGGAAGGTTTTTCAAGCTCCTTGAACGATAGGATGTCATTTTTAAATGGTGTATGTGTGTTGTATGATGGAGCTGGTACACAGAAAATTATGACAAATACTGGCAAGGAATTATATACTTTTAAATCTACGTCTCTTACCAAAATATCTGATACGGGATGTGTTGTTATTCCTGTTGTTACTTCGACATATCAGGGTACTACTACAGAGTATGGATTAATGGATAATCAAGGTGAATGGATTTTTGAGCCTGATGAAAAGTATAGTTTTAACTATTTGTGGGACGGTTTGTTTGATGTGACAGAGTATCTAGAGGATGGAAAGACAAAGAGTTACTATTATGATACGAAAAACGGTAAAATAATAGAAAAGTCTAATGACAAGAGTTTGTCATACGGGTATCGCGAAGGCTTATATTATGAGGATAAAAAATTCTTGGATCGTGAAGGTAATGTTGCAATAGATCTCAGTGATTATGCTAATATTTCACGAACAGTAGGCTTTATAAATGGACGAGCCTGTATTTGGGCTAACGGATTTACCGTTATAATAGACAAAGAGGGAAATCTGGTGTGTGATCCTATTGAGGGTAGGCCTTCAAGTTGTTGCGAATATAATATGACATACTCGGATTGTATTTCTGTTGAAAATGGCGGAGTAGATTATTATTATGATATGAATGGAAAATTTTTATTTGAGTGTGACGGACTAAATACTGATTTATATTCTGATGGTTTATTGCTGGAAAGCGATGGAACATATATCGATAAGACAGGTGCAGAGATTATAAAATCAGAAATACGTTATTAAAATGAAAACTTGATTCTAGCTACTTCGTTATAAACGGAGTAGCTTTTTATTACATACTATATTTAAGTCGATATAGCGAGAGTGAATAAATTTACAAAAAAACTTGCATAAAATACATATTGATGTTATAATTACTGTAACTGAAATACAGGAGGTAATTTATTATGTCCAAGAAAACAATAATCAAAATTGCATCCGTTGTCCTTGCTCTCGTGCTCGGTATGACAGCACTCTGGGCTTGCGGTGGCGGCGAAAAAGAAGAAGAGAACGTCCTCGTTATGGCTACAAACGCTGCATTCCCTCCCTATGAGTTCAAAGAGGGTGACGGCTTTGCAGGTATCGACGTAGAAATCGCAGGTCTTATCGCTGAGAAGCTCGGTATGGAGCTCAAGATTGAAGACGTTGAGTTCGGCTCAATCATCGGCGGCGTTCAGAGCGGCAAGTTCGATATGGGTATGGCAGGTATGACTGTTACAGATGAGCGTCTCCAGAGCGTTAACTTCTCCTCTACATACGCAACAGGTATTCAGTCTGTTATCGTTACTGCAGACAGCGAGTATGCTTCATTTGAAGATTTCTACACCGGCTTTGACGCAGACGGTAACCCCGCAGGCGTTAAGGAAGGTATCAAGATTGGTGTTCAGCAGGATACAACAGGCGACATCTATTCTTCCGACGTTCCTGCAAAGTGGGGCTTCGGCGATGAGAACGTTATCCGCTTCAAGACAGGTGCTGAGGCTGTTCAGGCTCTCTCCACAGGCAAGGTAACAGCAGTTATCATCGATAACGAGCCTGCTAAGTCATTCGTAGCAGCTACAGAGGGTCTTAAGATTCTCGATGGCGAATATGCAAACGAAGACTATGCAATCTGCGTAGCTAAGGAAAACACAGACCTTCTCAACAAGATCAACACAGCTCTTGCAGAGCTTGAGGCAGAAGGCAAGATCAAGGCTATCATCGACAAGTACATCGCAGCCTGATTTTAACCAAACATAATAACGGCGGGCGGTTTCAACGCCCGCTGTTTTGCTGTTTTTACGATAAGGAGATTTTTAAATGACAGCGTGGATTTTCAACGACTATGTTACTTTTATGAAGTACAAAACCGCAGAGCTGGGCAATAGTATAAAGTTTGGCTGGCAGGATTTTGTTGACGAGTTCAAGCTCAATTTCATAGAGGGCGACCGTTGGGAATGGCTTCTTGACGGTTTCAAAAACACACTTCTTATAACGCTTCTTGCAGGTCTTATCGGTATTGTGCTGGGTGTTACTATTGCAATTGTACGCTCAACCTACGATAAAACCGGTGCAGATATGAAAAAGCGTGGCGGCTTTGGTTACAGAGTGCTCGCTTTCTTCAATGCCATCTGCAATCTTTATCTTACCGTTATCCGTGGTACACCGGTTGTTGTTCAGCTTCTGATTATGTACTTCGTAATCTTTGCTTCCTCAACCAACGGTACTATGGTTGCAATTATTGCATTTGGTATCAACTCGGGCGCCTATGTTGCCGAGATTTTCCGAAGCGGTATTATGTCTGTTGATAAGGGCCAGTTTGAAGCAGGCAGAAGCCTCGGTCTCAACTACATTCAGACTATGATTCATATCATCATTCCGCAGATGTTTAAAATCGTTCTTCCCACACTTTGTAACGAGTTTATCGTTCTCCTCAAAGAGACCTCCGTTGCAGGTTACGTAGGTATAGTTGACCTTACAAAAGCGGGCGACCTTATCCGCGGCAGAACTTTCTCCGCGTTTATGCCCCTTATTGCGGTTGCAATTATCTACCTCGTTGTTGTTATGATTTTCACTGCACTTGTAAGAAAGCTCGAAAGGAGGCTGCGTAACAGTGACCACTGATAAAACACTTATAAAGGTACAGGGCCTCAAAAAGTCTTTCGGCAGCAACCACGTTCTTAAAGGTATCGATACAGAGATTGAAAAAGGTGAAGTAGTTGTTGTTATCGGTGCATCCGGTTCGGGCAAATCCACTTTCCTTCGTTGTCTCAATCTTCTTGAAGAGCCGACAGGCGGCAAGATTTTCTTCGGCGATGCAGATATCACTTCTCCCAAAACCGATATAAATGTCCACCGCCAGAAGATGGGTATGGTTTTCCAGCAGTTCAATCTCTTCAACAATCTTACAATTCTTAAGAATATCACTCTCGCACCGGTCAAGCTCGGTGTTATGAAAAAGGATGAAGCTGAAAAGAAAGCTATGGAGCTTCTCAGAAGAGTCGGACTTGAAGAAAAGGCAGATGCTTATCCCAGTCAGCTTTCAGGCGGTCAGAAGCAGCGTGTTGCTATTGTCCGTGCACTCGCTATGAATCCCGAGGTTCTTCTTTTCGATGAGCCTACAAGTGCTCTTGACCCCGAAATGGTCGGTGAAGTTCTCGACGTTATGAAGCAGCTTGCAAACGAGGGTATGACAATGGTTGTCGTCACTCACGAAATGGGCTTTGCCCGTGAGGTTGCAAGCAGAGTCATCTTTATTGATGAGGGCGTTATTATGGAGGAGGCTGCTCCGCAGGAGTTTTTTGCCAACCCCAAATGCGACCGTCTCAAGGATTTCCTTTCCAAAGTTTTATAATCACATTTAAAGGCAGTGTGTATGCACTGCCTTTTGTTGACTTGTAAAACGCTTTGTGTTAAAATAAATTAGATTTTTCTCAAAAGGAGGAACTGAAATGAAAAAGTATATTTCTGTGCTGCTTTGTTTTGCTGTAATTTTTGCTTTTGCAGCCTGTACAAAGAATGAACCCGAAACCACAACCGAGCCTACAGGTAAACCCGGTGACTTTGTTACCGATGATAACGGCAACGTTGTCACTGTAACAGATGTCGGTCTGGTGCTTGATGAAAAAGGTGAGCCTCAGCTCGATTCAAACGGCAATGTTATGACAACTGTCGGTTATGCTGTTGCTACGTATCCGCCTGCAGAGGGTGAAACCCTTCCTCCGCAGACAACTGCACCCACTGTTGCAGTCGGTAATACAATCAAGAGTGAGAATGCAAAGTGGCCTGCTGACGAGTTTATGTCAAAACTTCCCAAGATTAAAGAGAACGTTGATAAGGCAACTCTCGTAACTACCGATAAGGGTCAGATTGCATCCATCTATGTCAACGAACTCAGCTACTCCGATTATCTCGGTTATATCGAAACCTGCAAGAAGGCAGGCTTTGAGCAGAAGAATACAGGTACCAAGCTTCCCGAAACACCCGAAGCAGGTAAGAGCTATATCTACTATACCGTTGCAAACGGTCTCTATATCACAATGACTTATTATACGAATGAATATCCCTACCGCAACTGCGACCTTTATATCTCTGTTGCAGATTACAGCCTGCTTGAAGGCGTAGGAACAATTGTAAAGTAATGAACGTTTTTGATTTTGACAATACCATTTATGATGGTGAAAGTTTTGTTGACCTGTTTGTAATGGTGCTCGGCAAAGATCCGTCACTGCTCAGGTATGTGCCTACTATGGTATCCGGCGTCGTGCAGTATAAAACAGGCACGCTCAGACTTGAAACAGCACTTGAGCGCTATTCAAAACCCTTTGAAGATTATATTGCAACTATTCCCGACCTCGACGCTCTTGTCGATGAATTCTGGGATAAGCATATGCATAAAATCAAGCCGTTCTATGAAAATGTCCGAAGTGATGATGACCTCGTACTTTCAGCTTCACCGCAGATTGTTGTCGAAGAGGTTTGCCGCAGACTCGGTATAAAGCGTTGCATCGGTACTCAGTTTGATCGTGAAACAGGTAAACTCGGCAGAGTGTGTTTCCGTGAGAATAAGATTGCCGCCTTCCGTGAAGCGTATCCCAACGCTCATATCGATACTCTCTATACCGACTCTATGCACGATAAACCGCTTATGGATATTTCCGATTCGGTCTACTTCGTAAAGGGTAACAAAATTAATAAACTGAAATAAATCAAAGACCTGTACTGATATCGTACAGGTCTTTATATGTTGTATTATATTTATTATTATATTATATTACATTATATAGACTACCCTGGGTTACGTTGTGCTCCTTAAACCGTTTATTGATTGTGTTGAGCACGTTCTTTTTGTCTGCACTCCACAGCGGAGCAATAAGGTCTTTCTTTGCGCCGTCACCTGTCAGTCTGTGTATTACAGTTTCGGGCGGAAGCATACGTACACAGTTTTCCAATATATCTATATATTTATCCATTGTTAATACTTCAAACTTGCCTTGTTTGTATTCGTCAGCAAGGTCAGTGCCTTCAAGTACGTGTAACAGCTGTAGCTTGATTCCGTCTATATTCATTTTCGCAAGATATCTGACTGTGCCGTATATCATTTCTTCCGTTTCATACGGCAGACCGATTATTATATGTACAATTACTTCAATTCCTGCTGATTTCAATCTACTGACAGCATCTTCAAAAACTTCAAGCTTATATCCTCTGCGGATATATTCGGCAGTGTTTTCGTGTATTGTCTGCAAACCAAGTTCAACGAATACAGGCTTTGTCTGATTAAGTTCACTCAACAGTTCAATAACGTCGTCAGGCAGACAGTCAGGACGTGTTGCAACAGACAGTGCGACAATACCATCAGGCTTAATGGCTTCCGTAAAAAGATGTCGTAGCTTTTCAACCGGTGCATAGGTGTTTGTGTAATCCTGAAAGTAAGCAATGTATTTGCCGCCTTTGGCTTTGTGCGATATAAGTTCTCTGGCTGTGTTTAATTGCTCGGTTATATCTCCGCGCGGCTTTGCGGCAAAATCTCCGCTGCCTTTTGCAGAACAGAATATGCATCCCTTTGTGCCGAGTGTACCGTCACGGGTAGGGCAGGTCATGCCGCCGCTTAAAGTCAGTTTATATATTTTACATCCAAATCTGTTTTTCATTGCATTGTTGAATGAGTTAAACATAGTTTTCTCCGTGTGTTTTTAATTGTTTTATATTTTAACACGGCTTTTTAGTAATTGCAATATTTCGTCCGTTTGTGCACCTTGCAGACAGTTATACTATATAATGTATATAATTATATATAAGATGTCTTCTATTTTACAAAACACGAGGTAGCGTGTTATTAAAGTGCAAAAAACTTTAAAAAAATTGAAAAAAAGTGTTGACAAGTCGTGAATGATTTGTTATTATAGCAAAGCGCTCTTGAGGAGTGCACAACAACTGAACACGAACTGAAAAAAGTTCAAAAAAGTTGAAAAAAGGTGTTGACAAAGTCAAAACGATGTGATATAATTCACAATGTTGCGGCTGAAACGCAACGCCGAACGCACCTTGAAAATTAAACAACGATTGAAAGA